>DIUT01000062.1:4774-22663 GCA_002423105.1 Geobacter sp. UBA6151 | reverse complement strand
TTTCATCTCTTCTTCCATTTGTTGCAACAGGTAGAGAGCCAGGCCGTGACCGCGACAGGCGGTAAGGGTGGCAAAATCAGTCATCTCAACTGATTTTGAGCTTTCGTCCATCTCTGCCGAAGCAAGCGCAACAAGCTTGTGTTCCTCCCAAACACCGAAAAATACTGTGGTACCCATTATTTTCTTCAAATACTCAGGATTAAAGATCGGAAAAGGGTAACTGGCAAATACGGTGCGGTAGACGCACGCCATCGCCTGCGCATCACTCGCTTCTGCCATCCGGCAGGTAAATCCTTCAGGCAGTTGTTGCTTGCCAGCCAGACGTTGTTGCTGTGCAGTTGCCAACACAGTGCGGACCTGCTTGTATTCAAGTTCCTGTTTCCTGTTTTGACAGTAGTATTTGCCGAGAAAGTAGCAGTCATCTTCAGGATAAAAACCGGGAATGGCTGCTTCAAGCTCGTAACCGTTATCCAAAAACTGTTTCAGCGCCATGCCCGGTACTTTGGCAAATATTTTTGTGTATCCGTGGTCAGCTGCCAGGCGCTCAAGCTGACCAATTATACCGGGAAAGTCTTGCGTGGCCAGTTTCATCAGGTAGGCCCGGTTGTTGGCTGGACCATGTTGTACGATTGAGTCGCCAATTTTTTTGATCTGGTCAGTCATTGGTCCTCCGCTTCATTCGGTCGTTATCTTCAGGTGTTAAAGAAATGGTGTCGTCATAGTCGGATAAAAGGCGCTCTATGCCGGTTGCTTCGTATTCTGCATCTCCTGCCAGGTTCAGGTCCAGGCGGCATTCGGCGCAATTGCGATCACAAAACACCGGTTCATAGCTTTCCGGCTCCTGATAGGTGGTGATAACCCCTTCATAGTTGCGAAGCACCACTTTGTTGGTGGCCAGCGTGATCAGGTAGTTGGGCATAACCGGAATTTTTCCGCCTCCGCCGGGGGCATCAATTACATAAGTGGGAACAGCAAAACCGCTGGTGTGACCGATCAGGCTTTCCATGATCTCCATCCCTTTGCCTACCGGGGTGCGGAAATGGGTCAGACCTTCGGAAAGATCGCATTGGTACAGGTAGTAGGGCCGCACCCGATTCTCTACCAGACGCTGAATCAGTGTTTTGATTATAAGTGGACAGTCATTAACTCCAGCCAGCAAGACAGTCTGGTTTCCAAGGGGTATGCCGGCATCAGCCAGTTTTGCCAACGCTGCCTTAGCCGAAGTTGTGATCTCGCGTGGATGATTGAAGTGTGTGTTAAGCCAGAGCGGGTGGTGTTTTTTTAGCACAGCCACCAGATTGTCGGTAATCCGGTAGGGTAGCACCACCGGTATCCGGCTGCCGATCCGTATGACCTGGATATGAGGAATACTACGCAGTTCCCCCAGTATCCAGTCCAGATAATCATCGGAAAGCATCAGCGGATCGCCCCCGGAAAGTAAAACGTCACGGATAACAGGGTTGTTGCGGATGTACTCAAGAGCATTGTTGATTTCTTCTCGTCCCGGTATGGAGTCCACATCGCCGACTTTGCGCTTGCGGGTACAGTGACGGCAATACATGGCACAGACGTTGCTGATATGGAACAGTACCCGGTCAGGGTAACGATGAGTGATTCCCGGCACCGGACTGTCTTCATCTTCTGAAAGTGGGTCTTTCATGTCAAACCGCCCGAAATGCAATTCTTGAGGCGATGGAAAGGCTTGCCTGAAAACCGGGTCATTGGCATAGGATTGACGATCAATCAAGGAAAGGTAGTAAGGGGTGACTGCAAGCGGAAATTTTTCGAGGGTTGTTATGCACTGTTCTCGCAATGCTGGAGGCAGCTCGATTCCCAGTAACCGTTCAAAGGTATCAATGTCATGGATTGAGTGTTTTAATTGCCATTTCCAGTCTTTCCAGTTTGACAGTTCCGGAGCTTTCTGTAATTTGCGGGCGATCTGCTGCTGATTCTTTGAATAAATTGTCATCTGACCTCCATGTGTGGGGTGGTGTCAGTACAGTCGACTTGTCGCTACTGCAACTTTTCAGGAATTTTGCAAAGTGCGCTGCGTACTGGTCGTTTGCTGCGGTTGCGGATTTTCCATGAGTGCCATGAGTTCTGCTGTGATTACCCGGAATTCTGCAATATTGGCAGTTGAAATTGGTCTTGCAGGAGGCGACTTGATTGTCAGGGGGTTAACCGGTTTTCCGTTTTTATACAGGCGGAAGTCAAGATGGGGGCCGGTGGACAGCCCTGTGCTGCCTACATACCCGATAACTTGTCCCTGCGTAACTTTTGTACCGGGGCGAATTTTTTTGCCGAAGCGGCTTAAGTGGTTGTACATGGTCATCCAGCCGCCGGGATGCTTGATCTTGACGTAGTTGCCGTTATATTTGCGGTAACTTGCAAAGGTGACTATGCCGTTGCCGACGGTTTTAACGGGTGTGCCGGTAGGCGCTGCGTAATCAATTGCAGGATGTTCTTTGATACGCTTCGTAATGGGATGGCGTCGTTTCATGTTGAAACCTGAGGAGATGCGGCTGAAAGAAAGAGGAGCTTTCAAAAATGCTTTGCGCAGGCTTCGGCCATCCAGATTATAGTAGCCGGGCGGGTGTTTGCCGTCCTGAAAATAGAAAGCCTGGTATCTCTTGCCCTGTACGGTGAAGTTGGCTGCCAGCAAACGGCCATTACTTGCGGGGTGACCGTTGCGGAATCGCTTCTCCACAACGGCTTCAAAGCTGTCCCCTTTCCGTATGTCATGAAAAAAATTGATGTCCCAGGCAAAGATGTCAGCAAGCTGGGTGGCTAATCCTTCACTTTCGCCGATATCGACTACCGTTTGAAACAGGCTGGATGTAATCGCGCCATGTACAACAGCCTTTTCTACAAGGTATTGGATAGGCTCTCTGGATACAGAAAAACCTTGATCGTCAACGTGAATAACCAGCTTGTCATTGTCATCAATGTCATATGAGAATTTTTTAAAGACTCCTTCTTCCAGAGAGAGCTTGAAAGGCTGGCCTGTAGAAATTCTGGAGAGGGGATGAACTTCCTCGCATTTCAGGGTTAACTCGTGCAGCTCCTTCGGGCTTAAATAACCTCCCATAAGGGATGAAACGGTGTCTCCCTGTTGGATTACTCCACGTATGGTCTTGTTGCTGTCATTTGCGCGAACTGAGCTTTTGTCTGTGTCGGTCGGTTGCCCTCCGTTCAGCGCAACAAACAATGCCCCTGCTACTGTAAAGCAGATAAAAAGCATGAGCGTTGTAATCCGTCTGCGATGTCGTCTGTGATGTTGTCTGGAAGGTTTGAAATCAATGGGCATAGGCATCTCTCGGTTGATTTTGGCTCTCTGGGAAGCTGCTGTTATCTTGACTTGTTGATAGAATACAATTAAATTCTAGTGCTAAATATTAGCAATGCTAACTAAAATGTCAAGCATGAGTTTATGAAGTTAATGGAGGGGGTTATGGAAAGGGAGATTGATGCAGTAATGAAGGTATTTGACAATTTACGACGGATATTCCAGGCCATAAATGAATATTCAAAAATCGCTGAGCACTCTACCGGACTGACCGGGCCTCAACTCTGGGCACTGAAGCTGGTGGCCGAGGAACCAGTCATGCGGGTCTCCGGTCTGGCACAGAAAATGTATCTTCGTCCACCAACAGTTGTGGGTATTCTTGACCGGCTTGAGAAAAAAGAGCTGGTGGTTCGAACCCACTCAACGAAAGATCGCAGGGTGGTGGAGGTGAGCCTGACGGACCAGGGCAGATCGTTGGTGGCGGCGGCTCCTGAAGTTGTTCAGACGGTTTTGATGAAGGGGCTGAAAGAGCTGACGGATGAACAGTTTGTCTGTGTGGACGATGGAATGCAGTTAATGGCAAAGGTTCTGTGCGCAGACCATTTGGTCCCGCAACCCCTACATAGCTAACATTGAGATTGCAGCAGAGAATCTTACGGAAAGGATGGAAAGATGGAACTACTGGGAAAAATATGCCTTGGAAATACTATTCAGACCTGGCTTGTCGCATCAGGCATCCTGATCATTGCCTTTATTATATTAAAAACAGTTCATTCTCTGGCCATCAGCAGACTTTCCAGAATAGCAGAGAAGACAGAGACGCAGATTGATGACCTTGTTGTTGCAATGCTTAAAAGCACAAAGTTTTTCACGCTGATCCTCATCTCTGCTTACCTTGCCTCCACGGTAGTTACGCTAAAACCTTCAACAGAAGCGCACTTGATGAAAGCTGTCATGCTTGTACTGATCCTTCAGGCCGGGCTTTGGGCAAGCACCGGTTTTTCATTCTGGCTTGACCGAAATATTAAAAAACGGATGGATCAGGACAGTTCCAGTGTCACCACCATTACGTTTTTGGGTTTTATGGTACGCATCTGTTTGTGGGCAGTTATTCTGTTAATGATATTGGGTAACCTTGGGGTCAATATCACCGGTCTGGTGGCTGGTTTGGGAATCGGCGGCATTGCGGTTGCGCTGGCGGTGCAGAACATACTGGGCGACCTGCTGGCTTCTTTGTCCATCGTTTTGGATAAGCCTTTTATCATTGGCGACTTTATCGTCATAGACTCCCATGCCGGAACCATTGAACATATAGGTCTGAAAACTACACGAATTCGCAGTCTGANNACAAGCGGATGTCGGAGCGGCGCATCTTATTCGGTTTTGGTGTCATCTATCAGACATCGTTGGAAAAGCTTAAAGCCATTAAGGAAATTGTCAGCAAGATAATCAGAGAGGAAGAACATGCCCGCCTTGATCGGGTTCACTTCAAGGAGTACGGCGACTTTTCATTGAACTTTGAGGTAGTCTATTTTGTAACCCAACCGGATTACAACACTTACATGGATGTGCAGGAGCGGATAAACCAGGAAATGTTCCGCCAGTTTGCCGAAGAAGGTATCGAGTTTGCATATCCTACACAGACCCTTTTCTTGCAAAGGAGTGGCTGAAGCATGGGACATGCTGACGATTATACGCTGGATATCGGTGCCACGCTGCTGCCCGGCGGTTCTGGCATCTTCAGGGTTTGGGCTCCTCTGGCAGAGCGCGTGGAGTTGCTGTTTCCGGATAACGATCTGCTGCCTGTGCAGCTTGTGGGAGAAGAATACGGCTATTTCAGCGTTGTCGTAGATGGCTTGGAAGCAGGGTCATGCTACTGGTACCTGCTGGATGGCACGATCCGTCGACCTGATCCGGCTTCCCGCTGGCAGCCCCAAGGGGTGCACGGCCCTTCAGCGCTGGTTGATCCATGCAGTCATCACTGGCAGGACAGCTCCTGGCAGGGTCGTGCGCAGGATGAGCTGATCATCTATGAGCTGCATCTGGGAACCTTTACCCCTGCCGGTACCTTTGATGCCGCAATCAGCCGTCTTGACTACCTGTGCGAGCTGGGCATAACCGGCATTGAGCTGATGCCGGTGGCCCAGTTTCCGGGTGAGCGCAACTGGGGCTATGACGGCACCTTCATATTTTCCCCACAGAACAGCTACGGCGGTGTTGACGGTCTGAAACGTCTGGTGGATGCCTGCCATGCCCGGGGGCTGGCCGTGATCCTGGATGTGGTCTACAACCATCTGGGGCCGGAAGGCAACTACCTGCATGCCTTTGGCCCCTACTTTACCGACCACTATCGTACCCCCTGGGGGGATGCCGTGAATTTTGACGGGCCGGACAGTGATCAGGTGCGCCACTACTTCATCACAAACGCGCTGCACTGGATAACCGAGTACCATATTGACGGCCTGCGGCTTGATGCCGTCCACGGCATCTATGATTTCGGCGCGCGGCATATTTTGCAGGAGCTGACTGAGGCGGTGCATGAGCGGGGGGCGGCCCTGGGCCGCCGGGTGCAGGTGATTGCTGAAAGCGACCAGAACGATGCGCGTCTGGTGACAACCACACAATATGGCGGCTATGGTCTGGATGCCCAGTGGAACGATGATTTTCACCATGCCTTGCGCACCTGTCTCACCAATGACCGTGCCGGTTACTACGGCGATTTTGGCGATTTCAGCTCCCTGGTGAAAAGTTTCCGGGAAGGTTTTGTGCTTTCCGGCCAGTACTCAACGTTCAGGCGTCGTCGTCATGGCTCGTCATCAGCTCATATCCATCCAGAACGGATGGTGGTCTTTTCCCAGAACCATGATCAGATAGGCAACCGGATGCGTGGTGAGCGCCCTGGAGAGCACCTGACTACGGAGCAGTTGATGCTGGCTGCCGCCGCAGTGATTCTGTCGCCGTCTATTCCGCTGCTGTTCATGGGGGAAGAGTACGGCGAAACCGCTCCGTTTCCCTACTTTATCAGTCACGGAGACGAACATCTGGTTGAGGCGGTGCGTCACGGGCGGAGAGAGGAATTTGCCTCCTTTGCAGCAGAGGGGACTCCGCCTGATCCCCAGGATGAGGCGACCTTTTTATCGGGCAAATTGAATCCGGAGCTCCGCCTTCAGGGTGAGCATCAGCGGATTTTTGACTTCTATTGTCGGTTGATCAGTCTGCGCAAGGAGTACGGGCAGTTTTTTCGGCTTGGCAGAGAGGCGTTGGAGGTGAGTGCCATGGACGATGAACGCGTGCTGACCATTGTCCGCAGTACGGCTTCCGGCCAACTCATCAGCTTTTTTAATTTCAGTGATCAACGCCGGACAATTCGTCTGCCAACGTATGAAGGCGCTTTGCGTCTGTTGCTGGACTCTGATACTAAAGAAACAGTTCCGACGCTTGCTCCTTTTGGCGTCCTGGTTTTTCACACCTGCAAGGAGTAAACGATGGAGCGTTACATCTGCATACACGGCCATTTTTACCAGCCGCCACGTGAAAATCCCTGGCTGGAGGCGATTGAGATCCAGGATTCAGCCTACCCCTACCACGACTGGAATGAGCGGATCACCGCCGAGTGCTATGCCCCAAATACCGCCTCACGCAAGCTCGACGGCAATGGCCGTATTGAGTGCATTATCAGTAACTACGCCAGAATCAGCTTCAATTTTGGCCCGACCCTGCTTTCCTGGATGGAAAAATATTCCCCTGATACCTACCAGGCGATTCTTGAGGCAGATCGGCAGAGCATGGTCTGGCGTTCCGGCCACGGGGCTGCGTTGGCCCAGGTTTACAATCATCTGATTATGCCGCTGGCAACCCGGCGGGACAAGAAAACCCAGGTTTTATGGGGAATACGGGATTTTGAACATCGCTTCAAACGGTTTCCGGAAGGGATCTGGCTTGCTGAAACCGCCGTGGATACCGAGACCCTTGAGGTTGTGGCGGAGGCAGGCATCTCTTTTACCATTCTTGCGCCCCACCAGGCGAAGGGGGTGCGCAAAATCGGGGACAGCGACTGGCAGGATGTCAGTGGCGCGCGCATTGATCCTTCCAGAGCCTATCTTTGCAAGCTTCCCTCAGGAAACAGCATCAATCTGTTCTTTTATGACGGTCCCATCTCCCAGGCTGTAGCCTTTGAAAAGCTGCTCGGCAGTGGTGAACAGTTTGCCGCCCGCCTGACCTCTGGCTTTGCACCCTACCGCAGCCATGCCCAGTTGTGCCATATTGCCACCGATGGAGAATCCTACGGACATCACAGCCGCTTTGGTGAGATGGCTCTGGGCCATGCCCTCAACCTGATTGAAGAGGGCGATCGGGCCCGCTTAACCAATTATGGTGAATACCTGGCCCTGCATCCGCCGGAATACGAGGCGCAGATTGTTGAGAACAGCTCATGGAGCTGTCTGCACGGGGTAGAACGCTGGCGGAACGATTGCGGCTGCAATTCAGGTGGGAACAGTGGCTGGAATCAGAAGTGGCGACAACCGCTCCGTCAGGCACTGGATAGCCTTGGTGAGCGCCTGTCGTCCTGTTACCGCCAGGTTGCTGGTCGTTATCTGCGTGATCCGGAGCTGGCCCGCAATGAGTATATCTGGGTCATTCTTGACCGGTCTGATGAAAACCTTGCGGTATTTTTGGACAGGCATGCCCGGCGGCAGCCCCTTGATGACGATGAGATGGTGGCTGTTCTGAGCATGATGGAGTTGCAGCGCCATGCCATGCTGATGCAGACCAGTTGCGGATGGTTTTTTGATGAGTTGTCCGGCCTTGAAACGGTACAGATACTCCAGTATGCCGCCAGGGCCATCCAGCTTGCCGAGTGTTATTGCGAGGCCGATATCGAGACCGTGTTTCTGGAGGAACTGAGCGGCGCAGAAAGTAATATTAAGAGGTTAGGAAACGGTGCAGACCTGTACCGGAACTTTGTTAAAACTGCCATGATAGACCTGATCAGGGTCGGGGCCCACTATGCTGTCAGCTCTATTTTTGAGGACTACGGTGATGAAACAGAGGTGTTCAGCTACCAGGTCTGGCGGGAGGATTTTCTGCAACTGCAGTCGGCGCAGTTGCGTCTGTCAGTTGGCAGGGTGTTTATTCGTTCTTCAATAAATGGCAGAGCTGATAGGATAAGCTTCTGCACCCTCTATTTTGGTGGGCAAGCCCTTAACTGCGGTGTCCGTTCATTTATAGGAGAAGAAGCCTATCAGTCCATGAAAGATGATGTGACGACAGCGTTCAGCGTAGCGGATTTTGCCCATATCATCAGATTGATGGATGTTTATTTCGGTATGCACACTTACTCGTTAAAGGATCTTTTCCTGGATGAACAGCGCCAGATTCTCAAGCAGATCATCACCGGATCCCTGCAGGAGTTTGAGGATAAATTCTCGGCGCTTTACGAAAACAACAGAAGTCTGATGGGATTTGTGCGGGACACCGGTATGCCGCTGCCCCATCGGTTTCTTACCACTGCGGAAACAGCGCTCAACCTTGCGCTGCAGCGGTTGTTTGTTGACGAGCCGCTGGATCTGAAGCGCCTGCAAGAGATTATTGCAGAACTCAGAGAGTGGAACGTAGAGGTAGACTGTGTGGCGCTAGAGTTTCTGGTGCGTCGCAGAATTGAACAGACCATGGCCCGGTTACTGGACAATCCTCAGGATGAGGAGTTGCAGACAGAGCTGATTCTGTTACTGGAATCTCTGCAATTGCTGACGCTGGAGGTTAATCTGTGGTTGACCCAGAACAGGTTCTGGGAGGTTGTGCAGCGTTTGAAAGCCGAGTGTATGCAGCTTCAGCCAGCCGAACTGGCCATGTTTGTCCGGCTTGGCGAATTGCTTTATTTTGTGCCCTGCAGTGAGCTTTATCCAGCGGAGGAGGTATGACCCTGAAAGGACTGCGAATACCGGCGGCAACCTACCGGCTGCAACTGAACGCACAGTTTGTTTTTGCTGATGCGCGGGGCATAGTCGGCTATCTGCATGATCTGGGCATCACCGACCTCTATTCGTCTCCCTGTTTCAAGGCGCGGGCGGGGAGTCAGCATGGCTATGATATTCTGGATCAGGGCACCCTTAACCCGGAAATTGGCACGGAAGATGAGTTCGATGCGCTGGTTGCCGAGCTGAAACAGCATGCTATGGGGCTGATTCTGGATATCGTGCCGAACCATATGTGCATTGAAGGGCAGGGCAATGCGTACTGGATGGATCTGCTGGAAAATGGCCCCAGTGCGCAGCATGCCGCTTTTTTTGATATCGACTGGCATCCTGTCAAAAAAGAGCTGGAAAATAAGATACTGATTCCCGTGTTGGGCGACCAGTACGGCAAGGTGCTGGAAAACGGCGAACTGCGGATTGCTTTGGAAGAGGGGGCGTTTTTCCTTTATTACTATGAGCACAAGTTTCCGATTATTCCCAAGACCTACGTCAATCTCCTGACCCACGCCATTGAAACCCTGGAACAGGCACTGCCGGATGATACGCCCCAGTTTCAGGAGTTGATGAGTATTATCACCGCCCTGCGGCATCTGCCAGCCATAACGGAACAGGATCCTGAAAAGATAGCCGAGCGCTATCGGGAAAAGGAGGTGGTCAAGCGCCGCCTCTGGAATCTGTATCAGAACAGCAGCGCAATCAAAGAATTCATTGATGGCAACCTGGTATTGTTTAATGGAACACGAGGTAATTCATCTAGTTTTGACCTGCTGGATGAGCTGATTCGTGAACAGGTATTTCGTATCTCCCACTGGCGGGTTGCCACAGAGGAGATCAACTATCGCCGCTTCTTTGACATCAATTCTCTGGGCGCCATCAGGGTTGAGGATCCGGAGGTCTTTGAGCAGACCCACAGCCTGATCTTCCGGCTGGTGCGGGAAGGGAAGATCAGTGGCCTGCGCATTGACCATGCTGACGGCTTGCTAGACCCTGCAGAGTATCTGAAGCGCCTTCAGTACGGCTGCTTTGTGCAACTGTTCGGCCAAAATACAGAGTTGTTCAAAGAAAATGAGCTGGAACAGTCAGAAAACATTAGGGAAATGTATGAAAAAGTTCTTGAATCAAATCCTGGCCACAAACCGTTTTTCATCATAGGTGAAAAGATTCTGCTGAAAGCTGAAAAACTGCCGGAAAACTGGCCGGTTTTCGGCACCACCGGCTATGACTTTGCCAATCAGGTGAACGGCTTGTTTGTACAAACCTCCAATGCCAGAACCTTTGAGACCATCTACAACCGTTTTGTGCAGCACCGCATTGACTTGCCTGATGTGATGTACCAGAAGAAAAAACTGGTGATGCAGGTTTCCCTGTCCAGTGAAATAAATATGCTCGGGCACTACCTGAATATCATCTCCGAGCAAAACCGCCATACCCGCGACTTTACCCTGAACAGCCTGACCCGTGCAATTGTAGAGCTGATCGCCTGTTTTCCGGTCTACCGAACCTACACCAACAGTTTTCACGTCGCCGAGCGTGATGTGCAGTACGTTGAATCAGCAGTTGGTAAGGCCAGACGGCAGAATCCGGCCATCAGCAGCTCGGTCTTTGATTTTATCCGTGACGTACTGCTGCTCCGTTTTCCTGACAACCTGTCTGATACAGATAAAAACTTATGGTTGGATTTTGTGAAGCGTTTTCAGCAGATAAGCGGTCCGATCATGGCCAAGGGGGTGGAGGATACCACGTTTTATGTTTACAACCGTCTGGCCTCCCTGAATGAAGTGGGCGGCAGCCCGGAGCGTTTCGGCATCACGCTGGAGGCGTTTCATGGCCAAAATATGGAACGTTGCAAGAGTCGGCCGCAGGCCATGCTGGCCACATCCACCCATGACACCAAACGCAGCGAAGATGTGCGGGCCAGGATTAACGTGCTTTCCGAAATACCGGAACTCTGGCGTGAAGGGCTTATGCGCTGGGGTCGGCAGAACCGCAAGTTAAAGATGACGGTTAACGGCAAACCGTCCCCCAGCCGCAACGAAGAGTATCTGCTCTATCAGACCCTGGTGGGAGCCTGGCCGTTCAGCGGGCCGGATACCGGCGAGTTTGACCGCTTCCGCGACAGGGTAAAGGGATATATGCTCAAGGCTATGCGGGAAGCCAAGGTGCATACGAGTTGGATTAACCCGGACTCTCTGCATGAGGATGCGGCGCTGTACTTCATTGACTCCATCCTTACCCCCTCCAGTCACAACCGTTTTATTGACGACTTCTGTGCATTCCAGAAACTGACATCTGACTGTGGCATCTTCAACTCACTTTCTCAGACGCTGCTGAAGATCGCTTCGCCAGGCATCCCGGACTTCTATCAGGGCAATGAGCTGTGGGACTTAAGCCTTGTAGACCCGGACAACCGTCGCCCGGTTGATTTTGCCTTGAGAAAGAAACTGCTTGCAGAAGTGGCTGCTCTGGAAGCGGATAGCGGACTGTTGGCAACGGTCAGGGAACTGCTTGCCACCCGCACAGATGGCCGGATAAAGCTGTTTCTGACCTGCAAGGCGCTTAATTTTCGTAAACAGAAGCGTGCTTTGTTTGAGTCCGGCAGATACCTGCCGCTTACGGTTGAGGGCGGATACAAAGAGCATGTCTGCGCCTTTGAGCGTTCAGACAACAATAATTCAGCGCTGGTTGTTGTGCCGCGTTTGTTTGCCAGGCTGACAAACAATGGCACCGCTTTGCCCATTGGCCCAGAAGTCTGGCAGGATACCAGGGTGCTGCAACCGTTTGACCCTGCCGCAAGCCGCTATCGCAATGTTTTTACCGGAGAGGTGGTGGCCCTTGATGAGCATGACGGCCAGTCAGGCCTTGCCCTTGAAAAGGTTTTTGCGGAGTTTCCAGTGGCTTTGCTGGAGAGGATTGTCTGAGACCTTTCATTGCAGGCATGGAGCTATGTATGGACAACAGAGATAAAGTGTATGAATCATCGTTGCAGAGCGAAGCGCTCTGGTACAAAGATGCCGTTGTCTACCAACTGCACGTCAAGGCTTTTTTTGACTCAAACCAGGATGGTCTCGGTGATTTTCCCGGGCTGATAGAAAAGCTTGATTATGTGCGTGATCTGGGGGTCAACACCATCTGGCTGTTGCCGTTCTATCCCTCTCCCATGCGCGATGACGGCTATGATGTTGCCGACTATCACAACGTGCATCCGCAGTATGGAACCCGTAACGACCTGCGCCTGTTGATACGTGAGGCCCATCGGCGGGATTTGCGGATTATCACCGAGCTGGTTGTCAACCATACCTCGGATCAGCATCCCTGGTTTCAGGCGGCACGGCTTGCTCCGCCCGGCTCTTCCAAGCGTGATTTTTATGTCTGGAGCGACAGCGACCAGAAGTACAAAAATACGCGTATTATCTTTACTGACACCGAAAAATCAAACTGGACCTGGGACCCGGTAGCCAAGGCCTATTACTGGCACCGTTTTTTCAGTCATCAGCCAGACCTTAACTTTGATAATCCGAAAGTGCTGAAGGCGATTTTGCGCGTCATGCGTTTCTGGCTGGATATGGGAGTGGACGGCTTCAGGCTTGATGCCATTCCCTACCTGTGTGAGCGTGAAGGGACCAGCAACGAAAACCTGCCGGAAACCCATGAAATTATCCGGCAGATTCGTGCCTGTATTGACACCCATTATCAGAACCGGTTGTTGCTGGCCGAGGCAAACCAGTGGCCGGAGGATGTGCGGGAATATTTTGGCGATGGCAACGAGTGCCAAATGGCTTACCACTTTCCCCTGATGCCCAGGATCTACATGGCCATGGCCCAGGAAGACCGGCACCCGGTGGTGGAGATCATGCAGCAGACGCCGGAGATACCGGAAAACTGCCAGTGGGCGATTTTTCTGCGTAATCACGATGAGCTGACCCTGGAAATGGTGACCAGCAAAGAGCGTGATTACATGTACCGCATGTATGCCGCTGACCCACGCGCCCGCATCAACCTGGGTATCCGGCGGCGGCTTGCCCCGCTGATGGAAAATGACCGGGACCGGATCAAGCTGATGAACAGTCTCCTGTTGTCCATGCCCGGTTCGCCGATCATCTACTATGGCGACGAGATCGGGATGGGTGACAATATTTTTCTGGGTGACCGGGATGGTGTGCGCACCCCGATGCAGTGGTCTCCTGACCGCAACGCCGGTTTTTCCCGCGCCGATCCCCAGCGTTTATACCTGCCGCCGATCATGGATCCGGTCTATGGCTATGAGTCTACGAATGTGGAAGCTCAGATGCGGGCGCCATCATCACTGCTCAACTGGATGCGGCGGATGCTGGCGGTGCGTAAGACCAGCAAGGCCTTCGGGCGGGGGCGACTGTCGTTTCTCAATCCCGGCAACCGCAAGATTCTGGCTTACTTGCGGGAGTACGGCGAGGAGACCATTCTCTGTGTAGCCAATCTGGGGCGCTCGGCACAACCGGTGGAACTGGATCTTTCCGCTTATCGCGGACGGGTTCCGCTGGAGATGATGGGGCGTACCGCTTTTCCGCCAGTTGGTGAACTTCCCTACCTGCTTACCCTGCCTGCCTGCGGTTTTTACTGGTTCCGTCTCTCGGCTGATACTGAGGTGCCCCGCTGGCATGAAGATCGTCTTGCTCCTGAAGATCGTCCGGTGCTGGTGCTTTTCGATGGCTGGACCAGTTTTTTCCGCGACCGTGTGGTGCCCTGGCGTATCCGTATGGCTGAAAAACTGCGCAGCCAGTTTGAAACCGAAACCCTGCCCCGGTACATAGCCACCCAGCGCTGGTATGCGCACAAGGGGGAGCCGATCAGTCGTGCGCTATTAAACGACTGGACAGTTTGGGGGCCGGACAGCTCCTGGTTGCTGGCACTCTTGCAGGTTGAAACAGCTTCGGGCCACAGCGCCTGTTTTCTGCCGATGGTCATAGCCTGGGGAGACAGCGATGAAGACCAGGTGCGCTTGCTGTCTGCCGCCACGCTGGCCCGGGTGCGTCAGCAATCGCAGGTGGGGCTTTTGGCGGACGGTTTTAGTGACGAGGTGTTTTGCCGAGAACTGGTGCGGGCACTGGTTGCCGGAACCGTCCTGCCGTGCAGCAAGGGGCAGGTGCGCTTTACTCCCACCGCTGTCTGTCGTGATATTTCTGACGACCTGCTTGCCAGTCTGCCGCTGGAACGTCCCAAGTTTCAGGGCAGCAATACAGTGGTGACGCTGGGGGACAGCCTGTTTCTCAAGGGGTACCGCAATCTGCGGACCGGAGTGAATCCTGAGTTTGAAATGGGGCGTTTCTTGACTGAGGTTGCCCATTTTGCCAACTGTGTGCCGGTTGCGGGAATAATTGAATATATCGCTGCCGACGGCACGCCCACCTGTCTGGCACTGTTGCAGGGGCATGTTGTGAACCAGGGAGACGGCTGGTCATATACGCTGGCCTATCTTGAGCGCACCTTTGAAACTCTGCTTGATGCCGTGGATGAGCCCCATGAGGATGTTCATGGCGCTTTCCTGTCGCTGGTGCTGGCACTGGGCGAACGTACGGCAGAATTGCACAAGGCTTTGACGCTGCGTACGGGGGATGAAGCCTTTGATCCGGAGCCATTGACGCCTGCCGACCTTGTGGACTGGAAACAGCGTGTGCAGGACGATGTTCTGACCACCTGTGCGCTGCTGGAGCAGCAGCTAGCACAGCTTCCTGCGACAGCACAGGCTGATGCCAGTCTGTTGCTCGAGCAGCGCAAGCGGTTGTCCGCGGTCATTGAGGCATGTGTCATGCCGTCGGGAGCGTGCATCAAGACCCGCTATCATGGAGACTACCATCTGGGGCAGGTACTGGTGCAAAACAACGACTTCATTATTATTGACTTTGAAGGCGAACCGGCGCGCTCGCTGGCCGAACGCCGCGCAAAGCACTCCTCGCTACGCGATGTCGCCGGGATGTTACGTTCTTTCGATTATGCCCGCTGGAGCGCTTTGTTACGTGATTGCTATAGCGAGGAAGATCGGGCCAGGCTTGCTCCCTACGCTCAAACCTGGCTGCATGAAGTACGTGAGATGTTCCTGGCAGCCTATCAGGACGCTACCAAAGATAGCGGTCTGTGCGGTGATTTTGGGGAAGTACGTGGGCTGATAGAGTTGTTTGAGCTTGAAAAAGCGCTGTATGAGCTGCGTTACGAGATTGGCAACCGTCCGGACTGGATCAACGTCCCGCTGCAAGGTGTGCTGGCTTTATGCGCTGAAAAAGGAGACTGATATGCAAAACATGGACATTACCATTGCATCTGTTCGGGAAATCATGCTCCAGGTCGCCGCTTTTCTGCCAAAGTTTGCGCTGGCTATTGGTGTGCTGCTGGTGGGCTGGCTGCTGGCCAAGCTGGTGAAGCTGGCCATCATCAAAGGGCTGCGTGCAATAAATTTCAATATCCTCACCGAGCGTGCCGGTCTTGAATATTTTATGAAGCAGGGGGGTATTGAGACCGATACCACCGGTATTGTGGGGCTGCTCGCCTACTGGCTGGTCATTCTGACTGCTCTGGTGATCGGTTGCAACAGTCTGGGGCTCACCTATATAACCGGTCTTCTGGGAGAGGTAGTGCGCTTTGTTCCCAAAGTGATCATAGCCATTCTGATTCTGGCTTTTGGTGGTTATTTTGCCCGTTTTGTCGGCAATGCGGTGGTTGCCTACTGCAAGAATATCGCCTTGCAGGATGCGGAGTTGCTGGGCAAGCTGGCAAAATATGCCATCATGACCTTTGTGGTGCTGATTGCGCTGGAACAGGTTAATGTGGGTGGCTATATTGTCCAGCAAAGCTTTCTGATTATCCTTGCCGGTGTTGTATTTGCACTGGCTTTGGCCTTTGGCCTGGGTGGCAGGCAAGCTGCTGCTGAACTTATCGATCTATGGTGGCCACGCAACCGCAGGAGCAAGGACGAATAGGGCAATGAGGGAGGCCATCCGGTATGTCTGATAACGCAATTACTGAAGCATTGGGATTGCTTGACAAGACCGACCTTCTTCTGGCGGTGCACGATGCCAGTTTTCCCGCTTGTGCAGGCGAAGATACCGGACGTGGCACTCCCTATGGCGCTGGTGGTCATGCCCTGGCGCTTTTTGCGCGCATGCTCGGCTTTACCGGTCTGCAACTTGGCCCGCAGGGGCAGACCACGCCCGGTAACCCCTCGCCCTATGACGGCACACTTTTTTCCCGCAGTATTCTCTCGTTGGATCTGAAAAACCTGGTTGATCAGGGGTTGTTAAGCCGCAACCGCTGGGAAGCGATCCTGGCTGCCAATCCGTACCCTGAAGGCGGGCGGGTAGCCTATGGTCATGCGTTCGACAGCTATGCCAATGCCTTGGACGAGGCGCAGTCCAGCTATCGGGCGCTGCTGAAACAGCATAATTCCCGCGCCATCCTGCTTGAAAAAGAGATCAGGGAACTCCGCAGTTCTGCCCGTTGGCTGCGCGATGACGCGCTGTACGATGCGTTGACCCAGGAACATGGCGCTCTTTCCTGGCAGCACTGGCCCCGGGAAGGTGAAGCGATGCTTGACCGGGTGCTCTGTGCGCCTCCTGCCGGTAGTGAAGCTGCCTGTAATCTGCGCCGCAAGGTGATTGAAGAACGCTATTCCCTGCGATTGGAGCGCTATGTTCTGGCGCAGCAGCTTCTACTGCGGCAACACCGTGCTTTCCGTGACCGCATGCAGGCTCTGGGATTGAAGCTCTACGGCGATCTGCAAGTGGGTTTCTCCCTGTGTGACACCTGGAGTTTGCAGAGCCTGTTGTTGCGCAACTATTATCTGGGAGCGCCATCCAGTCGCACCACGCTTGAGGGGCAGCCGTGGAGTTATCAGGTGCTGGATCCGTCCCAATACCTGGATGCAGGCGGAAACCCCGGCCCGGTGCTGAAGATGGTTGCAGAACGTCTGGGCAAGATGCTTGTCGAATTTGATGGTCTGCGTCTGGATCATCCCCATGGTCTTGTCTGCCCCTGGGTCTATCGTGCTGACGATCCCGATCCGTTCCACGGGGTGCAAAACGGTGCTCGTCTTTTTTCCTCTCCGGATCTCCCTGACCATCCCGAACTTGCCCACTACGCAATCGTGCTTCCCGATCAGCTCAACCGCGCTTGCCCCCGTTACGCCGACGACTGGATACAGCGTCTTACGCCTGAGCAGGAGGACCGCTATGCCCTGATAATGGACGCCCTGATGGAGCAGGTGCTGGCAAACGGCAGGCAGAAGGAGGATATCCTCTGCGAAGTGCTCTCCACCGAACCGCTCCCCTTGAGACAGGTGCGTCTGCGCCACGGTCTTGGACGCTTCAGGGTGACGCAAAAAGCAGATCCTGATAACCCGAAGGATGTCTATCTGAGCGAGAATGCAGATCCGCAGGACTGGATCATGATGGGCAACCACGACACTCCGTCCATCTGGTATCTGGCCAGATCATGGCAGGGGCAGGAAAAGGGTGTGCAGCAGGCCGCCTATCTTGCCCGCAGACTAAAACCGTCTGATCCCGGACCCTTGCAGGAAGCCCTGGTGGCTGATCATCGTCTGCTGGTGCATGCCAAGGCGGCCGACCTTTTCTTAAGCCCGGCCCGTCACGTCATGCTGTTTTT
>DIUT01000062.1:0-4676 GCA_002423105.1 Geobacter sp. UBA6151 | reverse complement strand
TGGCTCTGCGTGCGCGCACTGACCTGCACTGTCCGGAACTGATTGCGGAACTGGAGAACAGGGCGGGTTGGACAGTCTGGCAATAACTACACCTTGCAAGAGGCCTGTGGGAGAATCTTTAATGAATAACATCCGCATGAAGTATCAGATTAAAAAACTGAAAGATTATCTGGCGCTCAAGACCGGTATGGTCAATCACCGGGATGTCATCCGTGAAGTGGCCACCGGGGTTGATCGTTCCTGGGTCTATTATCTGATGCTTTTGATGGCAGCCCTGATTGCACTTTTCGGGCTTCTTACCAACAGCGTGGCAGTGGTGATCGGCGCCATGCTGATTTCGCCGCTGATGGGGCCGATTATCTCCTCTGGCCTTGCCTTGACCATTGGCGACCTGCCCCTGGCCCGCCGGGCTTTTCGCACGATTGCAGTCAGTGTGGTGCTGACGGTTGTTGTTACCGCAGCAGTTACACTGGTATCCCCCTTGAAAGAGCCGACCGCCGAAATTCTGGCCAGGGTGCGCCCCAACATCTATGACCTGTTTGTGGCCATGCTCTCCGGAATTGTGGGAGCCGTGGCGCTATGTACCAAGCGTAATTACCTGATTACCGCCACCGGCGTTGCCGTTGCCACAGCGGTCATCCCCCCCTTAAGCGTTGCCGGGTACGGCCTGGGCACCGGACAGATCATGCTGGGTCTGGGCGGGTTTCTGCTGTTTTTCACCAACTTTGTGGCCATTATCCTCACCTCAGATCTGGTCTTCTTTGTCATGGGATTCAGGAGCAGCCAGGTGGATAATCACCAGTATCCACAGCGCACCCGTCTGCTGTTTATTGCCGGTATCCTGGCACTGGTCTCCATTCCGTTGATCTATACGCTGGTTGTGGATCTCAGGAAGCTTAAAGCGAAAAACCGGATTGAGATGACCTTGAAAAAACAGCTGAACCGGGAAGATCTGTCCCGTATGACCAGCTTCAGTTACCAGCAAAAAAAAGAAAAAGTGCTGGTCAGGGCCTCGGTCAATACGGTCAATCTGATTGATAGAAAAACAGAGCAAGCGATCGAAGAAGAGTTGAAGCCGGGCTTTATGGTGCCGGTGGAGCTGCATCTGGAGCAGGTGCTGGTTGCATCGGACATGCTGCCGGACAATGGCGCTGCGTTTGCCGTGTCTCCAGAATCCCCACGGGTTGAAACGTCGGCGGAGATTGCCGCCAAAGTGGGTGGTCTGCTGGGCAGAGCGGAAAAGAATCTGGCTTCGGCACTTGCGCCATTTCCGGTTTCAGACATACGGCTTGGTTTTGGCAATCCGAAGGAACCGCTGCTGGTGAGCGCCCGTCTGGGGCGGGACTATCCGCTGAGTAACGATGAACGTCTGATCCTTGCCCGGCAGCTTGAGCAGGCCCTGGAGCTGCCGGTTCAACTGCACATCACGGTTACGCCGCTGTTGCCACCCCTGGGGTTCACGGAACAGGAGGCGCTTGACACTGAAACCCTCAAAGCCCTGGCTGTTATCAGGTTGTTGCCTGAAGGCCCTGTTGGCTATCGTTTTGTTCTGGAGCAGTCAGGGCGAAGAAACATCAGACAGGTTAACATGGTCATGCACTGGCTGATGAAAGAAATGAACGTGACCCCTGACTTGATCTCTCAGAGATATGTTAAGGGAACTAAAAACGGAAATGCTGTCATGCTTCGCATTGTGAGACGTTGAGCTGAATTTGATTGAGATGGGAAAAGGATTTGTCATGAAAGAGCATCTCACTGAGCAGGCCACCTTGTTTGTCAGTGTTGTCAAATGGTCCTGCTATGCAGCCGTCATTGGTATTCTTGTGGGGGCTGGCACCACTGTTTTTCTGCGTACCCTCAATTGGGCCACTGCCAAGGCAGCAGGTTTGCCCAATTACTATCTGTTTTTGCCACTGGTTATCCTGATCAGCAGTGCTCTGATACGGTGGCTTGCACCTGAAGCTGCCGGACATGGCACGGAAAAAGTGATCGAGGCAGTGCATAAGCGGATGGGCAAGATGTCGCTAGCGGTGATACCGGTGAAGCTGGTAGCTACGGTGATAACTTTGGCTGGTGGCGGTTCAGCAGGCAAGGAAGGACCGGCCGCCCAGATCGGTGCCGGTCTGGCTTCTGCCTTTGCCGATCTGTTGCGGGTGGGAGACGTTGATCGCCGCAAGCTGGTGATCTGCGGTATCAGCGCCGGTTTTGCCACAATTTTTGGTACGCCGGTTGCCGGAGCTCTCTTTGGTGTTGAGGTGCTGGTGCTTGGCCAGATGTTTTATGATGTACTCTTTCCCTGCTTTGTGGCGGGCATTGTCGGTTATCATGTGGCCCTGCATCTGGGGGGCAGCTATCCCCATGAGCTGTTGCCCTCAATGCCGCTGTTCAGCGGCTGGAGCCTGATTGAGGTGATCATGCTGGGAGTCTGGTGTGGCTTGGTAGCCCTGTTTCTGATTGAGACCATGAAGTATGGCGACCGTTTTTTTGAAAAGTTGCGCTGGCACTGGTCGATCAAGGCTGTCCTGGGCGGTCTGCTGCTGGTCATGATTGGGCGTTTTGTCTCACCGTTGTATCTCGGGCTGGGGCTTGATACGCTTGCCAGGGGGATTAATGGCGAGGTCATACCAGCTGCGTCCTTGTTCTGGAAAAGTATTGCTACCTCAATTACGTTGGGCAGCGGTGGCAGTGGCGGGGTAGTTACGCCGATCTTCTTTGTCGGCACATCAGCCGGCAACCTGTTTGCTCAACTATTTAACCCACAGTATTTGGCGGCCTATTCGGCCATTGGTATGGTGGCGCTTCTGGCAGGGGCTGCCAATACGCCCATAGCTGCTTCGGTTATGGCAATAGAGCTGTTTGGAGCGCAGATGGCTCCCTACGCGGCTCTGGCTTGTATGGTCAGCTACCTGATTGCAGGTTACCGCAGCATCTATCCCAGCCAGATACTGGGAGCTCAAAAAAGTGCGTCACTGAATGCGCCAACCGGAATGCCGATCAGCGAACTGGACCACGTGACCTTTAAACTTCGGCACGCTTCTGTAATTGACGCAGTACAAAAAATTGTCGAGAAAAAGCGTGGCAGGATGCGCAGAAATCAACGGGAATAACCTGCGTGAAGGGCTTTTCAACGATCATGACCCGGATATCGGGATTACGCTGATTCATCTCCTTGGGCAAGTCCCGACGTTTTTCAAGCAGAGACAACTACCAGACAATAAGGAGATGATATGAAAGTAGGCCTGATCGGATTCGGAAAAACAGGCAAAGCGGTTGCTTCCGTCCTTTTGCAGAGCACGGAGGTTAATCTGCAGTGGGTTCTGCGAAAAACCCATGTGCTTGAACATCGTTCTGTGCCTGAATTTTTGGGTATTGATTCCCATGAACCTGGCCTGATCTACTCCATCGAGGAATACCCGGCCCAGGATCTGCTGAAGCGGTTGCCGGTTGATCTGATCATTGATTTCTCATCCCAGGAGGGGATTCTTTATTATGGTGAGGCAGCGCGGGAGATGGGTGTTGCCGTGGTCAGCGCCATATCGGCCTATCCGCCGGAGCGGATCAGCTACCTGCAATATTTGGCGGAAAAGACGCGTGTGGTCTGCTCCCCCAACATCACTATTGGCATCAATTTTCTGATAATTGCCGCAAAAATACTGAAGAAAATAGCTCCCTACACTGATATCGAAATCATTGAAGAGCACTTCAAGGCCAAGCCGGAGATTTCCGGCACAGCAAAGAAGATTGCCCAGGCATTAACCCTGCCGGAAGATGATATCAAGGTTGTCAGGGCAGGTGGCATCATCGGGGTGCATGAGATACTGTTCGGTTTTCCCTACCAGACGGTGCGTCTGCGCCATGAATCCATTTCCCGCGAGGCGTTCGGCAATGGAGTGCTCTTTGCCGCCCAGCATATCCTGGAGCGTGAAGTTGGACTGCACAGCATGGAGGATCTGATGCTCCCCTATTTTGATACCGGCTCCTCCTGTCTTGAGGATGAATAATGAAGGGATATCGCCGGTACATGTAGCTCTCCCTGAATGAAATATGTGGCCGCTTTCTTCTCTTTATCCGCGAACAGGCTTACGAGAAATCGCCAAAGATAAAATTGCCAAAGGCACTGCCATGTCCATCAACAATCTGAACAGTGATACCTAAGAGAGAACCGCACCAGATGATTTTTAAACAGTGTTTACTGCTGCTCTGTATGCTGCTGATACCGGTGTTTTCAGTAAGTGCGGCGCCCAAAGGGCCGAAAACGACGCCGGTCAAGGCAGCTTTTGCGCCGCCTGCTGAAGAGCCGGTGCTGCTTGCCGGAAAACCGGTGCTGACGCTGGGCACCGGAGTGCTGTCCTTTACCCTGTCGGAACGGGTTAAGGCTATATCCGGGCGTCTGGAGACGCTGGCTCGTGAGCGGCTGATTGCGGTGGATCGGATAACCGTTGTTGAAGCCGAAACAACCAGCGACATCGTGGCGCAGGATCGGGTGCTGATGACCGTGACCGACGCTGATGCCAGGATTGCCGGTAAAGCACGGGCAGAGCTGGCCCGGGAGTATGCAGAGAAAATCAGGACTGCGGTGGCGGCCTATCGGGCGGAACGGAGTACGAAAGTTCTGCTGATCGATACCTTGCAGGCCCTGGTGGTCACGGCTCTGCTGGTGCTGCTGCTGTTGGGGA
>DIUT01000041.1 GCA_002423105.1 Geobacter sp. UBA6151 | reverse complement strand
TCTTTGTGAAGTATTGTCCGGCAAAGGACAACAGCGGTTGCAAAAGTCTGTCTGCCGCCCTGCCGCAGCAGAGGCTGCCCAAGGACAGCTTCAGCGATTCACTGGATAACCGGGTCAGTCGGCTGATTCTGAAGACGACTGCCAACCGTAAAGGGCTGAAGGTGTTTATCAACCCTGTAGTGGAACGCAAAGGGCGGTATGCCAGCGAGTTTTCCGAGTTTGTGACACTCAAGAGCCGCACCGCCCTAGTGAACAGCCAGCAGTTTGAAGTGCTGGATGAACAACCGGTGAACCGCTCACTTTCCAACACCCGCGGGCTGGCGGCGAAGGTTAAAGAGGCCAAAAATCTGGAGAGCAGTGCAGCACTGTTCAGTGGCGCTGATGCCGTCCTTGAAGGGTATTATCTTGAGGGGGCCGGGCGGGTGGTTCTGGCCATGACCCTGAAAGATCTGAAAGGCACGGTACTGGGCAGCGCTGATGACAGTATTGAGCGGAATCTTATTCCGTACAGTACAACTAACATTACAGCCGGGGCTTTGGCTACGGTAGCTGATGTGTCCGGCCAGGCTGTGCAGCAGATGGTCAAATTGAACACCACCAAAGGAGATCGTTTTCAGGTTTACCGGGCCGGGGAGCGGGTGCAGTTTTTGATCCAGACCATGAAACCGTTGTATGTGTATCTTTACGGCATCAACGCCAAAAACGAGGTCAGTCAGCTCTACCCCGGACATGGTCAGCAGAGGACTCCTCTGGCAAGTGGACGGGTGCATACAGTGCCGGGTGATCAGGATAGTTGGGAGATCGTTGTGGAACCACCTTTTGGCACTGATCTGGTCAAGCTGTTTGCCAGCGAGCGTCCGCTGCCGTTGCCGACCATTTCAGACAAGGTGACCGCAAAAAGCTTTATGGACGGTACCCGTTCCCTGGCACGGCGCGAGGTTATTCAGCAGGAACTGGCGGCACAGAAGAGCATCAACGGTTTTGATCTGGTTGATTATTTCAAGGGGGTGGCGGCACGCCAAGGATCGCTGTTGTATGAGGACAGCCTGTTTGTTCAGACCAGACCCAGGTAGCGACGGGCAAGGACACTCGTCAATGTGCGTCGGAATCATCCGGGAACTGGGCTGATATCTGGAGTATGGTGTCGATGTTTTCCAGGAATATCTCCACCAATTGCGAGTCAAAGGCGGTGCCGGCGTCTTTTTTCAGTTCCTCCAGCACGGCGGAGGTATCCCAGGCTTCCTTGTAGCAACGGCGGTTGGAAAGCGCGTCATAGACATCGGCAATGGCGACAATCCGGCCGAAGAGTGGAATCTCTTCTCCCTTTTTACCCCGTGCCGTACCGTCCTCCTTTTCGTAGCCCGGCAGGGCTTTAAGGGTCGCCAGGCTGATATGCCCGGGATAACCGTTGCCATCCCAGCGCTCATGATGGTTGAGCGCTACATCCGCTGCCGACTCGTCCAATTCTGAATAGATGTCGGGAAAAAGCCGGGCGCCGTAGACGGTGTGCAGTTTCATGACATCATATTCTTCCGGGGTGAATCGTCCCGGTTTTTTCAGGATATTGTCCGATATGGCCACTTTGCCCACATCGTGCAACATGGCCGCCATGCGCAGAATATCCCGTGTCCGGTCCACCTCTTGTTGCGGCAGTCCTTTGCGGGCGGCCCAGCTTTCATACAGTGCCACTGAGTAGGCGGCTACCCGGTTGACGTGGGGGCCGGTTTCCTTGGGGTCCCGCAGTTCTGCCATGCGGTTCATGCGCAGGATAATCTCGCGGGTCATCTTGGCCCGCTCCACGGCGTTGGCGGCGGTAACGCCAAAATAGCTGATGCCGCTTGCATCGTCGTTGTCAAAGGCAATAACCCGTTTGTCCGCATCCTTGGCGTTGATCAGTTGCAGCACCCCGACGGTTTCTCCCCGCATGCTGGTCAGTGGGAGCACCAGTTGCGAGATGGTGCGGTAACCGGTCATGGCGTCAAAGGAGCGATTGAAGGAGTAGGGTAGACTGGTATCCAGTCTGTAAACATCCGGGATGTTGAGCGGTTTGCCGGTGGCAGCCACATAGCCGGCTATGGAGCTGTTGTCCACCGGTATGGAAATGTTGGTGTACACAGACTTGCGGTGTTCGGCCAGTTGTACGTTCAGGGTGTCGTTTTGCGAATAGCGGGCGTACAGCCAGTCCCCTTCCTTGACGTAGATGGTTCCGGCGTCGCAGCCGGTAAAGCCCCGTGCCTCACCCAGTATTTTTTCCAACAGGACATCGATATCCTTGATCTGGGAGATTTCAAGGCCAAAGTTAAGCAGGCTTTGCAAGGTCTGGTTGTAGTCTTTCATCGGCGAAACTCCTGAACTGTCAGTATCTTACCCTGCTCCTATGTATACCTGATATCACGGGATTAGCAAGTGTTCAGACCATGCACTGTGAACGTAAAATTTATCGTTGCCACTGCCGGTGCTATGCACTACCATGACCTACCGTTCAGACCAAGGAGGCCGTGATGGTACGTCTGGTAATCCTGCTGTTCCTTCTTTTCTCTCCTCTGTTTTTCACAGTATCTTCAGTATATGCCGACCAGCGTAGCGACCCCAGGGAGCAGGCTGTTTCCGATGCCCTTGACCTTTGGCGCGACGGCCGCTTTGAGCACCTCTATGATTCCCTTTCCCAGCGCAGCGGCATGACCAGGGAGCGCTTTGTCCGTTTTCTTAAGGAAGCTGAAAACCGTCCGGCCTGCTGTTTCACCAAACTGCGTGATTTTCGCCTGATAAATGAAAAACAGACCACTGCCAAGATCTTTGCCCGTCTGGGCATGGAGGCAGGAGTTGGCGAAGAGGCCAGCCAGAGCCGCGAGTTTACCCTGGATCATGAAGAGGGGCGCTGGAAGATGCGTGTGGGCGATATAAAAAAGCTGGCCGGAAAATCCGGAAAACCTAAGAAAAAAAGGTAGGAACTGTCATGACCGATCATGCCGAACTGCTGCAACTGACTCCTCTGCACAGCCGTCACCGGGCCCTGGGTGCCCTGATGGCCCCCTTTGGCGGCTGGGATATGCCGATCCAATACGAAGGGATCATCGCCGAGCATCGCTGGTGCCGTGAGCAGGCCGCGCTGTTTGACATCTGTCATATGGGGGAGTTTCTTTTTGTGGGGGACATTGTGGCGGGCGGTCTGGAAGACCTGTTTACCTTTTCGGTGACAGCAATTCCGGTGGGACGTTCAAAATACGGTTTTCTGCTTAATGAGCAGGGCGGTATCATCGACGACCTGATTGTATTCCGGCTTGGCCTGAATGAAGCGATGATCGTGGTGAATGCCGCCACAGCCCCCAATGATTTCAACGTAATTCAATCCCGCTTGCGGGGTGGGCAGTTTACGGATATTTCCTCGATCACCGCCAAGCTGGACCTGCAGGGGCCGCGCTCCCGTGAGGTGCTGGTTGACCTGCTGGGTGGCTGGGTTGCCGAAATACCGTATTTCCGCTTTGTACGGCAGACGGTGCTGGGCAGTCCGGCCATTGTCAGCCGCACCGGTTATACCGGCGAACTGGGCTACGAGATATTCCTGCCGACCGACACGGTTGGTGAGCTCTGGGATCGGTTGCTGGCTGATCCGCGGGTGAAAGCTGCCGGTCTGGGCGCGCGTGATGTGCTGCGCCTGGAAGTGGGCTATTCCCTCTACGGCAGCGATATTGATGAGCAGACCACGCCACTGGAGGCTGATCTTGCGGCATTTGTCAAGATGGACAAGGAGTTTGTGGGCAAGACGGCGCTGTTGCAACAGCAACAGCATGCGTTGGGGCGGATCAAGGCTGCCTTCAAGGTAACGTCACGCCGTGCGCCGCGCCACGGTTTCGGCATCTTTGACGGAGAGCGCAGAATAGGTGAAATGACCAGCGGCGTCTTTTCACCCATGTTGGGCTGCGGCATCGGTCTGGGCTATCTGGAACCGGCATATGCTGCAATCGGTGCCCGCCTGACCATTGCCCAGGACCGGACCGTCATGGAGGCCGAGATCTGTAGCTTGCCGTTTTTCGACCAGGGGTCGCTGCGCAGTTAATGAAGCTGGAAAAAATACCTTTAACAGTACCTGCATGGAAAGGACAAAAACATGGCGGACATCTATTTTACCAAAGAGCATGAGTGGGCACGGGTTAACGGCGCCATCGCCCGGATCGGCATCAGTGGTCACGCGGCCCATGAACTGGGGGACGTCACCTTTGTGGAGCTGCCGACAGTGGGCAAGCAGGTGCAGCAGTTCGAGGTGCTGGCGGCCATTGAATCGGTCAAGGCGGCCAGTGATATCTATGCGCCGCTTTCCGGCACGGTCAAGGCGGTGAACAGCGCCCTGGAGAACGAGCCGGAAAAGGTGAACGAGTCTGCGGAGGAGGCAGCCTGGATGGTGGAACTGGAGATCAGCAATCCGGCGGAAGTCGCCCAGCTTATGACCCGTGAACAGTACACGGACTACCTGAAAACGCTGTAGGGGGCATCTTTATGAGCAGCCATTACTGTCCCCATACACCAGAGGAAATGCGCGAGATGCTTGCTGTCATCGGTGTGCAGAGCGTTGAAGAACTGTTCGCCCCGATTCCTGCGGAGTTGCGGGCCAAAACCTTCAACCTGCCGCCCGGCATGTCCGAATTTGAAACCTTTGCCGCAATGCAGGGGATCGCTGCGGATAATCAGCGAGATCTAAGCCTCTTCATCGGCGGCGGCTTTTATGACCATCTTATCCCGGCGGTGGTGGACCACCTGGCTGGCCGGGCCGAGTTCTACACCGCCTACACCCCCTATCAGCCGGAGTGCTCCCAGGGAACCTTGCAGGCTCTGTTTGAGTACCAGAGCGCCATCTGCCGCCTGACCGGACTTGATGTCAGCAACGCCTCCCTCTATGACGGAGCCACCGCCCTGGCCGAAGGGGCCATGATGGCGCTCAGGGTCACCAACCGCCACCGTCTGCTGGTGGATGGCTGCATCAATCCCTTTGCCCGCAAGGTGCTGCGCACCTACCTGGCCAACCTGGATGTGGAAATTGTGGAGCTTGCGCCCCTGGACGGTCTGCTGAACCGTGAGGAGCTGGCTGCGGAACTGGACGACCGCACAGCTGCAGTGCTGGTGCAGTACCCCAACATGTTCGGCTGCGTGGAGGATTTCAGCGCGGTGGCGCAAGAGATTCACGCCGCCGGGGGGCTGCTGGTGACTGCGGCGTATCCGGTTGCGCTGGGCATACTGAAATCACCGGCGGAAATGGGTGCCGATATCGCCGTGGGGGATGGCCAGTCGCTGGGCAATCCGCTTTCCTTCGGCGGTCCCTCATTCGGTTTTATAGCCGCCCGCAAAGCGTTCATCCGCAATATGCCGGGACGGATCGTGGGCGAGACCGTTGACAAAAACGGCAAGCGGGGTTTCGTGCTGACCCTGCAGGCCCGTGAACAGCATATCAAGCGCCACAAGGCCACCTCCAACATCTGCAGCAACCAGTCCCTTTGCGCCCTGCGCGGCCTGATCTTCCTGACCGCCATCGGAAAAACCGGCCTGGCGGATCTGGCCCGTCTGAACCGCGACAAGGCGGAGTATGCCAAGAGTGTGCTGGCTACCGTGCCTGGTGTGACGGTGCTGCAAACCGCCCCCACCTTCAACGAATTTACCGTTTCCCTGCCCAAGCCGGCCGCTCCGGTGGTGGCAGCCCTGCTGGAGAAGGGGATAGCGGCCGGTGTGCCGCTGGGGCAGTACTACGAAGGGGCGGAGAGTCTGCTGGTGGTGACAGTGACGGAAAAACGCAGCAAGGTTGAAATCGATCTGCTGGCACGGATGCTGGAGGAGGCGCTATGCAACTGATCTATGAACAATCGGTCCCGGGACGTCGAGGCGTGATGCTGCCGACTTCCGATGTGCCCCTCGCTCCGCACTTGCCGGTTCATCTGCTGCGCAGCGAGGTTGCGGCATTGCCGGAGGTGTCGGAGCTGGACATGGTACGGCATTTCACCAACCTGTCCCGCCGTAACTTCTCGGTGGACACCAATTTTTATCCTCTTGGCTCCTGTACCATGAAATACAACGCCAAGGTGCTGGAAAATGCGGCCAACCTTTTTGCGTCGCTGCATCCGATGACCGCGCTGCTGCCCGGCGGGTCCGCTGTTTGCCAGGGGGCGCTGGGTATGCTCTACGATCTGGGGCAGTGGCTGGCCGACGTCACCGGCATGGATGAGGTGACCACCCAGCCCCTGGCGGGAGCCCATGGTGAGATGACCGGTATTATGCTCATCGCCGCCTATCACAAGGCAAAGGGGAACCGCAAAAAGTACGTGGTGGTGCCGGACTCCTCCCACGGCACCAACCCGGCGTCGGCAGCCATGGTGGGCTACGAGATCATCACCATCCCGACCGCCCCTTACGGCGATATGGATCTGGAACTGTACAAACAGGCGATGAACAATGAGGTGGCGGCGGTGATGATGACCTGCCCCAATACCCTGGGCCTGTTCAATCCCCATATCAAGGAGATTGCCGATATTGCTCACAGCTTTGACGCCCTGATGTACTACGACGGCGCCAACCTGAACGCCATCATGGGCAAGGTGCGGCCGGGGGATGTGGGCTTTGACGTGATCCATCTCAACCTGCACAAGACCTTCGGCACCCCCCACGGCGGTGGCGGTCCCGGTGCCGGACCGGTGGGGGTGAAGAAGGGGCTGGCGCCGTTCCTGCCGATGCCCCGCATCGTGCTTGACGAACAGAGCGGCGATTTGCTGCTTGAACTGGACAATCCGGCAACCATCGGTCGGACCGCCAGCTTCTTCGGTAACTTCGGTGTCATGGTCAAGGCCTATGCCTACATGCTTATGCTGGGACGTGCGGGGCTTGTGCAGGTTTCGGAGCAAGCGGTGCTGAACGCCAACTACATTAAGGAACGACTGAAGCCCTGGTATGAGCTGCCCTTTGATCTGACCTGCATGCACGAGTGCGTTTTCTCAGCCTCAAAACAGCTTGCCCACGGCGTGCATGCCATTGATATCGCCAAGTTTCTGATCGACAAGGGCTACCATCCGCCCACGGTTTATTTTCCGTTGATTGTGAAAGAGGCGATTATGATCGAGCCCACCGAGACTGAGAGCAAGGCGACGCTGGATGCTTTCATTGAAGTGATGATCGAGGCGGCCAGTCTGGCCGAAAGCGATCCGGCTGCTTTTGCCGATATGCCGCGCACCATGCCAGTGACCCGGCTGGACGAAACGAAGGCGGCCCGTGAGCAGCAGGTCTGCTGTAGCGGTTGATATGTAATGCAAATCAATCAGGTAAATATCTCCTACGTGCCGCTGGAAGACCGTTTGTTGATGAGAATCAACACCCTTGACGGGGCGGAATTGCGTTTCTGGCTGACCCGTGCTGTTGTGGCGCGGATGCTGACCGGTCTTGTGCAATCGGAAAAAGCATTGGCAACACATCTGTCTCCACAGATATATGCGCCTTCAGTGGCCAGGGCTCTGGAGCAGTTCGACCAGGAAGCCACAATGGCGAAAAGTGACTTCTCAACCCAGTTTGCCGACAATGCCACGCACTATCCTTTGGGAGAACAGCCGCTTTTGGTGGTAAAACTGGAAATTACCAAAAGTAAAAATCAGGCATCGTTCTCTTTTGATCTGCTCTCCGGACAAAAAGTCACCATAAAATTCACAGTAGACATGATTTCAAACATTAACAATTTACTGTGTGATCTCTTGCAAAGCGTTGACTGGAATCTTCCATCTTCTCCACAAAAACGTCCGCTTGTCAGAATACCCGAATCGGAAACACTGCATTGAGTGTGCAGGATGCTGCACACTGGCGCCTTATCGATAGCGGTTCCCGCTCCGGAGCGGAAAACATGGCTATTGATGAGACGTTGCTGCGTCATTTTGCCCCTGCTGTGTCGCGTCCGATGCTGCGTTTGTATGGCTGGGAGCCTGCGGCCCTTTCCATTGGCCGTTTTCAAAAGGCTGACGAGTTGAACCTTGACCATTGCCGTGACCGCGGCCTGCCGGTGGTGCGCCGCATAACCGGCGGCGGCGCCATCTTCCATGCCGATGAATTGACCTATTCCCTGGTCTGTGCTCCCAGCCAGATTCCCCCTGCCAGTTCAATCAAGGATTCCTTTCGTCTGCTGACCGCCTTTTTGCTGGACTTTTACCGCAGCCTGGGCCTTACGGCCAACTATGCCGTGGATGGCGCCTCGGCCGGAGAGCGTCTGGGAGGGCGGATGCCCTTTTGTTTTGCCGGCCGGGAAAGCTATGACATTTTGGTGGATGGCCGCAAAATTGGTGGCAATGCCCAGCGCCGTCTGCGAGAGGTGATTTTTCAGCACGGTTCCATCCCGCTTATGGATCGGCTTGAGGAAGGAAGCGCCTGCCTGTGCGACGTGCCGCCGGACATTGCGGAACGGGTGACCTGTCTGGAGCGTGAAGGGGTGCGGCAGGATGCGAGACAGCTTAAGAAGCGTCTGGCGGACTGTTTTGGCAGCTGCCTTGGCGTACATCTGGTTGCGGAGGATTTGAGCCTGCAGGAACAGGCCACTGCGGAACGGCTGATGGTTGAAAAATATTGCAGTCCGTTGTGGAACCTGAAAGGTGAAGAACCGTGAAGATCGAAAGAAAGCCGCATTGGCTGCAAAAAAAAGCCAATATGAAAGAACAGGCGGAGATGCGCCGGTTGCTGGGAGAACTGGAGCTGAATACGGTTTGCCAGCAGGCGCTGTGTCCCAATATCGCTGAGTGTTTTAGCTGCGGCCAGGCTACCTTCCTGATTCTCGGTAAAGACTGCACCCGGCAGTGCAGCTTCTGCAATGTGGAGAAAGGTGGCATCCCGCAACCGCCTGATGCCGATGAGCCGCGCCGGGTGGCCGAGGCGGTGCTGCGCCTGAAGCTCTCCCATGTGGTGATCACCAGTCCTACCCGCGACGACCTGCCCGATGGCGGGGCCGGCCATTATGCGGCGACGGTGCGGGCAGTGCGGCTGGCATCCCCGCGGACTGCCGTGGAACTGCTGGCACCTGATTTTCAGGGAGACCGGTTGGCGTTGGCAACGGTGCTGGCAGTTGCCCCTGATATCCTGGCCCACAACGTTGAAACCGTGCCCCGGCTCTACGGGGTCCGTTCAGGAGCCGACTACGCCCGCTCGTTGGAACTGCTGCGCCGGGTGACGGAAGGATGGCCGGACATTCCGCTGAAGTCCGGGATTATGCTGGGGTTGGGGGAGACGCTTGAAGAGGTGCGTGCGGTGCTGGGTGATCTGCACTCAGTCGGGTGCAGCTACCTGAGTATCGGTCAGTATCTTGCTCCCAGCCGCCGCCATCAACCGGTGGTGGAGTTTGTCCGGCCTGAGCTGTTTGATGCGCTGCGGCAGTATGCCCTGGCGCTGGGCTTCAGCCACGTGGAGTCCGGCCCGTACGTGCGCAGTTCCTACCATGCCGCGGATTACACAAAAAACGAGACCGGCACTTTTCTTGCCGGTCTCGTTACTACAGGTAGTCCGTCTGATCAATCAGGCGTAGGTTGAAAAACCGTAGTCAGGGTTATTGGGCGGTTGCGAACCGTTTTTGGAGTTTTGGGCAATCATGTTGGCCATCTGCTCCTGGATTTCCGAATTCATCTTAACCATCGACACCGACAAACTCTGCTGAGTACTGGCGGATTGCATCAGTTGGCTCGCGCCTGCTATTGCATTGATTTCCATGAGTACACCTCCTTCCTTTGCATTGTGGTAATTATTCCATTCCACAGGACTAAAAGCAACTTGTTTTTGATGGATGTGGTCTTGTCACACAGGTGTGCGGAATTCTGCTATACTTCCTTCAATCGTATTTACGAGGAGGATGCATCATGCAGATAGAATGGTGGTATTGGTTGATTGGTGGATTTATTTTGATCGGACTGGAGTTGGTCATTCCGTCGTTCACCATCATCTGGTTCGGTCTTGGGGCTGTGGTGGTCGGCCTGCTGTTGTTGATGGTGCCGACAATGCCCAACTGGTTGCAACTGCTGCTCTGGGCGCTGACCTCCGTTGCTTGTACCGTCTTCTGGTTCAAATACCTGAAGGACCGTGGAAACCACACCCATGCCGGTCTTTCCAAGGAAGGGATCGTGGGCGAATCAGGTATGATCATCCGCGGAACCGATGATTCCTATCAGAAAGGAACGGTCCGCTTTCGCATATCGATCCTGGGAGCCGATGAATGGACCTGCTATGCCGAAGAACCGTTGAAGGTGGGGGATTCGGTGCAGGTGGTCGATATTGAAGGCCAGATACTGAAAGTCCGCAAACTATAGTATAGGAGGAACACCATGTCAGCTATGTTCTTTGTTTTTGCCGTCCTGTTTGTCACTGTTGCCGCAACCGTCTTTGCCGGGGTCAAGACCGTTCCCCAGGGCCAGGAGTGGGTGGTGGAACGGCTGGGGAAATTCCATGTCACCCTCAAGCCGGGTCTGAACTTCATCATCCCCTACATCGATAACGTGGCCTACCGGGTTTCCACCAAAGGGGATGTGCTGGCCATCGGCTCTCAGGAGGTAATCACCCGTGACAACGCCGTGATCATCACCAACGCCGTAGCCTTCATCAAGGTCACCGACCCCACCCGCGCTGTCTACGAGATTCAGAACTACGAATACGCCATCCAGAATCTGGTCATGACCTCACTGCGGGCCATCATCGGCCAGATGGACTTAAACAGCGCCCTGTCCGAACGGGAGCATATCAAGGCCCGCCTGCAGGACAACATCTCCAAGGAGGTTGCTGCTTGGGGTATCTACGTGCAGTCAGTAGAGATTCAGGATATCAAGCCGTCCGATTCCATGCAAAAGGCCATGGAGCAGCAGGCCAGCGCCGACCGCTTCAAGCAGGCGGCCATTCTTGAAGCTGAAGGGCGGCGCGAAGCCATGATCCGCGAGGCGGACGGCAAGCTGGAGGCGGCCAAGCGCGAGGCGGACGCCCAGATCAGGCTGGCCGAAGCATCGGCCCAGGCCATCAACAACATCAGCGCCGCCATCCAGGACCGTGATCTTCCGGCAGTCTTCCTGCTGGGGGACCGTTACGTCAACGCCCTGCAGAAAATGGCCACCTCCCAGAACAGCAAGATGATCATGCTGCCCGCCGACCTGCCTGCCGCTATCCGCGGTATCATGGGCAAGGGGTAAGCCTGACGGTATTGAAACTGTAGCAAAAGCGTATGGCGCACCAAACTTTCGCAAGGAGAACATTCATGAAAAAGTGTTTTTTCACCCTTCTGTTACTCACCCTGTTCTGCGGCCAGGCCCTGGCCTCCGGCGGGCTGGACGGCTTCCTCAGCAATCTCAACATTCAGGCCCGCGCCGACCAGAACGGCTTCTCGGCACGGGTAGGCGCACAGTTCAACATCCCGCTGCCAAGGGTCCAGGCCGTGCTGGAAGTGGTGCATACCCCGGCTGACGCCTTCATGGTCTTTCAACTGGGCCAGATGACCAGCAAACCACCTGAAACGGTGCTCAAAACCTACCAGGCCAACAAGGGAAAAGGCTGGGGCGTCATTGCCAAGAGCCTCGGCATCAAGCCCGGTTCAAAGGAATTTCACGCCCTGAAGCGGGGTGACTTCCGGCTGGACGGCGAACCGGGTGGCGGCAAGGACAAAGGGCATGGTAAAGGCAAGGGCCACGGTAAAGGCAAGGGCAATCAATAGTAAGAGAAGCAGAAAGGGCGGCCATTGGCCGCCCTTTTGTTTTTCAGAATGCAACTAACCGGCACGCAGCTTTTTTGCACGCCCGGTTGAGCGCGTTGTGGGACGTGATGAAGTATCTAAAAGTCGGCCGCTGGCATACTTGTGAAGGACGCTTGCAATCAATGTCTGGTAGGGCATACCTTCCTCTGCTGCTCGCATTTGGATATCCTCCAGGTCACGAGAAGAAAGGCGGATATTAATGCGCTTGTCTTTTGAAAGTGTCGCCGCAGCACTTGAAGCATAACGCTCGATCTCGTCCTTCAAATTCGGTACTGATTGCCATTCCCCCTTCTCGAACGAACCGAGAATATCTTCTTCATATTTTTTATCTTCATTTCTCATTTTATTTTTCATTTCTTGCTCTCCTCCGGAAGATAGCTTCTGGTAGCGCTTCGACTTGGAATGATCGTTTTCAGAAATATTTCTTCATTTGTTTCGACAAAAGGAACCAAGAATGCATAACCAACAGTAATCAGGTGGACGTAGCAGCTTGCAGTCCCTGTTAACAAGTTCCGCTTGTACTTAATTCGGCAGTGGACGCAGCACAAAGCCCCGTCAACCATGCAAGATGATTGACGGGGCTTTGTATTGTCCGAGTGCGCTGTTCAGGACAACCTGAACTGGGCCATCAGCCTGCGTAATTCATCGCCAAGTTGCGAAAGATGACCGGCAGCAGCGGAGGTCTTACTTGCCCCCTTTGCCGTTCCTTCAATAACGTCTGATATTTTATGTATATTACCGGTTATCTCGCTGGTGGTGGCTGTCTGCTCCTCAGCAGCCGTAGCGATCTGACTTACCTGCATGGTTACTTCATTTACCTGCTCCAGGATGGCCTGCAGGGCGGTTTCCAACTGTCCGGCCTCTGAGGCTCCTTTTTCCGTCTCCCGGACCCCTTCTTCCATGGATACTATTGCTCGGCGGGTCTCAGCCTGGATCGCCTTGATCATATCGCTGATCTCTTTGGTCGCACGGGTGGTGCGCTCGGCAAGGGCACGCACCTCGTCAGCAACCACGGCAAATCCTCGTCCCATTTCTCCGGCGCGGGCCGCCTCAATGGCCGCATTCAGTGCCAGCAGGTTGGTCTGGTCGGCAATATCTTCGATGGTGGCAACAATAGCGCCGATCTGATCGGAGCGTTCACCCAGTGATGCAATCGCCTGAGCATTCTGCCTGGTCAGTTGACCGCGCTGCCTGATACCGTCAACAGTGTGCTGCACAACCTCAAATCCCTTCTGGGTAGTGTCAGCGGCAAGTTGGGCACTGTCGGCTGCGGCATGGCAGTTGCTGGCAATATCATTACTGGTTGCAGCCATCTCCTCACTTGCTGTGGCAACAGATGATGCCTGATTTGCCACCTCTTCTGCATTGATAGCCATTTGGTCTGCGGTGGTGTTCAGTTCATGGGTAGCTACGGCAAGTGATTGACTTGTTTTGTTAACCGTGGACATGGTTTGATTCAGCTTTTGGATAAACTCGTTCAACCAGTGAGCTGCATCGGCAAATTCATCCTTCCCCTGCACAACAAGGCGCTGGGTCAAGTCTCCTTCTCCCGATGCGATATCTTTTAAGCGCACTACCATCTCCATAATGGACTTCTGCATCAGGCGCCAAAATACCAGCAGCAGGAGATTGATCACCACCACCGTGAGCACCAGAATGGCCATGGTCTGCATGAAAACTCGATCTGTATAGGCGTTCAAGCCATGCTGTTCAGACTTCATATCCTGCTTCAGCTCTTTCTGAAGTTGAATCATCTTGTCTTTGATTTCACGCCATTTCGGCGTCTCCTTTTTGACCAGCATCTCTACGGCAGCTGACTGATTGCCTTCTCTGGCAAGCCTGACAATCTCTTCCTTAATTGCAGTTCCCTCTTGCCAGAGACCGGGAAGAACAATCAGCTTCGTATCGTATCCCTGCATCTTCCCGGCGGTGGCCAGAGCCTCGCCATGCAGTTTCATGAACTCTTCGGAGGCTTTCTTGTAGTTCGACATGGCCTTGTCGTCAGACGGGTTTAAAATTACATTTCGCACCGCTTGCTCGGTCTGTATACCTTGGGTATGCATCTCGCTGACAGTAAGTGCCAGGGCTTGATACTGGTTGGCGAATCTGTTGAACCGGTCATTTGTTCCTTTGACCCCCATATAGGAGACTACTGAAACAACCAGTAACATCAGGCTCGCCAAAAGGGCAAAAACAGAAAATTTCCAGAATAGGTTTATGTTTCGGAAAAACGACATGTGCGACCTCCTTTGGTGCGCTCGAAAAAAGTTGTGTTGAACCGGTGGGTTCAGCTGGTGGTGTCGCTACAGGACGGAAGTATTTCGCATTTATTTCTCAGGTGGTTTATCGAATGTGTACAGTCAATGGGATGATTTTTACATGTTGAAACCCGACTTATACCCACGAGTCTATTGAGGAAATCCTCGTCAGGCTTACGCCTGATTCTGTTATACTGGAATTCAGTTGCTCTTGACAATAGATTTCAATATAACCGCTGATGTTATGAAAACAACGACAAGAGATCACACCTACTGGATGGACAAAGCCCTAGCCGAGGCACGCAAGGCTGAAAGCAAGGCTGAAGTACCGATCGGCTGTGTGATTGTCAAGGAGGGGAAGGTCATAGCTCGGGCCCACAATCTGCGGGAGTCGGCCCAGGACCCGGCGGCCCACGCCGAGCTGCTGGCCATCCGCAAGGCGGCAAAAAAGCTTGGCGCCTGGCGTCTGTTGGACTGCACCCTGTATGTGACGCTGGAGCCCTGCCTGATGTGCATGGGAGCGATCATTCTGGCCCGTATCCCGATGGTGGTATTCGGCTGTTTTGATCCCAAGGCCGGGGCCGCCGGATCGTTGTACGACCTGTCCAGTGATTCCCGTCTGAACCATCGCCTTGATGTACTGTCTGGCGTGCGTGAACAGCATTGCTCGTTGCTCTTGAGCGAGTTTTTCAGCGACCTGCGCCGCAGGCGCAAGCAAGGCGGCGCTTGAGTTTTTCAAGCGGATGGTGTATAGAATTTGCGGCCTGCGTGAACAGGCCGTTTTTTTCGCCGGAGAGGTGTCCGAGTGGTCGATGGTGCCTGACTCGAAATCAGGTGTACGGCAACGTACCTAGGGTTCGAATCCCTACCTCTCCGCCAGCATGTGCAAAGGGCCTTGCAGAGATTATCTGCAAGGCCCTTTTTCTGCTTATGCGTTTGGATGGATGGTCAGTCCAGCAGCATGGCGTTGACCCGTGCCCGGACTTTCTGGCCTTCTCTTATGGAGGCGCCGCCTTTTTCAAAGAATCTGCCCGAAACGCTGCCGTCCTCTATCTGTAGTTCTCCGAGGCTTGCCAGTACGGTGTTGTTGTCGTCAATCACCTCAATGGCCTGCTGCTTCTTGGGCACCTTGCGCAGTTTGCTGGTGTTGATCTGCACGTAGACGATCCGTCCGTTGATGCGCTGGATAACCCCCATCTCATAGCTGGGATTGAAGCTGGTACCCAGGTGGTCAGCGGCAGCCCTGAAGCCCACGGTAACGGCCCGCTTGAAGAAGTCTTGCTTCCGCTCAAAATTCAGTACATCTTTTTTCGGGATTTTGCTGTCAAGCTTGCGATCATCACTGAACGACTTGACCAGTTCAATCTGCCCCTTGGTGTTCATGAATTTGACATCCAGCCTGACCCGCGCCTTGAAGGTGACCTGCTTGCGGGTCGGGTCCATGTTCAGGGGAGCCTCAAAGAAGCTGAGGCTTTCGATGCGTGGTTCAATGATATAGGTTTCCTGATCAGAAGCGTTCATCAGTACCCTGGTAAAGCGCTTGGTGTTGGCAAGCTGGGCCTGAATGTCGTTCATCAGTTCTGTTGACATCTCCGGTGAAAGCTGGGCCCTGAATTTTTTGTTCAGGTCATTCTTGAGTCCGATATCATCAAGATTGACCGGCTCAAGGGCCATGGTGGTGACCTGCTGGGCCTCGGTGACGTAGATCATTTCGGGTGCGCTGGCGCAACCGGATGCGATCAGGAGTCCAGCACAGAGAGCAATACGGCAAAAATTACGGATCATGATCTGCTCCTTTGTGACCTCTTGTGGGAGTTAGCGGTTGTGCCGAATTTCGGCAAGCTGTACAGACAACCCGTCAGTGGCCGGAAACAGGGCGGCGATTCTGTCAAGCCGCTGTGCTTCCTGATTGCTAAACTCGACATCCTGTCCGGCAAAGGCCAGTTGCAGTTTGGGCTCCAGTTCCGTAAGGAGCGCCTCGGCCAGTTCAATCCGGCGTAGCGCTTCCTTTGTTTTTTGTTGCTGGGCCGGATCATCTTCCTTGATCTGGTATTTGCCTTTTATCTGATTGTACATGGTGTTGTAGACCGTGTACTGGAGCCCCAGGTTGTCTTTGTAGATTCCCAGGGAGCCCAGAACCATCTTGATGCGGGGGAATAGCATGGCGGCGTTGTAGTAGCCCCGTGCCCCCTTGAACTCCTTGTTGATGTTGGGGTAGGCTCGGATACCGTTCACGACTGCACAGGCGATTTTGGTTATGGCGGCCATGGAGAAGTCGGCGCCCGCAACCGAGGCGGAATAGACCTTGTTGGCCAGTCTGCCGTAGTTCTTTTCCATGGTTGCCATGTCTTCGGTCTTTTCCTTCAGTGCTGCCGTGATGACTTCATCTTTCAGGGCCGGATCCTTGCAGGCGGCCTGTTTTACTGAATTGTCAACGGTGGCGCTTGCTTTACGCAGGAAGACGTCGCACTCGGTATAGCCTCTGGCGGTCAGGTGGATCTGGGCTTCAAGCTGCATCATTTCGTTCTTGTTGTTGGTGACCACGCCGTAGGCCATCAGCGGGTTGCGGTACACGTATTCGTGGACGGTCTCCGGCTGCTTGCGGTATCCCAGTTCCCGGTAATAGTCGTCCTGGGAGCGATTCTTGAAATAGCGAATATCTTCCCTGCTGACATGCTTGTTCAATAACGCTTCCCGCTCCTTCAGGAATACGTACAGGGCACTTGTGGGGCGGGGAAAGCCGGTTTGCGGGTCGATCTCCAGCGGAACGGTAACTCCCTGGGATGTGCCAAGCAGAGAGAGACCCATTTTAAAGGCTGCTGCGCCGGAAGGAGCGCCCTGCAGATCACTGGGCCACGTGTCCTGCTCCGACAGGGGAGAGTACAGCAATACCCGGTTGGAAAGCTTGATGGAGATGGCTGCCGATTCAAAAGAATCCAGGGCAGCCATGACCGTCGGGTTCATGGATTCCACGCCGCATTCAAGGCCGGCCATGCCGGTGGCGCAGCCGGAGAGACTGAACAGTGCAAGTGCCAGCAGTGAGGCCAGCAGGAGTTTGATTTTGATGGTGAGCGATGAGTGGCGCATTGGCGTATGTTCCTTTTAAATGGATGTAACGACTATTTGAAGACTACCTTGTTACCCTGAATCTCCGGATTCCAGCGTTTCAGTTGTGCGTCCTTCTCAAAGTTATCCATCAGCAGGTCAACCAGGTCGCTGATCTTGCCGGCGTAGTACAGATCAACCACCATATCGCCCTTGCCGCGGTTTTTCTGGCTGACATTCTTCAGACCCTTGACATCCTCATTCAGAAGTTTGAGCAGCTTGCGCTCCAGACGGTACTCACCCTTGGTGGGCAGCACCAGCTCAAAGCGGGCGCCGCGGCGCTCCTGGGTCAGGGTCTTGGTGTTCAGGGCCGCCACCACTTCCTTGGCAAAGGCCTTGCCGCCGGCAATGGCGGCCAGACGGATTGCGGCCTTGGCTTCCTCCTTCGAAGCGCGGGCTGCGCCGTCAGGGTTACCTTCCCACATCAGGTCGCGGCTGGCCAGACTGACGGTCTTGCCGGTCATCATGGCCCGGTAGACATAGGCGCTGCCACTGGGGGCCACACTGACATCCACCTTGCCCAGCACCAGCCACTCACCTTTGTCTGCCAACTGGTCGGCAATCTTGTTCATATGCTGAACCATCTTGTTGTAATCCGCCTCTTCGGTGAGCGCCTTGTTGACCGCTTCGTCATCGGAGTCGATCACGGTGTATTCGGCTGCGGTCAGGCTGCGGCGTACCTCGGCCCGTACGTTGTCAAGGATCATCGGCGCATCGCCGGTATCCATCTTGCCGGGAATGATCATGACCACGATCCGGCGTTCTTCATTCTTGCCGGTGACCGCACCCTGGCGCTTCAGATAGGCCCGAACCGCCTCCTCGTTGATGGTGACCCGCACCTTGGCTTTCAGTTCTTTGCCGAACACTCCTTCAACCGAGCTTTCAAGGATTTCAAGATCCTTGATGTACTTTTCGTCGCCCGTAAGGTTCAGGGTTGCGGCCCGGTCGGGGTAGACATCGCGCAGGTAATGCTCAAGGGCTTGCTCACGGGCGCGTTGTTCCGCCTTTTTACGAGCGGTGTATTCGTCGTCTTCCACTTTGATGGTGACAATCTCGGTGTAGGTGCGGACTTCGGCAGCCGCCAGAAGTGGCGTCATGATCAGTCCCAGGGCAATGAGTAGCAGGAATAAACGTTTCATAAAACCTCCTTGGGTTCAAAAAATCTACTGTCGCTTCCAGGTGCTGCGGGCGCCTTCCGAGCGAACCAGTTTCAAGGGCCAGCCCAACTGTTTGCCAACCTGGTTGACGGCGCTTTTGACGGCATCGGCACTGCTGCCCGACTTTATCTCAATGGTTGTTTTTCCGCCGCCGGACTCCCGTTCCCGGATATTTTCCATGCCGCGTATCGTTTTTAGTCCGTTTTTGAAACTGGTGATCTCGTCAATATCGGCCACGCCGTCCAGCACGACAATGAAAGTGCCGGCCCCGGACTTTTCACGTTTCCAGTTCTTTTTGATGGCGTCAATCATGACACCTGAGATCTTCTGTCCCACGTCCTTGGCAGCCCGGTAGAGAGCTTCCTGGATGGTGCCTGCAAAGGAGCCGGACTCCACATCCTTGCTGGCGATGATCCGTGAGGTGGTGGGGTTGATCAGCTGCGCGCGCAGAAATATCTTGGCAGCGCTGCCGCTGTACGCCCAGTGACCTTCGCGGCCAATGCCCACCGTCTGGTAGTACAGCACCAGATCGGCATTGTAGCGGAGACCGTAGGCAGCAGCCTTGTTTGTATCGATATCCATCTCATGGGTTTCGGCCACCTGGATGGAAAACTTCTGGGCTGAACTCTTGTCAATGACGTCAAATCCTTTTTCAACCAGCACATCCACAATGGCGCCGTAGGAATTGTCAAAGAACGCCTCAAGGTCGGCGCGGGTGCTGCCCAGTTTTGCTCCCTGGGGCAAGTTGGGGTTATACAGCACCATGATGCGCGGGTTGCCCATGGCGTCCTGCATCAGGCCCAGGGAGTTGATCTCGTTTTCAAGAGCCTTGATGTTCACATCAGCGGTAACCTGCAGCTCGTATCCGGCCCCGGTAAATTCGGCATCGGTTTTTTGCAGCAGACGGGCCAGTTTTCTGGTTTTGCCCTTCAGGGTGGCGGCAATCTTCTGCTTGTTTTTGTTAACGGTCTCGTCGTCAAGAAGCTGCTGAATCGCCAGGTCAATCGCCTTGTTCAGGCCATTGGTCACCGCTGCATCTTCTGATAAACCACGACCAGTGGCGGTAAACTGGTCAGCCAGCGCAAGACCGCAGCAGGCAAGGCTGAGTAAAAGGGCGAGGAAAATAATCCGTTTCATGGTGGTCTCCTAGAGTTTTTTCCAGGTGCTGCGGGCGCCTTCGGCGCGAACCTTGCGCAAAGACCAGCCCAGTTCCTTGGCGGTTCTGATCACGTCACGGTCCAGTTGATCCCGCTTGCCTTTGTAGGCTGCCTCAAAGGTGGTTTTACCGCCGCCGGACTCCACTTCCTTCGCGCCGCTTGCCAGCGGGAACTTTTCAAACATTTCCGTAAATGTAGCGATCAGTTCCGGGTCATCCACGCCATCGATGATGATGGTGTAGAGAGCGCCGTTCTGCTGTTGGTCCATCCAGTGTTTCTGCAGTACGTCAATCATCGGGTTGACGATCTTCCTGCCCCCTTCACGGGCAGCCTTTTCCAGCGCCTGTTCCACGGTCTGGCCCATGCCGGACTGTTCCACCTTTTTGCTGGTGATGACCTGGGAACGGGTATTGTCGATCAGCTGGGTCTTGATGTTGAGCAGCACGCTCTTGCCGATGACTCCTTCCCGCACAATGCCGCTGACGTTGTAGAAGAGTGTGTATTCGGCGTGAAACTTCAGACCATAGGCCGCAGCCTTGTTCAGGTCCACATCAATTTCATGGGTTTCGGCCTGTTGCATGGAGAAACGCTCCGCCGCTGCCCGGTCAACCACCCGGAACTGTTTGTCGGTCAGGGATTCCACAATGCCGTTGTAAATCTCTTCGGTGAACTCCTTGTCCTTGAAGATCTTGTCCTTGGACTTGTTACTGAAGGCCACCAGAATGCGCGGGTTGCCAACGTTCTTGCGCAGGATGGTCAGAGCGTCGATATCATCCTTCAGCAGCTTGTTGTCGACATTGGCGGAAATGGTGACAACGAACTCTTCAGTGGTTTTCTGCTCTTTAATGATCTTGTAACTGGTGACGTAGCCTTTACTGTGGGAGAGAATCTTGTCGTCAACCAGGGCAGAATCCACCACGGTGGTACTGGACTTGATCATGGAACCGACCCCCTGCTCAACGGCGCGACGCATGGCGGTGGCCAGGGCCTGCTCCTTGCCAGGGCCTTCTCCGGTGGCGGTGACGGTTGCTGCCAGTGCGGTACTTGTGCCCAGTACGAGCAGACCTAAAATCAGTAACAGCATGCGTTTCATGGGTGTATCCTCCTATCGGATTTTCCAGGTGCTGCGCGAGCCTTCAGAGCGGATTTTTTGCAAGTGCAATCCCCGTTGGGAAGTTACCGTGAGCATATCCCGTTCAAGCTGGTCGCGCCGTGTTTTGCAGATGATTTCAAGCGTAGCTTTGCCGCCGCCTGACTCGGTTTCCTTTGCAGCAGCCACGGACGGCAGCTGCTCAAGGGTGTGCAGCAGTTTGGTCAGCGCCGGTTCCCTTCCTTCAAAAACCATGGTGAGGGTGCGTCCTTCATTGCCGGTCTGGGCTACATGGGTTTCAATCCCTTTAGTTAATTGCTCAATAACTTTCTTCCCGGCGGTGCGGGCTGCCTTTTCCATGGCATCTTCAAGGGAGTGGCCGGTGGAGGAGGCTTCCGCAGATTTGGCGGTTATGATTCTGGCACCGGTATTGTCCACCACTTTGGCACTTACGCGCACCAAAGCGCCGATGCCCCGCTCCGGGTCCTTGACGATGGTGATTGTTTTGAAATGAATGGTATATTCGGCAAGAAATTTGAGCCCGTAGGAAGCGGCCTTATTGAGCACCGGGTCAATTTCATGGGTTGCGGCGATCTGCATGGCGGCCTGTTCGGCAGCCTGCCGGTCCACCACCCGGTAGCCACGATCAGTCAGAAATTCAACCATGCTGTCGTAGGTACCGGATTGGGCAACGGTCTCCTTTTCAGAAACCGGTCCAACGGTTCTGATCAGCAGCAACCGTTCGCCATCGGCAGGCTTGCCTGCGGCGAATGGGGCATTGTTGCAGAAAAGTGCCGCTACTACAGGTATCAGAAGGTAGAGTTTGTATCGCATAATTCTTACCATCAAGGTTTTGATTCCCGGCAGAAAAGGTTGCGGCAGCTTAGCAAAGCAGGCCGGGGCTGTAAATAGAACTGTGTTACCAGAATCTTCTGCGTGATACTGGCATCTGCATGGAACAAATCCGGCTTAGCATCTCGACAATGGGTACTGAATCTGATATACACCCTGAACGAATTCTGTCAACTGCCGGGCTGAATTTCCTGAATCGACATATTTAACACTGCACGGCGTTGCTTGCCTGCAAGATTGTGTGCGCCCGTAGCTCAGTTGGATAGAGCAACGGCCTTCTAAGCCGTGGGTCACAGGTTCGAATCCTGTCGGGCGCGCCATAAAATCAAGGGGTTACGTATCATGCGTAGCTCCTTTTTTTGTGGATTATTATGTGACGGGGATCGACAGCCTGCGTACCTGTTCCGTAAAGTCACCGGTCAGTTGCGAAAACTTCTCTGCTTCAGCAGCAGAGACATAATCAAAACAGAAGCGGGCCGGGTTAATGCCCAGTTGCGGTATCAGACGCTCCAACAGCTCGGCCCGGCAAAAGGCCCGCAGGTTGCCCTGTTTGTAATGGCAGTCACCGGGGTGGCAGGCCAGCACCATCACACCATCCGCCCCTTTCTGGAACGCCTCCAGGATCAGGGTCGGCTCCACCCGTCCGGAGCACATCACCCGGATGACTGAAACCTCCGGCGGAACCGGCAACTGGTTTGAACCGGCCTTGTCTGCGCCGGTGTATGAGCACCAGTTGCACAAGAAGGCAACGATCCGCAGCTCCCCGTCTGTTTTCATCATCTCCTGCTGATGATCCATATGCTGTTCATGCGGCAGCGTCTGGCAACTCATGACAATACCCCCTCAAGTTCGGCCCGCAAGATCTCCCGGGAAAAGCCGTGTCCGGTGATGGCCCCTGCCGGACAGGCGGCGACACAGGTGCCGCAGCCGCGGCAGAGAATATCAGCCACCTCTGCAACCTTGTGCTGCTCATGCCAGGAAATCGCCTTGTACGGGCAGACCTGGATACAGGTCTTGCAGCCGGAGCAGCGCTCCGCGTCAACCACAGCCACTTGCGGGTCCACCACCAGATCGCGTCCCTCCACCAGTTCGGACAGTGCATGACCGGCAGCGGCGGTGGCGCTGGCAAAGGCTTCACGAATGTCACCCGGTCCGCGGCATGAACCGGCCAGATAGACCCCTTTGAGGGAGGTGGAGCAGGAGGCGGAAAGCGCGTGCAGTTGGGCGATAAAACCGGCCTCGTCAGTGTCAAGCTCCAGCAGGCGCGCGGCCTGGTCAGTGCCAGCTCCTGGCAGCAGTGGACGCATCAGCACAATCATTTCAGCAGCTATCTCTTCACCGGATGCGGCACAGACGATCTTTTGGTCGGCGCCGCTGCCAATAACCGTGAGATCGTCTGGCCCGGCATAGCGCACCACCCGGCTGTGGTCGTTGCGCAACTGACGGCCAGCCTCAATGCCGGGCAGCGACTGTTCCCGCACCAGGCGGGTGATGGTGGCTCCTTCAAGCTTCCCGGCAGCCAGATGGGCGTACTTCAGTGCTGCCCGGCAGCAGGTGCCGGAACAGTAGGCTGCCTCGTTGTCATCCAGCGATCCGGCACAGTGGACAATGGCGATTGCAACGGGGGCTGTGCCGCCGGTGGTCAGCAACTCCCCGCCCGTGGGACCATTCATGGCCAGCAGCCGTTCAAAGGAGTAGGCGGTGTGCAGGTTGCTTGCCCTGTTGAACAGAGGGGGAATGGATTGCTGTTCAACAGCGCCGGTGGCGATGATGATGGCTCCAGCCTGAATTGCATGTTCACGCAGTTTATCTGAGAAATCAAGGGCACCTTCCACCGGGCACTCGGTCAGGCAGGCATCACATTCCTGACCTTGCAGCTTCAGGCAACTGTCATGCTGAATGTGGGGCAGGTTAGGCAGTGTACCGGCAAAAGGGACATCCACCGCAGACAGCTCACCGCCGCAGTTCCAACTGTTGAGCCGTTTTTGGGGGCAGACTTCGGCACAGATCATACAACCAATGCAGAGATCCGGGTTGATATAGCGGGGCTTTTGCCGGACCTTCAGGTTCCAGTTACCAAAACTGCCGGTTACCTCAGTTACCTCGGACAGGGTCAGCAGGTTGACATGACTGCTTTCAGGCCCGTGCAGCAGGTCGCCCATCAAGGGCTCAAGCAGGCAGGGGCCGCAGTCCATGTTGGGAAACAGCTCCTCAAAACGTACCGGCAGCCCGCCGATGAACGGTTCCCGCTCGATCAAGGTGACCTGGCGGCCAGCGCGGGCCAGGGTCAGCGCTGCCTGCTGGCCTGCCGGGCCAGCGCCGATAACAGCCACATCGGTACGCACCGGTACCAGCCGCTCATGGAGCGGTTCGTGCCGCTGTACCCGGTACAGGGCGGCGGAGAGCATCCGAGCGGCCTTGAGCGTTGCCTGTTGCGGGTCCTCAGTTACCCAGGCAACCTGTTCGCGCACATTTACCATCTGCATGAACCAGGGATTCAAGCCCGCATCAGACATCAGCTTGCGGAAGGTGGTTTCGTGTTCACGTGGTGAACAGGCAGCCACAACCAAGCGGTCAGGCTGTTCCTGCCGTAACCATTGGGCAAGTTCCACCAGGTTGTCTGCGCCGCAGGCCAGTTCATCCACCTTGAACAGTGGATGTGCCGGATGGCTGGCCAGCAGGCTTTGCACCTGGTCCCAATCGATCCTGCTGCTGATGATGCCGCTGCAGGTGCAGAGGATGACGGCTGTTTTTTTAGGTGTAGTCATGGTGCCCTCGTTGTTATGGCGGACAATACCGGGATTCGTTTTAGTCATCAGCTTTGTCCTCATCCTGCTTTTCCAGTGCCGCGAAAGTGTCGAAATCGCTTTGGAAAATCCTGTCTTGAATCAAGCGGTATTTCTCAAACTCGCCTTCGGCATGTTCCTTTGCAATTTCAGCGCTGATACGCCCGGCATCTTGCAGCACGTTCCGCTCGTCCGCCGAGAGGAAGATGTCGAGACGCTTCTCCCAATCCTCCATCGTCATGGGGACACGGCGTTTGGCGCGGCTTTCCGCCAGGTCGAGGTAGGCGTTCACGATGCTCCCCAAGTCTGAGAGTTCCGCCTCCGTCAGGTAGTTTTTTGCCACTACGGTATCGCTTTTAAAAATTTTACCGCTGGGTGCTTTGGCCCAGGTTGTCAAGCCCATATGCACCCTCGTGTGATCCGCACGCCTGACGATCAGCTCGGCGGCCGTGTGGCCGTGGACAGCGTAATGCATCTTGTTCTGCACTTTGGCGAAGAATGTCTGGGTGATCGGCGAGTCCCGGTCGTAATCCATCGCAGTGGAATAGATATCGGTGATTTTTTGATAAAAGCGCCGCTCGGACAGGCGGATCTCCCGGATCTCCTCCAGCAGGCGCTCGAAGTAATCCTCGCCCAAGAACGCGCCGTTCTCCATGCGCTTCCGATCCATCACATAGCCCCGGAGCGTGTAATCCCGCAGGACACCCGTGGCCCATTGCCGGAAGGCAGTGGCGCGCCTGGAATTCACGCGGTAGCCCACCGCAATAATCGCATCAAGGTTGTAATGCAGGATGCGGCGCTGCACCTGGCGTTTCCCTTCGGTCTGAACTGCTAAGAATTCGTTAGCAGTTGCCGGTTCAGCCAGCTCTTTCTCGGCGTAGATATTCTTCAAGTGCATCAGCACATTTTCCGGGGTGGTTTCAAAGAGCAGCCCGATGTTTTTTTGCGACAGCCAGATCGTACCATCCTGAACCCGCACTTCCACGCCGTCGCCGCCAGTCTGGTAGGCAAAGGTGAGAAATTCAGCCGTGCTGTTCCGGATACGCACGCTGTTCGGGGATTGCTTTTTGGTCATGTCGCCCTCCCTATCGATGACTTCGGTGCTAGGATTTCTTCGATCTGGGCTATCTATTCTTTATCGAGGCTTTATGTTTCACATATGAGATTCTGAACTAATGGGAAGCGTCCCGCTTTTTATTCCGATGCTAATTGTTGCCAATCTACATTAAGCGTTCGATATCAGAGTGATATAGCTGTTTAAATTTATGAATTGCATACGAATCCGTCATACCTGCAATGTAATCAACAGATATTCTTATAAGCGAAGTGTAATTATTCTTATCAGACCAATCGGCCTTTTTTAATTCCTCGCGCATTTCTCCAACAGTTATGTCACGCTTTACTAATATAATGTTTGCTAGCTGAATTATTTTTGTATCAGGAAGCTGCTGAGGATTTGTAATAAAGGCAGAGAATAACTTTCTTATTATATAATCAGCTTTTCCATCCATTTTTTGAGCTTGATGAGAATTAAGTATGGTGCTTTTTAAGAACTTACCAAATTTACTGTCTGACTCAATAAAACTACTATTAAATTTAAATAAATTGATAGCATCATCATTAGTTGTGCTTTTTAATAATTCAATAAAATCGCTACTTGATTTTATGTTGCGATCTATTATTATTTGATAAAGCGACTGTTTGAATTCATTTATTATATTATTGACGTAGTAATCAACAATCCAACTTGAAAATTTGTTTATTAAATAATCTTTATCATTTTGATCGCTAATTTTTTTAAGGTTTGTTTTATACCCCTTTAATTCAACGTCAAAAACTTCAACTATTTTTTCGCAGAGTGTTTTTTGAGTTAGGATTTTAGCTTCTATAGCATCAACAACATCGTGGTGACGTTGAGCAATCTCGTCAGCCCATTCAACAACAAATGCCTCAACTGACCAAGAATTGCCATCTAATTGACGTGTAAAACATTCATAGTGGTTTGGTGGTAGTGTTATGTTTCTTTCGTCTACACAGTCATCGTTTTTATTTGCATTGCATATTTTACTAGTGCCATTAAATCCAACTAAATTGCAGCTGTTAAATTTTCTTTTGCTATGATTAAGCATCCCCCACAATGTTTGTTTAGTGAGATTGATACCTTCATATTCAGGCTTATATTTTTCAATGTGCATGCATACTCTAAGGCTCTGATAATTATGTTTAAATCCGCGTTGCTCTAAATCAACTATATAACGCCAATCTGGAGTTATTAGGCATGAATTAGTTATTAAATTGAGTACTCTTTCTCCTACATGGCCAAACGGTGTGTGCCCCAAATCGTGACCAAGTGCAATTGCCTCTACTAAATTAGTGTTTAATTTTAGTCTTTGTGAAATTGTTTTAGCAATTTGGGCTACTTCTAGTGTATGGGTAAGCCTATTTCTGATGTGGTCATCGAATCCAGCAACGAATACTTGTGTCTTCCCAATTAACCGATGAAAAGCTTTCGAGTATAAAATCCTATCTCTGTCCCTTTCAAAGGCAGTCCTCCACTTGTGTTCGGTTTCTTCATTTACTCGACTTGCGATATGTTCAGGAAACTTGAACTCAGGAAATTGCGATTTTATTCTTCCCACATGTTCCTCCTAAAAATATTCAACTACCTATTGACCGGTTCACGCGCGTGAACTGGTGATCTTCCCAAATGGAATAGTTATCCTGTGGGGCATTCCGTTCATCATTCACAAAATATACCAACATTTGGGCACTCTGATGACCAGAATGGGTAACCATCCGAACTAACTGCATTAGTTCAAAGTAACTCAGGATGGCGGTTTTTCATCCATGTCAGGACATTAGCCCGCAATTCACAGACAAACTCAAGCAGCTCCACAACATCGCTTACGCTTGTGGCACCGATCCGGTCATATTCAACCGTGTTGCGTTTGGCCCTGCACACATCAAGATAGTTGGCATCCGCAGTGCGTTCCGGGCCAAGTATCAGGGACAGAGCCTGAATGGTGCGATAATGCTGTAAACCTTGACCGGCGCGGTAGCCTTCGGCATGAAGCAGTATTGTGCAGAGCTTGAGAGCGGCATTATAGGCAATGCCGAATTGTCAATCTGTCGAAATACCGCCTGAACCTGCATCGGCAATATCCCGGTCAGCAATTGCCAGCAGATCAGCGATCTCCTGTCGGCTGGTGGTATGGCTACGCAGCCAACCGTGTTCAGCCCAGTTCTGCAAGCTCATGTTCCGCCCCTTTCACAAAGAACCTGGGAGAAGCAAGCACACTGGTGATGAAATGCTCTCCGGCTTTCTTACGGGAAATAAACTCCTCTGCGGTGAAACAATGCGGGTTCACTTCACGGCCAATCACCTTTTTGAACTCGGCCAGTATGACAGACAATGCCCGAAGGCCGATGGAACCGATAATCATGAGGTCAATATCACTGGTATCGCGGTCTGTGCCAGCAGCCAGGGAACCAAAGACAAAGGCAAACGCTATATCATCCCGGCTACAGACGCATTCTCGCAGATAGTCAGCCAACCCGGATGTTTTCAGCACAAGGGAGCGAATTTCCGGATAGAGTGGATGAATCTGGTTTGCCCGGTAGTAGAGGCGATTGCCGCTGCGCCGGGAGGCGACAAGCTGTAGTGCCAGAAGCCTCTTCAACTCCGACTGCACCGGGCCGATAGTGCAGCCCGCGCTACGCTCGATCTCGCGCATGTGCAGTTCGACAGCATGCACACCAAACAGGAGCCGGAATATCTCCGCCCGTACTTTTGAGGAAAGAATTTGGCTAAGTAGACTCATAATGTATTTTATTACAATGCAATTGTATCTTTATGCAATACAAAATCATGGCAACGCGACCCCTCTCCCTGAATCGGCTCCAGTAACCGCCACACCAGATCGCAGGCATCATCCAGCGCAGCCTCCACCGCCGGGGTCAACTGTTCACTGAAGGTGGCCACATCACGGGCTACGATGGCTACCAGATGGATGTTACGATCCTCTGGCAGCTCCATCCCCAGGGCACGACCAATGGCCAGGGTTTCTGGCAGACTGCAATCATGGCCGCAGGAGGCATTGCGGGTTGTCCCGTCAAGGCTTGCCAGGTAAATCTCCCCCACTGTTTTCCGCTCATCCAGCAGGGCATCGATGATAACGGCACGCTGCACTCCCTGAAGTTCCTCCAGCAGCAGCAGCCCTCCTGCATGGGCCTCCACCAGCCGGACACCGGACAGCCCCTGCTCCCCTAGCCTGCGCACCACGCGGGGACCGATGCTGTCATCGGAAAGAAAGGGAGAACCCAGCCCGATGACCACCATGGTCAGCTTCTGCTGACCCGGTCCAGCAACGCGCCGTCGCTTGCACGGCGGAGCGTCAACTCCAGCGGCGCCTTGCCTAAAGCATGGGTTGCACAGGAACAGCAGGGATCGTACAGGCGGAAGGCCATTTCCACCCGGTTCAGGATGCCGTCAGTTACCTTGCCGTTGTGGATCAGTCCCTTGGCCGCCTTCATGATGGAGAGGGAGATTGGCGCGTTGTTGTTGGTGGTGCCGACGATCATGTTGACCTTGGTCAGGATGCCCCGCTCATCGGTTTCGTAGTGATGGGTCAGGGTGCCGCGTGGGGCCTCCACCGAGCCGATACCCATCCCGGCCCGGGGTTCCACTGTCTGCCGCACGTTGGGGTCGCAGATATCCGGGTGATCCAGCAACTCCACCATCAGTTCCGCAGCGTGCAGCAGTTCGATCAGCCGCGCCCAGTGGGTGGCCAGGCGATGATGCACCGGCAGGTTTCTTCCTAACGGCCCCTTGCCCCGTGCGCCGAATGTTTCATAGAAACGCTCGAACTCGGCCTGGGCCAGCGGTGTGGTCAAACGGTCGGAGACATTAAGCCGTGCTAACGGCGTGGCCTGATAGATGCCGCTCTCCTGACCATCCACAAACCCTTTCCAGCCGATTTTTTTCAGGTAGGGAAACTTCAGGTAGCTCCAGGATTCCACCCGCTCGGCAATGTTATCCTGGTAGTTACGGGGCTCATAGAGCGCCACTTCGTTGCCCAGGGTATCCACCACGCGGATGTTGCCGTCATAAAAATTGGAAGCCATGGTTGTGTCCACGGTACCCATGCTGTGGGTTGCGTGGCAGTAGAGATCGGACAGCACCAGATCGCGATAGGCCGGATTTCCCAGTACAATATCCTCAAACACCTTCAGGGAGAATTGTGCAAAGGCCACGTTTTCTTCAGCGTATTTGTGGAATTCCGCTTGCTGTTCTTTGGTGAGGGCTGTTGACCAACCGCCGGGTGAAGCCCCGCAGAGGTGGATGCCACGCCCGCCCAACTGTTTGATCAGTTCATGGTTGCGTTTGCGGGTATTGATCACCTGTTGCCCCACATCCAGCCCCACCTTGCGGATTACCCCCAGGATGTTCCGCTCGGAAGCCGGTGCATCCGGTCCCACAATAAAATCCGGGCCGCCCAGGCAGTAGAAATGGGTCGTGTGGTCAGTGACAAAGAAGGCGTTATAGATCAGCTCCCGGATACGTTGGGCAGCAGGCAGGCAGGTGACACCGTAGGCGTCATCCACCGCCTTGATGGCGGCCATATGATGGGCTTCGGGGCAGACCCCGCAGATCCTGTTGGTAATATTCGGCATCTCCTCGGCGTGGCGTCCGACGCAGAACGATTCAAAACCGCGTAGCTCCGGAATCTGGAAATAGGCGGCCGAAACCTCTCCACGGTCATCCAGAAATATCTCGATCTTGCCGTGTCCTTCCAGGCGGGTGATCGGGTCAATGGTGATGCGTCTGCTCATCGTTCAACCTCCGGCCTGCAATTGGTAACTGTTTCTGCCAGGCTGTAACGGTAGAAGGTGCCCAGGGGATCGGCAACACCGGACAGAGCAGAGCGCAGTTGGTTCTGGACGACTGCCTCATCCTTGCCAACGGTGTCGCCCGGATGAACGGCTGCCGCCATTGCTGAAAGCGCTGCGGCACCACAATCGCTGGTCTGGTCAAGGGGGCCGTAACAGCCGGTGCAATGCATGTTTACCGTTGGACAGAGCGCCAGACAACCACCGCGGGTGGAGTTGCCCAGGCAGAGATGCCCCTGTTCAAGCAGGCACCAGCCTGCTTCCGGAATAGCCTGGCAGGGACGCAGCAAACGCTTGGTCAATATGCCGCGCTTCTCACGGGGACACTCATCACAGACCGCACGGTCCGTGCAGCCAAGCAAGCCTCCTGCTTCAGGCAGGGCAGCGCCGGAAGCGATATGCCGTACCACAGCCACGATCTGCTCCGGTTCCGGCGGGCATCCGGGCATGCTGTAATCTACCGTTACGGCCTGATGCACTGCCAACACCTGTGGCAGCAGGGCGGGAAGAAGCAGATCTCCTTCAGGAACAGCGGTTGTCACCTGCGGGATGATGTTGTCAGCATTATCAAGAGCCGGAGCGGTTTGGAAAACAGTGTCAAGCAGATGATGCAGGCCATGGTGGTTAGCCAGGGCAGGAATACCGCCGGTTGCGGAGCAACTGCCGAAGGCTACGAAAATTTGTGATTTACGGCGCAACAGCTCGGCCATTTCAAGATTTTCCGTGGTGCGCAGGGCACCGTTGAACAGGGTTAGTGCAATGGCCTTGTCCGGCAATGCTTCGATATCGGCTTTCTTGGTGTCCAGCAGGCAGGGGCAGAACATGAAGTCGAAATGGCTGTCAACCTCCAGAATCGCCTCATGGATATTGGCCAGCGAAATCTCGCAGCCGCCGCAGGAGGCGGCCCAGTACATGGCCAGTTTCGGTTTTGCGGTTGTCATTGGCTGCTCCTTGTCTGCAATCAGTTCTGCCTTGGGGCAGTCACCACCTGGTTGCGGCCGCTTTCTTTTGCTTGATACAAGGCTGCATCCGCCGCCTTGCAGAGTTGCTCCTGATTTTTGAAGCTGGCAAGCGAAGCGACGCCGCAACTGAATGAGGAGGAGAAAAATTCCGAGCCAAAAGGAAAACGCAGGGCGAAGAAACTTTCCCGCAGTTGGTTGAGCAGTTGTTCCGCTTGGGCAATGTCGCAGTCGGGCAGCACAACGGCAAACTCTTCGCCGCCGTAGCGGCCGACGATATCGGATTTTCTGACCCGTTGCCCCAGGAGGCGGGCCAGGGTGATCAGCACCTGATCCCCCATGGCATGCCCGTAGTTGTCATTGACCTGTTTGAACCGGTCAACATCAATCATGGCGAAAGAGACATCTGTGCCGTTACGTTCAGCCTGGGCAACAGCCACTTCCAGATGTCCCTTGGTGGCGGTATGGTTGTAAAGGCCGGTCATGCTGTCCCGCACCATGAATGAGCGAATGATCTTCATCCGCTCGGCGCGTCCCGCCACTGCAGCGATCAGGTTTTCCGGCTCAACCGGCTTGGTCAGGAATTCATCTCCCCCGGTGCGCATGGCTGTAAACTGCTTGCCCATGTCGGTTTCACTGGACAAAAAAATGATCGGAATGCTGAAAGCGTGCCCGATCTGCCGGATCGTGCTGGCCAGCTCCGTGCCGTTGCAACCGGGCATGTACATGTCGGTCAGAATCAGGTCCGGCTTGAATTCAACCAGCGGCTCCAGGACTTCAAGCGGATTGTTTACCGTCATGGTGACCATGCCCGAACCTTCTAAAATCATGGAGTAGAGTTCCGTCAGATGTTGATCGTCATCCACGATCAGAATCCGGTAGGGATCAGGCTTTTCATCACCCGTCAGTCTGCTTAAGGTGTCGCACAGTTCCGCAACATTGAGTGGTTTGGTAAAATAGGCGCTGGAACCGGCGCGCACCGCTGAAAGACGGGACTCAAACCTGTTGGAGGAGGAGATAAAAACCACCGGTATTTTTTCACCATTCTCTTTACGCATGCTTTCAATTGTCTCTGCGCCACCTATTGGCCGGTCAGGGAAGATAAGGTCCATGACAATGACATCGGGAGGAGCATTCTTAACCGCCCGCTGCAACTGCTCCAGCTCCCCGAAAGAGATGACCCGGAAACCGAAACACTCGATCTGGGTGGTGAGCGTCAACCGCTGAAACGAGTCATCTTCGCACAGGTACACAACCTTCTGCTCTCCTTCTGTCTTCTTTTCGCCAGTTACCACCAGTTCTACGGCGCGGACATCAACGTACGCTGACTGGTCAAGCTGTGCCACTTCCTCCTCAATCCGGGCAAAGCTTGCCCGCCACTGCTGATGCCAGGTCTCCTTGGGAGCCTTTGTCAGTTGCATGGCATCCTTCAGCAGCAGTTCTGCGGTATCAGCAGCAGCGCTCAGCTTGCTTAGTCCAAAGGAGGCGCTGCTGCCCTTCATGGTGTGCACGCGGCGATGCAGGTTTTCCAGTTCACTGCCAGCCCCGGAATTGGTCTGGACAAAATCGTCATATCCGCTGCGGATCGCCTCCAGTTGTGTGGGAACCTGTTTCAGGTAGGCTTCACGGATTTTTTTCAGTTTGTTGGCTATGGAAACAATCTGGGTGCTCATGATCGTTTTCCCTTCAGGCTCGGGCAAGGAGCGTCTCAATCAGTTCCGGCAACACCGTTTGCATGTTCTCGTCCTTGGTCAGTATGGCATCCATATCAGGGTGGGCCGCTTTCAACGGTTCGGCATTATCGCCGGTTAAGAGTACAAACGGCTGACCATACTCCTGTTCGCGCAATTCCTTGAATAGTTGCACGCCATCCATAATGGGCATGTTCATATCTGAAACCACCAGGCAGATGGCGCTGTTTTCCGCGATTTTCTCCAGGGCATCCAGGCCGCCTTCGGCAATTATTACCTCATAGCCGGACATTTCCAGAACCATGCCGGTCAGCTCCGCAGTAAACAGGTCGTCATCCACCACCAGTATGGTTGCAGCAGTATCACTCATTGGCATGCTCCTTTTCAGCCGGTCAGGCTGCGTACCGTCTCGATCAAATTGGTCTGGTCAAATGCTCCCTTGACGATGTAGGCATCGGCCCCCACCGCTATGCCACGCTTCTTGTCTTCATCCTTTTCCCGTGACGTTACTATGATGACCGGCACGGTATGGTACCGTTCGTCAGCGCGCAGGCGCTCGGTAAAGGAAAAGCCGTCCAGCCGTGGCATTTCCACATCGGTAATCACCAGATCATACAGTTTTTCACGGGTCTTCTCAAAACCGTCCTCTCCATCAACGGCAGTTTCAACCAGATAGCCGTGGGCCTCGAGAATACTCTTTTCTATCTCTCTGGTGTTGTAGGAATCATCAACCACCAGAATAGTGGCCATGCGGGTTTCTCTGACCTGCTGCACACGACGGCCCGGCACGGCAATTTCTCGGGCAAGGCGTATCAGTTCCGGGATATGCAGCAGATTCAGGATGCTGTTCCGTTCACCAATACTGACACCTGAAACAAGTCGAAGATTCTTCAGGTGGCCCGGCAGCGGTTTGACCACCATCTCTTCCCTGCTAATAATGTCGTCAACGATCAGTCCCAGTTTTTCCTCACCATCCCTGATGATCACAATCAACAGTTCATCCGCCTGCTGACCGTCGTTGCGTGGCAGCCCAAGGAGCGTTGCCAGATTTTCCACCGGAATCAGCTGCTCGCGCAGACGGATTGCCCGTTTGTTGACGATCTCGATCAGTTCTGCTGTTGGAATGGAAAGCATCTCAACAATGGCGGTGGCGGGCAGGGCGCAGATTTTGTCGCACACCGCAACCTGGAACAACGGAAATACGGCAAGATTGAGGGGCAGCCGCATCTGGAAGGTGGTGCCTGCCCCTTCCTTGGTATCCACCAGGATTGTGCCCTTCAGTTCGTCAACAACGCTCTTTTTTACCACATCCATGCCGACCCCCCGCCCTGAAAGGTCGGTTATGATCGGACTGGTGCTGAAGCCGGGCATAAAGATGATGTTGACCAGCTCTGAGCGGGACATGCCGTCAAGGGTTTCGGCATCAAAAAGCCGCTTGGAAAGCGCTTTTTCACGCACGCGATCAACCGGGATTCCCCGACCGTCATCGGTCAGACTGATGGTCACACAGCCGCCATCGTAGCAGGCGGACAACATCAGACTGCCCTGCGCCGTTTTGCCTGCTGCAATCCTTTCCGCTGCATTCTCCAGGCCATGATCCAGCGAGTTGCGTATCAGGTGCACCAATGAATCTCCAATACGATCGATGATCTTGCGATCCAGCTCGGTGTCGCCGCCATCCACCACAAATTCGATCTGCTTGCCTGCTTCCTGGGAAATCTCCCGCACCGTGCGGCGCAGTGGGTCAAATACCGTGGACAGGGGTAGCATCCGCAACTTCATTGAGGTTTCCTGCAGATCGCCAATCAGGTGGTCCTGCATCATGGTGGCGCTTTTGATGACCCGCACCGCATCATGCAACGAAGCCTGTAATGCCTCGCCAGCCTGCTTCAGTTCATCATGGCCTTCGTCACCAGGGGCGCATCTCTTCAGGCAGTCCAGAACTGCCGACTGATATTGGGCCAGCAGACGCTCCTGTTCATGCAGCCGGGAGACATCCTTCCTGAAACGACCATGTTCTGAAACGATCTCTCCCATCAGGTGGATCAGTTCATCAAGCTTGAGCGCATTGACTCGCAGATATTCGGCTTTTTGGGCTTTGGGAAGGTCTAAAGCTTTTGGAGGTTCCGGGATTCCTGGGGCTATGGGACTTATAGGAGCTATAGGTTCCGTATCAGTCCCATCAGTCTTATCAGTCTTATTAACCTCAGGCAGTGCCTCCTGCGTTGCCGTCTCGTCCATCTCTCCGGCAGCAGCTTTTGCCAATGCCTCACAGAGCGCTTCAGGGGCGTCCGGACTCTTGTTGCCGGCCACAATCTGTTCCAGCATGGCCTGTAGCGCATCAACCCCCTTGAATAGCAAATCAGCCATGGGTGGAGAGAGAGAGAGGCGGTTACCCCGCACCGCATCCAGAATATCTTCCATCTTATGGGCAAGCTCCGTAACCCCCATCAGTTTCATCATCCGGGATGATCCCTTGATGGTGTGGGCTGAGCGGAACAGGCCGTTAACAAGCTCGGAATCGCCGGGGGAGCTCTCCAGGTTCAACAGCCCTTCGCTGATGCGTGAGCAGTGTTCCCGTGCCTCTTCCACAAAGCGGGCCAGAAATTTGGAGTGGTCGAATGCCATGTTATGTTCTGCCCTCCTTCAAGAGCGACAGCTTGTGCCGACAGATGGTGATAAACTGCTGCGCATTGAATGATAACGGGAAAAACGCTTTTTCTGCCTCAGCAAGCGAGCCCTTTTCCAGAATCTCTGTTGCCTTCTCATAACTGCTGCGCGCCCGTTTATGTTCCTGGCGGGCATAGAGTATCTCTGCCGTGTAAAAGTGCGCCAGCCAGCAGGCGGGATCAAGATAGAGCGCTTCCCGAAAGCGCTTGAAGGCGTCGTTGTCATCGCCATTATGGCGGGCGACAATGCCCAGGATCAGGTATGCCTCACGGCAGAGCGGATCAAGGGCACATGCCGCCTCGCTGGTGGTTTTGGCCCTGTCGTACCTGGCACTGTCAAGCAGCAGACTAGCTTTCAGCAGATAGGCCTTTACAAAAGAGTGGTCAACGGCTATGGCGGCCTCAAGCAGGGCAAGCGCCTCTTCGTGCCGGTTGCTCCTGGCCAGCTCCAGCGCGCCATCAAATAGCTCCTTTGGGCTGCGCGTTGGTTTTCCCGGCTGTTCTGCGCCGTTCATAGCAGAACGATGCTGGGGTAATGACGTGGATGGAGTGGCAGCTGTCAGTCTTGAAACTGCTTTCTCGGTAACCTCCGGCTTGCTGCTGTAATGAGCCGGTTCATGGCGCTTTACGCTGCGGCGCTCACTGAAAAGCTGCGTGGCCGGTTTGCTGTAATAAAAAAGTCCGTTGCGTTCAACCAGTGTCAGTATGCCCAGATCGTGGTGCAGCGTTTCCGTTGCGCCGACAATCAGGATGCCCCCCTCGTTCAGCAGATCGGCCAGGGCGGTGAATATCTTCTCCTGCACATCATGGGGAAAATAGATTGAGACATTCCGGTACAGAATAATGTCCACACATCCTATGCCGATGGCGTTGAAATTCCCCAGCAGGTTCAGTACCTCAAAGCGCACCTGACGTCTGATGGCCGCATTGACAAGAAACTCCGCTAACCCAGTCGGCTCGAAATGCCGCCCCATCATCCCCTTGTCCATACCGCGGAACGACGGCTTGCCGTAGAGCCCGCTGCGGGCGGTGGCAATGGTGTTTGAATCGATATCCACGCCGGTTATGGAAAACAGCCGTTCGCTTTCCTCGCCATAGCGATCTCGCAGCAGCATGGCGACGGAATAGGCCTCCTCCCCGGTGGAGCAACCGGCGCTGAGTATCCTGATTGGTCCGCAGCGTCTTCGGCTAAGCAGTTCCGGGATTAGCGTATCCACCATCAGGGTCAGATGCTCCGGTTCCCGCAGAAAATAGGTTTCATTAACCGTCAGCAGTTCAACCAGCACCTTCAATTCATTCTGGTCCGCCAGCAGCAGACCATAGTAACTGTCCGCAGTCTGGATGCCGCGGCTTGCCATTCTTTTTTTCAGAGCGGCAATCAGACTCTTTTCCCGGTCCTGGCTAAAGGAAAAACCGCACGTGCGCTGGATCAGTTCCTTGAATAACGTCCGCGACTGCTCGTGAAACAATACCGGCATCTCGCTACTTTCTACTGATCAGATTCATCAGTCCACCGGCAATCTCGGCCAGTGGCAGAACCAGATCAACATGTCCCTTATCCACCGCTACCTTGTTCATGCCGAATACCACCGAACTTTTGGCATCCTGGGCCAGAGTTGCGCCACCGGCGGCTTTTATGGCCCGCATCCCCTCAACACCATCATTTCCCATGCCGGAGAGGATAAGGCCGATTGTCCGTCCGCGGTATGATTGGGCAACGGAGTTCAGCATCATGTTACAGGAGGGGTGGAAAATGCTTTTTTCATCCTGCGGGCCTATGACGATCGAGTGGCCGGAGATGGTCATGGAATGCTCGGCAGGATTGATATACACCTGTCCCGGTGTGAGATGATCACCATGGGCCGCAACCTTGACCGAAAGCGCCGTCCCGCCTGACAACCAGTCCACCATCCCCTGGGTAAATCCTTCAGCGATATGCTGCGTAATCACGATTGGAGCCGGAAAGTTCTTTGGCAATGCGGACAGGATCCTATAGATGGCCTGCGGCCCGCCGGTGGAAGAGGCAATGGCTACCAGCCTGCCTGAAACAGCCCGGTGCGGCGCTTCAGGCAGGCTGATGGTTTTCTGCGGTGCCGTTGGCTTTTTTCCTATGTTTGCCAGATGCGCGTTGATATCCACCCGGGCCAGCATACGTACTTTGGAGATCAGCTTGCGTACGTTGTCGATGCTGATATCCGGTTTCTCTATGACATCCAGCGCCCCTTTGGAAACAGCGGCAAAGGCGGTGCGCACACCGGTCAAGGCAGTAATCACCAATATCGGCACCGGGTGTTCAGCCATAATTTTTTCAATGGCTTCCAATCCTCCCAGTACCGGCATTTCGATATCCATGGTCACGATATCCGGCTTGAGCGCAATAACCTTCTCAAAGGCATCCATACCGTTGGACGCTTCACCGACAATGGTAATGTCCTGCTCTGAGGCCAGGATGTTGCTGATCAGGTCGCGAACCAGGCCGCTGTCGTCAACCACGAGGACCCGTATCGGCTTTTTGTGGATCATTTATTGCTCCTCGCTGGTTGCAAACTCCTGAACTTCCATCGGGCGGCCCGCCTTGAAAGCGATGATCATATTGCGCAAGTGGTCGGCAAGGGCAGCCAACTCACCAGTCACCACATTTGCCTTATGCACGGCATCACTGGAGAAACGGACTCCCTGCTCAATGTCACGCAGTGCCACAACAACCTGGCTGCTGGCTATCTGCTGCTGCTGGGTTGAAAGAGATATCTGACGGGCGGCGCTGGTGGTCTCATCAACGCCATCAACGCTTTCTATCAGCATTGACACCGTATGGGATGCATAATCCTGTCCCTCCTGGATCAACAGTGCGCTTTTTTCCGAAGACATGACCAGCCGGTTCACCGAGTCAAGGATTTCGGTGATTCTGCCCTCAATCTCGGCGGTTGATTCAACCACGCTGTCAGCCAGACGACGAATCTCCACCGCAACCACGCCGAAACGCTTTCCTGCCTCACCGGCGCTGGCAGCCTCTAAAGCGGCATTGAAGGCGATCAGCTTGGTCTGGTTGGCAATGTTGTTGATGATCTCCATTATTTTGTTAATTTCTTTTGATTTTCTGCCCAGTTCAACGATCTCGTCCAGATTGGACTGGATGGTTGCGCTGATATCGATGATCTTGAAGGTCAGATTTTCAACTTCACTGGCACCATGCTTGGTGTCCTCCAGGGTCTTGTCGGCCCGTTCCACCACTGCCTGGCTATGCTGGGCTATCTGGCTGGCTGTTGAGGTGAACTCCTCCATGGTGGATGATATCTCCACCACGGAGCTGGAAAGCTGGGTGGCGAAACCGGCTTGCTGGTCAATAGTCATGGCGATTGAGCCGGAATGGGAATGAATCCTGTCGGACATGTTGGAGAGGTTTTCAATCAGCGGATCAATGGTCTTACGCACCATCATCCATCTGAAACATGAAAACGCCGCTGCCACGGCAATAGCCATAAACAGCACTGCAACTTTCATCCGGTGGTAGTTGGCAAAGAAATCAGCCTGCTTTATCCCCACATACAGCACACCGATAACCTCGCCCTTGCTGTTTTTGATCGGATCATAGGCGGTAAAATAGCTGATGCCCAGAATATCAGCTTCACCCCGGTAGGGTTGCCCCTGCTTGATCACGGTATCAAGGGCAGGGCCGGTCAGTTTGGTATCGATTGCGCGGCTGCCGTCTTCCTTCAGCACGTTGGTTGAAACCCGCGTATCAGCCAGAAAAATGGTTGCCGTGCCGCCGAACAACTGCTTTATCTTGTCCGGAAGCTCAAAGTTGTTGTTGATAAGATAGCTGCCTGCATACAGCTTGCCGTTTACCACAGAGAACTCGCTTCCCTTGCTTTTGAGCAGTTCCCAAAAGGTACTGAGAACGTTCTCCTGGGTTACGGTGGCCTGACGTTTCAGTTCAACATTCATTCTGAAAAACGCGAAACCGGTGGAAATGGCAATGGCGGTGATGATAACCATGATATCTGTCAGAATCATTTTACTGGTGAATTTCATGGAATACACTCCTTTGTGATTCGCAATAAGATGTCAGGCAGGTTTGCAATGCGATGGAAATCCACCAGCAGTGTCAAAACGCTATCTCGTTTCAGCACACCCCATATCCCGTTTCTTACGGCAAACGGTTCAAGTAGCGCAGGCAGCGGAACAATGTCGCTCACGCTGTATTCGGCAATATCTTCCATGTTATCAATAATCACCCGGCAACTTCCGGACTCTACTGTCTTTATGGCAAGAACCGCCGGTTCCCGGTAGGTTACGTCCCGGTAGCCAAAGCCGAGCAATTCGTGGAACCAGAGCAGATTGCCGGACTCTCCGGTCTGGTATCCGGACATGCCATCCACCTGTTCGGCATCGACAGCAAAGCAGACACCGCCTACCGTGAACAGGAGCAGATTCAGCCGCACCACTCCGGATGTGGTTTCCCAGTCGTTCATATGCGGATCTTTGACGCCAGCTTTTCCGAATCCAACAGGGTAACCGGCTTGTCGCCATACTGAAATTCTCCGCAGACAAGCTCGCGCGCTGCCCCCTGGAGCGTGGCAAGGGGCGGCTTGATCTCGCTGACCAGGATATCCAGCACATCAACAATGGCATCAACCAGTACCCCGGAGCGGAAATCATCCCGCACAACCATGGCGATGACCGGTTTTTCGTCGGTAGCGGCATCGCCACCAAGAAAATGATGCAGATCCACAACCGATTCAATGTCTCCGCGCACGTTGATCAGACCCGGCAGGTATTCCGGAAGCCCCGGTACCCAGGATATCTGGCTTTGCTGGATAATCTCCTTGATATCAGCGCCGTAAAAACCGTAGCAGGCGCCGCATGATTCAAAAATGACAATTTTAACCATATCCTGATCCACATCAACGATCTCTTTGGAGCGCTGCGCCTGTTTGATGCTTTCCAGCACTTTTTCACTTTTTAATGTGGTTGCATGTTCTGATGCCATAAAAGCCTCTCCTTACCCCCAGTACTCTGTTCAGCCGACATGTTGGTCCGGCTGGGCACAGGGCAGCACAAAGGAAAAAACACTTCCTCCGCCCGGTCGTGCATCGACCTGAATACTGCCACCGTGGTATTCCACAATCTGTTTGCAGATTGGCAGTCCCAGGCCGGTCCCTTTTGGCCGGTCGGTCAGGGTGTCTCCCACCTGTTTGAATTTTTCGAACACCTGTCGGCGATCCTCTTCGGAAATTCCGATGCCGGTATCCAGTACAGATATCCTGACCGCCTCACGGATTTCCGCTGCCCGCTCCGCCCGGATGATGACAGTCCCTTTATCCGTAAACTTGACTGCATTGGACAACAGGTTGATCCCCACCTGGATAATCCGGTCTTTGTCGCAGTTGACAGGCGGCAGATCTTCGGCAATCACCTTGATTAACTCCACCCCTTTCTGATCAAAGAGCGCAGCAGTGGCATCCGTGGATCGGTCCAGCAACTCTTCGACGCTGACCGGCTCAAACTTCCATTCGATCTTGCCTGCCTCCATCTTGGAGAGGTCCAGCACATCATTGATCAGGTTGGTAAGCCGTTCCCCCTCTACAACAATGACTCTGATGCTTTCCAATACCTGTGAAACCGTCCGCTCCAGCTTCGGGTCGCCAATTGGTAGCAGGGGAAAGATAACTTCTTCAAGCTTTTTCTTGATGACCCTCGTAAAGCCCAGCACTGAGGTCAGTGGGGTACGCAGTTCATGGGAAACCGTTGAGATGAAGTCATCCTTCATCCGGTCGATCTCCTTTTCCGAAGTTACATCCCGTACGATCACCAGATTACCGATACGCTCCTCCGGCTTGCCGGAAGCGGTCTGTTTCTTACGGATAACAGCTCCAACGGCCGACCCGATCCTGCCCCCGGTGAGTTCAACACTGGTGGTCATCGGAGCTTCATCCAGGGCGCAGAAATGCTGTTGCATCTCCTGGAATTTGTCCTTGAACAGTTCGTTGCAATCCCGGCCCACCAGATTTGTATCAGGCAGACCGAACATCTTTACAATGGCAGGGTTGACAAGGGTGATACGGGACTGGGCATTGGTTGCCAGCAGTCCGTCTGGCATGTTGTTGATGATGGCGGTCAGATAGGAAAGGGTATCTTCCTGCTCACTGGTTTTTGCGGCAAGGTCGGCCAGAAGCTGTCTGTTCTGTAGTTTCAGTTGATGTTTTTCAAGTGCCCGTTTGACCGTGATATTGATGGTTTCCTGGATGCCTTCATCTTTGAGCACGTAGTCAATGGCGCCACTGCTTAAGGCATCCACGGCCACGGAGATGCTGCTGACGCTGGTGACCATGATGATCGGCACATCCTGTTGTTGTTCGCGCAGGGTTTTTATCAGCTGAATGCCGTCCATCTCCGGCATGTTCACATCAGAAACGATCAGGTCAATGGTTGGATCGTTGCGGTATTTCTCAAGGGCATCCAGACCGTGTTCAGCGGTTACGATTCCGTATCCGCTCCCCTCTAAAATGGTGGAGAGCAGCTCCCGCACAAAAGGGTCGTCATCAACCACCATAATTTTGACGATATGTGCGTTCATGGAATTGCTCCGATACTCTTAATTACAGCCCCAAGACCTCCCTGGCCTTGTTCAGCACATCATCGGGATTGAACGGTTTGGTCATATAGATGTCTGCCCCCACATCCTGGCCTTTCTGTTTGTCAAACTCCTGACCCTTGGCGGTCAGCAGCACAATGTACGTGTCCGACAGGTCCGGGCTGCTCTTGACCGCATTGCAGACATCAAAACCACTCATCTTCGGCATCATCACGTCCAGAAACACAATCTCCGGCTTCTCGGCCTGTATGATCTCCAGCGCAGTCTCGCCATTGTCGGCAGTCAGCAGCAAAACGCCGTCAGCCTCAAGCTCTTCAATGGTCAGTTCCAGCAGGTATCTGATGTGCGGTTCATCATCAACAATCAAAACCTTGGGCATACAATCCTCACTCTCATCTGGGGGCGGCGCGCAGTTTCAGGTTGGCGCTCGCCCTGAAAAATGCCTCCATCACATCTGTTTCAAAAAAGGCATCAACAATCTTTGGATCAAACTGCGTGCCGGAGTTCCGACGCACTTCTTCAAAGGCCTCTTCGAATGAAAAACCGCGGCGGTAGGGGCGATCAGTGGTCATGGCGTCAAAGGTGTCTGCAATGGCGATGATTCTGGCGGCAAGGTTAATCTGTTCTCCGGCCATCCCCTCAGGGTACCCCTTGCCGTCGAACCGTTCGTGGTGTTGAACAACACCGGGAATGATGTCCTGCAACTGGGGAATACGGCTCAGGATTTGACCGCCCAATTCAGGATGCTGCATGATCTGGTGGAATTCGTCGTCGGTCAGTTTTCCCTGTTTGAGCAGCACGCTGTCCCGTACGCCGATCTTGCCGATATCATGCAACACTGCTGCCAGTTCAAGCCGGATCAGCTCATCCTCGGACATGCCGATGGTTCTGCCCACCGCCAGACTGTACTCCATAACCCGCTTGGTGTGGTTGCCGGTGTAGGGGTCACGTTTTTCAATGGTCTCCGCCAGGGTGTAGACCATGGTGTAGAAGGCGTTCTTCAACTCCAGATAGAGCACCGAATTTTCCATCTGCACTGCCGCCTGTGAAGCCAGGGTGCTAAACAGCTTCAAATCCTCTGCGGCGTAGACCGTTGGTTCGGCGCTGGAAATCTCGATGATGCCGACTGTGCTCTCCTTAGACTTGAGCGGGGCGCACATAAGTGAACTCACCCTGTACGGCCTTTGCACAAAACGCTGATCAGCATGCACGTCATTGATAATCTCCCCCTTACCGGAGGCCCAGACACTGGCCATGATTCCCACGGGTTCTATGACCGTTCCGAGAGCATACTCATTACCAAGGGAGGCAGCCACCTCCAGTTTGCCTGATTCTTTGTCCAGCAATATGACGGAAAGACCGCTGAACCTGATTGCCTGCCGGATTTGTTCAGTCAAGATGGCGATGATTTCACTGCGTTCCATGCAGGCAGGGATCTTGTCAGCCATATCATACAAAAGAGTAATCTCTTTGTACTTATGCAGGGTTTCACTGCCCAGATTCTTCCGTTCAACCTCCCGCTCCGAATGGTAGGCCAGTAGTGAGGCCAGCAGCTCAGCCTTTTCATTGCCCTGTACCCAGCCGATGGTATCTCCCTGGACAATTACCGGATAGCGGACGCCCTCTATAGCTCCATCGGTTGCGATGAGTGGTTCACCCGCCAAATCCTCAATCAAAATCGGGGTTTCAAGCGCAAGAACCAGACGATGCGCCAGGGGGGCAAACAGTTTTTTTCTGATGAGCGTACCTAGGGTAATCTGAGCCATTACTTTTCCTTCAGGTGGGGTTAAAACTTGATCTGCGCCCGTTTTTTGCCGCTGCCTTCGTCCTTGATCCAGAGGATTGTCTTTTTGGAACGGGTGCACCAGTCGCGCAGGTCTTTCTCAAAGGTAGAGCAATCAGCGATAACCTCAAGAATATCACCTGGTTTCATCTTGGTTGACATAACCGTGACTTTCAGGGTCGGTTGAGGACATTTCATGCCGAGGCAGTCCAGAGTTTGGGTAGCCATGTGTTATTCTCCTGTGTGGATGTTTAAGCAGTATGTACCGTATTTCCGCAAACAATACTGTGGTTTTGTCTGATGTCAACATATTGATTACCCGCGGGCAATATTGGGGTAAGTTGCCCTTCAACTCCGATCAGCTACACCGGCCCAGGAACTCGATGTCACACCAGATGGTAGTTGTGGGTTATGGCCACCGATGAGCGGATGTCGGCGCAGGTGAGGAGGCGCTACAGTCTTTTCGGCATGGCTCACGACGCAGAGCTGTTTTTCCCCGTCAAATTCAAACACCTTGGTTGGACAGATATCGCTACACATTTCACATCGCCGGCAGGCTTGTTCATGAACAGCTATCTCGACTGCAGATTGCTCAGCCATGGTTACCTCCAGCTCAAAGTTGCCGTTTAAAATACAATTCTATGTAGACGCTGTATGCAAGGATTATTACGTAAATGTTGTACGGGAAATTACGGACACAGCGGTGTTCCATCGGTTTAATTCAGTTTGAACAGGCACGAACTTTTCCGTATAGTCTCAGCGTGTATGCCAATGATACCGCTCAGACAGTTTTTCTTCGCAATTCTGCTTGTGCTGCTACCACTATTTTGGGGGTGTGCGCGCACAGAGGATGTGCCGCCACGCGCCCGGCAGGGGGTCATCGATCTTTCTGCGTGGGATTTCGATACAAGCGGTTCCGTTGATCTTAGCGGCGAATGGGAGTTTTACTGGCAACAACTGTTGTCACCAGAGGACTTTCGCCGTGCAGATCCCCCTCCCTACAGTGCTTTCCTTTCACTTCCCAACACTTGGCATCACCTGAAACCGGAAGGTACAGTACTATCCAGAAGAGGCTATGCCACATTTCGCCTGAACGTACTTTCCGGGACACCAAGCCGTGAGCTGGCACTCCACCTTGGCAATATCCGTTCTGCGTACCGGATTTGGGTTAACAATAAACTGTTGGTTGAAAACGGAACTGTTGGCAGAACCGTTGCCGAAGAAATTCCCGGCCTGTCGGTTCAACAGGTGAAACTTCCTGCTGAAAGTCATCAACTGGAAGTAGTTCTTCAGATAACAAACTATCATTATCGTGACGGCGGGGTCATCAGTGCCATTCGTATAGGGCCCGCAGACACACTCCATGCTACCCAGCTCAGGAAATGGGGAACTGCTCTTTTCTACACCGGTAGTCTGCTGGTCATGGGGCTCTACCATATCGTTTTGTACTTTTTCCGCAGAAAGGATATCACGCCGCTCTATTTCGGCATCTACTGCATGCTCTGGATGGCATTCTTTCTTGTTTCCCATTCCGGCGGCCTGGTTATCAATCTTTTCACGGGACAGATGCCCATGTGGCTGTTCAATAGGATCGACTTGATCATTGTTGTGCTGTCCGTGCCGGTCGGCTACGGTTTTTTCTGTGCTCTCTATCCCGGTGAATGCTGTCGTTTTCTGCAAAAAGCAGCATGGCTGATGGCCTTGGGTTTTACTGCGCTGGGGATTTTTGCCTCGACGTTTACTTTTACGTCTGCCATGCCGCTCTACTTTCTGTTTTCAATCGTGATGATTGGATGCAGTCTGTCTCTGTTGTTCAGGGCAGTACAGCGAGGGCGTGAGGGGGCTGTATTCATTCTTGCCGGTTTTGTTTTTCTGGGATATGCCGGTATCAACGACATGCTGTACAACATGCAACTGATCGACTCCATAAGTCTGATTCATATCGGCATGTTCATTTTTGTTCTGTTTCAGGCATTTGCGCTATCCTTACGCTTTTCCAATGCCTTTTTTGCTGTCGAACGACTGTCCGGTGAACTCTCTGACAAAAATGCTGTCATGGAAGCGGAAATTGCCGAGAGAAACCGCCTGGAACGGGAAATTGTGCATGTCGCCGAAGAGGCGCGTCGGCGTATCAGCCATGAGTTGCATGACGGACTCTGCCAGCAGCTGACCGGCGCCCGGTTGCGCTGTCTGGTACTGGAACGGAAACCGGCTGAAGCGGAAGAGATACGAGCGGATTTGATGCAACTTGGTTCTCTTCTGGAGGAATCTGTTAACCAGGCCTACGATCTGTCCCGCGGGTTATGGCCGCTGGAGCCGGAAGCCGACAATGTTGTCAGGTCACTGGAGGCCCTGGTGTTCAAGCTGTCGCAATCCAGCGGTATCACCATTGACTTTAGCCGGGAGGGTGATTGTCAGCAATGCACCCATGCCGGTATGGACAAATTGTGTCGTATTGCGCAGGAGGCAATCACCAATGCGGTAAAGCATGCACAGGCAAGCCGCATTGTCGTTACCCTGCGCTGTCAGAACAACAGGCAGGTCATGCTGACCGTACAAGATAACGGAGTTGGCATCACGGCAACGGCAGGAATACGGGGAGGGCTGGGTATGAGTATCATGTCCCACCGTGCAAGAGTTATCGGTGGCACACTGTCTGTTGCCGGGGCTGAAGGCGGAGGAACCCTGGTAACCTGTATCGTACCTTGTCCTGCCGATTCCCTGGAGGTTTGATCCCGTATGAATACTGATACTGAACGCAGTGTGCGCATCTTTCTGATTGATGATCATCCGGCAGTGAGGCAGGGTTTGAAGCTGTTGCTGCTTCAGGAAGGCTATGACGTTTGCGGCGGTGCTGCCGGAGGAGCGGAGGCTTTTCAGCAGAAAGGGCTGTACGATGCCGAGCTGGTGCTTCTGGATCTGTCGCTTGGCGAGGAAAACGGTCTTGGACTCATTGCGCCGCTGCGTGAACAGGGGGCTGCCGTGCTGGTGTATTCCATGCACGAAGATGCCGAAACCATTGAAAAGTCTTTTGCCGAGGGAGCTAACGGCTATGTTGCCAAGCGTGAGGTATCTGACACGTTGCTGACGGCTGTGTCTGATGTGCTGGGTGGACAGCGTTTCATAAGCCCGCGGGCGGCCCAGAGTTTGGCGAACAAGGCACTTTCGGCACCATCGACGCCGCGCGTTCCGCTGTTAAGTCAGCGGGAACAACAGATTCTGGCCCTGCTGGGCAAGGGCGACTCCACTGCTGATATAGCCGGTGTATTTGACATCAGTGTCCGTACTGTGGAGACGTACTGCGCAAGAATTATTGACAAACTGCATTTGAGCGGTATGAAGGCGCTCAGGCGGTATGCCATTCAACATGGTCAGCAGTAGCTTCAGGCGGCTCCGTTACTGCTTCTGTCCGGCAAGTTGGCCACAGATATCCGCCAGCTGTTTTTCTGCAATGTCATACTCTTCCAGGCTGATGGTTGCTTGCGGTTCCCAGTGCCGTACCCGGTAGTAGAGCCGGTCGTAATACTGTTCAATCAATCCCCGTGCAAGGTCTGCGATCTGCCACGAGTCCAAGAGCTGTTTCAGGTTGACATACTGTTCTCCGCCCAGTTTTTTTCTGATCCGTTCAAGTGCCTCTGCCATGGGCTGGCGGTACGCTTCATGAGCATATTCCGTTGCCAGGCGGTTGACACGGGTTTCCACGGAGACCTTGCACCAGATTTTGGTGTTTTCGGCCATTACTTCATACAGGTTGCCCGGCAGGGTAAGCTTGCCGATCCGTTTGCTTTCACCTTCCAGGATAATGGGCTGGCCAGCCGGTAATCTGTTGAATGCGTCCCACAGGCGGGTTTCAAACTGTTTCTGGGGCGGCTGTTCTCCCATGCCCATCGAACCGAAAGCAGATCCCCGGTGGCGGGCCAGCCCCTCCAGATCCACGGTGCTCCATCCGTTACGGGCCAGACGCAGCAGGAATTCGGTTTTGCCTGAGCCGGTCATGCCGTGCAGTACCATCAGCGGGGCAGGGGGCTGGAACTCTTCGAAAAAAGCATTGACAACAGCCCGGAACGATTTGTAACCGCCGGACAGTTTGACCACCGGGTAACCGGTCATTTCCAGCAGCATGGCCACGGATTCGCTGCGCAGGCCGCCGCGCCAACAGTAGACCAGCACCGGCCGTCCGGCTGCGGCTTCCGCGATGGTGGCTACGATTGCGGGAAAGCGATGACAGGTGAGTTGCAAGCCGCGTTCCCTGGCAATCTGCGGCCCCTGCTGCTTGTAGAGAGTGCCGATCTCTACCCGTTCCGCGTTGGTCAGGATCGGAACATTGATGGCGCCGGGCAGATGGTCCTCTACAAATTCCAGTGGTGTGCGGGCGTCCACAATGCAATGGCTGGTCAGTAAAGAGGTGGTGAAAGCAATGGAACAGGGCATGGGGGCGTGGCGCTCCTGCGTGGTTTTTTCGGTGTTCACCCTTGCCATGGCGGGTGTTCGATGATACATATAAACACTCTTTAGCGGTGATTTGCAAGGAGACAGCAGCTATTTCAAGTATACTGATACCAGGAGGGCGTCATGGAGAAGCGGCAGGTACATTACAGTGAGCTGGGTCTGGCCAATACCCGGGAGATGTTTGCAAGGGCGATGGCAGGAAAATACGCGATCCCTGCTTACAACTTCAATAACCTTGAACAGCTCCAGGCCATTGTTGTTGCCTGTGTGGAAACCAATTCGCCGGTCATCATCCAGGTGTCAAAGGGTGCCCGTAGCTATGCCAATGAAACCATGCTGCGCTACATGGCCATGGGAGCGGTGCAGATGGCCCGTGAGCTGGGTTCGAATATTCCGGTTGCCTTGCACCTTGACCATGGAGATTCCTTCGAGTTGTGCAAATCCTGTGTGGACAGCGGCTTCTCGTCAGTCATGATCGATGGTTCCCATCTGCCCTTTGAGGAGAATGTTGCGCTGTGTAAGCAGGTGGTGGAGTATGCCCACAAGCATGATGTAACGGTGGAGGGTGAACTGGGAGTGCTGGCCGGGATCGAAGATGAAGTCTCCTCGGAGCATTCAACCTATACCAGGCCGGAAGAGGTGGAAGACTTTGTGAAAAAGACCGGGGTTGATTCCCTGGCCATTTCCATTGGTACCAGCCATGGCGCTTACAAGTTCAAGGCCGGTCAGCCGGTGCCGCCGCTACGCTTTGATATTCTGGAAGAGTGCGAGAAGCGGATTCCCGGTTTCCCCATTGTTCTGCACGGAGCCTCTTCAGTGGTGCAGGAGTATGTCAATCTGATCAACCAGTACGGCGGCAAGATGGAAGGGGCGGTTGGGGTGCCGGAAGAACAGCTTCGTCAGGCAGCAGCATCGGCTGTCTGCAAAATCAACATCGATTCCGATGGGCGTCTGGCGGTGACCGCCAAGATTCGGGAGTATTTTGGCAAGGATCCCAAGGAATTCGACCCACGCAAGTACCTGGGGGAAGCCCGCAAGGAGCTGATCAAGCTGATCAAGCATAAAAACGAAGCGGTACTGGGATCTGCCGGTAAGGCATGATTTGGTTTTTAGATCGGAAACGAGGAGTTTTTGTTCTGGCAAGGAATCCCGCAGATTGACGCTGCCAGGGCGGAAAAGAACCGTTTCTTAACGTCACTGGACGAGGTGTGGTATGAGTACACGGAAGTTCTCGCGGGTTGAGTTCCATGTTATGGCAACGGTTTCTACCGGCGGACGCAGTTTCCAGGGCAAGGTCAGCAACCTGTCCATGAATGGGCTTCTGCTTGATACCGACGAAAAGTTGCAGATGGGTGAGGTGGTGGATATCACCATCAGCCTTCCGGGCACTGAGCCTGAAATTGCCGTTGCTTTTACCGGGCGTGTCTGTCGTATCACTGACAGTGACATTGCCTTCCGTTTTCAAATGATCGACCTGGATTCCTATACCCACCTGCGTAATATCATTTCCTACAATATGGCCGATGCAGAAAAGGTGATGGATGAGATATTCTCTGATATCGACGAGAAGATCGCATCGGGAGCCGCAGAGCACGGAGACGGCATGGAGACGCCATGAGTTTCGTTGTCAGCCATAGCAGGGGTTACGCCATCCTGGGCGTTCTGATGGGCCTTGGCGCGCCGATCGGCTGGATATTGTTGCGGCTGATCTTTTTTGCCGACCATGGCCAGTCGCTCATGGACCAGATTTTTTTTGATGTCGTAAAAGATGCCAAACACCTGTCACTGTACACGTATATGGGACTGGGTACGTCAGTGGTGCTGGGCGTTACCGGATTCCTGATCGGAAAAAACGGCGATGAACTGCTGACCCGTGCCAAAGAGCTTGATGATCTGCACCAGGAAGTGGCGGCCCAGAAAGAGGTGTTTGAAAACCGCTTTGTGGTGCTGGACAGCAACATCAAGAATTTTCACCATATCAGCAGCCGTATTCAGACTTCGCTGAATCTGGAGGAGGTATTGCTGCTCTGCGCCGAAGGGATCCATGATGTGCTGGGCTATGAGCGGGTCAATATTCTGATGCTGGCCCAGAATGGCCAGAAGCTGCGTTTTGTTACGGCAAGCGGCAGCGATGCCGAAGCGCTGGAGGGGGTCACCCTGCCGGTGGATGAGAATATCGGGGTCATCTACAAAAGTATTATCGAGCGTAAGCCATACTTGATTGACGACATTACCCGCTACAGCAGCGACTATCACCTGCAACCGCCCCATGACCGGATCGAGGCGCTACGTTCCCGCAATTTCATCATCTGCCCCATGGTGGTCAAGGGGGCTGCCGTGGGCGCCTTTGCCATTGACAACAAGCGTTCCCGCCGTGCTCTGAATGAATCCGACCTTGACACCATCATGCTGTTTGCCGATCAGGTGGCCAACGCCATCACCCGCATCAACCTGCTCACTTCCATTGATACCCTGACCAGCGAACTGGAAAGTTCCTTTTCTTTCCTGCTCAGCCATCGTGTTCAGTATGTGCGCAATGAGTCAGCCCTGTGGGAAAGAATCGAGTCCGTGGCGGACGGCGCGGCGGTGATAGCCTCGGCGTCGGAAGGAGCCATGGCATCCGTTGATGAAACCAGCACGGCGGTCAACGAAATCTCGGTGGCCATCGAAGAAGTTTCCCGCAATCTGGATACCCTGGCCGGGATCGTTCATCAGGCAGCGTCGGCAATGGAAGAGATCGCCTCCACCATCACCAGCGTCGAGCGTAGCGCGGCCATGTCCCACGAGGTTTCGAGCCAGGTGCAGTCCCAGACAGAAGCAGGGCGCATGGCGGTCAACGAAACCATCGGATTTTTGGCGGAGATTCAGCACTCCGTTGAAGAATCGTACGCCGGCATTACCCGTTTGGCGGAGAAGAGCACCAGAATCGAAAACATCGTCAGCGTGATCAACGATATCACCAAGCGTACCAACCTGCTGGCACTGAACGCCTCTATCATTGCTGCCCAGGCCGGAGAATACGGTAGAAGCTTCGGCGTGGTGGCGGACGAGATCCGCAACCTGTCCTTGCAGACCGGACACTCCACCGGTGAGATTACCGGCATCATCGACGAGATCATGTTTGAATCACGCCAGGCCGCCGGTACGATAACCTCCACAAAAGGGCTGGTCAGCCGCGGGGTCGCTCTAGGCCATGCCATGGGTGAAACGCTGCAAGCCATTTATGACCGTTCCGTCTGTTCTATGGAGATGACCCAGGAGATCAAGCAGGCAACGGAAGAACAGTCTACCAGCGTGCAGCTGGTGGCCCGCTCCATGGAAGATGTCAGCACCATGACCGCCCAGATATTCAATGCCTCCAAGGATCAAGCCAAGGCAACCCGCAGTATTGCCCGCGCCATTGAGACGATCAAGGAAATGGCCCATGAAATGGTCAAATCCACCTCGTCACAGGTGGATGATACCCAGCGGATAAGACGCACGGTGGAATCGGTCAGTGCCATGGTCAGTGATATGTTCGACAATATGGAAGCCCGGCGTGCACAAGGGGCTGAGGTGGTCAAGGAGCTGGAGTCGATGAAGAGTACCACGTGCCAGCTGTGATGCTGCGGGTGGCGGCTAGATACCGCAGACCGGAGTTGGAATAACATGTTGCCGTCAGGTTGCTGACGGTGTCCCTTCCAGGGGCGTGGAATATCACTATCTGCCGCCCCTCCTTCCTAAAACAGCCTGCAAAGAGCTGAAATCATCTGCTTTCCTTATAGGAGCATGAACATGCTTGTTGACGGTCGCTTTGAGGCATTCAAAAGTGTGCTGGATATTGATGGTGTATTTGATAGGGTCGGCGGCAACACTGAACTGCTTGCGCTGATCCTGGAAAAATTCAGACAGAGTTATGGGAATGTGCCGGAGCGGATACGGGCTCTTGTGGTGCAAGGAGACCGCCAGGAAGCGATCATGCAGGTCCACGCCCTGGTTGGGGCTGCCGCTAATGTGGGGGCGGTTGAGGTTGCGGCGGCAGCCGCAACACTTGAACGTTTACTGCGACAGGATGGCGCTGGTGACTGCAATCCATGTCTGGATAATCTTGAGATGGCCTTGATACCGCTCCTGCGGTTGCTTGATGACTTCGTGCAAAGTGGCGGAAATGACGCTTGAGACGAGACAGTCATAACGGTGTGAATGACGTTCACACATTTGTGAACCGTTCGAAAACTGGTCCTGCACAGGCGGCAGTTTTGCACGTGAGGTCCTTGTTATTTTTAGTGGTTGTGGTACAAGACAAAGGTGTTGCGTTATCCATAGATTGAGGAGTTATACCCATGTTCATGCGTATCAGGACATCATTCAAGCTGGGGGCCGCCGGGGTTACTCTGATCATGCTGGTGCTGATCGGGGTTGTGCTGGGAGCTGACCGCTATTTTGGGAGCACGCTGCAAACCCTGCTGCATGAGGATGTTGCGACTCTGGAGATCATGCATGAACTGCATTCGGCAAGTTTCCAGGCAGAGCTGGCAGTCGGTAAAGTGTTTTTTGAAGACAGCCAGGCCGGGGTAAAAGAGTTTGAGCAGGCCCGTCAGGCGTTTCAAAGCGCTTTGACCCGTTTGGATAAGTTCAAAGACGCGGAAATGGTGGAGACGAAAAAAGCTGTGGAGAGTGCTTTTGGCACGTTCGACAGCGCCATAAGGCAGGCCTTTGAGGTGCGCAACAGCGGCGCGGACAGTAAGGCTGCCGGACTGTTTGAAGAAAAGGCGCTGCCAGCTCTGCGTCAGGCGCAGGAGAGTATTAAAACCCAGTTGGCCAAGGAAAAACATCACCTTGAAAAACGCACCAGCGATACGCAGAAAACACTCAAAACCGGCATGCATGTTGTTGGAGCTTTCATCTCTTTGATTGCACTAGGTTTTTTGGTGCTGTTCTATGTTTCTTCCTTGATGATCGTGACTCCCCTGGAAAAAATGATACAGGTAGCGGGTGACTTGGCCCACGGCGATGGTGACCTGACCAAGCGCCTCAATATGAACCGGGCTGACGAAATCGGTGATGCCGCCAACTTCATCGACAGTTTTATTGTCAAGGTGCAGCAGAGTGTGATCACCGCCAAGGAAACTGCCATGGAAACCGCCGTAGCCAGTCAGGAGCTTTCCCATATTGCCGGTAACCTGAGCGGTACGGTACAGCAACAGTCCGATATTGTCATAGAGAGCGGTTCGCTGGCCCAGGAAGTTGGGCAGAACCTTGATATGACGGAAGAGATGGCCATCAATACCACCGAGACCATTGAAGCCACCAGGGATATGATGCAGCGTTTTGTCAACGATCTGAATACCGCAGCCGGTGTTATCATCGGCGAGGCGGACAATCAGCGGGAGTTGGCCGCCAGGATGCACCAGCTGGCCACCAACGCTGGTAAAATCCGGGAGGTGCTGGAGATTATCTCGGATATTGCCGATCAGACCAATCTGCTGGCTCTGAATGCGTCCATCGAAGCCGCCCGCGCCGGTGAGATGGGGCGTGGCTTTGCCGTTGTGGCGGACGAGGTGCGGCAACTGGCTGCCAAGACCCAGAGTTCTCTTTCCCAGATCAACCAGAGCGTGACCAGTGTTGTAAACGGAGTTGAGGAGCTGTACGGCGAGAGTGAGCAGAGTTCGCGCCGGATGCTGGGGATTTCGGAATCCACCAGGGGGTTGGTGGTTGCCGCCGATGAATCGGGCAACCGTCTGTCAGGGGCGGTGAACATATCGTCCGACCTGGTGAAGAAGAGCACATTTATTGCCACTCGCACCAAGCAGTTGATGGAGCAGATGGAAAAAATGACCAGGATTGCCGATCAGAACCGTTCGGTAGCCATTGAGGTGGAGGAGGTATCAGCCTCCATGGCCAAAAAATCAGAAAACCTGCGGGATACCCTGGGGAAATTCCGGTGCTGATCCATGCCTGATACCGGTTTCAAAGAGTATACGGAAGGGCTTTCGGTGCTGTTCGTTGAGGATGACCCCATTGGCAGCGCCATCATCGAGAAGATGCTGGAACCGCTCTTCAACGTGCGTTACGGGGCATCCAACGGTGTCGAGGGGTTGCGGTTGTTTCAGGAGCATAAACCCTCCATTGTGGTGACCGATCTGATGATGCCGTTTATGGACGGTATCTCCATGCTGCGCAAGATCCGCGAAAACGACCAGAAGACCCCGGTGGTGTTGATGACCGCCTCGTTGGAGCATGTGCATCTGGTGGAGGCGATTAACCTGGGAGCTTCAAAATTTCTGGCCAAACCGCTGGACCGCGATTCGGTGCACCGTGCTTTGCTGGCGGTTGCCCGGGAAATTTCGCTGGAACGGATGGCCCGTGAAGCCCGGCGCAAGGAGCTGGAGCTACTCAGATACCGTGACCGGTATCACTCCCGCCAGGAGGAGCTGGCCCGCCGCAAGGAACAGCATATCGTCCGTAACATGCTGGAGGAGCTGTTCATTCCCGTGCCGCAAGGTGGCGGCTGGGCTGTGGACATAGCGCACCGGCCCAAGGATATCATGTCCGGTGACAGTTTTTCCATCCGCCGTGCTGAACAGGACACGCTGCTGGTGTTTCTTGCTGATGCTATGGGACACGGGCTTTCCGCTTCCGTTACCTCGATGTTGACCACCTCGTTTTTTAATCATTCCGTTGATGGTTGTGCCTGCACTCCGCTCTCCTTTTCAGAGCTTGTTCAGCATACGGTGCGTTACGCCGGGCGCAACCTGCTTGAGGATGAGGTATTCAGTTGCGTGATTTTGCAGCTTGATCCCATTGCGCAGACAGTACGAATCGCTTCCTGCGGCATGCCGCCGCTTTTGCTGGTGCGGGACGGGATGCCGGAGCGGGTTCGCGGCGCCAATCCGCCACTGACCGCCTTTACGGAGCAGGTCCGGATACAGGAACTCTCATTGCACGGTGTCAGTGATTTGTTGATGGCGACGGATGGCTTGGGAGATGCCCCGATGAAGGGGGGTGGCGCATACTGTGGCCGCCTGCCGGACGATCTGGCCGGTAGCGGTACGGCCAGGGATCTTTTTGATCTGTTCCTGGGTTTTTGTGACCCGGATGATGATGATGACGACGTCACCCTGATTCGCCTGATGAAGGCTGAAGGAACTGCCGGTCTGTCCTTCCTCAATTTCGCTGCTCCCGGAACCGTGTCCGGTGTAGCCGGACTGCAACGGCAGGTGCGGGAATATCTCGAAGCTGCGGGTCTGGCTGGAGAGCGGCTGGAACGGTTGGACCTTGCTCTGGGTGAGGCGCTCATGAACGCTTTTGAGCATGGCTGTCTGCGGATGGGAACGGACAAGAAACGGTTGCTGTTGGCCGGTGAATATGACGATCTGATTATGACTGCCCTGCCTCAGGCAGGTGAAGATATTTTGGTTGCGGTCAATTCTGTGCAACGACAGGGCTGTTTGCAGGTCTGGGCGGAAGTGACTGACCCGGGACCGGGGATGGATGAGCAGCGGACCATGCAGGGAGAATGCCGTACTGCTCCGAGCGGCCGGGGATATGCCCTGATGAAACGTTCGGTTGATCTGGTGCGGCGCAACCCGGCGGGCAACCGCATATTACTGATGCAGATGTTTACCAAGGAGGATGTATGATGACCATTGAACAGAAGAGTGCAACGGAGTTGACTGTCAGCGGTAACATCAAGACCATTGACGACAGCATTGCCCTGCGGGCAGCGGTTCAGAAGCTGGTTGACGGAGGGGGCTCCGGCATCATGCTGAGGATTCCCGATTCCTTTGCCATGCCGTCGGCGGTGATTGGCTATCTGATGAAACTGGTAAACCGGGACAAAGTGCAGCTGAACGTTATTGCCGGAGACCAGCGGTTGCGTGAACTGCTGGATGAACTGCAACTGACGGAACAGTTTGGTGTCAGGGAACGGTAATACCTGAAACGGATCAATCAGCATGAGCTACAAGTATGGCAATAAAATTGACTCGCTGACGGCTATTTTACGCAAGCTGAGCAATGGCGAGCGGGTGACGGTGGGCAGTCTGGCCAGGGATCTGCATGTCGGCGAACGGTCCGTGTACCGTTACCTTGAAAGCCTTCAGGCTGCGGGCTACCCGATCTACTTTGACCGCGACCAGATGAGTTACCGCTTTGCCGACAGTTACCGGTTAAAAAAATCCCCATCCCAAAATGATTTGACCCAGGTGCTTGATCTGGACAAGCAGGTGGTTCGCTTGGCATCCGTGGCGATTGCCGTTTACCGCAACAATGGTGAGTGCATTCTCTGTAACGAAGCGATGAACTCTCTGATGGGGAGCGGAAAGAAGAACGTGTACGGAGAAAATTTCCGTGAGCTGCCCGGCTGGCGCGAATCGGGCCTGTTGGAGATGGCGGAAGCGGTGCTGCGATCCGGCAAGGAGCAGTCCGGCGATTTTAAAATGTTAGCGTCAAACGGCAGGGAGTTCTGGTTCCACTGCACGATGACCCTGATCGTGCGTAAAAAAGAGCGTTGTCTGGTGATGATGGCGCAGAATCTGGCACCGCGGATGCAGAAGGAGTTACAGGTGGCCAAATTCTTTGCGGCCATCAACCAGAACCCGAACCTGTTGGTCATCACCGATATTGACGGTACCATCAAATATGTGAGCGACAAGATTTTTGAACTGACCGGGTACAGTGCCGAGGAGGTGATCGGTCAGAACCCGCGCATCTTCAAATCTGACCATACCAAGCCGACCGTGCATGCCCATCTTTGGGATACCATACGTCAGGGACGTGAGTGGAGTGGAGAACTGTATAACCGCCGCAAGGATGGCAGCCAGTACTGGGAACATCTGCGGATTTCTCCAATCTTTGATTCGGAAGCGGTTATTACGCACTACGTGGCGGTCAAGGAGGATATTACCCGCCAAAAGGAGCTGGATGAAGAACTGTATCACTATGCGGTGCTGGACAGCCTGACCGGAGCTTATAACCGCCGTATGCTGATCAATCTTGGCGGGCGCGAAGTTTCCATGGCCCGGCGCTATGGCCGTCCCATAACCCTGTTGCTGCTTGACATCAATGCGCTGAACAGGGTGAACCAGTGCCATGGCCATCCGGTCGGTGATGATGTGCTGCGTCAGGTTGTGCAGGTCTGCCGCTTACAGATGCGGACCACCGATATTCTGGCACGGGTTGACGGCGATTCATTCGCGTTGCTGTTGCCCGAGGCGGACCATCATGGCGCCTGCCAAGTGGCAGAGCGCATACGTCGCCAGGTTTCAGAGCTGACCTTTACCGGGCTGGGAAGTGCCTTTTCCTGTACGGTAAGTATTGCCGGAGCAGTGCTGTCCGAGGCGCACCAGGGAGTTGAATGCCTGTTGCGGGTAAGTAACGAACTGTTGCAGCAGCATAATCAGGTTAACAGAGTTGTGGGTCTTTACGGTGAGCATGGTATGCCATAGATAATGTTTCAGGAAGAGAGCACGTAAGAGCTTTTCGGGAATCGGCACTACGTACGCGAAATCGTTTGTGGGGTATCTGTTTGCTGGAGAAAATTCAGGACCAGTTTGTGCGCGGTTGCAGCATATGTCGCTTGCTGCTTCCCGAAATCAGCAACCAGCCCTTCTGTGCGGCCCGCAGTTTCCGCATCCCAGGCGCACCAGTCCCGGATGATCGCCTCATTTACTTCCGGATGAAACTGGAGACCCCAGGCAGCGCTCCCTACGCGGAAGGCTTGATTTGGGCAGGCGGCTGATGTTGCCAGAAGGCGGGCGCCATCGGGCAGGTCAAAGCTGTCATGGTGCCACTGGAAGGTGATGAAGGGGGAACCGGCATCTGCAAAAAGCGGATCGGCTCCCCCTTCGTGCGTCAGGGCTACTTCGCACATTCCCAACTCTTCCCATCGCTGCTGGACAACTGGTGCCCCCAGGGCTGCGGCCAGCAGCTGCCCCCCCAGGCAGATGCCGAGATAGGGAATGCCGGTTAGTGCAACAGTACGGATCAAGTCTTTGAGTGGGGTAAGAAAGGGGTGGCGCAGGTCGTCATTGGCACTCATGCTGCCCCCCAGCACGATCAAGGCGGCAATGTCAGTCGGCCTCGGCAGCGGGGCATCCTTGTACGGATGCAGCGTCTGAAAGGATACACCATAGTTGCCAAAGGTGTCCGTGATGTTTCCGGGCGGCACTTCCGGGTCATTCTGGATAAGGTAAATAGATTTTTTCGTCATTGCCGTGCGTTGTTTTTGTCCCTGTTTATTTCAACGGATACTCAGACATCCTGACAAAGCGGAACCCTTGTTTCCGTAACTCGGGAATCGCCGCCATGATGCCGGGTCCGGTGCCTGCTTCCGGATGGTTCATGTGGGCGATGATGATATCCCCAGGCTTTGAAGACAATAGCGCTACCTTGACCTTGTCGGCCGGCAACGTTGCCCCTGCATCACCCAATACTGAAAATCCGGCTACCTCGTGTCCTAACTCATTGCTGATGCTGACTGCCAGTTCATCGTAAAAGGCGGTGCCGGAGCGGTATAGTCGGGGGCGCTTACCGGTGATTCCTTCAATTTTTTGCGCATTCAGCTCAATTTCCTGGACCAGTTCCTTTACATCCCGTGTGCCGTCAATGCCGTAGACGGAGCGTCCGTTCACCGAGGCTGGTTTGTGCCACATGCCGTGGTTGGCTATTTCGAAAAGCGGTTGTGCGGCCAGTTGCCTGAACAGTTCCGGGTTGGCGTCAATCCAGCGGGCATTGATGAACAGCGTGGCAGGTATCTGTTCCTGTACCAGAAAATCGATCAGATTACGGTCAACCCCTTTCCCTTTTGCCGAGCCGCAGGCATCCAGGGTCAGCGCCAGTACCTTCTTATCTGTTGCCAGACGGGTCCTGACGCCGGTGACATTCTCACCCCACTGGCGCGGTGTTTTTCCGGTATAGGTAGCGGCAATGCGGGCTGCCAGTTGTCCGGCATCTTCCGTGGGGTCGGCGGCGGCAATGGCGCTGGTGAGTACCAACAGCAGGATACTGAACATCAGGGTACGCGTCATGGCGGGGCTCCTACTGAATTTTGTACAATGCCTGATAAATGCCGATGGAGGCGACGATCTTCTTCACGTAGTCGCGGGTTTCCTGGTAGGGGATGTTCTCGATGAACTCGTCCTTCTCCAGCTGCCCGAATCCCTTGCGCCAGCGGCTGACNNTGCTCCAGCAGTTCCCGCAGATGTTTTGTGCCCAGGCGGACGTTGTAATCAGGATCAATCAGCCAGAGCGGATTATACGGTTTTTTGTCCTTGTGACCGGCGGTCATTCGGGCGGTGGCTGGCATGAGCTGCATCAGGCCGATGGCTCCGGCGTGGGATTTTACATCGGCTCTGAAGCTGCTTTCAGCCTTGGTAAGGGACAGCACCAGGGCTTCGGAAAGCTTGTGGGTGGCGCTGTGCCGACTGATCAGGTCGGCGTGGTGCCGGGGGTAGCCAAGCCGCCAGAAGGGCAGGGTGCTCTTGTCCCAGGTGGCAGGGCGATTCTGGTGAAAGGTCAGGATGGAACCGTGATAGTCGCCAGCCAGCTGCTGGATGCGGGCCAGGCTCGGCATGTGTGCCGCCTGATTCACTTGGCTTTTCAGCGAAACTATCTCGGCGCGAGCTTCTTCAAGGATTCCCAGCTCAATCAGGGCCTGTGCGCGCTGGCTGCCCGGTGGGAGTGGCGGTTCGGGCAGGTTTGCCGGTACCGACTCAAACGGCGCGGGTTTGCCGGTCTGCTGGCGGTGCCAGACAGCATAAAAGCCGAAGGGGTACTCCTGGAGCAGTTTTGCATAAAGCCCCTCGGCATCCTGTGGCCGGTTCTGGCGTTGGCTGATGCGGGCCAGCCAGTAGAGCGAACGCTCCCGGTAGGTGAGGTTTTTTTCAAGAGCGCGGAAGCTGATTTCGGCATTGGCCAGGTCGCCGGACAGGTAGCGTCCCCAGGCCAGCTCCCAGCCTGCACGGGCAGCCTGATCGGAGGCCGGAAATTCACGGGTCAGCCGATCCAGGAGCAATGCCGCTTCGGCAAAGCGCCCGGCATGTTTGTGGACAAAGGCGGCGCCCAGCAGGGCGTCCCCCGCCAGAGTGCCGCGTTCCGAGGCCAGCACCAGGAAGTGGGTAAGGGCCTTGTCCGATTCTCCGGTGCGCTCTTCAAGGCGGGCCAGCATCAGCCGCGCTTCGTCGCGCACAGCGCTGTTGTGTGCGGCAGCGGCCCGTTTGAGCAGTGGCCCGGCCAGGGAATAATGTCGCTGTTTGATGGCAGCTTGTCCGGCAAGCAGATCGATACGGGCTGCCAGATCTTCGGAGATGTCGGTGCGGGGCAGGGCGGAAAAAGCCCAGGCAGCAGCGGCAGGCTGGTTGTTGGCCAACAGCAATTTACCGCGTTCAAGCTGCTCGTCAAAGGTAAAGCCGGTTCCGGCCTGTACGCCCAGAGACTTCAACTGACTAATGGCGGTTTCCGCCTGTGCGGCGGCGGGATGCTGCAGCCAGATGCTGCGATAGATTGCCGTAGCGGCGCTGCGTTCTCCCAGGCGCTCAAGGCAGAGTGCGCTTTTCAGCAGGGCGTCCACATGGTCGGACCCCAGGGTGTAACGGGCCAGAAACTGGCGATAAGCGGGCAAGGCGGCCTTCGGGTCGCCAGCTTCAAATAGCGCATCAGCGGCCAGCTTATCCATTCTGCGGCTGCGTGAAGGAAGCGGGGTTGCCTTGGCGGCAGCCGCAGCGGCAAGGTTGGCTTCAGGAAAGCGTTTCAGGCTGAACAGTGCCTCCGCTTTGAGGGCCAGCGCGACATCTGCCAGCAGCGGATAGTCCCGTTCGGCATTGGACAGATGGCTGACGGCTTCATCGTAGCGTTTCAGACGNNGCCTCCAGATTGCGGTTTGCCCGTAAGTGTTCGGCGGCTTGATGGAACTGGACAGGGTTGTTGGCGGTGGAGGCGCCGCTTTGCAGCAGCAGCGCCATCAGGAATAGTGCGAAGATGATCCGCCGGGGCAGGCGGGAAACAGGAGTCAGGTTCATGGGAGTTTTCTAGCACTTCACAGGGCTGCGGTCAACTGCCGCCACGCTCTTTCCTGATGGCTGCCGCAATCTCCGCACTTACGGTGGCAAGCGCGCGGCTGTATGCTGCGGCAACGGCTTCGTAGCCAGTTCCGTCAATCTGTTCCTGTATTCTGGAGCGTCCGTTTATTGCCGGAGCCGTGCTGCTGCTGCGCACGGTCCAGAGCGTATCAACGATGACCTGATCGCCGGAGGCTTCAAAACGCTGAAAATCAGCCAGTATGCGATAGTCTGCACGGTAGGCCGCGCTCTGGGGATGCCAGGAGACCTGGTCAGTGCCCAGCACGCGCGACAGGTTTTCTGCCAGAACCCTGGGGATGGCGCTTTTTAACGGTTCGGCCCAGCGGTGGTTTTCAAGCAGTTGCACCCGGTTTGCATCCAGCGTGAGCACCAGTTGCGGCCGGTCCATGAATTCCGGCAGCGATATCTGTGACACCGAAACCGAGTAGGAAGCNNCGTGCGGATGGAGAGCTGGCGCAGCTTGCCATAACGGCTGAGAGTCCACAGGCAAGCGCCAGTATGCTGAATCTGAAACTGGGAGTCATGCTTACTCCTCCTTCTTGCCGCGCAGCAGTGATTCAGGGTGTCGTTCCAGGTAGTCACCCAGGGTGCGCAGGGACTGGGCAGCCTTGTTCATCTCCCGTAGCGCCTCGCGCAGGTCGGTTTGTAACGGTGCGTCCTCGGCAATCGCCTGACGTGCGCTGCCCAGGGTTTCGCGCAGCTCTTCAAGTGTCTTGCGCACATCTTCCACCATCAGGCGTGCTTCGGGCACGATTGAGGCGTCCAGACTTTTCAGCAGCTTGTCTGCGCTGGCAAGGGTTGTCTCAAGGGTATGCAGCGTCTGGCGAGCATCTCCGGCAAGCTCCTCCAACGGCAGTTTTTCCAGTTTCTGCACAATATTGACCAGTGAGGTCTGGAACTGTTCCATGTTGCCGGTTATGGTGGGAAATGCGGGCGGTGCGCTGTTCCAGTTGATGCGGGCCAAGGTGGTCTTGGGGAAGAAATCCAGGGCAACGTACAGCTGGCCGGTCAGGATGCTGCCGTTGCGCAGCTGGGCTCGCAGTCCCTGCTCCACCAGTGAGCCGAGCAGTTTTCTGGTGTTCAGCGGGGCTTTTTTGCCGGGGCCGCTACGGTAGCTGGCGCGTAGTCGTTCCGGGTAAAAGCGGATTTCCACCGGCATGACCACACTTTTGCCGTCTGCATCCAGCTCAATGCCGATCTTGCTGACTTCGCCCACGGTTACACCGCGCATATCCACCGGCGCGCCGACGGTCAATCCGCGCACCGATTCCCTGAAGACCAGCAGATAGGTTTCAACAATCGAATCGGTGCGCCTGAAGGCCTCCTCTTTGGTGCTGAACAGGGTGAAGATGTTGTTGGATGAGGCAGGCTCCGCATCGGCGGTATCCTCCGGCGCCTGGAAGGCGATGCCGCCCAGGATGATGGAGACCATGGACTGGGTGTTGATTTTGACGCCGTTGGCATCCATGTTTACCTCGATGCCGCTGGCATGCCAGAAGAGCGTGTTGCGCTTGACATATTGGTGATAGGGCGCCCGGATGAACACCTTGAGGGTTACCCCTTTGCCATCCTTATCCAGCTCATAGCCGATGACCTCACCCACCTGTAGCCTGCGATAGTAGACCGGGGCGCTAATATCCAGCGAACCGATGTCCGCGGCCCACAGGATAAACTGGCTGCCCGGTTCATTCATCTTGACCACGGGTGGTCGGTCCAGGCCTATGAATTCGGTGCGTTCAACCTTGGAAATGCCGGCGTCCAGGCCGATGTACGAGCCCCCCATCAGTGTGCCCAGCCCCGAAATATTGCCGCCGGAAATCCGTGCGCTGACCACCCAGAAGCGGGTGTCCTCTACCAGCAGCGGTTCAGCCTCCTTGTTCAACTGAGCCACAATAACCACATTCGAACTGTCCTTGGATATGGTAACCGCCTTGACCAGACCGACCTGTACATCCTTGAACTTGATCTTGGTTTTGCCCGGTTCGATCCCTTCGGCGCTTTTGAAGGTGATAGTGATGACCGGTCCATGTTCCAGGTAGGATCTGACTGCCAGCGAAAGGCCGACAATGGCGGCTATCACCGGAATCAGCCAGATAAGCTGCGAGGTGCGGAAGCGCCGCCGTTCAACGTAGGCGCTGGGCACGTCCTGTTCGGGAAGGGTATCGCTCATGGTCTGTTCTCTTTTCTCAGCGGATCCCAGATCAGCCGGGGATCAAATTTCATGGCCGCGAACATGGTCAGTACCACCACCGCGCCAAAGGCCACGGCGGCGCCGCCTGCCTTGACTGTGGCCAAAGAACTGATCTGAACCACTGCCGCAAGGAAGGTGACAACGTAGATATCAAGCATTGACCAGCGTCCGACCTGTTCCACCATTCTGTACAGGCGCATCCGCTGCATCGGCCACCAGGTAGATCCGCGCTGAACCGATATCAGCAGCAGGGTCAGGGCCAGCAGCTTGAACAGCGGTACCAGAATGCTGGCTATGAAAACTATGGCGGCAATCCCCTGAAAATCGGTCTTCCAGAGGTGGATGATGCCGCTCATGATGGTGTCCTTGCGGTAGCTGACCAATGAGCCGGTCTCCATCATGGTCATCAGGTTTGCCGGTATGTACAGGAGGTAAGCGGCAATGGTAAAGGCCCAGCACTGTTCGATGCTGTACGGTTTACGCTGGTGCAGCTTTGCGTTGCACCGCGGGCAGCGGCTGATGTCAATCCGTTCATCCGGGCTTGAGACCAGGCGGCAGACAGAGCAGCTGTCAAATCCCAGCTCGGCGGGGGTTGGATGCACCCGGCGCTTCATGCCGCAGCCTGTCTTTTATTGCTGTAATCAAGATGTTCCCATACGTCTCGGGGGTTGAACGATGCAGCCACGGCAGCCAGCAGCAGGGTCAGCGCCGCGAACGACCAGAGGGCCACACCCGGAAATATGGAGAAGTCGCCTTGCAGTTTCACCAGGGAAACCAGTATCCCCAGCATGAAGACCTCAACCATGCCCCAGGGTTTGATGGCCGACATGATGCGCATGATCAACGGAATGCCGGGTGGCTGCTTCATCAGGTAGAGCGGTACCAGCAGGTAGAGCAGAATACTTAGCTCCAGCGCCGGGATCAAAATGGCGGTTATGAACACCAGAATTGAGATCAGGCGCATCTCCTCATGCCACATGGAGCGCACCGCTCCGAACAGATTGCTGGCATTGCCGTTGCCCTGCAGCTCGATCCCCAGTATGGGAAAAATATTGGCGACAAGATAAAAGATTACTGCGGCCAGGGTAAAGGCGAGGGTGCGGCGCAGGCTGTCCGGCCTGTTGCGGTACAGGGTTGCGCCGCAGCAACAGCAGACTGCCGCGCCGTCAGGGGCAAGCGGTATCTCCTTCAGCAGCAGATCACATTCAGGGCAGGCAACCAGTTGTTCCGTGAGGTGGCTCATCAATATATCCGGGAATCGGTTTTCAGGCGGATCAGACTGTATTCGTACCTGTAATTTCAGCTTTGTCAAGCGAACAATACACTCTTCCCTTGCTCCTTGAGCAATGACCCATTATGGTAGAGCATTCCCAGTCAACAGAGGTCATTCATGCAAAAAAAAGCGGTCGTACTCTACAGCGCCGGTCTTGACTCAACCACCTGTCTGGCCATGGCCCGTGATCAGGGGTTCGAACCCTACGCCATCAGCTTTGATTACGGACAGCGTCATCGCCATGAACTGGCTGTTGCCAAAGCCAATGCCAAAAGGCTGGGGGCGGTTGAACATCTGGTGGTGGCCTTTGATCTGCGCACAATGGGGGGCAGCGCCCTGACGGCGGATATCGAGGTGCCCAAGGAAGGGGTGGGCAGCGACATTCCGGTAACCTACGTCCCGGCCCGCAACACCATCTTTCTTTCCTTCGCCCTGGGCTGGGCCGAAGTGCTGGGAGCCTTCGACATCTTCATCGGGGTCAACGCCCTGGATTATTCCGGTTATCCCGACTGCCGCCCTGCCTTCATCGAGGCGTTCGAACGGACCGCCAACCTGGCCACGAAAGCCGGGGTGGAGGGGACCGGGCAGTTCCGTATCCATGCCCCGCTGATAGCCATGACCAAGGCGGATATCGTCAAGGCAGGAACCGCTCTTGGCGTTGATTACGGCCTGACCCATTCCTGCTACGATCCGACGCCGGAAGGACTTTCCTGCGGCAAGTGCGATTCCTGCCGCTTGCGGCTGAAGGGGTTCAGTGAGGCTGGACTGGTTGATCCGTTGCGGTATGTGTGAGGGTAGGGTTTCAGATCCGCGTCAGTACTGTTGCTTCGAGCGTGCAGTTCAGCCTGACCGGTTAGTCAGACATGCTTTTCAATAAAGGCAACAGCGTTACTGGTGCTGAGTCCCCGTTGAAGTTGTACCAGTTTGATCGCCTCTAACCTTTCTCCGCGATTGAGCAACGTTGTCAACAGGGAGTTGAATTCAGTCTCTGTCATCGGTTTTTCCATATCAAACTGTTTCGTTTGATCGCCGACAACGGTGGAGTACTGTGCGAGTAATTCGCGCAGTTTCTTTTTGCCAGGTGTAATATGCGTCAATTCCATCTTCAACAGGTCGGGACTGATAAAGACAATGGGGCGGTGGTGAAATCTCGTTTTGCTCTGCCTGCCGGGGTTGAGTTGCTTCACGCGGTCGATCTCTTTTTTAATCCGGGTGATCTCATGATCGCTGGCTCTGTTCTTGCGCGCAATGAAGAGTTCATGTTTCAGGTCATCGACCTTGAAGTGGGCCGGTTTACGTTGGGCCTCAAACTCCAGTGCTGCCTTGACCCTGTCAATATCGAGATAACGGGGGTTGAGCTTAATGGCAAGAAACCAGCGCTTGATCCGGCTTGTTCCATCAGTGTCTGTGCTGGTGTGGATCTCCTGCTGTAGCTGGGCATCGGTAATTTCGGCCCAAGACAGATGCAGCGCAATCGGATCCTCCCCTGGTGAATCATCATGCAGGTAGGAACGGTATTTAAGCAATATCCCGCCGGAACCGATCCGTGCCAGCCAGTTTGCCGGAGAACGTATGGCCATTAAAGTGCGAAAGATGACGGAGCAGACACCACCCACTATCAGAGTAAAAAGGACCGAGACGATCATAACCCAGAGGCGTGATACGTGATATCCGACGACGAACAATGCTACGCCGACCAAAAAGCCAGACAAGACGAACAGAAAGGAAAAGAGCGTTCCCCAGAGAGAAAGACGAAATACCGTCTCATCACGGCGAGGGGGAGCTATGCTTTGTCTGGCGAGCAGGTTCATTGGTGTTTACCCGATTTGTGCATCTTTCGGAATAACCATATAAAGACCGGGATCAGAAGAAAGAAGATGGCAAGCCCCACCAGAATGAAGATTTCGTTCCAGGATGAGCGTGCTTCAAGGACTGTTTTCCTGGGGTTGTCCGGCGAATAATATATATCAACCTCTTGTCCCGCCGAATATTTGGCAGCCGCCTCAGCGGCACTTTTTTTCCCAGCTCCAAAGCGAAAACCGCCGTACCTGAAACGCCCCACGCAAAATTCCTCACCGTTATCCTTGTACGTGCCACATAAAACCGGGTGCCATGTCACACCTTGTTTTCTGTCTCTGTTGCTGCTGGCCAAAGACTTTGTAACGATTGCCTTGCGTGACGGCCAGGATTCGGCAGATATCTTCTGGTAGATTTCGAAAGGAACCGTCACGAGAATGAACAGCCCAAAAAGGATGCCGCCGAGGAGAATGAAACCGAATATTTTTTCCAGAATGTTTTTCACTGTTCACCACAGGGCCGTGTATTCCGGGGCACAATACTTATTACTGCTTCTTCGGTCGCCCCGCCTGACCCTTGCTCAAATCCCGACCGGTCACATTCGCCACTTTGCCAACAAATATATCAATATCAGCATGTTGTGATTTGCGGTACAAATTGTCAATTCAATTTACAATTTGTACCGCAGTTGCCGAGCCCGCTATGGCGTCGGCGTATTCGCACTACAAAATCAGCGCGTGCGCTGCAGCCGATAGCCAGAAAAGACAAGCTGTTCCCGCCCGTTTTCATTGACCACCCGGATGGTTTCTCCTGCACCGCGCCAGAGTCCCGTAACTATTGCTTCGGTGTCAGAAACGGGTTTGATAACCTGACTGACTTTGGCCTTGCCGAATTCGAGCAAGGTATATTCAACCAATAACAGACCATCAACTACCCGGAGTGTTATTTCGTCGGTAAATTGCGTGTCGTTACCAAGATTGGCAATGCGATAGCTGCCCAACCGTTGCTGCCAGGCCGATGGTAGCGCCACCGGCTTTACTTTCTCGCCAATTACCAACTCTACATTTTGATCCGCCACCGTCAGCAGCTCATGGCCATCAATCAGGGTACGACCGACGCCATACTGGCCAAGCTCCCCCAGATCAATTGGAAACAGCCCCAATAGCCGATACTGGAGCTGCAGCTTTTGGTCCTGCCGTGGGACCAGACGGAATGAGCGATCCATCAGCTCCGCCTTGAGATACCCTGATCCTGCGGCCAGCTTACCCAGACCGGCCTGGGTGGCATAGCTGCCCTGATAGGCCTGCAGTTCTTCGTTACTCAGATAGTTGCCGGTTGCCAGTAGCTGACGCTCCGGCTGCTTGCGACCGGTCTTGATCTCCAAGGCAAGTTTCAGGGCTTCAGTTGCAACCATGTTGACGCTTTGCTGGGCAGAATCGGTGTTGGATAGCACCACAACCCCCAGCTTGACCTGGGGCAGCACCACCAGTTGCGCACGGTGGTACAGAGTGGCTCCGGCATGGTGGGCCACCGTGCCGGCCTGCTGGATATTGATGCCCCCCAGACCGCCCAGCATCCAGCCCAGGCCGATGCGAAAGCTGCGATCTAGGGCTATGGTGCTGTTCTGAGGCGTCAGCATTTCCCGGACGGTTTCCGGTTTGATGATCCGTTGGCCTTCCAGTTCACCCTGCGCAAGCACCATCCGTATAAAACGGCTCATATCGCGTACTGATCCGTTCAGACCACCGGCCGGTATATCCCGCAGCGGTGGTTCCTGTTTTTCCTTACTGCCGCTATATGCCTTGGCTGCTGAGGCTGTTTGGGATATGGCGGCTGCACAGGTTGTCTGCTGCATCCCCAGTGGTTGCAGCAGATGCTGCTGCAGATGGCTGCAGAACTCCTGACCGCTGATATTCTGTACTGCCAGCCCCAGCAACGACATGCCGAGGTTTGAATAGGAAAGAACGGTATTGGGCGGATATGCAGCGTACTCGTCACGGATCAGCATCGGCAGGCTGCTGATCGGCTGGGGCTGTGGGGTCCACATCCCCTTCAGGTAGTCGGACGGTATGCCGGAATGGTGGGTCATGATACTGCGCAGGGTTATGGGAGCTGCATGGTTAAAGCGGGTGCGCAACGAAAAATCTGGAATGGACTGCTTCAACGGGCTGTCCAGATCTAGCCTGCCTTGCTCAGCCAGTTGCAGGGCGCTAACGGTGGTGAACAGCTTGGAAACAGAGCCGATCCGATAGATTGTATCGGCCGTGGCCGGTATTCCGGCATCGGTATCAGCAAAACCGAACCCTTCTGACCAGACCACCTGCTGATCATCCACCAATGCAATAGATAGCCCCTGCACGCTGTTTTGGGCCATTTCCTTACGGATCAGCCATGTTATATGTTCTTTCAGGTAACCGTACTCACCGGGAATCAGAGCTTGCGGCCTGACTGGTGGTGAAGCGCAGCCTGCAAGCACGGCCAGCGACAGGAGAACAGGCAGTAGTAAGCAGGCAATTTTCTTGAATGGGTAGTGCATCAGAATTCTCCTTCTCACTGCCTATCTATGGCTTAACCGTACTTGGCGTCTGGGGGCGACCATCGCTTTGCTTTTGGGTATTGTAGGTTGCAGCGCCGATTGCCATCCCTTCCAGAAACCGCCAGGCCCATGGCTTTTCAGTAAGTTGCCGGTCTGATTTTTTCTCCACGGTTTGAAGCAGCGGATTAATTGCAGGCTGAGATAGCGTAGCGGGCAATAACACAATCGGCGGTTTTGGGTTCTCAGACTGCAGTGGTTCCTGAGCATTACAGGCAACTGCTATTGCAATCAGGCCAGATACCAGTAAAAGTGTTGTTCTACGCGTTGTAACCATTGCATTTCCTCCAGACAAAGGCTGTAGAGCGATCTATGCGGTTGAATTATTTTGTTGAATGATATAGTACTACAATAATAAATTATTGTATTGCAATAATTATTTAGAGGTGTGCATGCGATGAAACAACAAAACCTGACCACAACAAGCCGTACCCTGCAGTGGACGATTGTGGCGCTCTGGCTGCTGACCCTGGGCATTGTGCTGCTGCGTTGGACAGCCGCAAATACGGTTGCCTGGCTACCGCCAACACTGGCAGCCCAGGTTGGTGGCAGCAGTGTGACACCCGCTGTCCGGCTGGCCTGTTTTGTGGTGGAGTTGATTCCTCTGGCAGCGGCCTATTACGCACTTGCCGCGTTGTATTGCATCTGCAGGGCCTATGGCGCGGGAGAGATCTTCAGACTGGAAACCGGTATCCTGTATCGCCGGTTTGGCAGGGGGTTGCTACTGCTGGGTACGGCAAATGCACTCTACACATCCCTGTTGTCTGCCCTGCTGTCGTTGGCAGTACAGGGGAAACTGGCAATCTCGGTTGGCCTGAGTACGGCTGACCTGTATCTGCTGATTGTTGGCTGTGCCGTGCAGATGCTGGGGATGGTGATGGATGAGGCCTATCGTTTGCATGATGAAAACAGTCAGATTGTTTGAGGAACAGGCATGCCTATTATCGTTAACCTGGATATCATGCTTGCAAAACGTAAGGTCAAATCAAAGGATCTGGCTGAACAGATCGGCATTACTGAGGCAAACTTATCGCTCCTGAAAAGCGGCAAGGTCAAAGGAGTGCGCTTTGCCACACTGGAGGCGATCTGCCGCTATCTGGACTGTCAGCCCGGAGATCTGCTGGAATACCAGTCGGATGAGGAGTGCCGTCATTGACGCCCGTCACGTAGAAGGCGCGATCCAAAAAAGACTTCATCGTGCCCGCAATGGCGGAATAGTGCACCGGTGAACTGAGGATGATGCCGTCTGCCGTTTTTATCTTCTGGATCCACTCGTTGACCTCGTCACCCGGCAGGACACACTTTTCATTCTTGTTCTTGACGCACTGACCGCAGGTCCCGGAAGGGGACATTCTATAGTCAACCTG
>DIUT01000037.1 GCA_002423105.1 Geobacter sp. UBA6151 | reverse complement strand
AATCAAAAATTCTGCTGAAGAGCCCCGAATGGAATGTTCGATGGTTTCATGCTGTGAGTGCGATGCAGGGTTTTTTCCAGTGGTTTTTATGTCAAACCAGTTGAGAAGTTCAACAAGCTGGAAATGAAAAAGAGTCCATAGCAAATGAGGGATAATATTCAATTTGACCCGATTTGGAAAATAGGTGTCATTGGGAATAAGCATCCGGTTAACTTCACTCATAATACATCGTGCTTGAATCCGGCTGTCCAATCCATCCCTGACCATTGACGTAGCCAGCGCAAACGCTTCAGTAGCTGCTTTTAGGCAGGTTTCGTAACGGGATTGCTCATGGCTCAACCTGGCTCGAAAAAGCAACATCTCGCACCGCTGAAAAGATGATAACCCGTTGGCACACTTCTCCACATCAACGAGAAGCCGTGCCGCATCGTTATATTTTCCCGCCTTGGCAATCAATTCTGCCGCCAGCAATCTTTTGGCAGCCTCGGTAAGTAACTGCTTATTGATGGTTTCACGCTTCAAAACATCAAGCATCTGAGTCTTAAGGACCTGCTTGTAGCTCCACACCTCTTTGGAATCAACAGGCTTGGTGCCAGTTTGACAAAGACATCGCTGGGGTATACACCCTCAATTCTGATAGCATCGCACTCTTTTGACATGCCGTCGGCGGGGTCCTTCTCAAACTTGTTGATCCAATAAATTCCCGAATTGCCTTTAATATGTCGCAGCGTCGACGAAAACCGCTTAATTTCCGGAAACATGTCGATATCCCGGCCGCTGTAGCCGACAAAACAGATGTATTTTTTCTCCATAAGCCTTGCGATCATTTCAAGCCATGGCACATTGATGCTCGAAATCTCGGTAATCGTGGTCAATAGCCTTTCAGGGGTATACCTCCCTGTTTCGTCGCAAATACTTCCGTGGATTTTGCAGATTGCAACCTGCTTATTTCCGGTGTTTGCCTTAGCCAAGTTAGGCGGTGCGTCACTGGGCAGATAGACTTTCGGCTCATATCCAAGAGACGTAGCAGCCTGCTCAAACATGGTGTCAAAGTTGGTGGTAAATATGGGAACATTATGATGTGCGGCATGGGTAACAATAAAATTGTGCGCTATGTTCGGAATGCATTCAAGACCGTATATTTGTTGCGTACCGGGATGGAGCGCCTGCCAAAGATGCAGGCATTCTCTGGAACCAGTTATTCGTATGATGGCTTCGTAGATAATTTCAGGCTGAAGATAGAGAACTTTTTTGCGATGCCGTCGGGTGATGTCATCGGGCAGGAATACGTCTGCCGTACAGGAGAGCATTATCTGCACATCCGGCATTGACGAGGATCTGCTGATACCTGCCCCGGCAAAAAAGAACATGTTGACGAGATCGTCTTTGTACTGATTCAAAAGATGCGGTGGGACATTGTCGATAGGTGTTGTCATCGGAGTCGGGCTGCTGAGAAATTCAGGGGTATTGGTTAAGCGCTTGAGAAACAAGCTGCACAAGCTCGGCCTTTGCAGCCTCATCATCAACAAAATTAATACGGGCGCTGTCTATTGTGATGATTTTTGAGCAAGGCCGCGCTTTGTCTATCTGCGACTCTATAGCAGCATTCAGTGACCAGAGAAAGTCCGTGGTTATGGATTTCTCCACCGCGCGGCCTCTGTTGCTGATGCGGGTCAACTCCATATCGGGGTCGCATTGCAGATGAATTATCAATGCCGGGGGCGGCAGTTCCTTTTTGATTTCTTCGTAAACCACTTTGAAAGCAGCCAACCGCGAATCTTGAAGCCCCATTTCAGCATATGCCATATCCAGCAGAAACGAATAGTCACACACCATGATTTTATTGTCAGTGCATTGCCTTTTTATCTGGTGGTAATGCTGGAGCATGAAGGAAATTTCGGTTTCAAAGGCATATTTTTGAGGATCGGAATAGAACGCTTCCCAAAACGGGTTTGAGTGAAATGATTCGTAGATGGGGTCAATTCCGATTTTGGATAAAATCGACGCGAAGGTGGTTTTGCCTGATGCGATGCCACCGCATAATTCTATGCAGCTGTATTCATTGTTGTTTTTCATCTGGTTTGCTTTTATTCACTTTTAATTTAATAATTTCACTGCTATACCTCTGATGAACTAATTTGAGCTTATTGTCTAACTCATTACGAGCAACTTTGCTTTCATTCAATTCTTTTTGTAAATTTTTCATAACAAGTGTATTCGAAGCTATCAAATAAAGTATTGGAGGAGTACCCATAGCAAGAGCAATTACAATAGCCGCCGCACCCCAAAAATTATACTTTGCTTTAGTTGCTGCTTTTTCAGCACTTTCTGCAGCTTCATTTGCTTTTTTTTCTGCATTAATAACAACACCTGGTATTGAGCTTTTTATATTGTTTCCTGCACCTACAGCCTTGTCAAAATAATGAGAGGCTTTAAGCCACTTTTTATTTTTAGGGAATTCTCTATACTCTCTAGATCTTTGTTGAATATCATGCGGGCTTACCCAAGATGGAAATAGATTTAACTTGGTAAATTCAACCCAAATAAATCCTTCACCCCCATTAAGGACATAATCGTTTGAAGTTAAATTATGTAAAGGTACTAAAAGATTACCTTCAAATCCAGGATCAATTAATGGGCCAGTGCCTAGCAGTAATCCTCTATGTACATCAGTAATTCTTAGATTAAATCTTAACGCAATATATTCAGGTATACGAAAATTCACTTTTAAATTGACATAAGCAATGGAATTTTTCGTTAATTTGAACTGTTTACCTTGTTCAATGTCTTGAGAACAGTCCTCGTTATTGCCGTTCCAATAGTAGATTTTACCTTCAAGTGGTATCTCATAGGAAGCGGATTTAAGATTTACAGTATTAAATGGAAATATCATTCCTGTTGCAGATACATAGTCAGTTATGTCTGCCGAGTTCAATAGTGATGGGTAAATAGATGGAAATGGATCTTTAGATTTGAACCGATAATATCGCTTGGATGAATCATCGTCAGAAACAGCAAACTTACTTTGCACTTGTATATTACCTGTCATAAAATACACCTATGCTTGATATCAGAAAAACCTACTAAACAACTTCTATTGAACCCCAAATAGTCAATATTTTTTGCAAGTTTGTTTTCTAATTGCCTAACAAATCGCAAGGCTTTTTCTGTAATGACACTACTTGTTGAACAATTTATATCTATATAATCTATGTGATTTAGTATTATCGATGTTGGGTTGTTGGCTTCGATAGCTTTAGCAACAATATTAATATCAAAATTACCAACACGTCTTGTTGATTTTGTTACAGACGTAAATTCCAATAATGGAACTTTGCTGTTCGAATCTAAGGTAACCGCTTTCCAATCAATTTCATTAGGCAGTGGACCTGAGTTGCCACCGACACGTATCGGGTATGTTCTAATAACAAGTACAATATCATCAACATCTAGTGGGCTTAGCCCTGCCTCGGAAACAAAAGAGGCTGCTGACGTGTCACGACTGGTTGAATAGGGATAATAAGGCGAATGTAGTAGCGACAATCCAAAACCTTGCGTCCCTTCGATAATGATCCGCTCCCCTTTTGACAACAAATTCCGCATAAACGGTACAACCGGATGAATAAACGGCTTTAGCCTTTCATCGTCTTTTGCCAGCCTTGCAGTGCCATCACGGCTGATGCGCCTTATGACCGCAGCGCCCGTGCCACTTTGGGTGGAACCAATTGATTCACGTAATGAGCTACTTTTCTCCGCATTGATTTCATCATCAGTCACAACCATAGCATTCGGGTCGATATACAGGCGATCTGCTGACAATCCGGTGCGGACGATTTCTGCAAACAAAATATCCACATCGATATAACTGCCAGCGCCCAAAACACAAGTAACATCCGGTAGGATAGACGGTGTAGGTAACTGACGCAGAATTAGCGGTGTTCCGGTCGGGTCAACAACCGTATGTCCTGAATTGGAGCCACCAACCCGAACGGCAACTTTTGCCCCCATTTCCCGTGCTAGAAAATGCGCGACCTTTCCTTTTCCTTCCCCGCCAAATTGTCCACCAACGACAACTGTTACTGGCATAAAACACCCCTATTTCAATTTCTAATTAATTTTGACAATTCTCGCTATATTCTGTTGTAAAGAATCAATATCATTGCCGTTATGTATCACTACATGGGCAAGGCTTGTCAGCTTGTAGATTTCCATTTCTACGTGATGAGCATTAGCTTTGTCGTAATCTTCTTTGCTATTACCATCTGCAATATATCTATTAATTCGCTCTTGTTCCGACGATTCAATATGTATGTGAATGAACGCCTGACCAAAAGTTTCCACCATGAACGCATGGTCCTCAGGATGCCGCAATCCGTCAACAACAAGATTTCCTTTGGATGGCAGTAGCTTGAGCAGCTGTTTACACAGCCAACGCTGCCCAGGCGATTTGTTTATCTCATCACCAATATCCTGAAGAGTATCCCGATCCGGTTCTATGCCACGATCTCTTAGCAACTGTTTTAAAACCAGGCTGAATCTTGTATAGGCAAAACCGTTGATTTTGAGAAATTCACCTGCTGTTGTCTTGCCGGTTGCAATCGGACCGCTGAGACCAATTACTTTCCGATTTCTCCAGGCGCTGGTATTAACAGCCAGGTCAGGGATAATCAGATATTCTTCGTCTTCCGTCCCGAGCGCTTCAAACTTACCACTCCAGAAAAACAGGCCAACTATGGCAGAGGTAATGGCATCCAACTCATCATGGGTTACTTTTTTGTAGTCAAAGTTTCCTTCAATGCCAAACAACTGTAAGCCACGTTCCAGATATTCAAGGCTGGCACGTTTGCGCGGTATGCCCATGATATCCTGTGCCGCACCAGGGTAGCTTTCTATGACAGGGACGCCAAGGCTGCGGAAATGAGCGGCCAGCCGCATACCACGAGCGGTCAATTTCTGCATACTCGGAATCAATGAAGGATAAACATTTACGCCGCGCCTTTTCAGGATGCGCTCGCATATCCTCATGATGCCAAATTCATCGCGCCCAGGGTCGTCATCACTTACCGAAAGTCTTCCTTTCGGAATGGAGAGCGGGGAGTCAATCGAAACCACATCCGGACGACATAAAAGGGTTGTTTCAATCAAATCATGGTCAGTACCCAGGCATTGCGTTTCGGCAACATTGTTTGTCAGCAGGCACCACCCGGAGGGACGGCTTTCACTTCCGGTCAGGTCGATGCCCACCACCCTGAATTCGCGGTCTTTCTTGAATACATGGAGATCTTTGAGAAGAATTAGCGGCCCGGCAACACCTTCATACGGCTGCAAACGTATGCCTTCATTGTTTGTGTCACTCGCCCAGACGATTTTACTTCTTTGCTTTGAAAAATGTGGCAATGATTTCCTGATTTGATGCGGTGCCTTGAGCTTGCCGAGCATCCGGTCAACTACCGTATCAAAGATGACTTTCATCCCTTCAATATCAGCATGGTTGTATTGAATCAGTTGTTTCAGGGCTTTCATGTCACCCCAGCGATACTTGTACCAGAGCACCGGAGCGGCCTCACCCGCCATGTTTTGCAGGTTGTTGGGACGAACAACGCCAATCTCAGTTTCAATCGCTTTCTGTCCGCCTGACAAACCCACTCTTTTTGCCAGAAAACGAAGGTCTACATGACACACGGGAAGATTCAGCCCCTTGAATTCCTGTTTAATAAAGGGAAGATCAAAAAGTGAGCCGTTGAAGGTGACCAGAATTTTTGCCTGGGCCATAGCTTTTTTAAACGCCTCATCACTGCCACCCTGGATAAACGCTCCAAATTTTTTACCTATGCTCCAGCCAACGAGCGTTATCTTGTCGTAATGCTTACTCAGGCCGGTTGTTTCTATATCAAGAAACATAGTCTTTTCAGGAAAACTTGCGGCTATGCGATAGTGTTCATTATTGGGGAGGAAGTTGGCGAAGAAATCAACATCTTGCTTCTCTAATGCCATCTGGGACAGGTGTAAAGGCGAGCTGGGTGCGCTGTCATCAGCAAACAACGAAAACTGGCTGGGCAGGATGGTTTTCTCATAGTCCTTCCACGTGATAACGCCTGACTGCCAGAATGTCAGTTCCTTTTTTGCTGTAATTCCTCTGATATGTTGAAATGTGTGAATGAGCATGAATTTTATGGCGTAGCTTTATTGACATGGATAATGGAGAGATGCCAAAAGATGGTGCATATTAGATAAACAAAACCGGAACGCTTGAAGCTTGCCAAACTCAAATAATTTTCCCTCAATTGTATCAAATCATCTAGTAATGCTTTCCCTTGATTGCTATCACCGTGACTGACCTTAATCTGGCTCTCAAGTTCTGTTATACGCTTTGAAAATGGCCTGCTGTCTCTACGTGCATCTGATATCCGCCAAAAAAAGAGAAAAATCGCAATGGTAAAGGCCATATAACGAAGCCATCCCTCTGGTACGCTCCAACATCCTAGTGTCGTCAGAAAAAGCCACACGCCTTCGCGATCAAGGGCACTTCTCCAAGTCACTATATCAGCTTCAATTTTGTTGATTTCGTCTTTCATTGTTTATGCCTTGAAGTAATCAGCCGTGTTTGTTGCACGCCGTTATACACCACATTCTACTGAGTCTGCCATTCTTTTAGCCCTTGTCTTCCGTAGCGAAATATTCTCCATAGCTACCTCAGTCTACCAGCAATTCATTTGTCACGATACGCTGGTGCCGCTTCAGCCACCAGTGCACCGGACTCCTCCCCGTCTATCGGTTCAAACACAACACGTACTCTGGCATGGAGTGCATCCGCCACACGTCGCAGTGTGCTCAGGGAATGCCCCTCATAGCCAGTGGATTCCAGGCGGCTGATCTGTTGTTGCGAGGTATGCAGCAGTTGGGCCAGCTCCTTTTGGGAAAGGCCTGCTTTCTGGCGCAGCTCGGTAATCTGCAGGGCAACATCCCAGGCCTGGTCAGCCTGCTTCAGGCGTTCAGCCATCTCCGGATCGGCTTCATGCTGCTCAAGATACAGGTCGAAGTTGGTTTTCTTCATGGTTCATTCCTCACGCACCAGTCACGGTGGCGCTCGTTGGCTACCTCCAAATCGCGGGCCGGGATGGCTTGCCCTTTGTTGCGGATGCCGTGTACCGCCACGATCCGCCGGTTCTTCATGAAAAACCAAAGTACCCGGCTGTTGAGCTTGCCCACGTGACGCAGCTCGAACAAACCGTTGCCAAGCGATTTACAGAGCGGCTCCCTGTGATATTGACGGTTGCGCAACTTGTTTAGTCCGGCAAGCAGAGCGGCAAAATCATCAGGATCGCTTTCCTTCAGTGACTCAAGAAAGTCACGTACAGGGGAGCCTCCCATTTTGGTTTCATAAAACTCTACCGTAAAGTCCATACAACCTCAACATCAAATTTGATGTAACGCAACCCTGCTTCAGGCTGTTCCATCACCCTTGAACTACTCCTCCACCACTTCATACCCGGCATCAATAATCTTCCGAAATGCCTCGCCGGATGCGGCCCAGTCCACCACATCCACCCGGAACGGAAGGTTGGAGTCGGCAAAGGCATCCTTCAGCGCCGCCAGTTGGCGGAAATCCAGCGGAGTGTCACCCATGACGGCAAGGTCGAGATCGGAAAAGGGCTTGGCGTTTCCCTGTACGCGGGAGCCGAAGGCCCATACCGTACGTCCGGGAAGGTGAAGCTGGAGAATCCGGCGGACTTCTGCCAGATGTTCCGTTTGCAGATCAAGCATGGCGGGTTTTCAGGCGGGACAGAAGATCGGCTGCATCGGCGGCAAAATCAGCCAGTACGCCATAAACTTCGCGCGCCTTCTCTTCGTCGTAGGTGTGGGAGGTAATGTTGCGTTTGTCGCGGTAATCGAACCAGCGCTGGGGCACGGTGATCAGACCGCGTTCGGCACCGATGCGGATCATTTCCTTGAAGGGCAGTTGGTCCAGCTCCTCGCGGGAGGGTAGTTCCTGCTCCAACTGGCGCTTAAGCATCTTGAAGGCCAGCTCATAGGTGTACTCAAAACGCTGGATACAGGCATCGCGAATGTCGTCGTCATCGGGAACGGCACGGCTGCGCGCAAGTACTTTTTGCAGCGAGGTCAAGGCCTTTTCGTATGAACTGAAGTCCAGTGTCATGCTCTTCCCCCGGATGAATCAAGGCCCTGCTGGAACAGCCGATACCCTGCGGATGACCATCAGCGACAGATAATCAGGTTTGTGCGCCGCAATGTCGGCCAGATCAGTCAGGATCACCTGCCCGGCCATGCCGACCCGTTCCGCAAACAAGAGCGCCAGATCACTGCGTTCAGCCACCAGCTTCAGCACCGCCTCAAAGGCCGGTTTTACCTTCAGCAACACCAGAGTTTCGGCCTCCAGTAAAGCCTCGCGGATCATCTCCTCACCAGCGGTGGCAGGCAGCACCAGCAGCTTTTCCGCTCCTTCCGCCAGCGGAAAGAGTCCTTCCGCGGCAGCGGCAAACAGCGAGGAAACACCGGGAATCACCTCAAGCGGCAGTTCCGGATACTCCCGCCGCATCCCTTCCAGCAGGTACAGCGACGTCGCATAGAACAACGGATCGCCCAGGGCGATGAAGGCCACCCGCTTGCCCGCGCGCACCTGTTCCGCCACCAGGCGGCAGGCTTCCTGCCAGTGGGGCAGCAGGGCAGCCCGGTCGGAGCGCATCGGAAACAAGAGCGGCAGAACCTGCTGGCGATGATGATCCAGCAGTTCAGCGATAATTCCCAGCGCCTGGCTTTGCTCGCCCGGTGCGGTAACCGGCGTGGCGATGATATCAGCTTCACGCAGAATCCGTTCAGCCTTGCGGGTCAGCAGTTCAGGGTCACCGGGCCCTACCCCCACCAGGGAGAGCATGCTCATTGGCCTGCCTGCTTCCAGGCCGATATGACGTAGATCGGATTATGGGCCTCGAACAGCTTATACTCGGTCAATGGCCGGGTGCGGGCCACGTTGATGCAGACCACCTCCACCTGGTAGCCGTGGTACTCCAGCAGCTCCACCGACCTGCCCAGGGTGTCCAGAGTCACGGCATTGATCACAATCATGCCGCCGGCCTTCAACCGGCGATCAACCTCGGCAATGATTTCCTCTAAACTGCCGCCCGCCCCGCCAATGAAGACCCGGTCCGGGTCCGGCAGCCCCTCCAGCCCTTCCGGGGCTTCGGCTTCTATCAGTTTGACGTTGTAGGCACAGAATTTTTTCAGGTTATCCCGCAGATAGGCCACACACTGGGGATTTTTCTCAATGGCAAACAGCTTGCCGCCGGGGATCAGGTTTGACGCTTCAATACAGACCGAGCCGGAACCGGCGCCGATATCCCACAGCACCAGATCATTTTGCAGTTGCAGCTTGGCCAGGGTAACCGCCCGCACTTCCTGTTTGGTAATCAGCTTCTTGATGGTGGCGAACTGCTCATCTTCAATGCCGATCAGGGGATAGTGGGCCAGTTGCGGTTCCCAGGTGCGGATCAGGATCAGCAAATTCAGGTCGGAATGTTGCAAGGTCAGCAATCCGCGCACATCGCTGCGGGTGAACTTCTCGGTGGGTAGCCCCAGATCTTCACAAACCCAGGCCTCATACCCGTCCGCTCCCCGGTCCAGCAGTTCACGGGCAATGGCCGCCGGACTGTTGATCCGGTCAGTCAGGATGCAGGCTTTCTCGGCCGCCACGATCTTGTCAATGGAACTGCTCATGCCGCGACCGTGCACCGACAGAAAAATGGCGTCGTCCCACGGTTCCTTGATCCGGGCAAAGGCGTACTGCATGCTGGTGACATTGGCAAAAATCTCGACCCGTTCCTTGGGCAGGTTGCGCAGCAGAAAACGTCCCACACCAAAAAAATTGGGATCACCGGAAGCCAGCACCACGGCACACCGGTCAGTTTTCTGTAGCAGGGAAAGCAGCGCTGGCAACTCGCCCAGCACCACTTTCTCTCCGGCAAATTCAGGGAAACGATCCAGGTGCCGTTGCCGTCCGACCAGCAGTTCGGCCGCGCCGATCACCTCCAGCGCCTTGGCACCGAATCCCTCCAGCCCTTCAATACCGGCTCCCACCAGACAAATTTTCTGTTGTGACATGATTAACCCTCGCTCCGTATGCACGCTGATCAAGGTTGAAAGTATAGTGTAACTTGCCACTCCCGGCAAATGGAAACAGGGTGTTCAGCGCTTCCCGTTCAGGTACTCCGCCAGAATCAGGCGGCTGTGTTCGTCATCATGGCAGTAAGCGCAAAGATTTTCCCAGTTGCTGCCGTTGGAGGGATTGTTGTGGTGATTGCCGTCCTTGTGGTGGACGGTGAGCAGGTGCAGGTTGTGTCGCTCGAACTCCCGACCGCATTTGGCGCAGATCCAGCCATGCAGCTTGAGGGACTGTTCGCGGTAATTGGCATTGCCCGGCTTGCTGTCCGACTTGATGCGGCCAACCAACTGGGAAATCTCTTCGGCTGAGGGCAGTTTGCGGGATTGGGGGCGGCGCGGCGGCATGATTTACTCTCCCAGGCGGGAAAAACGGTAGCCCACCCCGCGCACGGTCAGGAAATGGAAGGGACGGGACGGGTCTCGTTCAAAATATTTGCGCAGGCGCACGACAAAGTTGTCCAGGGTGCGGGTCTCGGCATCGGAAGCGTAGCCCCAGACCGATTCCAGCAGTTCTCCACGGGGTATGACCTGCCCTTCGCGACGGAAAAAGAGCGACAGCACCCGCACCTCCATTTCGGTCAGGTCGATCTCCCCCTGGGCAGTGCGGGCACGGTAGGAAAGCAGGAACGCCTCGTTGTCGCCAAATTGGTATCCCTCTTCAATCGGGTCCGGACGGTACCAGGAGGAACGGCGCAGCATCCCTTTCACTCGCAGCAGAAACTCCACCAGGTTGAACGGTTTGGTCAGATAATCATCAGCGCCGCTCTCCAGACCGTTAACCCGGTCCACATCCTCGGAGCGGGCGGTCAGCATCAGAATCGGCACCCTGGTATCGATCTCGCGCATCGCCCGGCAGACCTGGAAACCGTCCTGTCCGGGCAGCATCACATCCAGGATGATCAGGTCGCAACGTTCCACCCGCAGCGCTGCAAGGGCCGCCTCGCCCCGGTCAAAATGACTGACGGCATAGCCTTCCTGCTCCAGATTGAAGCAGATACCGCGGGCCAGATGGATTTCGTCCTCCACCAGCATGATGCGGGGCTTGGCGTCACTCATACCGCAAGGCCTCAATCGGATTTAAGCCCGCTGCCTTGCGGGCCGGATAGAAACCGAAGAAGATCCCCACCGCGCCGGAGAACAGAAAGGCAACCGTAACAGCAATGGGCGAAATGAGGGTGGGCCAGGAAAGGATACGGGAGACGATGGTAGCGCCGCCTGCCCCCAGGGCGATGCCGATCAGGCCGCCCAGGATGGTAAGCAGGACCGCCTCGGTCAGAAACTGCAGCAGGATATCCTTGCGTTTAGCACCAATGGCCATGCGGATACCGATCTCGCGGGTCCGTTCAGTAACGGAAACCAGCATGATGTTCATGATGCCGATACCACCAACAATCAGGGAGATTGAAGCCACCGATCCCAGCAGCAGAGACATCACTTTGGATGATTGCTCAGCCACGGCCAGTATCTCAGAGAGGTTGCGGACCGTAAAGTCAGGCTCCTTACCGCCTGTAATCCGGTGCCGTTGTTTCAGCAGCTCCGCGATCTCTTCCTCTGCCCGCGGCAGCAGTTCGGCGCTTTTGGCCTTGACCATAATGGAACCGGCGCTCTTGGGAAACTGGCTGCCCATCAGCTTGGTCTTGGCAGTGCGAAAAGGCACAAAGACAATATCATCCTGATCAGTACCTTGAGGTGACTGCCCCTTGCGCTCCATGATGCCGACAACAATAAAGGGAACCTTGCGTATCCTGACCATCTTGCCGATGGGGTCTTCGGCGCCGAACAGATTCTGGGCAACAGTCTGCCCCAGCAGGCAGACCTTGGCAGCGCCGTCCACATCGGAAGAAGTCATGGGACGACCGACACTTACCGGCCACTCCCTGATTTCAAACAACTCCGGCGTGGTGCCCAGCAGCTGGGTGGACCAGTTCTGGTTACCGTAGACGATCTGACCGCTGCCGCGGGTTGCCGGTGAGGCAAGCTCCACCGAAGGGCATTCGGCCTGTATCGCCTTGCTGTCGTCGGAGGTCAGGGTCTGCACGCCGCCGCTGCCGGTGCGCAGGCCGCCACTGGTGGTGGAACCGGGCAGCACCAGCAGGATATTGCTGCCCACACTGGCGATCTGCTGCGAAATGACATAAGAAGCTCCGGAGCCCACCGCCATCATGGCGATCACCGCCGCGATGCCGATGATGATCCCCAGCATGGTCAGGAAGGAACGCATCTTGTTGACCCGCAGCGCCTTTAAGGCTATGCGCAATGGCTGGACCAGAGAGTTCATTGTGTGAACGAAATACCCAGGCGGCGGGCGGCATTCTGGTGGCAGACAAGGGCCGGTTCGCTGAACTGGATCAGGATGATCCGCTCAAAATCACCGGATGTGGCTTCGCTGTGGACACAGGTCAGGGCGATCTCCGCAGCCTGCTGCATGGGATAACCGTAGACGCCGCAACTGATGGCCGGGAAAGCGATGCTGCGCAGCCCCTCTGCGCGGGCCAGAGTAAAGCTGTTGCGGTAGCAGGCGGCCAGCAACGCCGCTTCATTCTGCACACCGCCATGCCAGACCGGACCCACCGTGTGGATAACGAAGCGGGCAGGCAGGTTGTAGCCCTTGGTGATGCGGGCCTCACCGGTGGGACAGCCGCCCAGAGTGGCGCACTCTTGCAGCAGGTGCGGCCCGGCGGCGCGATGGATGGCACCGTCCACGCCGCCGCCCCCCAGCAGGGTGTTGTTGCCCGCGTTGACAATGGCGTCAACAGCCAGCGTGGTGATGTCACCCTGGATGATTTCGATGCTCCTGTTCATTGCACCAGACTCCGCAACAGCGCCAGATTGACCCGGTCCATGCTGTCATCATCCCCTTTGGGGGTTTCCAGTATCTTGGGCACCGTGACAAAGCGCGGATCGTTCATGATGAAACGGAACGGCTCCAGCCCCAAAGCCCCTTGGCCGATCTGCTCATGGCGGTCCACCCGGCTACCCAGCCCCTTTTTCGAATCATTGAAATGGAAACACTGCAAGCGCTCAAGCCCCAGGATCCGGTCAAATTGTTCCATCACCCCGGCGTATCCTTCCACTGTTGCGGTGTTGTAGCCGGCGGCAAAGGTGTGACAGGTGTCAAAGCAGATGCCGAAGCGCTGCGGAAATTTCGAGCCGTCGATGATGGTGCGTAACTCCTCGAAGTGACGGCCCAGGTTGCTGCCCTGTCCGGCAGTTGTCTCCAGCAGCACCAATCCCTGGTACTCCGGCGTCTGCTCAAACAGGTGATCGAAGGCGGCAATGACCCGTTCAAGCCCGGTCTCCGGTGAATCAGCCAGATGGGAACCGGGATGCATGACGATCTTGTTGATCCCCAGCCGGGCGCAGGTGGCCATTTCATCGGCAAAGGCAGCCACACTTTTCTCGCGGGTATCCCCCGTCGGAGCAGCCAGGTTGATCAGGTAGATGTCGTGGGAAATCACTTCATGCAGACCGGATTCCGTAAAGGTCCGGCGGAACAGCGCGGCGTCGGCATCGCTGACCGGCTTGCCTTTCCACTGGTTGGAGGAGCGGGTAAAAACCTGCACAACACCGCATCCGGCAGCCACTGCCCGCTCTATGGCCTTGTGCAGGCCGCCCGCAATGGACATGTGTGCCCCGAGATAATCGCTCATGGCTCCACCAGCTGTTCGCCAAGCAACCTGACCGTGATGATATCGCCCGCTTTGAACTCTTTATTGGCCGGCACAACTGCAATGGCATCGGCACAAAGCGAGGTGCGCAGAATACCGGTTTCCTGGTTGCCAGCCGAACGGACTACATAACAGCCGTCCTCCTGCTCCAGGGTTACCCGCAAAAAACGCATACGGCTTCCCGCCTTGAGCGGCTCTTTAAGGAGAGCTTGCACGGTGGGACGCAGCAGCTTGCGCCGTCCCTGCATCTTCAGCAACGCCGGACGGACGAACTCTTCAAAGGTAACCTGGCTTGCCACCGGGTTGCCCGGCAGACAGAACACCGGACGTCCTTCGTAGAGCCCAAAGGCGGTTGGCTTGCCCGGTTTGATGGCAATCTTCCAGAACAGGAACTTTGCCCCCAGTTCATCCAGCACCATCCGCACCAGATCACGGTCCCCCGCGGAAACGCCGGCGGAGGTGATCAGGCAGTCAGCTGCCAGGCCTTCCCGCATCTTTTCCAGATGGCTTGCCCGGTTGTCGCGGGCTATGCCAAGAATACGGGGGATTGCCCCGGCATCACGCACCGCCGCCGCAAGCGCCAGGGTATTGCTGTTGATGAGTTGCCCCGGTCCCGGTTGTGCGCCAACCTCCACCAGTTCATCGCCGGTGGAGAGTATGGCCACAACCGGACGCCGTTGCACCATGACCAGCGGTTTGCCGCATGAGGCGAGCAACGATATTTCCGATGGACGCAACACGGTTCCGGGAGCAAGGACCTGTTCATTGCTGCGGATGTCTTCACCCCTGCGGCGGACATGCTGTCCGGCCGTTACTGCTTCCTTGATGGTCACCTGTTCGCCCGAGGTCTCGTCGGTCTCTTCATAGGGAACGACAGCATCCGCCCCTTGCGGAACCGGTGCTCCCGTCATGATTTTTACCGCACAGCCCGGCAGTACCGACATCCCTTCAGCAGAAACTCCGGCAGGAAGATAGCCGGTCACCTTGAGTTTGACCGGAAAGTTCCGGCAATCCTCATACCTGACCGCATAGCCGTCCATGGCCGAGTTATCCCAGAGCGGCAAGTCCCACGGAGCAACAACCCGTTCAGCAAGGACCTGTCCAACGGCATCCACGAGCGGCAGCTGTTCGCTGCCAACTGCGGAAACATTATCAAGAATGGTGGTTAATGCATCGTCAAAAGATACCATTGATTAATCCCTCGGTACGGCCAGCATCCTGTCCAGAGCCGCCTTGGCCTTCTGTCGAACGTCGCCGGGGACGCTGATCACCGGTTGCATGGTTTGCAGACAAAGCAGCAGATCTTCCAATGAGGTCAGCTTCATGTTGGGGCAGAGCAACGCCGGAGAGGCCAGGATGAACTCCTTGTCCGGGTTTTCCAGCCGCAACTTGTACAGAATCCCTGCCTCGGTGCCGATGATGAACTGCTTTGCCGGGCTGGTGCGGCAGTAACTGTACATACCGCTGGTGGAGCAGACATGGTCAGCCAGAGCCGAAACCTCCGGGGCGCACTCCGGATGGCAGATGAACTGGGCTTCGGGATACTCAGCCCGGATCTGCCGTACCCGTTCAGCGGTCAGACGTTCATGGGTAGGACAATAGCCGTCCCAGTAGATAAACTCCTTGTCCGGCACAAAACGGGCGATCCAGCGGCCAAGATTGCGATCAGGAGTAAAAATCAGCTTCCGGTCCGGCAGTGATTTCACCACAGAGACAGCGTTGGCAGAGGTACAGCAGATATCCGATTCAGCCTTGACCGCCGCCGAGGAGTTGACATAGGTCACCACCGGCACCCCGGGATGGCAAGCCTTTAGCTCTTTCAGGCCGGAAACATCGATCATGTCAGCCATGGGACAGCCGGCATCCGGCCGCGGCAGCAGCACGGTCTTGTCCGGCGACAGAATAGCGGCTGATTCGGCCATGAAATGCACCCCGCAAAACACAATCACTTCTGCATCGGTTTTGGCAGCCTCCTGGGAGAGCTGTAACGAGTCACCGGTGATGTCGGCGATCTCCTGAACCTCATCCCGCATGTAGTTATGGGCCAGCAACACGGCATGACGCTCTTTCAGCAAGTGCCGTATCTCTTCACGGATATCCGTAACGGACATATCCCCTCCGTTGCCGACTTGACTGTTGACAAGTCCGGCCATAAAAGAATATAAGGACAACTCTTCGGGATGTAGCGCAGCCTGGTAGCGCACCTGCTTCGGGAGCAGGGGGTCGCACGTTCAAATCGTGTCATCCCGACCATCAGACACAAAAGGGTTACGCAAAAGGCGTGACCCTTTTTTATTATGTGTGACAGACGGCAATATATAGCACAGACAATCACTGAAGTCCAATGGAGTGGCATTAAACGATACCACCTCCCGGTGTATGGTACACGGGGAGGCGGTTCTCAACCGGCAGGAGGAATACGGCTATTTCACTGAGGCGGGTTGCTGGGGCATCGACTGATTCGGCGTCGGCGTGGCCGCCTGCTTTTTCAAAACTTCAAGTTGATCGACAAGCGCGGTTTTCTCGGTGGTCAGCGCCGTCACCTGCCCATCAAGCTTCTTTTTATCGGCAGTTAGCTGCTCAACCTGGGTGGCCAGTTTGGCAGCATCAGCTTTCTGGGCTGCTGCCTCCTTACCCGCTGCTTCACAGGTCTGCACCAGCTGACGCAGGCGTTCTTCTTCTGTCTTGCGCTCCTCAAGCAGCTTTATCCGGGCCTTGACCGTGGCAAGCTGCTTGTCCACGGCAGCAAGCTCTTCGTCGTTGCGCCCTTTTGCAGCACGGGAAGCAGCCAGCAGTGCCGCCATGTCCACCATCTGCAGATGATGCCGCACCTCTTGCTCCGCCTCCGGCGTGAGGCCGCGCAAGCCCATCCACTGGCGTCCCTTGTCATAGGCCTGTTCAGCATTTTTCAACGAAACACGGGCTTTTTCCATGTCGGCCAGCGCCAGGGGATAATTGCCGACCTTGGCGGCCATTTCTTCAATGGAAGCTTTTTTCGCGGCAAGCTGCTCGGACAGACCAGGCTCTGCCGCAGCAAAAGAAAATGATGCCCAAGCAAACACCAGCGTGGCAAGACCAGCTGAAATCAGGGAGTTACGCATATCATTTCCCTCCCGTCTGCAAGTACTGGTCAAACTGGGCTTCAGCCTTTCTCAATTCAGAACGGCGCAACAGCAGATTTTCCGCGCTTTCCTTTTCCGCCGCCACCGCCTCGGCCTGATCAAGCTGGATATGTGCCAGTTCCACCTTCTGCAGAGCCAGAACAGCGTTGGGAACCGCCTGGGCAGCCTTGGCCGCACCCAATGTCACTTGCGCAGAAGCAACCTTATCTTTGGCGTAATCCGCAACTTTGCCGGAGGACAGTTTGGCAATACGCTCAGACAGCGTCTGAATCCGGTCTGCCGCTGTCTTCGGGTCATTTGCGGATGCCGTACCGACGGCACATACCAACACAAATGCGATTCCGTACAACAAGGCTTTCATAGTTACCTCCTTTGGAATTACCGCTGTTACGGACAAGCTGCTAGCCCGGCACACGACACCTCAGAAGCTCCCGCACTTCCAGCCTGAGCTGCGTCAGCATCTGTTTGTCTTCGCCATACGAGTCATTCAAGGCGTTGGTGATGACAGCATGAAGTTTCGACAGCCGGTTATAATCTCCAACCGAATTCCTTAACTCTTGACGAAGTCCCGCCACTGAGATCGATGTTGCAGCCATAACGCTCCTCCGGATTGTAAATACCCTTTTGGCAGCCATATATTACCGCAGAAATAATAAGGAGCAACCGTTTCTTGCCTGACCGTTAACCGCCAAGCGGATTACATGCAAAACGGGTTGCGACAAAAAGCCACAACCCGTTGTTTTTACTGGAGCCACTTAGCAGAATCGAACTGCTGACCTACTGATTACGAATCAGTTGCTCTACCATCTGAGCTAAAGTGGCAATGAAAGGAAGATTCTTGTATAACAAATAGGGACAATCGTCAACGCTCTCGTGCCAAAAAGGAGAAATCACCATGTTTACGCGGGCTGCGCAGGCTATCGATACGGCTGAACTGTTCATCATCACCGCCGGAGCCGGCATGGGGGTCGATTCCGGCCTGCCGGATTTTCGCGGCAACACGGGATTCTGGCAGGCCTATCCTCCCTATGCCCGTCTGGGACTTTCCTTTGCAGAGTGCGCCAACCCCGAACACTTTCAGCGCGATCCGGCTTTCGGCTGGGGATTCTACGGCCACCGCGCCAATTTGTACCGCACAACCGTGCCCCACGAGGGATTTCAGATCCTGCAGCGCTGGATCACGCAAAAAAACGCCCCGTACTTTGTGGTGACCTCCAATGTGGATGGGCAGTTTCAACAAGCCGGATTCGATGATCATCAACTCCTGGAAGTGCACGGCTCGATTCACTGGCTGCAATGCACCAGGCCATGCTCTGATACCATCTGGCCCAATAATGAGCAGCTCCACGTGGAGGAACTGACCATGCGCGCCGATCGGATTCCGCGCTGCCCCTCCTGCGGCATGGTCAGCCGCCCCAATATCCTGATGTTCGGCGACTGGTCCTGGCTGCCGCAGCGCACCCACGCCCAGGAAGAACACTTTCAGACCTTTCTGGAACAGCATGGTGACAAGCGCATGGTGGTGATCGAAATGGGGGCCGGAACCGCCATTCCCACAATCAGGGCCACCTCCGAGCGGCTGGGCTGGCGTCATACCGGGGCAACCGTGATCCGGATCAACACCCGCGAACCGGACATACAGCCGCCTCATATTCCACTGCCCTGCGGGGCCCTGGAAGGCTTGCGCGCAATAGACGCATTGCTACACTGAGCGCAGCATCGTCTCCAGCCGCTGCTGATCGATGCCCGCCACCGGGCCGATGACCCCCAGAAAACGGTTGTCCGGCCTGAACAGTTCCCGTGCCAGCTGACGCACTCCCTGTGCCGTTACGTCCTGCACCAGCTGTTGATCCTCATCAATGCTGCGGCTGACTCCCATCAGGAGACCCCAGCCGTAGCGCACCGCCATTTCAGTCACCGAATCCCTGCTGTAATCCAGCTCTGCCAGGTAAACCGTCTTGACCCGTTCCAACTCCTGCTCCGGCAACGGTTCTTCCCCGATCCTGAGCAACTCGGACAAGGTCACTTCAAGGACCTGCATCAGGTTTTCCGGAGCTGTGGAAAGGTCAATGGAGAAGCAGCCGGTTTCATCAAACGCCCCCATGCCCGCATCAACGGAGTAAACCAGCCCCAGTTTTTCACGGAGCGCCAGATGCAGGCGCGAACAACCGCCGCCAGCCAGAAGGCGGCGCAGCACCTTCAGCGTGATCAGGCGGGAAGAATCCCGCTGGCACGAACGGAATGCCAGTTGCACCGTCACCTGGCTATCCGGGTTCTTTACCAGCGCCATTGCGGGGCCGGGCGGCAGTTCCGGGGAAACGGCACGCTGTTCCGGCAACGGAGCAGGCTGCCAGCTCCCCAGACAGGCTTCGGCTGCTGCAACCAGTTCCTGATGTTCCAGAGGACCGGCAGCCACCATCACGGCGTTGTTGGGGCGATACCAGGCGTCCAGATGTTGGCGCAGATCTTTTTCGGTGATCCGCGCCAGATCATCCAGGGTTCCCAGGGCTGATCCCCCCAAGGGATGCCCCGGCCAGAGCAGCCGTCCCACCACCACATCCGGATTGATCTCCTCCCCCTCTTCACTGAGATCCTGCAGCGCCTCTTCGCCGATGATCCGCCGTTCAAGATCAACCCCCTCAAGGCGGGGACGCAACAGCATGGAGGCCAGAATTGCAAGCCCCTGCGCAGTATGGCGTGGATGGATTCTGCCGAAAAAGCAGGTTGAGTCGGCATCGGTTGCAGCATTAACACAGCCGCCCAGGCTTTCGAAAGCAGCTTCAATTTCCAGAGAGGAACCATATTCCGCTGTTCCGCGAAACAGCATATGCTCCAGAAAGTGGGCAAGACCTGTCCGCCCCTGGGGATCGTTCCGGCCGCCTACCTTCAGATAGACCGCCACTTCAGCACTGTGCAGATGGGGCAACGACACCGTCACCACCCGCAAACCGTTGGCAAGCGTCGTAGAAAGCGGCTCGGTCATACCGCCTCCAAAGCCTGCCGGATTGCGGCACTACGCTGACGGTATTCTTCGTCTGTCAGCAGTAGCTCCTGGTGCGGCTCGGCCCAGACCGGACGCGGCCAGAGCGGATCGTGCCGCAAACGGGGCACCAGATGCCAGTGGATATGGGGCACCATGTTGCCCAGCAGCTCATAGTTGATCTTGTCTGCCTTGAACAGACCGGACAGCACACAGGCCACCCGGCTGACCTCCTCCATCAACTCCTGGCGGGCCTTTTGCTCAAGGTGAAACAGTTCGGTGGCATGTTGTTTGGTGAACAGCAGGCAGTAGCCGGGAAAGAACTGGTCACGGTTCAGCACCAGATAACTCAGGCGGAACTCCATGATCCGCAACGCTTCGTCGCTCTTCCAGCGGTTGCACATACTGCAATTTTGGGTCTTCTCACTCGTCATTAATTTCTCCATACGCAAAAATACGGTTCTTCAGTGATCCTGCCGGCAGCAGAGAACAACCGGGAGCTGATCAACCGCTCCCCGTGTAAACCAGATAGGACGCAATTACCGGTCCATCCGCCTCGGCCCAGTCAAGCGTATGGAGCTGTTCCGGGGGCAGCCAGACCATGTCGGCATGTTCGTGGAGAACAATTTCCCCCGATTCTATGGCGCAGACAAAAGGATGGAGCGTCACTGCAAAGGCCGGATACCGGTGATCTTGGGATGGCAGGCGTTTTCCCACTCGCACCCGAATCCCCATCTCTTCCATCAGCTCACGTTCCAGGCATGCTTCAGGAGATTCGCCCGGGTCGATCTTGCCACCGGGGAATTCCCACTTGAGCGGCAGACTCATCGCGGCGCTACGCCGGGCCGCAAGGACACGGCCTTCGCGCTCGATAATGGCGCAACTTACCTGGATATGCCGCACATCACTCATTCAATCGTCCCCGATACAACACAGCAACGGTACTGGCACGACACTAACCGCGCCTACTTCTTCTCCAGCACCGGCAGACGCAGGGTAATGGTACAGCCTGTCCCCACGCCATCGCTTGCCGCCGCAACAGACCCGCCGCAATTTTTTGCAACCGTCTGTACGATATACAGCCCCAGCCCCGTGCCCCGGATACGATCACTGGGCTGCTCAACCCGGTAAAAACGCTGAAATATCTTTTTCAACTGGCTCTGGGATACTCCCTGTCCATGATCCTGGACTGAAAGCACGACATACCGGCCATCACGAATCAGGCGCACCACGATCTCAGGCTGGCCCGGCGAATAGAGCACGGCATTTTCCAGCAGGTTGCGCAACACCGTACCCATTTCATCCGGCTCCACAGCAGCACGGATATCCGCTTCAAGCTGCATTTCCAGACGGGTTCCCGGAGGCAGCCGGTCGCGGTTTTCGTCAAGATAGCGGGCAACAAACGCGCTCAGGTCAATTTCGCGCAAATCCGAAGGACGCAACCGTTGCTCAAGACGGGCCGCCAGCAGCAGGTTGTCGATCTGGGACTGGAGCCGCCGGGTATCGTCAAGCATGGTTTCCACAAAGGCATTCAGACGTTCTTCCGGCGGCCTGCGCAGCCGGATCGTCTCCAAATGCAGCTGGATTGATGCCAAAGGCGATTTCAGTTCATGGGTCACCTGGGTAATGAACTCCCGCTGCTGCTGGTACAGCCGCGATTGACGGCGCCAGAACAGGAACAGGGCATAGACCCCGACCAGCAGAATGGAAAGCAACAGCAACCCCTGCACCAGGTCAGTCCAGCCGGCCCCGCGCACCAGCAGTTCGCTCCGGTAGCGGACAGCCAGTTCCTTCACCTCGCGGTTTCTTCCAATAAACCAGGTAATCCAGAACACCACCAGCGCTACCCAGACCACCTGGACGGCCACCAGCGCACTGACCGGACTGAATATGCGACGAATCTGTTTCAAAGCGGAGACAGCCTTTCTTTCGCGGTTGTGCCTGCGGCACGGCTCTGTTATAACCCGAAGCCGCACAAGATACCAAAGCTGTTTTACCGACGGCAGGAGGATACCATGGCAACCTATGATTTCAGCAGGCTTAAACGGCTCACACACATCTACCGTCTGGTACAGGTGGGCCTTGTGGGCCTGTTTCTGTTTGTGGCCTACAACTTCATGCTGCTGTTCGCAAAGCAGGGCACACCGGACTATTTCTTCAAGGCCGTGATAGTTGCCTTCGTGGTGCAGCTGCTGCTGCTCTACCCTGCCTGGTGGCTGTCAGGCCGCGATCTGGCGGTGGAAGTTGAAGCAGGCCTGGCAGGTGTCACGCCTGAGCAACTGGTTGCGCTACGGCGGCGGCGGCTGCTGGGTGATCTGTGGAAAATCAGCGTTCTCGGTTTTTTTGTGCTGTTCATCATCCTGATTCCCGATACCGGCAAAGGCCGTGGCGCTTCCCTTATCCTGTCCGCCGCCTACTTCTCATTTTTGCTGACAATTCTGACCTATCTGCAATGTTTCAACCTGCGGGCGGCACGCAAACGCAAAGAGTTGTCAGTCTGAGGGCGATCAGTGAGCGGAAATGGTGGTGAAACGTGGAAGTACTCATGTGTGCCGGTGATACAGGTTCCTTTTATCAATCTTCCAGCAACTTTTTGATATGCCGGTCAAAGTCTGACTCGAACCGGCGGTCCTTACGCGGCACGCGCGGCGTTCATTCGGAAACCCACGGCAATGATGGCGTCGAGGTTGTAGAAATTCAGATTCCTTCCCACATCCCGATTTCCATCATTTGAACTATCCGTAATTTCCGGATAGTTGCCTCCCGACTGCTCGCCGTTTTGATAGATATTCCTCAAGTGCCCATTGATCGTGCGTACGTCAACCTCAAACAGCACCGCCATCAGCTTTTTGCGTCGGCCAGACCGTTTCATCCTCAACCCGCACCTCCATGATGCTTTCACCCGCCTGCTTGGTGGAACTCGGCAGTGCTGTTGCGTATTTGCAGTTTTTTTCTTTCATGGGTTGCCTGCACGAATTATGCAATTGTAAATCAGGACTGAAGCCAGAGGTGTGTTATTGATATGGCGCATGCTGGCCCGTGATTTCCCAGCCAGTCAAACTCCCTTTTATGGTTTGAGCGGTAAATGGAATGTTCTATGATTTCGGAATGGTTTTTCGTTTTCAGGCTGGCACTCAGCTTGTCGTCATTAAGAATTGCTGCGAGCTTGTTGAAGGTGTACCCACCAGCTACATATGCTACCATCATGCTGTCCTGCATAGCCCAGGCATAGTCGCCGTTTACGAATCGAATCAGGCCCTTTTGACAGTAGCAGGATGATAAGGGATGATTACTGTCAACGGGCTTGCATTCAACAAAGAGCCCATCCTGATCGCTATACACGGGGCATTTCTCCCGTTTAAGATCAAAGAAAATATCCGGTTCTTTGTCGGGGTGATTCTTGTCAAAGTTTGTAATTTCCGGCCCGCGAAAAACCTTGCCGAAAAAAACGTGGTTGAATCCCGCAACTTCTCCGCTTTTCCGCAAACGATTTTCGATGATCTCCACCAAAATCTGGGTAATAACGTCTTCATTCGCTGATTGTAGATGAAAGTTTTCCGGCGGGTTTTCAGCAAGCAGTTGCCAGGCACGTCTGATAACATTACAGAGAATCAGGATCATCCGTTGGGGGATGGGTGGATGTGGCAAGGTAAACTTAATGTCCTGTGTAAAGAAACCTACGGCCATTAGGTTCTCCCTACAGGGAAAACGTCAAGGTGGTTACGCTGTATGTCCAGGGCGCACAGGCGGGCACGGCTCAATGTCCAGTATCGGTATTGGCCGATAATTCCCACCAGCAACCTACCGTCTTCATGGACAACTACCCTACTACATCCAGTTTCCGTGGCTGCCTCGGTAATTTGAGAAATCAATTCCCTCTGGGTTGTTTGCGAAAAACACATGGGCTTATTCGACGCCGAAACGGCGAAGAAATACCAAGGAGCAAGAATATCCGATCTCTCAGCCACTATTTCACTAACCGTTACTGCTTCATTGGTAACGGCAAAAGAAGGGTCAAGCAGTTGTTGTAGTTCGGTATAGAATGCCTCGCGTTCTTTTCTGGCCGGGGCGTTATTGGCACGGTCTCGCGCCTCTTTATAGGGAGGAGCAACTTCAAGAGTGTCCTTTACAACCTGACGGTCATATGCATCAAGACCATAGAGGTCGAAGATGAAGTCATTGATCTCCTGCCATGGTTTGTCTGGAGTTGATTCAAGCTGCTGAGAAAGTTCTATGGCACGTCGGCGTTGACCCTCTGTTAATTCTCCTATTTCAGGGTACGGAAAATTCTCTATGTTTGACTTAAGAAAAGTTCTTCGTTCCACACCCATTTTTGAACTCGTCATTAACACATAGTACCTAAATAGTTCTGTGTGGGTTATCAAGTGAAGCAGCGCAATTTCGTAATCCGCTAACTTACTGCTATTAGCCGAAAATCCATAATAACTTGAAGAGAAAGCAGTTGCTTGAAGTACTACCCATGACTTGGGCGATTTTAGTCCTCCTCCCGGAGATTCTGAAACTATAAGTACCGGTGGCGCATACAGTTCAGGGTCACGAGGCCTATGAGCAGATGATGGACCAAAATCAACCAATAAAGATACATCGATAAAAAAATTGTCATTTTCTGGCGGCACGAAATCATGCAAATCCTGCAGGAAGGATTCTGGACTCTGAGGCTGTTTTGGCGAGCAGTTATATCCTAGACCAGAGTATAATCCTTGCTTATCCCAATATGATTTTACATTAGGCCATTTTAGTCCATTGATTTTTCGAAACACCTCCGCATCAAGAACAGTGCCTAATGCCAGTGATTTCAGCAGCCAGGAATCCTTGAGGACTGATGATACAGCTATTGGTTGAGCCGACTGATAATCAATCCGCAAGCGCCCCTTGTCGTTCAAGCGCTTTTCATAATGTGGCGTCACAAAATAAAAGTGATGGTTCTCAGCAGCGACTTTATTTCTGGCAAAAAAGAGCATGAATGGCTGATTCATGCGCGGCCACACCTTAGTGTCCGACAGGTTTGAGCCATTCAGAATACCGGTAATCTCAAGACCACGAAGAATAGCGTTAAACGCGCTGATACCGACCTGAGTCGGTTTCAGAAAAATTCGCCCATGGAGTGCCATGGCAATAATACCGCCCGGTTTTGCCCATTGCGATGATTTCCATAAAAACGGCAGATCCGGGTTGTTGTCGGGATTACTGTATACCTTTGCAATATCGGTAAGCCCACGATCTTGCAGTATCCTACGGGTCAAAGCGGTAAATTCTGCACCATGGGCTTGGCTCTCTTTCTTTGACTCCTCATCATCTCCCCGGAGCCGACTCCACGGCGGATTGCCGATGACCAAATCAAACCGGCCATTGAACTCTTCGGGAAGATCGGGACGCAAACTCCCCAAAACAAACCCACGGCTGTCATACTCCTCGGGCTTTCTCAGATTATGAAGAACAACCCCCTGAAGCGGTTTGGGAAATTTCAGACTCTTAGGGGGGCGGGGCGAATCATTCAATTCAATTGCGGTAACGTAAAGCGATAATGCGGCCAGACGCAGAGCGGATTCACTGACATCGAAACCGCAGAGCTGGCCGTACAGTATGTCTTGAATTATCTTTGTGTTTGGTCTTTTTCCGTCAATTGCCCAACGGGCGGCAACAAGCTTCCGGAACGCAAGAACCAGAAAAATCCCCGCGCCGCAACTGGGGTCAAGGATATGAGCGTCTTTCTTGTTGGCAACCCCTTCAAATGCATCATCAACCAGATAACGGGCAATGTTTTTGGGGGTGTAGTAGACACTGGTATTTTCCGAGCGCTGAGCATCCCATACCCTGCTGAAACTTTCATATACCTGACTGAGCACCCCAATGGGTATATGAGCAAAGTCCAGATCACCCCAATCCAGCTTGCCTTGAAATTGCCCAGTTCCCGTATGTTCCCACCCTTCGAGAATGGCTCGTAAATGATCAAATAATTTGCCGCCGGTTTGCGTGTCAGCATGGGCAAATACATCTTCAAACGGACCGGAAAGGGGAAGCAGATCTCCGTTAAAGGTTTCATCAAGCCAAAGACAGGTTGCTACTGAACAGGCAACATTGCTAAAACAGTCACCGTGGGATTTTGCCTGTGGACAAATGGCGCCAAGCTCATCCGGTCTGATAATTCTGCGATCCCAAAGAAAACGGAAAAAAAGTGCCCGGCCAAGGAGCGAAAGGACATCCAGCGGATTTATGGTTTCAATAAGTTTTTCGGATGAGCGGCGCATCAAAGTGTGGATTTCTTCAAAAACATAATCAGGGGCTTTTGGCTGCCCTTTCAATTCGAATAAATCATTGACAACACTCTGAAAGAAGAGCGGCGCTGCTGCAGAGTCGGGCCTGATGGTCTCTTTATAACCGCGCGCCAGGATCGCACGATCCAGATTAATGGGGTATACATTCAACTCCCCCGGACTCAAGACACCCAGGTAGGCCCGCTCCCCTCTGTTGGCCAGAAGGTGCTGTAATTCGATAATCTTTTCTTTATCAAGCTGTTTTGCCCGGTTTTCCGATACGATGTAGAGCAGTGGCCTTGCCTGGAACTCTGCAACGGCATCAACTGTCAGGTTGCCATTGCCGGAAGCTTTCAACAGGTCAAGGTAGTCCAAATGCCTGGGAGTCGCGCCGTCCAGCAAAACTACATCATTACAGCCATACGCTTTGATAGAGGCTAGAAGATTCATGGGCAGCACCGATTGTCAGCGGTTCGAATGATTCCCTGGTAGCGTCCAAGGATACGGACAGAGTCGCCTTTGTCCATGTCGCAAGTAAGGTCTTTAAACGCGGGGTTTTCCGATTTTAGAACCAAGGCAGCCAATGAAAAAAATACGCGCTTCAATGTGGCTTCCTGTTCCACCAGTACTGCAGCGATTTCTCCATTTTCAACCCGATCCATTCTCTTGATTATGGCGATATCACCGCTATTGATACCGGCACCAGCCATACTGTCGCCAAGAACATGAAGCGCAAATATTTCTCCACCCCCGAATAAGGCCGGAGGCACGGGTAGATGACCCTCCAGGTTTTGTTCCGCCCAAATAGGCAAACCAGCTGCAATTCTGCCGAGTAAGGGGATTGTATTGTCCTGCTGTTCAATGACTGGGGGTATCAACGCCAATAACTGAATGCCGCGGGCTTTTCCAGAGTTCAGACGGATATGGCCTTTTTTTTCGATATGCTGTAGATGATTCCGCACAGCGTTCTGGCTACTGAAACCAAAGTGTTTACAAATCTCAGCCTGGGTCGGGGGGAAGCCGTTATCTGCTTGCCACTTGGCAATGAATTCGAGGATTTCAAACTGTTTTGCCGTCAGATCCTTCACTATGCCTCGCATGCTTTAATGTAGTGTTATTATAAGCAGTGTTATAATGCGCAGTAATAATAAAGGCAATGATGATTTTCATTTGTTCGCGACAATTCTTAACCACACTACCAAGCGTCTTAGGAAAACCGAGCCATCCCTGTTTTCTCTCATTCCCCGGTCACCATCTGGTTGGTTTCCGCCGTTATCCGTGTGCATCCTATTATCCGACCTTCTGCCCTCCCGCTTGACTCAGGCGCTCAATCAGCCTTCACAACCTCCCAATACCCACCCTTATCCGGCCCGACACGCATGATCACTCCGTCTTTCCTCAGTTTATCAAGATGGTACTTGATGCCATCCGCTGTGATGCCAATCTCAATCGCTAATTGAGTGCGGCTGATGCTTGGGGTGGCAGCAATTAACTCCAGAATTTTCCGGGTAGTTTTCTGGGTAGTTTTCACCGAACTTTTCTGGGTAGTTTCTCCGACGTTTTCACCGACACTACCGGGCTTCGTTATCTCGTAGCTCTTCCGTTTGAACGTTGCTACAAACTGCACCGTTCCAATCTCTTCAAACTCGGTGGTCGGCTCGCGCTCCAAAATCATCTTGATGCCGCGCCCCCATTTTTCGATCCAATGACTGCGCTGGAATAGCTCCGCCAACAGCTCATTACGTCGGGCAGATACCATCTTCTTTCTGATGCTGGCGATGGTCAGTCCGCCATACAGCAGACCGGGGCTTCTGATCTCCACCCGATCTTTGAAGATGGCGATGTTGACGGAATCGTACTCCCGGTAATCCCTATGGCAAAAAGCATTGATAATCGCTTCCCGAAACGCCTCACGGTCAATCTCCGGCACATCCACCCGAAACAGGCCATCCAACCGCATACCGATATTGATGTGCTCAAGGATGTATTCTTCCGCTTTTTTGATCAGGTAAAAGACATCACCATAAAAGTCCTGCATGCTGATGGTGACGGTGGTGTCCAGCGTACCGAATACCGCGCAACGCAGTCTGGCATTGGGGAAGAACTTCTCCGGCTTACGGGCAAAGCAGAGTACGGCGGCATTCAGCACCTTGCCGTCCTTTAGCAGATTCAATTTTTCGAGGGAATTGGGGATGGTGTCGAACTTGAGCCCGCTGAGCTTCAGGAACGACTTGAGCTTGCCTGGACCGATATCGTCGATAGTCGCCTTGGCGCAGATTTCCGTGTCCCAGCGGAGGCGGTCACGATTCTTCTCCAGAATCAGTTTTTCGAGTTCTTTAGCGCTTAACTGGCGATCCTCATCGCCAACCCGGATGTATGCCCGGCCATAGGCATAGTATGGATGCTCGCCCCCTTCGACCCGAACCTTGAGACATACTTTCCCGTCGATCTCGACGTGCTCGACAACCGGGTAGATTCTGGGTTCAACATGATCAGCAATGGCTTTTGATACATCTCGAATGGTTTTGTCAGAAACCTGCTGACCAGCTACGGTACCATCATGCCTGATCCCGAACCAGAGTTCTCCCCGCTGATGCTTGTTCAGCATCGCCACAATGGAGAGCACCGCCTCTTTCAATTCAGAGGTGGATTTCTTCAATTCAATGGTTTCGGTTTCTTGAAATTCAGTCATGTTTTTCACGGGTTAACTGGATTAAAAAGCTGCATACTCTTAACAGAATTTGCGCCAAATAGCCATGCAAACCCGCTTCATTAAAGCGGTTGAGTGTTGATTAGCTGATCTGACACCAGCCTGTTTATTCTGTTTTCTGTAACGCCACATGATTCGGCAAAAAACTCCTCAAGACGCCTGAACACCTCATCCGCCGGGGCAATCACCTGGGCGGACTCCGGCAGCGATTTCAGGAAGCGCTTGCCGTAATTCTTGCTCACGATCCGGCTGTCCAGAATCAGCACCGCCCCGCGATCATCACGGCTGCGGATCAGTCGACCAAAACCCTGGCGCAGCTTCAGCACCGCCTGGGGAATGGACAGCTCCCGGAACGGGTCGCCGCCCCGCTCCACCAGCCGCTCGGCCCTGGCCTGCTGGATCGGCTCCGTGGGCACATGAAACGGTAAGCGGGCAATGATCACCAGCCGCAGGGCATCCCCTTTCACATCCACCCCTTCCCAGAAGGAATCAGTGCCGAACAGCACGGCATTACGTTCCTTGCGAAAACGGGCCAGCAGTTGATGGCGTCCGCCCCCGTCCCCCTGGCGCAGCACGGTCAGGCCCAACCGCTCCAGATCCCCTTTCACAACATTCCAGGTCTGCTTCAACAGGTCAAAGGAGGTAAACAGCACAAAGGCGCCGCCCCGGGAAAGCACCACCGCCCGCAGCACGGCACTGGCCAATGCCTGCCGGTAGGCCGGGGTTGACGGGTCCGGCAGATCGACCGGTATTCCCACCAGCGACTGTCCGGCAAAATTGAACGGAGATGGCAGAGCAAGCTCGGACAGACGCGCCGGTTCCAGCAGATCCAGACCGGTGCGTGCCCGCTGATAACTGAAGGAACCGCCCACCGTCATGGTGGCCGAGGTCAGCACCACGGTCGGAATCGGATCAAACAGGGCATTTTTCAATATCTCCGCCACCTCAAGGGGAGCACTACAGATCGCGGCCTGCTGCCCGCGTCCGCTTTTCTTCAACTCCAGCCAGCGGCAGTTCTGATCATCATCGCCGCAAAAGGTGAACAGATCCTGCGACGCCGATGATAAGCGCTGGCCAATGCCGAAGGCATCGGTCAGCCAGCTGTCAAGGGCCTGGCGCACCGGGTCCGGCAATTTGGCTGCCGCCCGGTCAAGGGCTCCAAGCCCTGCTGCCAGCTCCGCCAGTTTTTCCGCCAGAACCGTCAGGCGCTTGTCCAGCTCCTGCCAGAACGAGGTACCCCGCACCGCAGCTGTTATCCGCCGCCGCACCTCGCTGCCCCGCAGATCATCACCGGCAAGCGCCTCCTGCAAGGCCAGCGCCAGCCAGTCCATTTCCCGCTCCAGCAGCGATGCCAGTTCAACGGTCTGGGGCAGCAGGGCGACCTCCACAATGGCGGAAAGCTCCTGATACAATCCCTCCAGATTCTCCGGCAGCTCTTTGCCCAGACGGTTGCTGAGCACGGTCAGGATTCCGGCCCGGTTCCCGGACGGAGCCAGACGGGACAGCTGGCGCATCAGACCGGAGCGGCTGAGACGGCTGGAGAGCGCACCGGTTGCCGCCTCCTCCAGATGATGTCCCTCATCAATAATCAGCCGGGTAAAGGGAGGCAGTATGGCAACGGCATCGTAACCGCTTTCCCGCCGCAGGGCGATGTCCGCCAGCAACAGGGCATGGTTTACCACCAGAATGCGGGCCGTGGACGCCTCGCGCCGGGCACGGTAGAAAAAACATTTGGAAAAGTGGGAGCAGCGGGAGCGGCTGCACTGGTCAGACTCGCAACGCAGATCGTCCCAGACCTCCCAGGCAGGATGGAAGGAAAGATCACTCAGGCAGCCGCTCTGGGTGGTTTCGCTCCAGGCCACAATAGCCTGTAACTCTTCTCCGGCGGCATCGGGAAACAGGGCCGGTTCCGCTGCCACCGCATCCAGCTTCCTGCGGCAGAGGTAATTACCCCGCCCTTTTACCAGACAGGCGGCAAACTCAACCGTGGTATGCCGCTGTAAAAGCGGAATATCCTTCTTGATCAGCTGTTCCTGCAGATTGATGGTATTGGTGGAGATCACCACCCGTTGTTCATTACGCACTGCCCAGAGGATGGCCGGTATCAGGTAGGCCAGGGATTTGCCGGTGCCGGTGCCAGCTTCGATCAGCGCCACCGTTCCCTTATTGAACGCTTCTGCCACGGAAACGGCCATGCGTACCTGTTCGCCGCGCTGTTCATAGCCCTTCAGATTCCGCGCCAGTACCCCATCAGGACCAAAGGCCCGTTCAAGCTCGTCCGGGGCAATCAGCTGACAATCCTTGGGAATGTGCGGCGCAACCACCAGGTAGCAGTCATCGCAACGGTTGTTGATGATGGCGAAACCGATGCCGTTGTTGCCAACCACTGAGGCGATATCCAGGTCTGCTTCGGAAGGGGTCAGGTCACCGGAGGGATGGTTGTGCAGCACCACCTCTCCGGCCACCGCGCGGGAAATGATCGCCGGTACCGCTTTCTTGCTGCCGCGGGCCACCGCACAGGCAGATACCAGACAACCATCGGCATCGGCCTGTGCGATGAAAAACACCTCGTTATTTTTTGCTTCCGCGATTTCATGGCGAATCAGGGCGCGACAGTCAGACGAAAAGGAAAGGGTCATGGCAGGATTACGCTACCCTGCGGGCCGCTGGCAGCTCGTCCTTTTTGCGGTAGACCATCCCCTGAAAAATCGCCACGACATCTCCGGCGTCATCGGTCACAGTCACGGTATAGGAAGCCAGCCTGGGGTTCCGCGCCACCTCCTGCGCTTCGGCAAAAAGGCGGCCGCCGGTGGCGGCCTTGACAAAGGAGATGCTGGTATTGATCCCCATGGCCAGGGTGCCGTGGGAGTTTGAAGCCACCGCAAAGGCAAAATCCGCCAGGGTAAAGATGGCGCCGCCGTGCACCGTGCGCGCCCCGTTAAAATGGAACGGCTGGATCTCCATGACCACCCGCGCCCGCCCCGGCTCCACCTCCAGCAACTCAATACCGGCGTGCCGGGCAAACAGGTCTTCCGTGCTGAAAAACTCCCTGATGCGATCCATGCTCTCCCCGTTCTTCATGCAGGGCTGACTACTTCTGCACATCCAGCAATTCCACATCAAAAAGCAGCGTTGCGTTGGGAGGGATAACCCCGCCCGCTCCGCGGGCACCGTAGCCCAGCTGCGCCGGAATGACCAGCTTGCGCTTGCCGCCCACTTTCATACCCATCACCCCTTCATCCCAGCCCTTGATCACCTGGCCGACGCCGATGACAAAGGTAAACGGCCTGCCGCGATCCACGGAACTGTCAAATTTTTTGCCATTCTCCAGGGTGCCGGTGTAATGCACCGTAACCGGCTGCCCCTTCACCGGAGCAGCTCCGCTGCCCACCACCAGATCCACATACTTGAGACCCGAAGCGCTGGTAACGGTTTTACTTCCTTTCTGCTCCGCAGCACCTGCCGGGGTCAGCGCCATACCTGCCAGTGCCATCGCCATAACCAGTTTCATCCATCCTTTCATACTGATACATCCTCCTTTGTCCATGGTGCTATGGTAGTCCGCATTCCAGCGGGTCATCTTTAGGGACTCGGAACTCCCTTACCGGCCAGGCCGCCTACAGGTCATAATCGTCCTTCTTGCCGCAGCCGGTTAATAATGTTCAGTATGGCAGGCATGGCAATCCAGGCCGCCCTTTCTCCTTCAAGAATGGCTTCGTTACGACGATCAAAGTCCGCAGCACCGACAAAGCCGACATTGGGCTTGATCACGACATCAGCCTGAGCGATTGCAGCGCGGGCGATCTTCTCATACATGATCTCCATGGATTTCATACTGGTTTCCATGACGCCGGCCGGTATTTTGTCGCCAACGCCGGAGGTGATATCCACGGCGATCACCACGTCCGCCCCGTATTTTCTGGCCACATCCACTGCCAGTGGGTTGACCAGACCTCCGTCAACATAACTTGTTCCTGAAAATTTAGCAGGCTGGTACACCCCGGGCACCGCAGAGCTTGCCTGGACTGCCATGCCGGTGTTGCCTGAATTGAAGACAACCTCTTGGCCATTACGAATATCAGTTGCAACCACATGCAACGGGATCTTCAGTTTTTCAATCGGCAGGTTGTTCACTTTGGAATTAACGTAATCCCGCAAACGCTCCCCCTTGATAAAGCCGTTGTCAGGAATTATCAGCTCCGCGACTTCTTTTTTCTGGAGCGACATGGCAAGACCCTGCAATGCGTAACCATCATAACCGGCGGCGTACAGGCTACCCACAAAACTGCCTGCGCTGGTGCCGACAACCATATGTACCGGTATTTTCTGGGCCTCCAGAATTTTAATGACCCCCACATGGGCAAAGCCCTTGGCTGCCCCGGCTCCCAACACCAGCGCTATTTTTGCCGGTTTAGCGGGTGGTGCCGTTGGCGGGGTTGTGGCACATGCCGTAACCAGCACGGTGCAGAGCAAAAACAGTATGTAGTTAAAACGTTTCATCTTTATGGCAACCTTTCGTGTCATGTGCCTAAGCGCCTGTTTCAAACAGGCTATACAAACCGCAACACCAGAAACAGGCCGATCATGGCCACACCGATGGCAAACTTGCCGGCCAATCCCACAGCTAATCCAACCACGGTACCAAATCCGGCGCGGCTTGCCTCGTCCAGACTGCGTTGCAAGGACAGCTCACCGGCCACTGCCCCCACAAAGGGACCCAGCAGTATTCCCGGGATGCCGAGAAACAGGCCGACAATACCGCCTAAAGCCGCGCCAATCATGGCACGCCGGGACCCCCCGTATTTTTTGACCCCCACGACAGAAGCGGCAAACTCAACCACATAGGTGAGCGCTGTCATTACCGCCAGAATCAGCAGCGACCAGACACCGATGTACTGAAAGTCCTCAGCCCATGCCCCAAAAAGCAACCCCAGAAACAGGATGGGTGCCCCCGGTACAATTGGCAACAGCAGTCCCGACAAACCGGTAACCGTCAGAATTGCCGCGATAATCCAGAGTATCAGCGCTTGATCACCCATGATTGCACGTAAGCAGCAGTTGTTGCTGTAACACTCGTTTCATACACCCCCCGTATGCTTGTTTTATTCCTGCCGTTTGTCAGAATATCCGCTGCCGATCGCCGATAAGGGCAGGTCAATATCCAGTTCAGGAACCTGTTTGCCAATCCATGCGATAAAGGTATTGCTGTTCGGCCCGGGAAATGCCCGATAGGTGTCAGGCCATGGATAGGTCCGGGCAGCCCTGTCAACCGCCGTGATCAGCGGCTCAGCATCTTTCCCCCGAAACTCCTTGAGAAGCCGCGGCCTCTCCCCATACCAATAACGGTCAGGCAGGTCTTTTTCAATTCTCACAACCGGCAAACCCCGGCGTTGCCGCCAGCCGATAACTTCGTATACCGTATATGCCTTGCCATTGGTGGTTTTCGTAGCAATCCAGGTGTGTATGGCAAACCAGCCACGCCATCCCCATGCCGGAGCACCATAGACCTGTAGCACGGCTTCTCTGGTCGTCTGCGGAGAGGGGGCAATCCCGGCAGGTTCTCTGCTTGCAGTTCGCCAATCCCTTGCAGTGCAACCAGTTATCATGATCCATGCTATCAGGGAGATGAGCAGTTTGTTCACTGAGAATACCTTCATGCTGGCTATCCGGAAAACGGCAGTTCATCTTTGAAAAAGATAGTTGGACTTTTCAATGTCAACGTTACCTCATCTTGGGTCAGAATCCCTTTTTTTTCAAGCTTTCAAACTGCTGTGGCGTGATCAACCCACGCCGTGCTCCAACGGCAATGGCTTGCCACATTTACGTCTCACGTCCCGCCTCACCGAGCCATTTCTGGCCACCACGAGTGTGCATAAAATCAACTCACTCGTGTAGCACACTAATAAACGACAATTTCCGGGTAACCGCCTGCAGCAACCTGAATTGTATGGTATTTTTGTACCTACTCTGGCAAGCCCCAGAGCACGTCCACCTGCCTAGCGATAATGGCTGGCACAGCGAGCCTCTAGCAGAAAGACAAAACAATTAAATACTTATACAGTAAAGACGTGTTGTTTTTTCTGGCAAGTGGGTATTGGCTTAGTATTTGCTGTAGTTACCACAGCAATCCATATTGGTCTGCCGGTTTATGACGAGAACTTACATCCTCACAAGGGTTACACTATGAAAACTATCGGAGTACCCAAAAAGCAGGGACTGTACGATCCCCAGTTCGAGCATGACGCCTGTGGCGTCGGTTTTGTGGCCAACATCAAGGGCAAGAAATCCCACGAGATTGTGGAGCAGGCCCTGACCATCCTGGCCAACCTGGACCACCGTGGCGCTGTCGGCTGCGAACCCAATACCGGTGACGGCGCCGGCATCCTGATGCAGATGCCCGATGCCTTCCTGCGCAAGGTCTGTACGCCGCTGGGTTTTGAGCTGCCTGAAGCAGGCCGGTACGGAGTTGCCATGCTGTTTACCTCACCTGAGGCAACGGAACGCAACAGCGCCCGCCATATCCTTGAGCGGATACTCAGCGATGAAAAGGTGCAGATCATCGGCTGGCGTGACGTGCCCACCGACAACAGCTCCCTGGGTGACACTGCCAAGGCCGGTGAGCCGAAGGTGCGTCAGTTGTTCCTGAAGCCGCTTGACGTGAGCCTTGATGAAGCTGCCTTCAGTCGCAAGCTGTACATTGTCAACCAGCGCGCCACCCACGAGATCCGCGATGTTGAAGTGGACAACCACTGGTATGTCTCCAGTATTTCCACCCGCACCATCATCTACAAGGGGATGCTGATGCCGGTACAGGTGGACCAGTACTACCCTGACCTGCGCGACCCGGACATGGTGTCGGCCCTGGCTCTGGTGCACTCGCGCTTTTCCACCAACACCTTCCCCAGCTGGGACCGGGCACACCCCTATCACTTCATGGCCCACAACGGCGAGATCAACACCCTGCGCGGCAATGTCAACTGGATGCATGCCCGCCAGTCGCTCTTCAACAGCGAACTGTTTGGCGACGACATCAAGAAGGCGCTGCCGGTCATCAATACCAACGGCTCCGACTCGGCCATGTTCGACAACTGCCTGGAGCTGCTGGTAATGGCAGGCCGTTCCCTGCCCCACGCGGTGATGATGATGGTGCCGGAGCCCTGGGAGAACCATGAGGGGATGAGCAAGGAGAAGCGGGCCTTCTACGAATACCATGCCTGCCTGATGGAGCCATGGGACGGGCCGGCAGCCATTGCCTTTACCGATGGCCGCAGCATCGGCGCGGTACTGGACAGAAACGGCCTGCGTCCCTGCCGCTATTACATTACCAGCGATGATCAGGTAATCATGGCTTCGGAAGCCGGCGTGCTGCCGGTACCGCCTGAAAAAGTGCTCAAAAAGGGGCGGCTGCAACCGGGCAAGATGTTCCTGATCGATACCGAGCAGGGGCGGATCATCCCTGATGAAGAGATTAAAAAAGAGCTGGCCGCTGAAAAGCCGTATGGTGACTGGGTCAAGACCAACCATCTGTATCTGGAAAACCTGCCGGATGGCCCCAAGGCGCATCCCTATCACCATAAGACCGTGCTGCAGCGTCAGCAGGCCTTTGGCTATACCTTTGAGGATCAGCGGGTTATTCTGGGCCCCATGGCCCAGGATGGCGTGCAGCCGCTGGGTTCCATGGGCACCGATACACCGCTGGCGGTCCTTTCCGATCAGCCCCAACTGCTCTATAACTATTTCAAGCAGCTCTTTGCCCAGGTGACCAACCCGCCCATCGACCCGATCCGTGAGGAGATCATCACCTCAACCGCTGTCAGGATCGGTTCCGAATCCAACCTGCTCAAGCCAACCGCTACCAGCGCCAGGGTGATCAGGCTGGAGCAGCCGATTCTCACCAACGAAGAGTTCGAGAAGCTGCGCAACCTGGATCAGCCCGGCTTCAAGACCACCACCCTGACCCTGCTGTTCAAGGCCGAGGATGGCGCCGAGGGAATGAAAAAAGCCCTGGAAAGTCTGTTCAGCACAGCAGTCCGCCATATTGAAGCAGGCACCACCATCCTGATCCTTTCCGACCGTGGCGTGAATGAAGAGTATGCCGCCATCCCGGCGCTGCTGGCCGTTGCCGGTCTGCATCACTACCTGATCCGCACCGCCACCCGCACCAGGGTTTCGCTGGTGCTGGAGTCGGGCGAGCCCCGTGAAGTGCATCACTTTGCCGTGCTGCTGGGCTACGGCATCACCGCCATCAACCCCTATCTGGCCTTTGAGTCCATGGATGACATGATCCAGCAGGGGATGCTGCCGGGGATCGATCACAAGAAGGCGGTGAAGAACTTCATCAAAGCCTCCATCAAAGGGGTGGTCAAGACCATGGCCAAGATGGGTATCTCCACCATCCAGAGCTACCGTGGTGCCCAGATTTTCGAGGCCGTTGGCCTGCATCAGTCAGTGATCGACACGTTCTTTACCTGGACCCCCTCCCGCATCGGCGGCACTGATCTGAACGGCATCGCCACCGAGCTGCTGGCACGGCATGCCAAGGCATATCCGAAGCGGGTTACTGCAGATTCGACCCTGGATCCGGGTGGGCAGTACCAGTGGCGCAAGGACGGGGAGGAGCACCTTTTCAACCCGCTCACCATCACCTCGCTGCAAAAATCAACCCGCACCAACGATTATCAAGAGTTCAAGGTTTTCTCAAACCTGATCGACGAGCAGAGCGAGCGTCACTACACCCTGCGCGGTCTGTTGGATTTCAAGAAGCGGGTGCCGGTGCCCATTGAAGAGGTGGAATCGGTTGAAGCAATCATGAAGCGTTTCAAAACCGGCGCCATGTCCTACGGTTCCATCAGCCAGGAGGCCCATGAGGCGTTGGCCATCGCCATGAACCGCATCGGCGGACGCTCCAACACCGGTGAAGGGGGCGAAGATCCGGAACGCTTCAGCTGGACCAACGAGTTGGGCGATTCCAAAAACAGCGCCATCAAGCAGGTTGCCTCCGGCCGTTTCGGCGTGACCAGCAACTACCTGACCAATGCCGGTGAGATCCAGATCAAGATGGCCCAGGGGGCCAAGCCGGGTGAAGGGGGCGAACTGCCCGGTCACAAGGTCTATCCGTGGGTGGCCAAGACCCGCCACACCACGCCGGGGGTTGGTCTGGTGTCGCCGCCGCCACACCATGACATCTACTCCATCGAGGATCTGGCCGAGCTGATCCACGATCTGAAGAACGCCAACCGCCGCGCCCGGATCAGCGTCAAACTGGTTTCGGAGGTGGGGGTGGGCACCGTTGCCGCCGGGGTGGCCAAGGCCCATGCCGATGTGGTGCTGATCAGCGGGTATGACGGCGGCACCGGGGCATCGCCTCTCTCCAGTATCAAGCATGCCGGACTGCCCTGGGAACTGGGACTTGCCGAAACCCACCAGACCCTGATGCTGAACAACCTGCGCAGCCGGATCGTCATCGAGGTGGATGGCCAGCTGAAGACCGGTCGTGACGTGGTCATCGCCGCCCTGCTGGGGGCCGAGGAGTTCGGTTTTGCCACGGCTCCGCTGGTCACTCTGGGCTGCATCATGATGCGGGTCTGCCACAGCAACACCTGTCCTGCCGGCGTAGCAACCCAGGACCCGGCGCTGCGGGCCAAATTTGCCGGCAAGCCGGAATACGTGGTTAACTTCATGCGTTTCGTGGCCCAGGAGGCCAGGGAGATCATGGCGGAGCTGGGCTTTCGCACCTTCAACGAGATGGTGGGCCATGCCAGTGTGCTGGAACCCAAGAAGGCGATTGAACACTGGAAGGCAAAAGGACTTGATTTTTCCAATATCCTCTACACCCCCAACATGGGAGTGGGCGCGGTCAGATACTGCACCGAAACGCAGGACCACGGCCTGGAGAAGTCCATCGACATGTCCAAACTGCTGGATATCTGCAAACCGGCCATAGAGAAGGGCGAAGCGGTCACGGCCTCGCTGCCGATCACCAACATCGATCGGGTTGTCGGCACCATCGTCGGCAACGAGATCACCCGCAGCCACGGCGCCGAAGGACTCCCCGAGGGTACGGTCAGTCTGAAGTTCAACGGTTCGGCAGGTCAGAGCTTCGGTGCCTTTATTCCCAAGGGAATGACCCTGGAGCTGTCCGGTGATGCCAACGATTATCTGGGCAAAGGACTTTCCGGCGGCACCGTGGTGGTCTACCCGCCTGCCGGTTCAACCTTCAAGGCAGAGGAGAACATCATTGCCGGTAACGTGGCCCTGTATGGTGCCACCAGCGGTAATGCCTATATCTGCGGCATGGCCGGCGAGCGGTTCGCTGTGCGCAACTCCGGCGTCAATGCAGTGGTTGAAGGGGTAGGTGACCATGGCTGCGAATATATGACCGGCGGTACGGTGGTGGTGCTCGGCACAACCGGACGCAACTTTGCAGCCGGCATGAGTGGCGGTGTAGCCTATGTTCTCGATGAGCATGGTGACTTTGCCGGACATTGCAACACCCAGATGGTTGCTCTTGAGCCGCTGGATGACAGCGACAAAGCTGTGCTCAAGACCATGATCGAGAAACACGAAGAGCTTACCAAAAGCGCCAAGGCAGCCATTGTGCTGATTAACTGGAAGTTTTATGTGGACCGTTTTGTGAAGGTCATGCCGATGGATTACAAGCGAGTCCTGCAGGCGCTGGAGCGCGCCAAGGCGGCGGGCTTGAGCGGTGATGAGGCGCTGACCGCAGCCTTTGAAGAAAACTCCCACGACGCAGCCCGCGTGGGCGGCAGCTAGACCACGTGCACAATCCCCAAAAGTCCCCTCCCCCTTGGCGGGGGAGGGCTAGGGTGGGGGGGAACTGTCCATGAAATTGCCACGTTGCACTTTCACCCTCCCCCCAACCCCCTCCCGTCAAGGGAGGGGGAGCCGAAAGACAATAATGCTAATCTGCTTCTGATAGGAAACGACCATGGGAAAACCAACCGGATTTATGGAATATTGCCGCGAGATTCCGGCAGACCGCGAGCCGCTGGAGCGTATCAAGGACTGGAACGAATTTCACCTGCACATGCCGGAAGAGAATCTCCGCACCCAGGGCGCCCGCTGCATGGATTGCGGTATCCCGTTCTGCCACACCGGCCTGCTGATCAGCGGTATGGCCAGTGGCTGTCCGATCAACAACCTGATCCCCGAGTGGAACGACCTGATCTACCGTGGCCACTGGCGGCAGGCACTGGACCGTCTGCACCGCACCAACAATTTCCCGGAGTTCACCGGCCGCGTCTGCCCCGCGCCTTGCGAAGGCTCATGTACCCTGGGGATCAACGATCCGCCGGTAACCATCAAAAACATTGAGGTCAGCATTGTGGAGCGCGGCTGGCAGGAGGGCTGGATCGTACCCAACCCGCCCAAGGTGCGCACCGGTAAGAAGGTGGCGGTGGTCGGTTCCGGTCCTGCCGGTCTGGCTGCTGCCGCGCAACTGAACAAGGCCGGGCATAACGTTACCGTGTTTGAACGGGCCGACTTGCCAGGCGGACTGCTGATGTACGGCATCCCCAATATGAAGCTGGACAAACGCGAGGTGGTGTTGCGCCGCATCAAACTGCTGGAGGATGAAGGGATTATCTTTGTCTGCAACACGGCAATCGGCGGCAGTGACTATGCGGTGGAGAAACTGCGTAGCGAGTTCAACGCCGTGGTCCTGGCCACCGGCGCCACCCTGCCCCGCGATCTTCCGATTGAAGGACGTCAGCTGCAGGGGATTCACTTTGCCATGGATTTTCTCACTGCCAATACCAGGGCGGTGCTGAACAAAGGGGCTGATTTCATCTCTGCCAAGGAAAAGGATGTGATCATCATCGGCGGCGGCGATACCGGAACCGACTGCGTAGGCACCTCGCTGCGCCATGGCTGCACATCGGTCACCCAGCTGGAGATCATGCCCCGGTCGCCGGAACAGCGTGCAGCGGACAACCCCTGGCCGGAATGGCCCAAGACCCACAAGATCGATTACGGCCAGGAAGAGGCTGCCGCACAATTTGGTGCAGACCCCCGTACCTATCTGACCACGGCCACCAGGTTTGAAGGGGATGCCGACGGTAACGTGACCGCAGTTCACACGGTGGAGGTTGCCTGGGGCAAGAATGACAAGGGACAGTTTGTTCCCGCGCCGGTTGCCGGAACCGAGCAGGTGCGTCCGGCCGGTCTGGTACTTTTAGCCATGGGCTTTCTGGGGCCGGAGCAGCAGCTCCCGGACGCCATGGGGCTGGAGCGCGATCCGCGCAGTACTATCAAAGCTGAGTATGAGCGGTATACCACCAATATCCCCGGCGTCTTTGCCGCCGGAGACTGCCGCCGTGGCCAGAGCCTGGTGGTCTGGGCCTTTAACGAAGGGCGCGGAGCAGCCCGTGAGTGTGACCGCTATCTGATGGGTGCAACAGAATTGCCCTGATGTGCAAGGACATCCCTGATTGTCAATGACATCAGGGATGTCCTAACAGGTTGTTGAAAATCCCAGGTTGTTCAAAAATAGTCAGATCGTCGCACCCGGAGAAAGCCCCGCGGAGGCGTAGCAGCGCTACGCCGCACAATTTTGCTTGCAAAATTGGACCGCGAAGGCGCCCGAAGGGTGAGGCCGCAGGCCGAAGTCACAAGGTGGATTTCGAGGACGGCGGCGAAATGGCTGTTTTTCAACAACCTGCTAAAGAAATCCGGTCGGGTTGCAGGGGGGAAGCGGTCCGGTACCACGTTCAATACTCATATTATGCCGCTCCATTGCAGCCAGGAGTCTGGTAACTTCGATGGGCAGCAACACCCGTTCCTTCACAAAAAATTCCCCCAGCCTCGGCTGGCAGTGATGCTGGTGCCTGACCAGAAAGGCCGCCTGCTTTTCCGTCAGCAACCCCAGTGCCACTGCCTTTTCGCCAAACACCCCCGGAAGTTCCGTCGCGGCACGGACAGCCTGAATATCCTTGTCCGTCAACCAGCCCCACGCCTTGGCAATCTCCCCGTAGGGCGGCCGCTGGTCCCGCTGCCAGCGCATGCCACGCACCAGATCCTGCCAGGAAACTTCACCGCAGAAATACAAAAACTGGCCAAATTTCAGTTTGTACGTCGGGAATACCCCGGCGTAATACCGTTCGTCCACTTTCTTGGGAATTTTTTCCACAACAGGACGTGGAGGCCTTACAATCGTTGGACGTGTAAAACCTGGCGCGGCGGTGGGCTGCTTGACCGGAGGCGGGCCTGCTGCTCTCTGTTGCGCCGACTGCAGATGTTCAACCAGCAGATCCCGCGCCGAGACCAAAGAACTGACCGCCTCACCACAGTGCTGTGACATGCTCCGCCCGGAATCAGGATGAAGCATGCGCACACGCCGCCGGAAAGCGGATTTTACGTCAGCAGACGTAACCCTCCGCAGATCGACACTTTCCCCAAACAATATTTTTACTGCGTCAAATGGCTGCATCAATGCACACGATTCCTCAGCAACAGCGGATATTTTTTTGAAACATTCGCGACAACATCATGAACCAGAGCAGCGCCAGCAGAACCACGCCGCCGGTAACCCCATAACAGACAGAGAAACTGATCGTCTTCAAGGCGATGCCCATGGTTGTCGAACCTGCCATCATTCCCAGAAAAACGCAACTATGATACATGCCCATGGCCAATCCGCGTTGCAGCACAGCGACCTGTCCGGCAATCAATGCGCCAACGGCAGTGTAGATAAGAGCCATGCCGATTCCCAGGGCAACGGTGCAGAGCAGCATGTAACGCAGCTGCGCCGCTTGTCCCAAAGCTGCGAGCGCCAACGCCAGAATAGCTAGGCCGACAGCAACAATCCAGCGTTTGTCAATCTTGTCCGCAATAATGCCGATCGGAACTCTGCAGACGACATTCGTCATTGCCTGAACCGCAAACAAAACCCCCACCTGTGCGGGGTCAAGCCCATACGACACTGCTGAAAGCGGCAAAAACGTCAGAAACACACCATAACCAACGCAACTGCCGATGGTGGCAAGCAGGCAGGCTTGAAAAAAGTGATTCCGCAACAACAGAACACTGCTGCCGAGAACAGCGTGCATATCCGACCTGTGCCCGGACATGCCTTTTGGTAGCAGCAGGACTGCAAACAAGGTAACTGCCAATGAAAGTCCGCCGGAAATGAGAAACACCGCAGGCAGCCCGGTGGACCCGGCAAGAAAACCTCCCATTGCCGGCCCCAGGGTCATGGCAAAATAGCCCGCCGTGGTATACCAGCCGTATGCTTGCCCGAATTTTTCAGGCGGCACCACATCCGCAACCAGTGAAAGCATGGCTGGCGCAAAGGCTGCCAGCCCCACACCAAACAGGACATATACGACAGCCATCTGCAATGGCTCTCGGCAGAGCGGAATCAGAAGGGAAGACAGGGCAATGGCCAGGCCCCCCATGATAACAGGTAATTTTCTACCGATATGATCAGCCAGCATACCGGCCGGGATCGACAACAGTCCCGCCGTTAGCGTAAATGCTCCATTGATCATACCGACCTGAGCCGGGTCAGCCCCCAGTGACGTCGCATATAACGGCATGACCGGCAAACGCAGGTGTGAACTGAAAAAGACAACAAACCCGGTCAGGCACAGCATGAGAAAAGGTCCATTATGTTGCAAGCGTTCGGTCATTGCATCCTGTCAATCGCGAAAACGTCATTCAGTTTGCCACGTGAACCCATGATGCGTCATTGAACCATACCTTGTCCACATCCTATTGAACCCATAATGGTTCCCATGTCATCTCCTCTGCCTGACAGCAAAGAGAGTACAAAGTGTTACGTGTGGATGAACAAACTGATAAGTGTCCACCCTAATACACCAATTGTGATCAGACCGCAGATGAGGGACAGTGACAGATCAAAAGAATTTTCCCGCCTACGCTCATTGTATCCCAGAAGCGCACCAAGAATGACTCCCCCGACAAGACCGCCGCCATGGCCCCAGTTGTTTATGCCCGGTAATATCAGGCCAAATACAAAGAGGCTTATTACCCAACCGCCTGTTTCGCGATATACCGAGCTACCGTAAGAACCACCCCTGCTTTTACCGTAGTAGAGTAGTGCTCCAATCAAGCTGCAGACAGCTGCCGAAGCGCCAATAGTGAATGCGACGCCTGCCAGATAGGAGACCACATAGCCAGTGATGCCGCCCAGGGTGTAGATAGTGAGCATACGGTTGGCGCCAAATTCGCTGATGACCTGAGGAGCCAGTTGTCGCAGAGCCATGATGTTGAATATGAGATGCAGAATACCACTGTGAAGATAATTTGCACTGAGGAGCGTCCAGTACCTGCCGAAGCGGTCAATGGGATACGTGCCGGTTGCCCCCAGCACCAGTAAACTGTTCTGTCCCGGAGACAACAAACCGCTCACCCCCCCTGTATTGAGGCTTACCAGGAGAGAGATTGCAAAATACAAAATATTGATGGAGATGAGAGTCTTGATTAACCAATCACCCTCCACGCCCTCCCGTGTCCAGTGGATGAGCTTCCACCAGGCTGCAGAACGGGATGTGCCGCACCATGAACAAACTTTTTCATCGCTGCCGACCAAGCGCCTGCAACGTGGACAGAGTATAGCCCGCTGTGTCATCTAGATTCTCCTTGTTAGGCGCCTTATCAGATTCGCATACAACTGCATAGTAGTTTTATACACATTGACAGTCTCCGCAATATCAGCGTGTTAGCTGTAATATTGGTGCATTTGTCGCTCTGCGTACCGTGTTAAATACTACATGCTTACATACAGTAATCGGGATTATTTTTATAGGAAGATTGCGTAAATACGCGAATAATCCCTTAAGTATCCGCATGTTGCATTTAACTTTAGTCATTAATTCTAATTGGCACTTATTCTGCAATTCAGTAAGACAAAGGAACCAACTACCGCAGCACACAAAAATAAAAGGAGGATGTCATGAAAACTCTCGCTACGATAATCGGATTACTTGCTCCGGCAACTGCTTTTGCCGCCACAGGAGCACGTGAAGACAACAGTGGACTCTTTGTTTGGATTTTTCTCGGATTCTGCGCAATGATAGTGGTAGCACAGGTAATACCCGCAGTACTGTTGATGTTCGGTATGGCTAAGGGAGTTAAGGCTGCCGTTACAACTGAAGCACATGCTACCGTCAAAAACAGCTGAGGAGGACAGATGAAAATCAATGACTGTCAATAGGCCGCCTTCGGACGGCCTATTGACGTTAGCTGGCGCTCGTTCATAACTATTAAACGTTTCATAGTAACTGACTTGATGCAGGCTGTATTACTCGACGCCGACTTTTCTGACGCCTGTAGGTCGCCACGCCGGGCTGATAACATAACTGCCCTTCTCTTGGGCATCCAGCAGACTGCCGAAGGTGACTTTGAAATCCCCCAGCCTGTTGTTGATGTCATCCATGGCCTTTGTCAGTTGCTCCTTTTTGCGGTTATCCTCGAACAGGGCGGGCTGTCCGTCTTCACCCTCCCGCAGGTGTGAGAGGCTGATTCCCAAAAGTCGCACCGGCTGATCAACCTTCAGGCAGTCGTACAGCTTGACCGCCGCCTGATAGATGTCGTCGCTCAGGTTGATGTGCCGGTTAATTGTCGTCTGTTTCTGGAAATTGCTGAAGAAATCGCCCAGTCGGACATAGACGCTGATGGTCTTGCCCGCCAGTCCGTGCTTCCTTGCCCTTCTGCCCACCATTTCAGACAATTGCAGCAAGCGTTTGAGGATCTGGTCACGGTCCTCGATATCTCTGGGCAGGGTCATGGAATGGCCGACGCTCTTGACCTGTTCTTCATCCTCCATTGGTACCACCGGGCTGTCGTCTATCCCTTGCCCCATCTTCCTGAGTGTGCTGCCGATGATGCCGAACCGTTTGACCAGAAGGGCTTCATCACAGCGTCCGAGTTCACCGCAGGTTGTGATGTTGCAGTACAACAGCAACTGCTTCTGTAGTTTCTTCCCTACCCCGCACAGCTCACCCACCGGCATCTGTTCCAGCACATCTCTTACTCTGTCCGGAGTAATGACGGTGAGGCCGTCCGGTTTTTGCATGTCTGAGGCCAGCTTTGCCAGAAGTTTGTTGGGGGCAATGCCAACCGAGCAGGTGATGCCGAAGCTGTGCTTGATACTGGCTTTGAGCTGGTAGGCGATGGTCTCGGCAGAGCCGAAGAGTTTGAGGGAGTAGGTAACATCCATAAACGCCTCATCGATAGAGAACGGTTCCACCAGGGGAGTGTATTGCCGCATCATCTCGACGATCTTGCCGCTGGTGTAGGTGTACTTCCTGTTATCACCCCGGACGATGATCAGATCCGGACAGGCTCGTTTTCCTTCCCAAATGGCCATACCGGTCCTGACGCCAAAGGCTCGGGCTTCGTAGCTTGCGGTGGTGATGACTGTGCGATGGGCTGCACCGACGACGGCAATGGGTTTGCCAAGGAGCTCAGGGTTTGCCTGCTGCTCGACCGAAGCGAAGAACGCATTTTGATCAATATGGAGAATGGTGCGGCCCGGCATCGGTTCTACTCGGTGGCATATCCCTGGAGAGTCCAGGACTGGTCAAGGGGGTTGAAGATCAACTCATAGAGCGCTTCACCATCGGTGACGGCATAGTGCAGCAGCGGTGTGCCGCCGATTGCATCTTTCCAGTGATAGGTGGTCGTAGCAATCTTGTGCTGCTTGCGGTTCAATTCAAACCAGACCGGCTTTGCTTGCTTGCCCGGTTCAAAGACTACGGCTATGCGGACAGGAGTGCCGGGCATGTCAGTCAAACGAGCGAATGGTTTTCAGCAGTCTGCCCACTATCAGCGGTTCACCCTCGCCAGCACGCAGGATAATCGGCAGGAGGTGTTTGTTTTCCGGCTGTAGACGGATACAGCCATGCTCCCGGTAGAACCGCTTCAGGGTGGCTTCACCGTCAATCAAGGCGACAACGATCTGACCGTTCTCGGCATGCGGCTGAGGAGTGATCAGGGCCAGGTCGCCATCAAAGATGCCAGCCTCCACCATGCTGTCCCCCTTGACCCGCAGCAAGAAGTTGCCGTCACCCTTGAGCCAGGCCGGATCAACCGAGACATAGCCCTGGATATCCTCAACCGCCAACTCCGGCTGACCGGCGCGAACTGCGCCGACAATGGGTACTGATGCGGGCATACCGGCTTTGTGGGTCAAGGCTATACCACGGGAACCCTCGCGGCGGGAAATGTAGCCTTTGCGCTTCAATGCTTCAAGGTGAGCCAATGCTGTTGCTGTACCCTTGGTGCCGATATGGTCAGAAATTTCGCGAAGGGAGGGCGGGCAGCCGTGTTCTTCACGAAATCGGCACACAAAATCAAGGACTTGCTGTTGGCGGGAAGTGAGTTCTTGCACAGAGGCACCAATACTTTCAAATGACATTATGCCAAATGATAGCCACACGCGACGATGATGTCAAGGGCGGTCACGAGTTGCAACTTTGCCCACCGGGGCGATATAGACCGTGAATTCCTGGTTGCCATCGACGGCAACCAGCTCATCCGCCAGATCCTGATTATACGCAGCAATGGCACAAGTACCACTGCCAATCGCTTCACAGGCTAGATAAAGGTTCTGGCAGACGTGTCCGGCATCGAGGGCAATCACTTTGTAGGATGCTTCGGCGTAGCGCCACTCGGTGCGTGCCATTACCGCGGTCCAGATGAAAGTTACGGCTGCCTGCCCGGCAAATGCCTGACCGCGGCAGGCGGCGGTGAGATAGGCAGGCAGCTCTGGAAGATCCCGTTCATGTACCAGCGCGTGATCAAGAGGGAGGTAGCGGTACAGGCCCGGTTCGAGACCGGCGACCCTGAGCACACCAAGGTAGGTTTCAAAGGGGTGACGACAGCCGGCGGAAGGGACCGTACGCAGAACAGCCGCTTCATGAAGTACAGCACGAACACCCTGGGTACCCCAGAGAAGAAAGGCCAACTCCTCAAGGGAAAGGAGCTCGGTCGTAAAGCACCGATGGCTCTCACGATCAGCGATTGCTGTCTGCAGGTCATACGCCTCAATCAACCATTCATGCCGGGATGGCAGAGGGATGATTCTGCTGCCAGGCTGCGCCGGTTTCTGGACCGCAGGTGGGTTGGCCCCTGCAGATTGCGAGGTGCAACAGAAATTCACCTCTTCCCGGATCCGGTCTGTCAGAAAGTATCTGCCGCTTGCTGTGGTTATCGTCGGCTTTCTCATGAGTCGGCACCTTTTCTGATCCAGAAGGGTCAATTTTGCCACGGCATGATAGGAACACTGGAAAGGCTATGCTTGGGTGACCCGTCTATCAGCTTGTCTGTGAAGGCAAGGTACACCAGGACATTGCGTTTCTTATCCAGAAACCTGATGACATGAAGTTTTTTGAACAGAATGGAACGACTCTTCCCAAAGACTTCCTGCCCACCCTTCAGATTGGACGGAAGAGTGATCGGGCCTGTCTGTCGACAGGCAATGGAGGCTTCCGAACGTTCTTCCACAAGCCCCAGCGCGCCTTTGATGCCGCCTTTCGTCGGATAGCTGACGTGACAGGTGACGCCGGGGATGATCGGGTCGTCAAATGCTTCAATAACAATTTTGCTGTTGGGGCCAGTGAGGATGAATTCGGTGCTGACTTCACCGATCTTCTCCGCGTGGGCGGTACTTACCAAAAGAAAGAGGAACAGCAGTGGGGCCACCAGATTCATGGAGTGCTCCTTTCGACGTATGAAATTTCAGAGTGGGGCTTTCAGTATGCCATTACCAATTGAGGAGTAACACCAGTAATCTGCAAACACCTACTGTGCCATTTGTTGCACACATAAATTTTTTCCGGTATAGTTACATAGTTACTCTATCTATCGGAGACACTACATGCAACCGATCGTCACCTACAAGGAACGCTGTCGCACCTGCTATTCCTGTGTCCGTACCTGCCCGGTCAAAGCCATCAAGGTTGATGGTGGCTTTGCCGAGATAATGTACGAGCGCTGCATAGGCTGCGGCAACTGCCTGAACTGCCAGCAAAAAGCCAAGGTGGTTGTGGATCGCATGGTCAAGGCCCAGGAGCTGCTGACCTCTGGAGACCCGGTTGTGGCGGTGCTGGGCTGCTCATTCCCGGCCTTCTTCCATACCTGCACGCCGGGCCAGTTGGTATCCGGCTTGAAGAGTCTCGGTTTCCGCGAGGTGCATGAAGGCGCTTACGGTGCCAGAATGATCGCCCCCCTGTACCAGAAGGCAATCGCAACCACGGATCGCCCCCTGATCGCATCCCACTGCCCGGCCGTGGTGGACTTGGTGGAACGTCACTATCCCAACCTGCTGCCCAACCTGCTCCCAGCAGTCTCTCCCATGGTCGCCATGGGACGTTTTGTCAAACAGACCTTGGGTGCCCGCACCAAGGTAATCTATCTCAGCACCTGCATTGCCGCAAAATTCGAAGTACAATCACCTGAGTTGCAATCGGCCGTTGACGTGGTTATGACCTACGGGGAGATTGATCTGTTCTTCCGGCGGCGCGGCATCACCCCTTCCACCCTTGCAGAGTCGGGTTTTGACGGCATTGACCCCGAACACGGACGGATGTTCACCTTGCACGGAGGACCGTTTCGGGCGCTGGAAATCCCCACAGACTTTCTTGACACCGAAACCGTAAATGCCGAGGGAGAGGCGCACGTCCTCGAAATCGTCAGGGATCTGGCCGCAGGGCGCATTACCCCCCGCTACGCAGACCTGCGCTTCTGTGATGGGGGCTGCCTTGATGGCCCGACCAAAAATCGCGAATTGACACATCTCTACAAACGCAACCTCATCATTCGTTACAACAGCAGTGACATCCCCTATCGCACCGCCCCCCACTACCGGACAGCCGCAGCGCCGGACAATCTTGAACGCAGCTTTAACGACAAGTTCAGAAAACTCCCCGCGCCAAAACCGGAGGATATTCGAAAAATTCTGCATGGCACCGGCAAATTCAGCCAGGGAGACGAGCTGAACTGCCGGGCCTGCGGCTACGCCACCTGCCGCGAACATGCGGTCGCTGTTTTCCAGCGTTTTGCCGACATCGGCATGTGCTTGCCGTATAATTTGCGAAAAATGGAAGAAGATCGTGGAATTCTGCTGCAAAAATACGAGCTTGTCACCCGCGAGCTAAATAAACAGTTTGGTGAAGACATGATCATCAGTAATGATCCGGAAAGCACCCAGGTTGCTGAACTGATCCGGCAGGTTGCGCCAACTCCCACGACCGTTCTGATCCAGGGCGAAACCGGCACTGGCAAAGAACTGACGTCACGAGCCATTCACCGCCTCAGTACACGAGCTGACAAACCGCTGGTGACCGTCAACTGCACAACCCTCACCGATTCACTGCTGGAAAGTGAGCTGTTCGGCCATAAAAAAGGGGCATTCACCGGTGCTGTCGCAGACCGCAAAGGACTGTTCGAAGCTGCCGACGGCGGCACCATCTTCCTTGATGAAATTGGCGATATCACCCCCAAGCTGCAAGCAGAGCTGCTGCGCCTGCTGGATGTTGGCGAAATCCGTCCGGTGGGAGGAACCACGGTCAAAAAAGTTGATGTCAGACTGATCGCGGCCACCAACAAAAATCTTGAACAGGGAGTTCGCGACGGCTGGTTCCGCGATGACCTCTTCTATCGGCTGAATGTTTTTTCAATTCATCTTCCTCCGTTGCGGGACCGCGCAGAATCAATTCCGTTACTTGCCCGGCATTTTCTGGAAAAGGCCTGCAAAAAGCTAAACAAACGGCTGACCAGCATGGAAGAACGGGCTGTTGTTGCCATGAGCCACTATCCCTGGCCCGGCAATATCCGCGAGATGCAGAACATCATCGAACGGGCGGCAGTCTTGTCCAATGACGGCGTGGTTCGACTGGAAAACTTGCCCTCGGTTTTCCAACAGATTCATGACGAACACGCCGTTCCCGGTGGCAGAAGAAATTCATTTAAGGCAGAGAAGGAAACCCGGCTGGGGCCGCTTGAGCGCACTATGATCCTGCGCTATCTGAGTGAGACCGGCGGTAACGTCTCCAAAGCTGCCAAACTGGCCGATCTGCCACGCCGCACCTTTTACCGCCTGCTGGAAAAGCATGGCATTTCAGTACAGCGGAATTGCCAGAAAGCGCCCGAAGCACCACAGCGCCAATTAGAACCGTTATAAAATAGTGTAAACTTTTGTCCAACATGCGCCATTTTAGACACAACCATTAAGACAAAACAGATCCAACCCAGCGGGAGCATATCCGCAACTTACTGACAACATTGTGTTTACACAAACAAACTACAATTTGGCACGCTATTGGCATACAGCAATACATTAGTCAGCACACATAAACAAGTTTAACAACCATAAAAAAAGGAGAATAGCCATGGGCAGAATGAGAGAGAATCCCCGCTACAATGTCATTTCAATGCGCGTCAGTGATGCAGAGCGCGAACAACTGGAATACCTGGTACGCCGCAGCCATAAGTCGGTTTCGGACCTCATGCGTGAAGCCATGATCAGCCTTACCGTACAAGGCAACCATCAGGAAATGCGTCAGGCCGCCTGATACAGGCAATATGCACACAAAAGAAAGCGGCGCGAGGAGATTAGTCCTTGCGCCGCTTTCGCGTTTATGCTGTATTTTGATAATTAACTGATGACGATCTCAAACTGCTCCTGGTGAAATCCCGGCTTGGCCCGCACCGTCACCCGCTTTTTATACTTCTTCTCCAATTCCTCAAGGCCACGGCGCTCTTCGTCATACAACAGATCTGCCACCTGAGGGTTGACCGTCAACAGCACTTTCGTTCCACGGATATCAAGCATCTCACGACGCACTTCACGAAAAATCTCGTGGCAGACCGTGGTTTTTGACTTGACGTAGCCTCGCCCCTCACAGTAAGGACAAGGTTCGCACATCATCCTGCCGATACTTTCCCGCACCCGCTTACGGGTCATTTCAACCAGACCAAGCTCGGAAATCTTCAAGATGTTTGATTTTGACTTGTCACTTTTCAGGGCATCTTCCAGGGCCGCGTAAACCTTCTCCCGGTTGGCCTCTTTCTCCATATCTATGAAATCAATGATGATAATACCGCCGTTGTTGCGCAAACGCAGCTGATAGGCGATCTCCTTGACCGCCTCCAGATTGGTTTTGAGGATCGTGTCTTCAAGATTATGCTTCCCCACAAAACGCCCGGTATTGACGTCAATGGCAGTAAGGGCTTCAGTCTGTTCAATAATAATGTAGCCGCCGGACTTGAGCCAGACCTTGCGCCCCAAGGCGCGGCTGATCTCTACCTCAAGACCGTAATAATCAAATATCGGCTCCTCTTCGTCATACAGTTCAACCGACGACTTCATCTTGGGCATAAAGGTCGACATGAACTGCACGATCCGGTCATGATCCGCCTTTGAATCCACAACAATTCTGGTGACATCGTCGGTCACGATATCCCGCACAACCTTCTGGATCACATCAAGATCGGCATGGATCAGTGACGGCACTGATGCTTTTTCCTTCTTGCGCACAACCTCCGCCCACACCTTTGCCAGATATTGTATGTCGGCCCTCAGATCCTCTTCTGTTTTGCCTTCCGCAGCAGTGCGCACGATAAAACCGCAGCCCTGCTGCCGTACACGCTCCACCACCTCACGCAAACGTTCCCGTTCCTGCTCATCTTCAATACGGCGCGAGATCCCCACATGATCCACTGTCGGCATATAGACCACATGGCGGCCGGGCAGCGAAATATGAGAGGTGATCCGAGCCCCCTTGGTGCCGATCGGCTCCTTGGAAACCTGCACCAGCAGTTCCTGTCCTTCCTGCAGCAGCTCTTCAATGGGATGCAGCACGCGGTAATCAAGAGGAGTCCCATCCTCATCATGATCATTCTTCTTGCCGTCATCCAGCAGGTTTTCATACTCCTCGATGGCATCAAAGACATCTGCCACATAGAGAAAAGCTGCTTTCTCCAGGCCAATATCGACAAACGCAGCCTGCATGCCAGGCAGCACCCGCACCACTTTTCCCTTGTAGATATTGCCGACAATGCCCTTTTCCCGGGTGCGCTCGATATAGAGCTCGGCAATGGTGCCCTTCTCAATCAGGGCAAGGCGCGTTTCCTGTGCCGTGACGTTGATAACCAGTTCTGATGCCATGACGTTTGTCCTCTATGCAAAATGTAGAGATAAGTATATTCGGTTTATTCGTAGCAACCTGGTACAGAGCGTAGTTTCATGCTGAAAATAGCACATCAAGCTTCTCCACCGGGAGTTTTTTCAATGCTTCCGTCGGCAGGCCGGTAATGGCGGCAGCAAGCTCGTATGGTTTGCCACGAACAACAACCATCTCCAGTGCGGAGCCTACGGCATCAAGCACTCTGGTTTCCTGGCGCAGATCTATGCTCTGGCGCTGTCCTTTTTTCTCCCTGACCAGCACAAAAGATGACTGTGCCATAAATTGCACACATTGTTGCCGAAGCTGCTCCGGCTCCACATCATGCAGCATGATTCGATAGCGGGTCGCCTCAATCATGGTAGAAAGGGAAGGGGCCTTCAACTCGGCAGGCCATGCCTCAAGCACCTGCATCCCTTCCGGCAACACCTTATTCAAGCGCTCCCGGCATACTTCGGGCTCCATGCCGTCAACAAACAGGTCCATATATTCAGCATATGACTCTACCCCCACCGAGGTGGCGGTTGCAAAGGAAAATCGAGGATGGGGATGAAAGCCCTGGGTATGGAGAACCGGAATTCCGGCCCGGTATACGGCACGGGTAAACAGGTTGATCAACTCCAGGTGACTTAAAAAACGTACCTTGCCGGTTTTTGAAAAACGTATGCGTACCCGTCGGGACTCTTGCGGCTGCGGCTCAACTGCGCCACCTTTGCTACGCTCCCCCTGATACTGCGCCGTCCGGTTACGCAACACCTTGAAATCACAGACGCCACAGTTGCTGCACAGTCCGAAACGGCAATCCGGAGTTGCGGCGCCTGCCACAGCCAACTCCAGCTCTTTTTTAAGAAATTCACGGTTGACACCGCTGTCCAGGTGATTCCACGGCAGGAGTTCGTCAACATCCCGTTGCCGCAAATACCACTGCGGATCAATACCGGATTCAGAAAAGGCCTGCATCCAGCGTTCCAGTGAAAAATGTTCCCGCCAACCATCGAAGCGGCATCCCAGATCTACCGCCCGCTCCAGCACATCAGCCAGCCGCCGGTCACCACGGGCGAAAACTCCCTCCATAAACGAAAGCTCCGCCTCCTGGTACTTATAGTTCAATTTACGCCGCTTCATCTCATCCCGCAGGAAACGCTGCCGCTCACGGGTTTCTTCAAGAGAGAGTTGGCGCTCCCATTGAAAAGGTGTATGGGGCTTGGGCACAAAGGTGCTGACTGCAACATTCACCTCACCATGACCACCGGCCCGGCGCGCCTGGGCCTTTACCTGACGAGAAAGATCACAGATGGCAACAAGGTCTTCGCGGGTTTCGGTGGGCAGCCCCATCATGAAGTACAGCTTGATGGAACGCCAACCGGCGCCATAGACGTTGAAAGCCCCCTCCAGTAGATCCTCCTCGGATATTCCTTTGTTGATCACCTGCCGCAAACGTTCAGTGGCTGCCTCGGGTGCCAGCGTGAAGCCAGTTTTGCGCACCCGTTTGATCTCCTCGATCAGTTCCGGAGTCAAAGTGCCCACCCTGAGCGAAGGCAACGACACAGCCACCCGGCTACCGGCATACTCACTCATCAACTGTTGCAAGAGTGGCTCAATGCAAGAGTAGTCGCCGGTGGACAACGAGAGCAACGAAATCTCTTCATAGCCGGTGGTTGCCAACGAAGCACGGATCAATTCCGTGATCCTTTCAGGGGAACGCTCTCGCAAGGGGCGATACAGGTAACCGGCCTGACAGAAGCGGCATCCCCTGGTACAGCCACGGGCGATCTCCAGGGCAACCCGGTCATGAACCGTCTTGAGAAACGGCACCACCGGACTGTCCGGAAATGCGGCAGACTCCAGGTCGGGCAAGAAACGACGGTGCACCGTCTCATATCCTTGCTTCAGCGGAGTTATCGAGGTCACTCGTCCGTCCTGCTGGTAACACACCTCAAAAAAGGAAGGGACATAGACCCCGTTGACAGCAGCAAGGTGATGCAGTAACTCCTGCTTATTTCGGCTGGCAGACTGTTTCCAGGAACGCAGTATTTCAGCAATATCAAGGATCGCCTCTTCTCCGTCCCCCAATAGAAAAGCATCAAAAAATGGAGCAAGCGGCTCCGGATTGTAGGCGCCGGGACCACCGCCAAGAATCAGCGGCCAGCGTTCATCCCGTGCAGCAGCACGACGGGGAATGCCTGCCTGATCCAGCATGGTAAGAATGTTTGTACAGGAAAGTTCGTATTGCAGCGTAAACCCGACAACATCGGTTGCATGAAGCGGCGTATTAGTTTCAAGGGTGGCCAGAGGTTCGTGACGGCTTGCCAGCTGAGCAGCCATATCGGGCCAGGGGGCATATACCCGCTCGGCGGCAATTCCCTCCTGACAATTGAGAATATGGTAGAGTATGCGCAAGCCTAGATGACTCATCCCCACCTCATACACATCGGGGAACGCCAAAGCGATACGCAACTCCGCCTCAGGTTTAACCACAATACCCATCTCGGTTCCCATGTAGCGAGCCGGTTTTTCAACGCTGAACAGATCCAGTTCCATGATTTTCCTTATCTGCACGGTATACAAAAGGAAACGCCTCCGAAGTCACATAACTTCGGAGGCGTTTTCCTTGTTCATTAGCGGAGACGAGAAAAACCGTCTCCTAAAAGATACAGAGCACTCCGATTAATTCGATGTTCAGCAGAACATCAATACGTATTTCTGCTTCTTTGACAAGAGCCTGCCACTATTTCTTTACAGCAGCCTTTTTCTTAACCACTTTCCTTGCCGCTTTCTTTACCGGAGCAGCAGGCTGTTCCGCATTAGCCTTGAAGTTGGGAATTTCTTCAAATGTAGCCTCAATCCGGCGATTCTGTGCACGGCCTTCAACAGTCTTGTTGTCTGCTATTGGACGGGATTCGCCGTAGCCTTTGGCAGCAAGGCGCTTACCGTCAACCTTGAAGTTCTTAATGATGTAGTCACGGACGGCTTTTGCGCGCCGTTGCGACAACGCGATGTTCGAAGCGTCACTGCCAACGCTGTCGGTATGACCTTCAATCACACCTTTCAGGTTCTTGTGCTCATTCAGACCATCACCAACTTCTTTCAGTTCGTTGTAGTATTCCTTCTTGATTAGCGACTTGCCGGTATCAAACTGAATTTTCAGCGCAAAACGGGCACCGGCTGCAACAGCAGAGGCCTTTTTGGCCGACGCTTCCGCCATCACTGGCGGTGGGGGTAACGTAACAGCAACAGCAGCGGCGGTACTTGCGCTACCACCGTCTCCCTTACAGGTCAGGGTATAGGAAACATCCGATGCAGGCGTTACCGCTTTGGAACCCTGAGCGGCTACCAGACCAACACCCGGCTGAATTACACAGCCGGTTGCATTCTGGGAGTTCCAGGAAAGTGTTGCGCTCTTGCCTTTTTCAATGGAACCGGGATTTGCCGACAGACTAACAGTGGGAGCCGGAGGCACGACAACCACCGGCGCTGCTTTGGGAGCAGCGGCTTCCATCGGCATTGGCGCCGGTTGTGGCGCAGGCTTGGCAGCACCAATGGCGATATGCAGACCAACTGTGTACTGTACGTTGGTGTATAGCTCACCAATGCTGTAGTTCAGACCGCGAACATCTGCACGCAGGGCAACATCATCAACAAAGAACCATTTAACACCGCCACCGTAGTTGGCAACCCACCGTGTCCCGCTGTCTGCACCGGCAGCCCTCAGATCCATTCCGCCAAAACCTGCTGCAACGTAGGGAACCAGGCTGTTTTTTGGCAGAAAACTGTAGACCACATCACCGCCATAGCGCAGTTTTTCTGCAGTGCCAGAGCTGTTTTTAAGGTCAGAATTGGCGTAATCAAGAACTCCCTCAAACGCCCAGTTTTCTGTGATGTTGTAGCCCAGTCGCACACCAAGAACCGGTCCGGTCTTAATGTTCTGCTTCCCCTGAAATGTATAGCCCCCTGCATAAGGAGACAAAATAAAGGTCTCGGCACGGTTTTCAGCAAGAGCGGCCCCGGCCTGTATTACCGCGGTACATGCAACTATACCAAGCAGTACTCTTAATTTTTTCATCTGATTTTTCCTCCTTTCAAATGCGGCGTGACGCTCTTACTTTAATTTCTAAACATTTGTTTTTTGTATCATACCTTTCAGTTTTGATACCAGTAATTATTTCCCCCTCATTGCCAGAGACAACAGGTCATTCTTGCTTCATCTGCCGTCTTTGGATACTATGCGGCAACTTCATTTTCCAAGGAGATGGAATCCATGTTTTTCCCCCAGCTCAGATCCCGACGGATTCGCGGTAAAGAGGTTTTTCGCAGAATGACCCGGGAGACCTCCCTCTCAGCAAACAACCTGATCTATCCCATGTTTTCCGCCTTCGGTTCCGGTATCAAAAAAGAGATCAGCTCCATGCCGGGCATCTTCCAACAGTCGATTGAGCATATTGTCGAAGAGGCTCGTGAAGTACACCAGCTGGGCATTCCTGCCGTAATCCTCTTTGGCATACCTGAAACCAAGGATGAAGTAGGCAGCGACGCCTATTCCGATACCGGCATTATTCAGAACACCATACGGGCCATCAAAGCAGCTGTGCCCGAACTGGCTGTCATCACTGACGTCTGCCTCTGCGAATACACCGATCACGGGCACTGTGGCCTTATCAAGGACGGTGACGTGGACAATGATGCAACGGTACAATTGCTGGCTCAGGAGGCGCTCTCCCACGCCAGGGCCGGCGCCGACATGGTCGCTCCGTCAGACATGATGGATGGGCGGGTTGCTGCAATCCGTACCATACTTGACGAACACAACTTTACCCACCTTCCCATTATGAGCTATGCCGTAAAATATGCCTCGGGCTACTATGGTCCGTTCCGGGAGGCTGCCGAATCCACACCGCAGTTCGGCGACCGGCGTTCTTATCAGATGGACCCGGCCAACCGCCGCGAGGCGCTGCGGGAAGCCCGGCAAGACATCGAGGAAGGGGCGGACATCATCATGGTCAAGCCAGGATTGCCCTATCTGGATATCGTCCGGGATCTGCGCAATGAATTCGACATACCTTTGGCAGTTTACAATGTGTCAGGTGAGTACAGCATGATCAAGGCAGCTGCCCGCAACAACTGGATAGACGAGCAGCGGGTGGTCATGGAAACCATGATGGGCTTCAAGCGCGCAGGCGCTGACCTGATCATCACCTACCATGCCAAGGATGTCGCGCGCTGGCTGCACAGCTAGAAAAGGTGCTTTTTTATCAATCTTTGCCTGTGCCGCTGTCACGACGGTTCATCAGACTGGCGGCACAGGCAGCGCCAAAACCATTGTCTATGTTGACCACCGTAACGCCGCTGGCACACGAATTAAGCATCCCCAGCAGAGCAGCTATGCCGCCGAATGAGGCGCCATAACCAACGGAGGTAGGCACCGCGATCACCGGTCGGTCCACCAGTCCTCCCACGACAGAAGGCAAGGCCCCTTCCATACCGGCCACCACAATCAGCACCGTGGCGGAACGGATCAACTCCAGCCTGGCCAGCAACCGATGAATACCAGCCACCCCCACATCATAGAGATGCTCAGTCCGGTTGCCAAGAAAACGGGCGGTGACCAATGCCTCGGCAGCAACGGGAATATCCGAAGTTCCGGCTGAGATGACCAAAATACTTCCCCGTCCTGCCTCCTGTTGCGGAGAGCGCTCCAGAGTCAGGCATCGGGCGTCACCATGATGAACGGCATCGAGATAACTGCGCTGTAACTCCTGCGCCTTTGCGGCATCCAGGCGGGTAACCAGGATATTGCCCCTGCTGCTGCGACGCAGCATGGCTTGCATGATGCAGTCAATCTGCTCCGCTGTCTTGCCTTGCCCGAAAATCACCTCCGGCTGCCCTTGGCGCAACGCCCGATGGTGATCCACGTGCGCTATACCGATATCCTCAAAGGGCAGGTGGCGCAAACGCTCAACCCCCTGAAGAACGGTAAGCCGCCCTGTACGTACCTCTTCCAGCATTTCCACAAGCTGTTGTTCCTGCATTGATTTCCTCCATGAACTGCCGTACGGCCCGCTTCCTGTATAGCATACCTGCAACATAACGCCATTGTCACCATGCTGTTTAAGCTCCCGAAAACAGGATGTTACCACACCAAAGCTGTGGACTTCACCATCCCATTCTGGTATGTTTTTACAATTTTGAATCACCCGAAAGGAAGGTTTGTATGGGCAAGACCACTGCTGAAAAGATTTTTGCGGCCCACCTGGTGGATGAACCGTTCAGCGGCACCAAAGTGCTGCGCCTGGATGTCGTGCTCTGTCACGAGATTACCACCCCCATCGCCATCGTTGACTTGGTTGAACGAGGCAAGGATCGGGTCTTTGACTCCTCGAAGATCAAGGCGGTCATTGATCATGTCACCCCTTCAAAGGATTCCAAAACAGCTACCCAGGCCAAAATACTGCGCGACTGGGCTAGGCGCCAGAGAATCAGGGATTTTTTCGATGTGGGTGCCAATGGCGTCTGCCATGCGCTCTTTCCCGAGAAAGGTTTCATCCGCCCCGGCAATACCGTTATCATGGGCGACTCCCATACCTGTACCCATGGCGCCTTCGGCGCCTTTGCCGCCGGTGTGGGCACCACCGATCTTGAAGTGGGCATCTTGAAGGGGGTTTGCGCCTTCCGCGAACCCAAAACCATCCGGGTTAATGTCAACGGTGAGCTGCCCAAGGGGGTCTATGCCAAGGATGTGGTCTTAACCCTGATCGGTCGGATAGGCGTCAATGGCGCCACTGATCGGGTGCTGGAATTCCGTGGCTCCACCATTGACGCAATGACCATGGAATCACGCATGACACTCTGCAACATGGCCATTGAGGCCGGGGGCACCTCCGGTATCTGTATGCCGGACATAACCACGGTAGAATATCTCTGGCCGTTCATCCAGGACGAGTTTTCGTCAAAAAATGCTGCATTGGATGAGTACTCCAAGTGGTGTTCCGATGACGACGCAGTCTATGAACAAACTCTCGAAATTGATGCAGTAAGTCTGGTGCCGGTAGCTACCTTCGGGGTTAAACCGGATCAGGTCAAACCGGTTGCAGAGTTCGGCCAAAACCCGGTTGACCAAATTTATTTGGGCTCCTGCACCAACGGTCGCTTGGAAGACCTTCGGGTCGCCGCACAGATTCTGAAAGGCCGCAAACTTGCCGATAATGTACGGGGGATTTTATCACCCGCCACCCCTAAAATTTATCGTGATGCCATGCATGAGGGGTTGATCGACATTTTTTTGGATGCGGGCTTCTGTGTCACCAACTCCACCTGTGGAGCCTGCCTGGGGATGAGCAACGGCGTTCTTGCCGATGGCGAAGTTTGCGCCTCCACCACGAACCGCAACTTTAACGGTCGGATGGGCAAAGGCGGCATGGTGCACCTGATGTCACCAGCAACGGCAGCAGCAACAGCCATCGAGGGCAAAATCGCCGATCCCCGGAAGTACCTCTAACACAGAACAATAAAGGAGTTCCCAATGAAAACTTTCGGAGGCCCTGTCCTCTTTCTGGACCGCAGTGACATCAACACCGATGAGATCATTCCGGCCAAGTACCTGACTGAGATCACCAAGCAAGACCTGAAACCCTACATGCTGGAAGACCTGAAACTTGACGGTTTTGACCCGAAGGGAGAAAAGACCCGGAATGCACGGGTCATTGTTTCCCGCGCCAACTTTGGCTGCGGTTCTTCTCGCGAACATGCTCCCTGGGTGTTTGAGGTAAATGACATTACCTGCGTCGTGGCAGAGTCGTTTGCCCGCATTTTCCGCCAGAACATGTTCAACTGCGGCATGGCAGCCATCGAACTGCCCAAGGCAGATCTGGACCAGATATTTTCCCATGCAGCAGACGCAGACACCTCCATGGCCATCGACATTGAAGCCCAGACTTTGACTGTATCAAGTGGCGGCAAGCAGAAAACCTTCAGCTTTGAGCTATCCCCCTTTGACAAGGCGCTGGTCATTGCTGGCGGATGGGTGGATTACGCGGACAAGAAATATTAAACAAAACGACACCCCCCACACCGCAAGCTGCGGGTGGGGGGTATTAAAACCATCCAACATTCTCTTCCTTTAATTGTCAGAGATAGTCAAGCAGTGACATCTGGGTGATTTTCGCCGTGGATGAAAGCGTTGCCTCAAAAGCGGTCTTCTGCTGGGTCAGCTCCACTGCAAGCTTGGCATAGTCCGCGTTCTGGACATTGCTATAGACCGTTTGAAGCGTATTTTTGGTGTTATCCAGCATCTTGTCCATAAATTCCAAGCGGCTGATGCGGGTAGCAGCGGTAACCTGAGCTCGCTGAATCTGGTCAGCCGCCAGCTCCACCTGATTGGCTCCCGCCTGTATGCCAGGGATGTCATTGACTTTAATGGCTGCAATCAATTTATCCAGTTCCCACAGAATATTAACATTGCCTCCCGAGTTATCTCCGAGCACGCTACTTCCGGTAATATTAAGATTTTCCGTTGCCGACACATCAATCTGCACGATGTTCACATTATCATTACCGTTATACAGGTCTGGAGATGCTACTGCGGGCGGAATAACGACATCCGAGTCAAAGGGCTTTGTGTTCGTAGCAGTGCCTGCAAACAGATACTGGTCATCCAGCTGGGTATTTCCCATATCTGCCAGTTGTTGACGCATAAGCGTCAGTGATGCGGCAGTGTCATTCAGGGTATTCTGATTGTTACTGCCATTTGTAACAGTAGCCACCAGTGTTTTAATATCTGCCATGGTCTTGGACATGCCGTCCAGAGCAGTGGAGGTCATGTTCAGCCAGATGTTGGCTTTGGAAATATTACTCTTAAACTGTTCATTGCCGCTGTAACGGTCGTTGATCCCCATCAGCAGATTGGCTGATACCGGATCATCACTGACCCGGTTAAAGTTTTTACCGGAAGAAATCTTCTCCTGAATACTGTCCAGCAATGCTCGTGAGGACTGGATGTTATACAGCGAATTATTGGCGGTTATATTCGGGGTAATACGCATGGCAATCTCCTGTTAGCGCACAAGGCCAATGGCTATGTCCATCATATCTGTGGCTGTGGTGATAAGCTTGGACGATGCTTGATAGGAACGCTGGAACTTAATGAGGTCTGTCAACTCTTCATCCAAAGAAACACCGGAGTTGGAATCCCGCAGTGTAACCAGTTGCTTCATAAACGCCGCATCCTGGGAAACCACAGTCTTGGATGACTGGACATCCTGACCAACTTTCGCAACAAGGGCTTTGTAGCTCATGGAATAGCCGCCGGTGGTTGCATTCAGCTCGGCAATGGCCAGGGCGTTACTGTTGTCTCCCTTGTAAAAAGTTGCGCCGCTGGCGGCTGCGATATTGTCCGGAAGCCCTTTTACGTTGACATCAAGTAGAATAGTTGCAGCAGTTGTACCGGCTGCAGCAAAGAACTCGGCACCCGCAACTCCGTTATTATCGTAGGTGAGGGGTGCACCGCTCACATGCAACCCGTTGATATCGGTTACAAGTTTATTGGCAATGACATCCAGATCATTCAGATACCCCTGCAAGGTGGTATCACGGGTGACCATTGTTGCCCCCAATTTACCGGTAGTGGGCGCTATGGTTACCGGAGCACCGGCACCTGTTGGAGTAAGCTGAACATCGTGCTTTACCGTATTGGCCGGGTCAGGCAAATTTCCGTTGGCTGTCAGGGTAAAATTATTGATTACATCAGAATCGGTGACAAGAGCATAGGTTCCCGTTGTATCGGTGTATGAAACATCAGTGGTGCCATTGGTATTTTCCACAAAGCTTATCGCAACATTCTCGCCAAGCTGGCGGATCAGATAATCCCGCTGGTCCCGCATCTCATTGGCGTTACCCTGTATCAGCTCGGTGGTCTTGATCTGACCATTCAGATACGCAATATCTTTAAGTTGTTGATTGATATCTGTGGTTTGTGCCGTCAGGCTTTCATCCTGGGTAACCATGGCAGTGGTCAGGGTCCTGCTGACATAGTGGAACTGGTCGGTCATGATTTCTGCTTTGGAAAGCACGGCCTGGCGTTCGGCTGTGCCGCTGGGATTCAGGGTCAAATCCTGCCAAGAGTTGAAGAAATTGTTTATTGAAGTGCCAAGCCCATCATATACAAGTTCGTTAAACGCCGGTTCTACCTGCTGTAACAGTTGCAGGTTGGCGTTGTTGTAACCGGACGTGGTGCCTGCATTTAGTAGCTGTTTTTGCAGTAGGGCATCATAGTAGCGCTCCACGGTTGAAATTTTAACGCCTGTTCCCAATGGAAAACCGTTATGATTGGTTGGAGGAGCTGTCTCAAGCAGAACTCTCTGGCGCGAATAGCCCGGGGTGTTGACGTTGGCAATATTCTCGCTGGCCACTTCCATGGCAATCTGGTTAACTTTAAGTCCGGCGGTGCCTATTGCTAAAACTGCATTCAAACCCATCTTAAGCCTCCCTGTTTACAATCATGGCACCAGTCTGTTCTTTACGATAGGCGCCATTAGCTCCGTAAAAGTTGGAGCTGTTCAGGATACGCGTTAAAAATCCCAATGAATCATTGATGGTTCCCAGAAAACGTTCCAGCACAGCCCTGTTCTGGAACGCAAGCTCTTTAACGGCGCTGCCAGCCTCTTGCAATTGTTTTTGCAAAGGAGCCAACTGCTGCACCGCATCTTTCGGCAGCGTGTTCAATAGCTCACTGAGGCTACTGTCGGCAGGAATACCTGCGTGCCGTGCCAAACGCCCCAGTACGTTGCGCAATTGATCAGTCGCTTTTCTCTGACGGCTGACAATCTGCTCTTTGCTGCTGTTAATAGCTTCCAGGAACGACGTATCAAGTGTACTCATAGCCTTCTGCTCATCCAGTAGCAACTTCCGAAGCTCTGCACAGACAGCCAACTGCTCTGCAAGGGCTGCTGCCAACTCCTGTACCGCATCACTCATTTTTCTTCACCAGACTTGGCTCTTCCGGCTAGTGACGGCGGCCCTTCATAGCGCTTAAGCAACTCCTTCTCCACCATGCTTGCAAGCGATCCTGTACCGCCACGTTGTGCGGCAGCATTCGCATACTCCTGGTCCAGCAGATAGCGGTAGGTCTCCTCGGCCTTGCCGCCACCAGTCAGCTTGTCCTCAGGTACCGTTGCACGCATTCCTTTGAGCATCATCCCAGTAAACATGGCCTCAAAATCTTTGGAAATCTTCTTAAACTCTTTCCGCTTGGCGTCACTGAGCGGCTCCCGCCCCGGCTTTACTTTTGAGGCGAGCTGCTCGGCCTTCTGATCCTGTATCAACAGATCAGGCGCTATGGTTACTGAATTGTTCATCATGAGTATCCTATCGGCATTTACCGCATTTTCTTCAATAGACGAGCTATAAATAAATAGCATGTCACATTGCATTTTATATATTAGCTGAGATGCAAGATGCGCATGCTATTTGTTTACAGCCTTAAGACATTATATGATGACAAGTTCAGCTTGAAGCGCCCCGGCAGCCTTTATCGCCTGTAAAATAGAAATCAGATCGCGGGGCGTAACCCCCAGCAGATTCAGACCCTGGACCACATCGCCAATTGTATTGGCATCCGGTAGTACCGACAGCCGCCTCACCTCTTCCATCACCTTCATCTGAGTATCCGGGACAACAACCGTTTCGCCTTGGGACTTCGGATATGGCTGCGACACCTTGGGGCTCTCCTTGATGGTAAGCCCCAAATTTCCATGGGAAACCGCAACACCCGAAATTCTGACCTTGTCGCCCATAACAATGGTGCCGGTCCGTTCGTTCACTACCACACGTGCCGGGGTATCCTGCACCACCTCAATATTTTCAATCTGTGCAATAAATTCAACGGGCCGCGTTGCAAAAGCATCTGGTATCCGCAGCATCACAGAACCGCCATCATCGCTGGCAGCGCTACCGGAAAAGCGATCGTTTATGGCGGCAACAATACGCGATGCTGTTGTGAAGTCTGACTGTGACAGATTCAGCCGTAGACTTGACTTGCCGGTCAGCACATTGGGAAGTTCCCGCTCCACCAGTGCGCCAGCGGCAATCCGACCGGCAGTGGGATGGTTTTTGCTGATCGTAGCCCCTTGGCCACCAAAGGCAAAGGAGTTGGTCAGAATCGACCCTTGGGCAACCGCATACACCTGATTGTCGGCTCCCCGCAATGGCGTCATTATCAACGTGCCGCCGGCAATAGTCTTGGCATCCCCCAACGACGAAACCGTTACATCAAGCTTGGTCCCCTGTTTGGCAAAAGGGGGCAGGGCAGCAGTCACCATCACCGCAGCCACGTTTTTTACCTTCACGTCGTTGCGGTTCACCGTAACGCCCATTTTTTCCAGCATATTGACCAGTGACTGGACCGGAAACTTGGTCTGGTCACTGTCACCACTGCCATTCAAACCAACAACGAGACCATACCCCGCCAGCTGGTTGTCGCGCACCCCGTCAAACGCCGCAATATCCTTGACTCTGGCTGCATGTGCAGTCATGGCGAAACATACCAGTACTAGCAGTGATCCAATTATTCTTTTCATAGCCAACTCCCCATTAAAACGGCCAGACCTTGTCGATCACATTCATCAACCAACCCGGCTTCTGGCGATCAGAGATAATTCCCTCTCCGGAATAGCTGATCTGGGCATCAGCCACAAAAATGGAATTTATGGTGTTTTCCGGCGAAATATCGCGCTGCCGGATGGTTCCTTTGACCGATACAATCTGATCTTCATTGTTTACTTTGACGTTACGTCTACCTTCAATCTTTAAATTACCGTTCGGCAATACATCCACAACCTTGGCTGTAATAGTCGCCGTCAGTGTTTCCTTGCGGCTGGTTGAACCGCTGCCGTCAAACGTAGAACTGGCACTGGCATTTATCAGATTCTTCAGGTCAGCAAAATTGCTGGTGATGATCTTTGACCCTTCAAGCCCCATAAAGTTTGGTATACCGGCACTGAGTTCCGAAGACCGGCCCGTTGCCGTTGCCGCTTCCTTGCTTGCACTGGCAGTCTCGACAATGACCACCGTTACAATATCCCCCAGACGGCGAGCCTTGCCATCCTCTGTCAGAGCGACACTCGATGCCTGCCAGATTGAACCATTGCTGTAGTTTACCCTTGGCTGCTGTATTTGCTGGTCAAAACTGGGAGTAACCACCTCGGTCTGCTGTACGGCACAACCTCCCGTCAAACAAAATACACCTGTCATTATGATAATTCGTTTCATAGTTATCCAGCTTTCTGGTTTCAAAAACCTACTTCAACCGTAGAGGAGTCCACAACCCTGGCTGGAAGCTCCCTGCGTGAGGCGAGGTTCTCCACTCTGATCAGATCGCCGACACCGCCAGAACTCTTGGCTCGTCCGGCAACCGTGAGTCTTAATCCAGGACGCTCAAGGACGATAGTGACCAACTGGCCGCTGATAATCACCGGCACACTGACAAGCTGATCGTTGCGTACCGGATGTCCTGCCCTGATTGTGGTACGGCTCTTTTTACCAACGGCATCGGCAACCCGTTGTATATGGTGCCCAGCCGACAGCGCAATGTCCTGTTTCTGAATGGCCAATTCTCCCGCGCTCAAAACCGTACCAGCCAATATTTGCCGTGTTGCAACCACCATTTCTGTCTGCGCTTCAACCACGAGCCGTACGGAGAGGTTTTTTTCCACCACACCATTGACCCGTACCACCAACGCCAAGCTTACTGATCCCCAACCGGGCCAACTGGCAGGAGCAACAATCTCAAGGTCACGCACCCCTTTGGAAACCATGACCCCCTTCGGTATACTCAACTGCCTGATAGTTGTCTGCCACCCCTTGTCCACCAGACGGGTTCCAAGAAACGTCTCAACTGCAGACCTGACCTCCTTCTCTGGCAATGGCTCCAGAGGGGCAGCATGCCCATAACCTGTCGAAACAAACACCAGCACCACCAAAAGACAACATATGAACAGTCTGTCAGGCTTCAGCATCAGCGTTTGAGGTTGTTAGCCAGTTGCAGCATCTCATCAGACGTCGTAATCGCTTTTGAATTGGCCTCATATGCCCGCTGACCAACAATCATATTAACCATCTCTTCAGCCACATTGACATTGCTCATCTCCAGAAATCCCTGTCCAATAGTACCCAGAGCGTTCTGACCGGGTGTACCGGTGGTGGCATTGCCTGAGGCGTCGGTCTGCTGATAGAAGTTTTTTCCCATGGAAGAAAGACCGGCTGGATTATTAAAGGTTGCCAATTGGATATTACCAACGGTAGAGGGTGCAGTCTGCCCAGCCTGCACAACCGATACCGTGCCATCGGTACCGACAGTGATCTTGGTGGAGTTATTGGGAATGACCATCTCCGGCAACATCGCGTAGCCATCCGATGTCACAACCCTGCCGTTGCTGTCCATTTTGAAGGCGCCTGCCCTGGTATAGGAAGTGCTGCCGTCCGGCATCTGAATCTGGAAAAATCCGTCCCCCTCAATGGCAAGGTCCAGTTGCCCGCCCGTATGCTGGAAATCGCCGGGCGTAAATTGCTTGGAAACTGCGGCCAGCTTGGACCCCATACCGAACTGGATGCCCACCGGAATCTGGTTGGCATTGGTAGACGGCGAACCTGGATTCTGTACGGTCTGGTACATCAAATCCTGAAAGTCAGCACGGCTCTTCTTGAAGCCGGTGGTATTAACGTTAGCCAGGTTATTGGCAATGACGTTCATGTTCTGGGTTTGTGAATTCATACCGGACGCTGCGGTCCACAAGGATCTCATCATGATCGGTTACTCCTTTTTCCGTTAAACTCTGGCCAAATCGTTAACAGCCTTGGCCGCCATATCATCATAACTACGGATCACTTTCTGGCAGGTTTCAAAGTATCTGCTGGCCTCTATCATCTGCACCATCGCCGAAACGGTATTTACATTGGACTCTTCCAGAGCACCCTGCGTAACCGTTGTGTTGGGGCTGACCGGTTGTGGCACGACACCTTGGTCTGTCGGCACAAAGAAAGTTCCGGCTACCTTATTAAGCTGGTATGGCTTGGGGAAGTCAAAAACACCCAGTGTCCCCATCTGTTCACCATTCAGGGTAATCGTTCCCTGGCTATCAACTGATGGCTTGCCAGCGGTAGCCTGCGCCGCAACGTTTATGACAATCGGCTGGCCGTTCTGTGACTGAACCGGATAGCCATTGGCAGTTATCAGGGTTCCGTCTGTAGCAAGCCTGAAGCTACCCTGACGTGTATAAGCCGTCCCTTCAGGAGTTGTCACGGCAAAGAAACCGTCTCCCTGCACAGCGACATCCAGCGGATTGCCGGTTTGGCGCAGGGATCCCGGGCTATGATCGGTCAGCATCCGATCTCCCAGAAGGACCGGGTCAGCCGTTTGTCCCTCCGGAACAGCCGGGGGCTTCAAGTTACCGGCCAGCAAACTGTCAAACACTATCCGATCCTGCTTATAACCATTGGTTGCAGCATTCGCCAGGTTATTGGTAAGAACATCCATTTGTTTCATGGCCGCCAAATTTCCCGACAGGGCTGAATACATGCCACTGTTCATTATACGACTCCTTTCAGGGGCGGAACTGTTTCATCTTGCTACGCAGCCTTACCATGGCTTGACTCAATATCTGACAAATCCTGGACTCGGTAAGATGCAGTACCGCGCCTATCTCTTTCAGGTTCATCTCTTCATAATAATACAAGGTAACTGCCAGACGCTCTTTTTCAGGCAAGGACTCTATGGCCGTCACCATCACTTCTGTAAGCTGCCGGTTCATCACCTGTTGCTGAGGTCCCTTTTCGTCATCGTCACGCAGGACATCGGCAATATTTACTGTATGGCCCTCATCATCGTCCCAACTGTCATCAAGACTGATAAAGCTAAACTCATGAATATCATCCAGTAGACCATGATAGTCATCCATACTGATCTGCAAACCTTCTGCTATCTCCTGACCGGTGGGGGAACGCCCAAGATGTTGCTCAAGCTTCCGCATTTCGCGGTCAACCAGTTTGTACTTGTCACGCATCGTACGGCTCATGCTGTCGTTGGCTCGCAATTCGTCAAGAATCGCTCCCCGGATATGCTGCTCGGCAAAGGTCTTGAACTGAACTCCCCGGCCTGCATCAAAACGGTCAGCAGCATTTACCAGACCTATTACCGCCGCGCTTGCCAAATCCTGGCTGTCCAGATGTGCCGGCAGTTGAGCCGATATGCGGTTAACCAGATACTTCACCAACGGCAGATGCTGCAGTATTAGTGTTTCCCGTTGCTGCCAGCTTCGTTCTCCAGACTGTTCTTCATACACCCGGAACCGGCTCATATACCGTTTGATCCAGGACCTTCAAGGTACCGGCGGAAGAAGAACTGGATAGTTCCCTTAAGTCGGGTTTGCCGGGTATTTTCGATAATCCTGGATGCCAAGGTGGTAAAGCAATTGGCGGCATCCGAGTCAGGATGCAGCGAAAACACCGCTTTCTGCTTTTTCACCGCATCTATCAGCCGTTCATCCCGCACCACGCAGCCCAGATAGTCCAAGGAAATGTCAAGGAATCGCCCTGCCACATTCGCCAACTTCCTAAATACTTCAAGAGCATCCTCGCTATCCCGGGCCATATTTACGAGCACTTTGAAATGATGCTCTGAATAACGGGTGGCCAACAACTTTATCAAGGCATACGCATCGGTTATTGATGTTGGTTCCGGCGTCACCACCACCAGAATTTCCTGGGCTGCCACCGTAAAATAGGTGACGTTTTCGGAAATTCCGGCCTCGGTATCAATGAACATAATGTCAAACACTTCATCCAACATGTCCAGCTCATCCAGCATCTTCATTTTTTCGTGCTGGCCGAGGCTTGTATACTCCTGAACCCCTGAACCGGCCGGAATCAGCTTAACATTAGGGGCCACGTCAATAATTATTTCAGAGAGCGTCTTCTCACCAGATAGGACGTGATTCAGATTGTACTGGGGAGAAAGTCCCAACAGCACATCCATATTACCAACGCCCAGGTCAGCATCAATAATCAGTATCCGCTTTCCTTTGGCAGCCAGAGACATGGCCAGGTTGGCAACCACATTACTTTTGCCCACCCCGCCTTTACCGCTGGTGACCGCAATAACCCGTATACCATGCGCGTCTTCAAGCTGTACGCCTTCACTACCATTTTGGACGGCCATTTTTGCTGTGCGGGCCATCTGGCGGAGAGTATCAGCCTGATCGCCGGTCTCTCTAACCGCGCTCATCGGTACTCTCCTTCAAAATCAGTTCTGCCAGTTTTTCCGAGGTGGCCACCTCAATATCCTCTGGAACCCGCTGACCATTGGTGAAAAAGGCCAATTGAAGATTGGTCTTGAGCAGCAGATTGATAATGCAACCAACGCTTTCGCACTCATCAACCTTGGTGAATACTACTTTACTGATCGGTAATATGCTGAAGCGGTTAAGGATTTCTTCCAGTTCACGATCCTTGGTGGCAGCGGAAAGACACAGAAAGATATCCGGTTGAACAGTATTTTCCAAAAATGTCTTCATTTCTTCCAGCTTTTCCGTGTCTTTATGACTGCGTCCAGCAGTGTCAATCAGGATAAGATCCGATTGGCCATGCTGTTTGACTGCTTTTTCCAGCTCTTTTGCCGTTGATGCCACCTCCAGCGGAATCCCCATGATCCTGCTGTATGTTTTCAACTGTTCAACTGCCCCCACCCGGAAGATATCCATAGTAATGAGCGCAACCTTGTTTCCCCGGTTCAGGGCGTACATGGCCGCCAACTTGGCTGTTGTAGTGGTTTTACCAACGCCGGTGGGTCCTACCAGGGCGATGACCCGCGGCGCATTTTTTTTCAAGCGCAACAGACCGGCAAACTTGATCAGAGAACCAAATACCTGACCAAGACGTCCTTTCAATGACTGCGCGGATTGCTCCATCGGTAAGGACTGCATCGTCTCCAAAATCTTCTGCTTGCCTTCGGGAGAAATTCCCTGCCGCTCCAACTCCCGCTGCAAAGGCGAGAAAGAATCATCTTCGGCAGCATCAGGGGCATCAGAACCCTCCGGTTTGGCCTCAGGCCACTGCACCGCCTTGACATTCCCCTCCTGACTTTTCACCAAGGTATTTAAGAGCAGTTTCTTGATCTCCTCCAAATCCTGCCGGGGAATATTATTTAAATTTATAGCACCATCGGCCCCAGGGCGGAGTGTTACATCTCCACCCGGCGCTGCAACAGGTGACGGACGCTCCCCATCATCCTTTCGCGCCAGCACCTCCACGCGTTCCCGCAACTCCTTAATCTCACGAGCCAAGGGCCCCAGCATGGAGTTTTCAAACTCCTCCTTGGCAGTACGCTCCCGCTCGGGACGTTCTCGTACTGGTGGTGGTGGCGGTGGTGGCGCAGGACGTTGCGGATCGATCGCCGCCGTTACCTTGACTACCTGCTTGCTGAAAAAGCCAAATATTCCACCAATCTGTTCCTTTTTTGTGGAAAGTATCATAGCGTCCGGTCCAAGTTCTGCTTTGACCAGACGCAAGGCTTCAGCCATGGTTGGAGCCTGAAAAGTTTTAACCAGCATTGACGCTCACCACTCCTAACGACTGAATTTTTACATTCTGTGGAATCTCGTTATGGGACAAGATTGCAACATGGGGCACAAAACGCTCAATCAATTTTTTGACATGCCTGCGGATAGTTGGAGAAGCAAGCACCACTGGTTGGGCTCCATAGATACCGAAACGGTCAACCATGGTACGGATTGAAGTGATTATCTGCTGTGCTATGGCCGGCTCTATTGCAAGAAAGCTCCCCTGGTCAGATGGCTGAATCGCTTCAGCGATCAGATCCTCAACCTCACGATCCAAAGTCACCAGATAGAGGGTTTCATCATCCATTTTGAACTGGTCAACGATAAACCGTCCCAAAGACTGTCGCACAAATTCGGTCAAGACATCAGGGTCTTTGGTAAGACCTGCATAGTCTGCCAGCGATTCAAGCACAGTGCGCAGATCGCGGATAGATATACCTTCTTTCAGCAGGTTCTTAACGACACGCAGCACCACGCCCAGACCAAGCTGTCCGGGAATCAGCTCATCCACCACCTTCGGCGCTGTCACAGCCACGTTGTCCAGCAGTTGTTGCATCTCCTGACGTCCCACCAGTTCATGGGCATAACGCTTAATGGTTTCACTGATATGTGTTGCAATAACCGTCGTACTATCAACGACGGTATAACCATTTACCTGGGCCTGCTCACGGTCTTCGCTGCGTATCCAGACCGCTGGCAATCCAAATACCGGCTCCTTGACTGTTGAACCACCTATCTGGCTCATAACCGAGCCGGAATCCATGGCCAGATACTGACCAGTCAACTCACTCCCTCCGACACGGGCACCGCGAATAAGGATGTTATATTCATACGGCTTTAACTGTAGATTGTCATGAATGTGGATTGGCGGAACCACAAAACCCATCTTCTGTGCAAACTGGCGGCGAATCGAGCGGATTCGCTCCAGAAGTTCTCCATCCTGAGCAGCATCCACCATAGGCACGAGACCGTATCCCACCTCCAGCTCAAGCGTATCAAGAGGGCGAATGGCCGATGTCTGGTCCATCGCCTCTTCCGCAACAGCAGCCTCAGCTGCTGCTGTTTCATCCTCAACTACCTGAGCCATTTCACGTGACATCCGGCCTATCATCCAAGCTACTGCCGACATCAAAAAAAACGCAAAATGAGGCAAGCCGGGAATCATTGCAAAGAGAAACATCACCCCTGATACAACGTAAAACGCTTTTGGATAATTAAGGAACTGGCCGGTCAGTTCATGACCAAAGTTATTTTCGTCAGCAGTACGGGTAACGATGATACCGGCAGCAGTGGAGATTATCAGCGCCGGTATCTGTGCCACCAGTCCCTCACCAATAGTCAGCAGGGTGTAATTGGTCAAAGCTAATTCAATAGGCATTCCCTGTTGCCAGATTCCGATAATAAGACCACCGAAAATATTGATCAGCATGATCAGGATACCGGCAATGGCATCACCACGAACGAACTTACTGGCGCCGTCCATTGCTCCGTAAAAGTCTGCTTCTCTGCGAATATTTTCACGCCGCTTTCGTGCTTCTTTTTCCGTAAGGTATCCCGCCGAAAGATCCGCATCAATAGCCATCTGCTTGCCTGGCAGCGCATCCAGCGTAAAGCGTGCAGCCACTTCGGCAACCCTGCCGGCACCCTTGGTGATAACCACAAAATTTATAACCACCAGAATGAGAAACATGACCGCACCAACTACGTAATTGCCGCCAACCACAAAGGAACCAAATGCCTTTATCACCGCGCCAGCCGCACCGGTTCCCTCATTGCCATGGAGCAGAATAAGCCTGGTACCGGCAATGTTCAGCGCCAGACGAAACAAAGTAGTTACAAGTAACACAGAAGGAAAAACCGAAAATTCAAGCACTTGTCGCGTGTAAAGACAGACAAGCAGTATGGCCAGCGAAATCGTGATGCTGGCAGCCAGAAAAACATCCAATATTAATGCTGGCAACGGAATAATCATCAGCGCGAGAATGCCGATTACTCCAACTGCGACATAAATGTCAGAGTGTTTTCTGTAGTTTGTCAGTTCAAGCGCCTGTACCGAATTTCCGTTTGCCATGTAGTTTACTGTCCCTTGAAAATCTCACACCAGCTTATCTGTCGACTGTTTGACAGACACATTTTTATTGCAGGTTTCGTGCCGTCTTTCACAATCCACCAGCACGAAAAAAACCTTCTAAGAAGCTGTTTTCTGTGGAGAGACGCACCAACATGATACAAACACACTGTCTGTTTTTTGACTGTGTCTGTTTTTTGACTCCAAGAATTGAAAAGACATTATTACGTGGGAAGCTTAGAGAGTGCCTTTCAAGCGGTAGACATAGGCAAGTACTTCTGCAACTGCTGCATAAAGAGACTCTGGAATCTCCTGATTTTCCTGAACCTGTTCGTGAAGTTCACGGGCCAGAAAACGATTCTCCACCAGAGTAATCTTGTGTTCGCGTCCAAGCGCTTTGATGGCCATGGCCATATCATCCACTCCTTTGGCAATAACCATTGGCGCCACCATGGTGCTGCGATCATATTTGAGTGCCACGGCATAGTGAGTCGGGTTCGTGATAATTACATCTGCTGTGGGAATAATTGCGGTAAGACGTCTGCGGGCAGCCTGGTACTGAAGGTTCTTGATCTTGCCTTTTACTTCCGGGTTACCTTCGAGGTTTTTGCTTTCATCCTTCACTTCCTGTTTGGTCATTTTTAGATTGTCAATATACCGCCACTTTACGTATGCAACATCCAGAATGGCGATGAGCAGCATGATGCCACAGGTGTGGATTACAATTTTAAAGGCAACATGCCCGGCATATTCCAGAATACCTAACACATCGGATTCGGCCAGAAGCATGATGTTCTGCATTTCATCCTGCAACACTCGGTAGGCAATCCAGCCAATAATAAGCAGCTTTACAAGCGACTTAACTATCTCAACAAGGGCATCCTTGTTGAACAGTTTGCTGAAGCCCTTGATCGGATTAAGCTTGCTAAACTTGAATGTAAGACGTTCCGTTTGAAAATCAAGCCTGCCGCCATCCTGAATAATCGGCACCAGAAGACCTGTCAACATTATGACAACAACAATCGGCGCAAGCAGAAGAAAAACGACGACGAATAACTTGAGCAGCATGTCATAGACGTTACTGGTTGTTAACTCAAACACACCTATCTGACTGTACGTTGAAACCGTAATATTCTTAAGGCCACTCAGAAGATAACCACCAAAAATGTACAGCACCGTGATTCCCGCAAGCAGCGTTGCCCCCTGGGTAAGCATCTGTGACGTGGGAGGCGCCCCCTCTTTTCGCGAATCTTCTAGCTTCTTGCCAGTTGGCTGTTCTGTTTTTGAATGTTTATCGTCGTCGCTCAGGGATCATCCCCCCTTTGCCATCAGCCTGAAGAGCGTGTCAATTTGCTCTTTTAACTGTCCAAACGAAATTTCGAGCACCTGGAAGAAAAACAGTAGTGTCGAACCCAAAATCATGAATCCCAGTCCGATATTAAGGGGAAAACTGACCATGAATACGTTCATCTGCGGAAAAGAACGGGCCATAATCCCCAGCACCACACTGGTTAAAAGCAGCGTGACCATTACCGGAGCGGCCAACCTGATGCCAAGCACCAGAAGCCCGGAGGAAGTAGCAACCAGAAAATGAATCAGTTCCTCTGACATTTGCCATCCGCCTAGAGGAACAACCTTGAAACTGTCTATTATTGCACTGATAAACAGGTGATGAATATTCAGCGACAGAAAAAAGAGAGAGGCAAGCAGCCCCTGTATGACTGACATGATCTGCGTTTGTGCGCCAATTGTAGGGTCCATGATCTGGGCCATACTAAAACCCATCTGCACGCCAATGATCTGCCCGCTAAATTCAACAGCTGCAAATATGATTTGGGTAATGAACGCAAGAGTCAGGCCGACAGCAACTTCTTTTAGAATCAGCAGGCCCATACTTAGTATGTCGCTAGGCAAAGGAGGAGGTTTGATGGGTAAAATGGGTAGGCAAACAATGGTTATGCCAAAAACCACTGCGATTTTAAACCGGTTGGAGACTCGCCGTCCGCCGAAAAGCGGCACGGCGGCAAAAAGTCCGGCAATACGGCAAAACACCAGAGCAAACATAAAAACATCCGCCGGAGTCGGCAGAGGCGCAACAAAGGGAAACATCTCCTAGCGCCGCATCAATGCTATCATGCCGTATATTTCCCTAGTAAAATCGGACATATAACTCATCATCCAAGGGAAGAAAATAATAATGGCGATCATCACGGCAATTATTTTAGGCGCAAAAGCAAGAGTCGCTTCATTTATTGAGGTAACCGCCTGAAAGATACTTATGGCAAGACCCACAACCAGACTGAAGAACAGTAGAGGAGCTGCAAGCAGTAGTGTTACCTCAAATGTACGCCGGGCAATCTGGACAACCAGCTCGGGAGTCATGAACGCACCTCTCTAGCCAAAGCTTTTCACCAGTGAGCCGATAACCAAACCCCATCCGTCAACCAACACAAAAAGCAGAATCTTAAACGGCAAGGAAATCATCACCGGCGGCAGCATCATCATACCCATGGACATCAGCACCGATGCAACAACCATGTCAACAACAATAAAGGGAATGTAAATAAGAAAACCGATCTGAAAAGCGGTGCGCAACTCTGAAATCATGAACGCCGGTATGATAGTCAGGGTAGGAATATCATCAGCATTTTTCGGTCGCGCTTGCTTCGATAAGCTGACAAAAAGCCCCAGATCCTTTTCCCGCGTCTGGGACAGCATAAAAGCGCGAACCGGCTTGACCGCACGTTCAAATGCCTGCTCCTGGGATATCGTACCTGCCTTGTACGGCAGGTAGGCATCCTTGTTTATCTGCTGCCAAACAGGTGTCATGATAAAAAACGTGAGAAAAAGCGCCAGAGCCAGAACAATCTGGTTCGACGGCGCCTGTTGTGTACCCATTGCCGTGCGAAGAAACGATAACACCACAACAATGCGGGTAAAGGAGGTGGTCATGATCAACAGGCTTGGAGCCAGCGAAAGTACGGTGAGCAGTAAAAATATCTGGATTGTGGTGGAAACCTGGCCTGGGTTAGTCGACGTACCAACACCGATATTAAGTGAGGGGAACGGCACCGGTTCCGCCAGAGCCTGGCCAGCCAGCAACAGGAACAGTAGCGTTACAACCAGCGAAACAAACCGGTATGTTGTACCTTTTCTATGCATCAGGCATTCCGTGAGGGTGTTTCCGTTTCAGCGGCAACACGTTTGAAGCGTTTGAGGACAGAAGAAAACGGGACTGACGCCCCAGGTTCATCAACTATTTCCAGTTCTTCCAGCATGGCAACCTGTTTAACCAGCGACAAATTTCCATCACTGCTGGCCAACAGCAGATATTCACCGCCCACCTCCACCAGAATGAGGGACTTGCGGGGTTCCAATGCGCGTACTTCAATGACTCTGATATAGCGATTACCGGGCCGTAATGCAGGCAGCCTGCGAAGCAAGCGTGTCGAAGCGTAGTAGACCAGCAAAATCAGACCGACAACCAGTGCCAACGCCGCCATCATCTGCAGCATGCTGGAAAACAGACTATAGGTCTCAGAAGATGGAGCTTCAACTGCTCCCCAGACCACTACAGGCAGAGACACCGTCGCCACCACGGAGACGGTGGCTGACTTCACAATATTTTCTCCACCCGCTCATTGGGACTAACAATATCGACCAGACGCACACCAAACTTCTCATTGACCACGACCGCTTCTCCTCTGGCAACCAGCTTTGAGTTGACAAAGATATCAAGGGGTTCACCAGCAAGTTTAGTCAATTCTATGACAGCCCCTTGATTAAGCTGCAACACGTCTTTTACCAAAAGTTTAGTACGGCCCAACTCCACAGTAACCTGGAGGGGGATATCCAGAATAAACTCAAGGTTTTTCCGTTCCTGATCGGTTTCTGTTGTTGTCTCCGGTTTTTCTGTCACTTTGTCGTCCCCTTGTTGACCAGAATATCACTTATCTGAAAAGCCTTGTTGCCATGACGGATACCGGGAATCCCCTGAAATTTGGGAACTCCCTCAACCTTAACAGAGAGTTCACTGGTGCTCGGCTTGTCCAGCATGATCGTATCACCAACCGACAGATCCAGAAGTTCTCGCAATGAAATTGCTGCATTGCCCAGCTCAACCGATAGCTCCAGCGGCGCATCAAGTATCTCGGACGACAACCGGAACGACCATTGTGGGTCAATGGCCATCAGGTCAAACTGCATCCCTTCCTTCAGCTTGTCCCTGATCGGTTCAATGGTCATGATCGGAACAGCAAAGATCATGGTTCCTTGCGTTTCCTCAATTTGCAGCTTGACCATCATGGTCACCACCTGGTATTCCGGCGGCACGATGGTCACCAGGCGGGGGTTCATCTCCATTCTCAGCAGATTTACTTTTGCAGGATACAAGGGCAACCAGGCTTTTTCCAAGTCTGCCATAATATCCACCACAACCTTTTCAACCAGCTTTAATTCCAAGGTAGTAAACAGGCGGTTCGGGTTCAGGGCGGTACGGCTGGTCCCTCCCAGAACACTGTCAATGATGGCAAAGGCCAGTGCACCGTCCATGGCCAGCAATGCTGCGCCCTTGAGCGGTTCAAGCTTGAAAATAGCCATGCAAACCGGTGTGGGAAGGGTCTGGATAAAATCATCAAATTTGTAGGATTTGGCCCCTACTTTTTTAATCTCTACTGATTTGCGAAGACGGTTTGAGAGGGTGATTCTGTTGTAGCGGATATACCCGTCATACACAATATCGAGGTTTGGCACAAAACCTCGATAGGCTTCCGTATTGAACAGGTCATAATTGATAGCGCTGCCTTCAGCTTTCGCAAGTTCTTTCTCCGGCTCAATTCTGCCTTCGAAAACCGCATTCAGCAGCGCCTCAATCTCAGCTTTAGTTAGAATTTTCTCCATGGTGAATTTAGTTACTGCACAACAAAATCAGTAAAATACACCTTAGTAACCTTACCTTGGGCAACAATTTTGCTCACCGAAGACAATATTTCTTCACGCAACTGGTTTTTACCCTGCACGTCCTGCACATCCTGAAGTGTCTTGGTAGTCAACAACACCAGCACAGCATCACGTATGGCAGCCACGCGGCCTTCCAGTTCCGGTTTTATGGCCGGATTAGCCATTTCCATCTCCACCTTGACTTTCAGGTAACGCAACTCCTGACCGTCATAGATATTGACAATGAACGGATCAAGGGAGAAAACCGTTGAGGCTCCACCGGCAGCAGCAGGAGCGCCCCCATGACCGCCAGCCGCTGGTGCCGAAGCAGCAGCAACAGGATTACCGTGGGCATCAACAGCAGCCTTGTCACCCTCTTTTTTGTCTCCCTTGCCCATCATCATAAAAGCAACAATCCCGCCAATGACAAGCACCAAGACTGCGGCGCCAATCATAATAAACAGCTTCTTCTTGCCGCCCTCTTCTGCCGATGTTTCAGCGCCTGCCTGATCTTCCTTTGCCATAAACTCCTCCGGAAAGCATACTCGGATTTTCCTGTTTCACGTGTCGTACTATGTATAACGAAATCATGGATTTTGCAACTGTTGACGCAAAACGGGGGGCCGCTGGCCCCCCGTTTTGCTAAGTTTTTTTATTGCAACCTTTTTAACGCTTCAGATTCAGCGCTTCCTGAGTCATTTCATCAGCAGTGGTAATGGTCTTGGAGTTAGCTGAATAGGCCCGTTGGGTCAAAATCATCTTAACAAACTGTCCCGCCATATCAACGTTGCTTTGCTCCAAGGAGTTGGAAAACAACTTTTCCGAAGTGCCGTTCGCGGTGTTTTCTGCTGCAACAAATGCCCCTGTAGCAACACCTGCTTCTGAAGTTATCTGAAACAACGTCCCGCCAGCCTTCGTCAATCCGCCTGGATTAGGCGGATTAACAACAGCTATAGCACCCGCACCAAGCGCAGTTGCATAATTTGCCGAGGTTGCAGTTAAGGCTGCTCCACCATTTCCATTATAATAATAAGCTTCACCATTTACATCCACATAGGTAATGACGCCCTGGCTATCTATCGACGTAATTTTAGCAAAATCACCAGCTGTCGCACCGTCAACCTGAAGAAATTCTATCGGCTCGCCACCGTCTGATTCGAGCAGGACATAACCATCAGCATTTACCAGATTATAATTATTGTCCACACGAAAGGCTCCGGCACGGGTAAGGAATGCACTCTCCCTATTAACAGCAGCTGTCTCACCTGGCTTACCAAGCGCAAAAAAACTGTTGCCTTGGATGGCAAGGTCTGAAGTTATTTCTGTAGATTCAAATGAGCCTTGGCTGAATATGTTGTCCACTTTCTGTATCTGTGTTCCGCGCCCTATTTGGGAATTGTTGCCAATATCAGCTGACAACATGTCAGAAAAAAGCATCCTTCCTGATTTAAAACCAATGGTATTGACGTTGGCCAAATTATTGCCGATAACGTTGATCCCTTCTGCATTGGACAAAAGACCGGACACGCCGGTAAACATTGCTGAGGTGATGCTCATGGTGTTGCCTCCTTTTTGGGTGGAGATGCGTCAGTCGGTCGGCATCTCCAGGGCTTCCTTAAAGCAGGGCCAGCCCGTTATGGTTTGGTTAGATAACTACTGCTGAGTCGATATTGGTGAAAACATTGCCGTGCATCTGGCTGCGGTCCATGGCAGTTACCACTGTGCGATTTTTAACGCTGACCACCAGGGCCGCATCTCCCATCATCACCAGTGATTCCCTTCCCCCCTTTTGCGCCACGCTGTTAACTGCCCCCTCAAGTTGCTGCAACTGATCCTGACTAAAGGTTATGTTGCGGGCTTTCAAGCGATCTTGAGCATGTTGCGAAAATCTGATTTCCCTAGTCTGATCAAGTACCCTTGCAAAATGGGTATCAGCAACCGATCGGCCTGCCTGACCCCTGTCCTGCTGAGAGGGCCTTGCCGGTTGCACCGGATTGGGCAAGTAGATCTGATCTATAGTGCTCATACCGTTTTGACGGTCAGAACCGTACTGAGCGGTGTGGTTACTTCTCCTATGGTCACATAGGCAATACCATTATAAAACACCACTCCGTCAACTGTACCGGTTGTCATGGTATAAGCCTGTTGCTTCTGCCCCAAGGCATTGGTTCCGCTGACCTCATAGGTATAAGCACCGGCTGGTAGCAGGCTCCCCTGACCATCCTTACCATCCCACTGGTACGTTTTATCACCTGCTTCAACAGCACCAAGAGCAATGGTGCGCACCACCTTTCCCGAGGCATCTGAAATGGTCATGGTCGTATCAGACAGTGCTGATGAAGCTTGATAACTGACGATCGAACTGTCGGATCCATTAAAATTGATCTGATTGCCATCGGCAGACACCTGTTTACCGATCAATGAGACCGCTCCCATGGCCAGACTGCTATCTTGAGACAACAAGAGCTTTTCAAGGGCAGCCGTGTTATTGTAAGCTTGTTCAACTTGGGTCAATTGGGCCAACTGTCCCAACATCGCTGTGGTGTCCTGTGGCGCCAGCGGGTCTTGATACTGCAGTTGGGTAATAAACAGCTTAAGGAAATCATCCTTGTTCATACCCAGCGTTTCCTTCATCTGCGCTGCTGCCGTAGTTGTTGTGGATGTTACGTCATTAACTGTAGTTGCCACCGTCATGCACCTCCTTTCATACTTACGCTCTGTACGTAAACGTTGATTCATACTGTGGTGCAAAATACTGCATACCTTCCGGCAACTGATACTCATCTCCCCCTTCAGACAGGTTTGAAGCGGTGGTTGTATTCGCGCCGTGCCGGTCATACAGGGACGAATAGAGTTGCTGTTGTTGCTGCTGCTGTGGCTGATACTGCTGCTGGAACTCTTTACCGCTGTTGGTGGTCACTTCGAATTTTTCCACGGTGACATTCTGGCGGGCCAGCGATTCTTTCAAGCTATCCACCTGCTGCATCAGTGCTTCACGCGCTACCCTGTTTTCAGCAACAATCTCGACTCGCAGGTTCTGCTGATCCATCTGGAAATTCATCTGAATCTTGCCCAGATGTTCAGGAGTAAGGGTCAGTGAGAGACTTTCTTTCCCCTGCCTGAAGTCATGCGTGGAAAGGCGCTCTGTAACCTGTCTGGATACCTGCTCAGGCAGTGTTGAACGAAGATTTTCAGCGCTTTTTTCAGCAATCATGCCTTCACTTCGCTGGTTCATTGTGGAAACTGACAATGAATGCTGTTGCACCATTCCCTCTGAAAAAGCCCTGCCCTGTGCATTGCCGTCAGTACCCATCTCCATTGAAAGAGCATCTCCGGCAACAGGCGCAGTAACTGCTGCCTGGGCACTGCCTGTCTGAAGCAGTTCTGCATGTGTCGGCTTTTCAATAACAACGGCATTTTTGTTCTGATCCGGGTTTGCTGCTACCTGTAATCCGGCCACCTGCTGCACTGCAGCAGGACGGCCATAGCTCCACCACTCTGTGGTCTGCTGTGGATGTGCCTGTACAACCGGTGCTTCAACCTTCGGCTGCTCAACCTGTGCTGCAACCTTTGGCTGCTCAACCTGTGCTTCAACTTTTGGCTG
>DIUT01000046.1:231663-239251 GCA_002423105.1 Geobacter sp. UBA6151 | reverse complement strand
ATGATGGAGAGGGTTTCGATGCAGAACTGGGTCATGGCCAGATCAGGTGCGCCAAACAGGATGTAGATCAGGGCGACACCGTAACCCACGGTGCCCAGGGCAGCCACTGCGGCAAGGCGTGAAGTGGTAATAGCAGCAAAAACCGCCCCGGCCAGAATAACAACCCCGGTCAACCACTCATGCAGCGCGCCCTCAGGAGTTGCAATCTCCGGCATGCTTTGATTGGCCAGCAGAATCCCTCCCATCAGCGCCACGGCGACACCGATAACGGTCATCAGGTAATAGCGCAGCCGTCCGCTCTGGAGCAGAGCGGTTGCTGCGACTGCCGCCGATGTGCCATGGTCAATCAGCAGATCGTACAGACGTTCCGGACCGTATAGCCAACGCGTGCCTGTAAGGGTTGCCTTAAGCGACAGCAGCCGCTTTCTGAACGCCACCAGGGCAAGGCCGGTCAGCAGGGTAGCCAGACTGAGCAGCAACACCGGGTTAAACCCATGCCACAGAGCCAGATCAACCGCTACCCGGCTGCCCTGAACCGCCGCTGTGGCTGGAGCAACCAGCCAGAACCCGAACAGGCCGGGCAACAGGCCACACAGAAGTCCCATAACCGCCGGGATCAGGGGCGGCAACCAGAGCCCGGGCGGAACCGCGTGGGGATGCAGGGAGGGATCGTTGATTCTGCCATAAAAAGGCATGGCGGCTGTCAGCAGCGCAATGGTTACCGCCAGCCCGTTCCCCAGCAAAGCAATCGCGGTCAGGAGGTACCCAGACAACGGAGCAGCCAGGGTCGCTTCATAGAACAACTCTTTTGCAATGAACCCCACCAGCGGCGGCAGACCGGCCATGGACAGGGCAGCCAGCCCGGCAGCCACCGTTACCCAAGGCATAACGCGGCCCAGTCCACCCAGCCTGGAAATATCGCGGCTGCCCACGGCATGGTCCACAGCTCCGGCAACAAGGAACAGGGAGCTCTTGTACAGGGCATGCACCGGCAGCAGTACCATGGCAGCAACAAGTGCCGCAGGACTGCCGATCCCCAGCAGCAGGGTCAGCATACCGAGGGCGCTGACCGTGCTCCAGGCCAGTATCTGCTTCAAGTCGTTACGCAGAATGGCTATGCAGCCCCCCAGCAGCAAGGTGATGCCACCGATAATGACCAACGTGAAAAACCAGGCATCGGTGCCGCCCAATACCGGAAAAAAACGGGCCAGCAGAAAAATCCCCAGCTTGACCATGGTGGCTGAATGAAGATAGGCGCTGACCGGTGTCGGCGCAGCCATGGCCCCCGGCAGCCAGAAATGGAACGGAAACTGGGCTGACTTCGTAAAGGCGCCCAGCAGAACCAGCGCCAGTATCGGCAGATACAGGCTGTGCCCGCGAATCAGCTCTCCCCCGCTCAGGATAGCCTGCAACTCCATGCTTCCTACGACCTGCCCCATCAGCACAATCCCTGCCAACAGCGCAAGCCCGCCAGCGCCGGTCACCAGCAGCGCCTGGAGTGCGGCCCGGCGGGATTCCAGCCGCTCATGGTCAAACCCGATCAGCAGAAACGAACAGATGCCGGTCAGCTCCCAGAAGACAAACAGGGTAATCAGGTCGCCAGCCAGCACGGTGCCCAGCATGGCAGCCATAAAGGCCAGAATCAGGCCATAGAAGCGGCCGAGATAGCGATGACCGTGCAGATAGCTGGTGGCATACAGCACCACCAATGCGCCTATGGCGGTTATAAGCAGGGCAAACAGCAAGCCCAGACCATCCAGACGAAAGGTCAGGAACAGGTTGAAGCTTGGAATCCAGGAAACAGACTCATGGAGCAGACCACCATCGGCAATCGTCCCGATCTGCAGTGCAAACCAGCAGAAAAGGGCAAGGGGCGGCATAGCGCAGAGCCAGCCGGCATAGCGCGGAAGCACGCGACAGATAAACGGAGCAAATAAGGCTCCTATGCATGAAAACAGCACGGCATGTAGCATCCGGGAATTCCTTGTTCGGCTCCTTAGGAGGCTAGCAACAATAACATGAACATCTTGCATCTCATCTTCCGGCCATCTTTGACAGCAGCTCAATCACAAAATCCTCGACGTAGCCTTGGCTCACGCCTGCGGTTTTGCTCAATCGCAGCAGCCAAATCTGACCAAAATCTGAGCGCAATTTTGTCCAACTTATTATTGCTAGCCTCCTTACGCCGATTCCTTACGTGGACTTGTAGACGGGATGTGGCTCCCCGCAGCACCGGCTGCAAATTCTACACACAACAGCAAGCATTTCAACTGCAATCGACAAAATCCCCTATTCTAAAATCACGTTTTCTTTTATTACACAGTATGGAAAATTTTTTTACCACCGGCGTTTAGTTGCAGCAGGAAACTTGAAATGCTGTATACCGAATACACTTGACCATCACTGAATCTCCATGATAAAGACGAGTACAGACTCTGCATAAATTCCGGCTACAGTTCCCAAGAGTTTATTCATAATGGAGTTCTATTAATGTTCACCCGTTTTGCGACCTTTGCCATCATGCTTGCATTCTGGATTATCATGTCTGGAATGTTCGACGCCTTCCACCTCTCACTGGGGGTACTCTGCTGCATACTTGTGGCGTTTATCAGTCACAAGCTTCTTTTCTTTGGCCCGGACAATCAACCATGGAGACGCAAGACCATCGGCATGTTGGGCTATCTGCCCTGGCTTTTCTGGCAGATTGTTGTTGCCTGCCTGGATGTTGCACGAATTGTCCTGAGCCCCAGAATGCTGGACCTGATCAATCCGCAGGTGTTTCATTTCACCACTCGCCTGAAAACCACTTTTGCCAGGGTCACCTTTGCCCAGTCCATCACCCTTACTCCCGGTACGGTCACCGTATTTACCCAAGGGGATGAATTCACGGTCTACGCACTTACCCAGGCAACAGCAGACTCCTTGCCGGGCGAGATGGAAGAGCGGATTGTCAAGGCTTTGGAGTCAGAGTCATGATGCAGACCGTTTTCCTCTATGCGGCAATTGCCCTGCTGTTTCTGATAGGATTTTGCCTGATACGGGTGGTCAAAGGACCATCAGTGCTGGACCGTATTCTTGGCGGCAACGTCATCGGCACTCACGCTACGGTATTGCTGCTTTTGATCGGCCTGCTGTACAACAATGTGGCCATGTTTGTTGATATCGCTCTGGCTTACGCAATGCTGAACTTTATCGCCACGTTGGGGGCGGCCAAGTATTTCCTGCGGCGCAAAGCCGTACACCTTGAGCACGAAGAGTAAAGGGGAGGAACTGCTGACGTGTCTGTTCTGGTTTCACTACTACTGATTTCAGGCGTATTCTTTTTCGCCATTGCCATTGTCGGTATCCTGCGCCTGCCCGACTTCTATACCCGGCTACACGCTGCCAGCAAGTGTGACACTCTGGGCTTAATGCTGATACTTCTGGCGATAATCTGCTACATNNGCCATCACTGAAAGCGCACTGATAAACGGGATCGAACCCTGGAAAAAGGGGGATAAACTTCCATGACCTGGCAGCTTGATTTGCTGATACTGGCGCTGGTCCTGATCTGCGCCTTTGCCACCATCATGGTCAAGGACCTGCTGGGGGCAGCGGTAATATTCGGTGTCTACAGTTTTCTGATGTGCCTGCTCTGGGCCGAAATGGGGGCTGTTGACGTCGCCTTCACCGAAGCAACCGTGGGAGCAGGCATCAGCACCATACTGTTTATTGCCGCCATCTTGCGTACGTCACGGAGGTGCAAGGATTGAAAGTGCTCGCCCTGCTCGCTTCGCTGGTTACCGGTGCCATATTGCTCTACGGTGTGTCCGACTTTGCCCCCTGGGGCGATCCCGGCTCTCCGGCCAGTACCCATGTCTCTTCTTACTATATAAAAAATACCGTGGCTGAAACCCATGTCCCCAACATCGTCACCGCCGTGCTGGGGGATTACCGGGGTTATGACACCATGTTTGAAACCGTAGTCATCTTCTGTGCCGGTATGGCGGTCGTCTGTGTACTGCGGAGGTCCAAACAGTGAAGCAGATTCAGGAAAAGGCAGGCCTGCGCGAGTTTGGCGACAACCAGATCATCAGGGTTGCCGTGCGTTTGATGGTGCCATTTATCCAGCTTTTCGGACTGTACGTCATTGTACACGGCCACTATAGTCCTGGCGGCGGTTTTCAGGGAGGTGTCGTGTTGGGAGCCTCCTTTATCCTGCTGGCTCTGGCCTTTGATCTGAAGACCTCCATGCGTCATTTTTCCGAGTCAATGAATGCGATTCTGGGCAATGTCGGCGCATTGATATACACCGGCACCGCTGTCCTGTGCGCCTTGATTGGTGGTCTTTTCCTTGACTACAGCGCACTGGTTAAAATCCTGCCCATTGATCCGATTGAGTGGCGTTCCCTTGGAATCTTTGTGGTTGAAGTTGGCGTCGGACTGGCGGTTATGAGCATTATGTTGTCGCTTTACTGGGATTTGAGCTCCGGTGGCAACATGGATGAGGGACTGTAAGATGACTGGACTGACAGCGGAAATTGTAGCCAAGTACAACTACTGGATCTACGTCATACTGATGATGGTTGGACTTTACGCCATGATCGGCAAGCGCAATCTTGTTAAAAAACTGTTGGGAATGAACATCTTTCAGACCGCCATCATCCTTTTCTATGTATCCATGGGTGTCAAGCGCGGGGCAAGCATCCCCATAGTTGATAAATACTCAGCCCTAAAAAACGGGGTGGACGCCGCACAGATAGTAAACCCTCTGCCCCACGTGCTGATGCTGACTGCGATTGTTGTTTCAGTGAGTGTCACCGGGGTTGCGCTGGCCGTGCTGCTGCGGATTTACCGGGAATACGGAACACTGGAAGAGGACGAGATACTGGAGAAGATAGGCAAATGACCAGCACCAATCTCCATCTGTATATACTGGCTGCGCCGCTGCTTTCGGCGTTCATACTCAACATAATGGGCCGCTTTTCCCGGGTCTGGGTAGCGCCGCTCACCCTGGGTCCCTTATGTTTTTCAACAGCAGGCTCCATCATGCTGTTGTCACGGGTCCTTGACGAAGGGAAATTTTCCTACACCGTGGGCAACTGGAAGCCGCCCTTCGGCATAGAACTGCTGGTTGACCCGTTAAGCGCCATGATGTTGCTTTTGATATCCGCCATCTCCCTGGTGGCCACCGTATCCGCCCTTGCCTGGGTAGAGCGTGAGCACGCAGGGAGTGAACATCTCTTCTTCACCCTCTACTTGATCCTGATCGCCGGACTGATGGGGTTGGTGCTGACCGCCGATGCCTTTAACCTGTACGTCCTGCTGGAGATCACCTCCATCACCACCTACGGCCTGATCGCCATGGGCAAGGGACGTGCCCCGCTGGCCAGTTTCAACTACATCATCATGGGCTCCATCGGCGCCTGTTTCTACCTGCTGGGCGTCGGCTATCTCTATATCCTGACCGGCTCATTGAACATGGCCGACATTGCCAGAATAGTCGGCACCCTGCCGCAGGGACCGGCCATGGCCACCGCCTTTGCCTTTGTGATCGTGGGACTTTGGGTCAAAATGGCTTTCTTCCCGCTGCACGGCTGGCTGCCCAACGCCTACTCGCTGGCCCCCACCGCAGCCGGCCTGTTGTTCGCACCATTGATGACCAAGGTTACCATCTACCTGATGGTGCGGGTAATCCTGAACATCTTTACCATTGATTACGTTTTCTTCAGCCATAAACTGGTCCAGTACGGCGTGGTCTGGGCGGCAGCCATCGCCATTATCTGTGCATCATCCATGGCGCTGGGTCAACGCGACCTTAAAAGGATGCTTACCTATATTATTATCGCCGAAGTGGGCTATATGGTTGGCGGGGTATGGATGGCCAATGCCCAAGGGATGACCGGCGCCGTGCTGCATATTTTTAACGATGCCGCCATGACCCTCTGCCTGTTCCTGGCTGCCGCCGCCATTGCCAGCCGCACCGACAGCCTCTCCTTTGACAACCTGCGCGGCCTGTACAAAACCATGCCCGTAACCATGGCTGCATTCACTCTTGCTGCGCTTTCAATCATCGGCGTGCCTCCCACCTGCGGATTTTTCAGTAAATGGTACCTGCTGCTGGGGGCTGTAGAGGCCGGACAGTGGGGCTTTCTGGTAGCCTTGTTGTTCAGCAGCCTGGTCAACGCCATTATGTTTTTCAGGATTTTTGAACTGGCCTATTTCAACACCGGCACCGTGGAACACCATCACCATGATTCCCATGATGAACACCACAGCGTAGTGCATGAAGCGCCGATGCAGATGCTGGTCCCATTGGTGGTTTCAGCAGTGGCCCTCCTGGTCATCGGCCTTGGGTCCGGCCCGCTAGTCAACGTAATCCGACTGGCTTTGCCGCAGTTTTTTTGATTTCCCGGTAATCAGCGCCGGATAACTACGGAGTTTTGTCTGACATCATGACCTATACACCCTCGATCATACCGTTGGCAGCGGTGCTTATCTCCATGCTGGGCACGATTCCGATCATGCTCTCGGACCGTCGTCCCAACCTGCGGGAAAGCTGGACCCTGCTGATTGCCGTGGGCAAGTTCCTGCTGGTGGCTTCCATGCTGCCATCGGTGCTGGCTGGCGGCGGGTTTACCTTCACCCTGTTTGAGGTCGTTCCCGGCCTACCCATAGCTCTACGGGTCGATCCAATGGGGATGTTCTTTGCGCTGGTGGCTTCGTTCCTCTGGATCTGTACATCAGCCTACTCCATCGGCTACATGCGTGAGCTGAAGGAGCACGCGCAGACCCGCTATTTTGCCTCATTCGCCCTGGCAATCTCGGCAACCATCGGTGTGGCCTTCTCGGCCAACCTGCTCACCATGTATCTGTTTTACGAGATGCTTTCTCTTTCTACCTATCCGCTGGTCACCCATGAGCAGAATGCCGAGGCGCGCAGATCAGGTCGCAAATATCTTACCTACATCCTGGGATCCTCCATCGGCTTTGCTCTACCGGCAATGGTAATAACCTACTCACTGGCCGGAACCCTTGACTTTACCACCGGCGGCATTCTGGCAAAAAGCGGTGCCTCGCCACAACTGCTCGCGCTGCTTCTGGTATTTTTTCTTTACGGTTTTGCCAAAGCTGGTCTAATGCCTTTCCATGGCTGGCTTCCGGCGGCCATGGTGGCGCCGACCCCGGTCAGTTCCTTCCTGCACGGTGTGGCAGTGGTCAAGGTTGGAGTCTTTTCCATCCTGCGGGTAATTTTTGATATCTTTGGCCCAAATTTTCTGCTGGAAATCAACCTGGGAGCAATTATCACCAGCATCGCCGCTTTTACCATGCTGGCCGCATCGTTAATAGCGCTCACCCAAGACAACCTCAAGCGCCGACTTGCCTATTCCACCATCGGACAACTTTCTTACATCATACTTGGAGCAGGCATGCTTTCGGCCTCAGGTATGACTGGCGGACTCTTGCATATAGCCATGCATGCCTTCGGCAAGATTACTTTATTTTTCTGTGCTGGCGCCATATACGTTGTAACCCACAAAAAATACATCAGCGAAATGGATGGCCTCGGCCGTCAGATGCCAATTACGTATATGGCCTTTTTTCTCGG
>DIUT01000046.1:22813-231563 GCA_002423105.1 Geobacter sp. UBA6151 | reverse complement strand
ACTGCTCTCTGTTCGCTGGCCCTGTTTTTCTATCCGAATGTTTTCATACAATTGGCTCAAAAAGCCCTCTTCCCTTGATACGGTCTACTTACACTAACGGGAGTTTTTAGATATGGCCCATGATGATACCGGACATGAAGAAAAGATGATTCTGGCGCACGATGCGGTGGAGGGATACCGACCGGTTTTCTATAGTGCCATAACGGTTGGAGTGCTCTATCTGGCGCTGATATTCTACAAAACCCTTTAGCTGTGAAGGAACCAAGGCCGATGAAAGAAACTTCAGACATACAAGAAAAAACAGGGATATTTGATAATCCGCAGAATGTTAAGCGCCTGCTTATTGTTTTTTATGCAAGCGTTATACTGCTGCTTGGAGTTGACTTCATCTACCATAAACATACGATCTTTCCTTGGGAGGAATACTTCGGTTTTTATTCGGTCTATGGCTTTGTTGCCTGTGTGATTCTGGTTATTATCGCCAAATATGTACTGCGGCCTTTGGTAATGCGCAAAGAGGACTATTATGATTAACGCCCTTCCACCCGCCGTCATCCTTATCGTCGGGGCTTTGCTCGTACCGTTTCTCAAGGGCAAGCTGAAGAATGCATGGATGCTGGCATTACCGGTACTGAGCTTCGTCAATTTGCTGGCGATTCCTCTCGGCCAGCACTGGAACTTCACCTTTCTTGGATACGACCTGGTATTTGCCAACGTCGACCGGCTCAGTCTGATTTTCGGTTATATTTTTCATCTGGTATCATTTATTTCGATTCTGTATGCACTGCATGTTGAAGATGATGTGCAGAACGTAGCCGGTCTGGTGTACGCCGGTGCAGCCCTGGGTGTCACCTTTGCCGGCGACTTTTTTACACTCTTCGTTTTCTGGGAACTGCTGACGGTCAGCGCATCGTTTCTGATACTGGCTCAGAGAACACCCAAGGCGCTTGGCGCTGCTTTTCGCTATTTCATGATCCATGTCGCAGGAGGTTTATGCCTGCTGGCCGGCATTATTCTGCATGTTCAACAGACCGGCAGCGCCGCCGTGACCTTTATCGGTTTAAGCGGCCTTGCCTCGTACCTCATCTTCATCGGCGTGGGGGTTAACTGCGCCTGGCCCGGTGTACACTCCTGGCTTACTGACGCCTATCCGGAAGCGACCATCACCGGCACCATCTTTCTTTCAGCTTTCACGACAAAGACTGCAATCTATCTGCTTGCACGTACTTTTCCGGGCACCGAGGCACTGGTCTGGATAGGCACCGCAATGGCTGCCTTCCCGATATTTTATGCCGTCATTGAAAACGACCTTCGACGAGTTCTCGCGTATTCGCTGATTAACCAGGTCGGATTTATGGTGGTAGGCATAGGAATCGGCACCGAGCTGGCAATCAATGGCGCCGTTGCTCACGCATTCAATGACATACTCTTCAAGGGTCTGCTGTTTATGACCATGGGAGCCGTCATGTATAGAACCGGCAAAATAAACGCTACTGATCTGGGTGGCCTCTACAAGTATATGCCGTGGACCTGTACCTTCTGCATCGTCGGCGCAGCTTCCATTTCGGCGTTTCCGCTATTTAGCGGTTTTGTAAGCAAGTCGATGGTAATGGAGGCAGCCGGTCAGGGTAACCTGAGATTCGTCTGGTTTGTCCTGCTTTTTGCATCCGCCGGCGTATTCCACCATGCCGGGATTAAGATCCCGTTTTTCGCCTTCTTCTCCCATGATTCAGGCCTGCGCTGCAAGGAAGCTCCAAAACATATGTTGCTGGCCATGGGTATTGCAGCCTGTTTGTGTGTTTTCATCGGAACTTTTCCCCAGTACCTCTACGGCCTGCTCCCCTTTGCAACTGATTACCAACCGTATACTCTGGGCCATGTCATTACCCAGACGCAGTTATTGTTCTTTTCCGCTCTTGCTTTTACCTTGTTGCTTCTTTCCGGCATTTACCCGGCTGAGATTCGCTCGATAAATATTGATGCCGACTGGTTCTACCGCAAAGGCGGCAAACTGTTCTTCACAGCAGCCGACCGCACCTTCAACAACCTGAATCAGTGGGCTGAAAAGGTTTTTGCCGTTCGACTGCCTGAGCGTCTCAGCCGCTTTTTCCGGGAGCCAGCCTTTCTGATCCAGCGGCAAGGTCTCCGCATGCTGGCGGCAGTTTCAGGGGACAACCGCAATAGCGAACAGCTTGAAATCTGGCTGGAGGAACGCAATCGCTCCGGCTCACATCCCATTGGCATCTGGGTGCTTCTGGCAGTATCATTTTTGGCGATCATGTCGGTGCTCTACCTGTTTATCCGATAAACCATTACGGCATGATTGGGGGCTGCAATGATGCGTGTTCCCTGCACCAGAACATATTTTAGGCCCACGCTGGCCACCTGCTTGTCGCCGATTACCGGTCGAATTCCAGCCTTGCGCCGGGCAGCCCTGGCCACTGCCCCGTTACGACTGTTTTCAAAACTGCTGATCGTTTCCCTGCTGCTGGTCTCCCCCCTCTCCTTTTCAACAGACCGTATTCCAAACTTTACACCCGAGTGCGAAGTAAGCGCTTCAACAAGAAAAACTGAACTCCGGAAAGCCAGGATGGTAGTCCTGGACAGAGCAGAAGCCGTTTATACCGCTGTCACAACAGTGTCATATACAACAGCTTCTCATGCATACCCCGTCGTACAATACTACCAGTTTCCCTACCACAATCGAGCCCCTCCCCTCTGCTGAAACCGCATCTTTTCTCGTAAACGTATAACGGCGAAGTCGCGGTTTTCACGGCATCGTAGCGCTTCTCTCTTTTTGTCATGGAGAGGACAGGCGGTTATGCATGCCGGAAAGGAGTGGCCATGTTCCTTGATACTATCAAGCACTATTTCACAGGGCCGGATGCACAGGTGCCTGCTGCAACGGGTGGGTGCGCCTGCTGCGGAGACTGTTGCAAATTTTTTGGAGGGCATCTGAATGTGACCCATTCCGATGTTACACGCTGGAAACGGGAAGGACGGGGCGATCTGTTAGGCCGGGTTAACCGGTTGGGATGGATCTGGTGTGATCCAGACACCGGAAAACTGGTTGATCCCTGTCCGTTTTTGCAAAAAAACGGACCTGACACCGCTGTGTGCAGCATAAACGACACAAAACCGGCCATGTGCCGGGATTATCCGACCATGGCCCACGGTTTTCGTTGCCTGAGAGGAGGATTTATAAAGATGTGACTTGGGAGGAAGAGAACATTATTCCTGAGTGCTCTCCTTTTTCTTTTTACCCAGAACTATCGGGTGGGCCTGACGCTTGATAATGAAATCTATAATGAGCTTTAACCAGATGGTCGATCCGGCGTAGGCGTTCCAGCCGTCAAAAGAGCTGAACGGGCCGATCAGGATGCCGGTGGCGATGTAGAGGATAACACCTACGATGATCCAGACGGCAGAACTACCTGCCATAATATTGACAACACCGGTAACCGTGGCCCATTTTTCAGGATTGGCTGGCGGCAGTCCGCTTTTGAGGGCAACCTCACTGTAATCCTTCTTGATAAAGATTTTCCAGGCTCGGCGAAACCAGTAAAAGGCCATTGGAAACAGAGCCAGGTACAGAATCCAGATCAAAGCTGTTGCTGCATCAAAAACCATTGCGTCACTCCAGAAATAAGATGTGTTTTTGTATATGACCCTGCGAGGCCTGGCAACAACTTTATGCATACGAGCCCCGCCGGAAACCGGCGGGGCTCGTGACTTACAGCGACTGAGCAATCAGTCTGTGTTGCTTGACTTAGTGAGCGCCTTCTACAGACTTGGCAGCGCCACGGGGGGTACGGACATCTTCAACCAGATGCTGAATATGCTCCGGGCATTCCGGGGTCATCTTGCTGACAATATAGGCTACCAGGAAGTTGGTCAGTGCACCAATGGTGCCGAAGGCTTCCGGGGTGATCCCGAAGAAGGAGTTGGCTCCACCGATCAGGTTCAGGTACCCGGTACCCTTGATAAAGAAGAGACCTTTATGGGCAAACACGTAGAACAGGGTAATGAACAGACCGGCAAGCATACCGGCGATGGCGCCTTCCTTGTTCATCTTCTTGTTAAAGATACCCATCATCAGAACCGGGAAGATGGTACTTGCAGCAATACCGAAGGCCAGGGCCACGGTACCGGCGGCAAAGCCCGGAGGGTTGAGGCCCAGATAACCGGCCACGATAATGGCAAAGACCATCGCAATCTTACCGGACAGCAGCTCACCCTTCTCAGACAGGTCAGGCAAGAAGATGTTCTTCATCAGGTCGTGTGAGAAGGCTGCCGAGATGGCAAGCAACAGACCTGCTGCAGTGGAGAGCGCCGCCGCAACACCGCCGGCAGCCACCAGGGCGATAACCCAGTTGGGCAGCAGGGCAATTTCAGGGTTGGCCAACACGATAATATCGGCGTTAACAGTCAGCTCATTGCCTTTCCAGCCGGCTGCAGCAGCCTTGTCAAGGAATGCCGGGTTCTTGGATTTGTCGTTGTAGTACTGGATCCGACCATCGCCGTTAAGATCCTTGAACTTCAGCAGGCCGGTTTTTTCCCAGCGCCCCACCCATGCTGGTTTGTCAGCGTATGCAAGGCTGCCCTCAGGAGCAAAGATATCGCTGCCGGTCTTTACTGCCGGGGTCATGGTGGCATGCAGGTTGTAACGGGCCATGGCAGCAACTGCCGGAGCAGTGGTGTAAAGGATGGCAATAAAGACCAGTGCCCAGCCAGCTGATGAACGGGCCGAGGCAACCGTTGGCACAGTGAAGAAACGGATGATAACGTGGGGCAGACCGGCAGTACCAACCATCAGGGAGATGGTGTAGACAAACATGTTCAGCCTGCTACCCGGCAAGGCGGTCGTGTACTCGCCAAAACCGAGGTCAGTAACCACCTGGTTCAGTTTGGTGAGCAGCGATACGTTGGTGCCAATGATGTCGGAGCCGAGGCCAAGCTGCGGAATCGGGTTGCCGGTCAGTTGGAAGGCAATAAAGATGGCCGGAACAGTATAGGCCAGGATCAGCACGCAGTACTGAGCCACCTGGGTGTAGGTAATCCCCTTCATACCGCCGAACACGGCGTAGGAGAACACGATTGCCATACCGATGTAGATACCCATGTCATTGGAAACGCCCAGGAAGCGGGAGAAGGTAACACCAACGCCGGTCATCTGACCGATGATGTAAGTGGTTGACATGGTCAGCAGGCAGAGAACCGAGACCGCTGAGGCTGTCTTTGAGTAAAAACGCTCCTGTACGAAGGAGGCAACAGTGAATTTGCCGAATTTGCGCAAGTAGGGCGCCAGCAGACAGGCCATGAGCACATAACCGCCGGTCCAGCCCATCAGGAACAGACCGCCGCCGTAACCCATGTTGGAGATCAGACCGGCCATGGAGATGAACGAAGCAGCCGACATCCAGTCAGCCGCAGTTGCCATACCGTTTACAACCGGGGGAACGTTTCCACCGGCTACGTAAAATTCACTGGTGGTGCCGGCCCGTGCCCACACGGCGATGCCGATGTAGAGGGCAAAGGTGAGACCGACAACAAGATAAGTCAAAGTTTGCAGTTCCATGTATGTATGCCTCCTCTTATTCTTCGTGAACGTCGAATTTTTTGTCAAGATTGCCCATCAGCTTCGCAAAGACGAAAATAATGGCAACAAATGCGTACATGGAACCCTGGTGTGCAAACCAGAAGCCCAGGGGATAACCGCCCAGATGAATGTTATTCAAGGCCGGTGCGAACAGAATACCGCAACCGTAGGATACCAAGAACCATACGGCAAGAACGCCGGCCAACAGTTTAAGCACTGCCTGCCAGTAAGCCTGACCACTCTTATCCATAACTTCCTCCTCTCGTGAATACTGCCTGTTTTCAGTTAAATCTTGCTGTGTAGTTACGCACCTTCTGCCCGGATTTTCCGACGGCCTCTCTCCTCCTTTCCTTGTGGGGCGCTGTTACCTTGCCCCTGCCGCTCCCGCTCCGGGGATGAACTTAAAAAATCGGCTCCCTCTGCTCTTCAGGCGTAGGACCGCGTATAACCGAATTTGGTGGACAACACTTCAGCACCCTCCAGCATGGAAGGAATCACTTCCTTATCAAGGCGATCCTGTAGCATCCGGAAGGAAGGGGCCAGCAGTGTCAGCGAGCAGACCACCTTGCCGGCATAATCACGGATGGCCACTGCAACTGCGCAGAGCCCCTCTCCCAGACCGTTAAAATCAACGGCAAAACCGCGTTTACGAATCTCCTGCAACTCTTTCTCAAACGCCTCCATATCAGGAATGTCGCGGCGACGCTTGCCCCGGCTCAGGAAATCAGTTGAACTCAAGGACTTGATCACCTTGCCGGCGGCATTGCTGAAAAACGGGAAACGCTTACCCACCATGTCCACTGCTTTCACCTGCTGCAGCGAATCAACCATATCCAGAAAAAGCACTTCGTCATTGTTAATCACCGTGATGTAGACCGCCTCATCCAGCTTGCGGGCCAGCTCCTCCATCACCGGATGGGCCATCTTGATCAGGTTGGCGCATTTAAGGATATTCTGGGCCATCTCAAAGGACTGAACCCCCAGCTGGAAGGTTCCGTTATCCTCATTGCGCTCCACCAGCCCTTTTTCTTCAAGAGTAGCCAGCAATCGGAAGGTCTTATTGCGACTCAGCGACAGCTTATTGGCAAGAACCGGCACCGTAGGGCTGTCCACATCCTGGGCCAGAGCCTCAAGCAGCTCAATGGCCTTGACAACAGCCTGAACTGAATATTGTCCTTTCTCTCGCATTTATTAATCCTCCAATAACCTGATGTAGTTAGTAAAACGCACATGCAGCGGCCATATATCAGCCAGACCAACCGCCGCCACCACTATTTATAATTTCTTTATACAATAAATCAAATGACGTTTGTAAAATAAACTTTTCTGAAAAATAATACGATATTCTATTACTGTCAACTGATTATTTGCAGACGCAGATATTATATTTTTTTCAATTAAAATCGGTAATTTACATAATAAACCAATGTATTGATTTTATCAGACCATAAAAAACACCGCTTGATTAAACCATGTTACTGTAATTAAAAAAACATTAATACGCGAGCGATCTCTGTCGTAAGATACTTATAATTCAGTGTCTAATGCCAGATTGCCCACCAGCTGCAGGAGCAAACAGTTGACAAAAATCAGCTTCGGAACCTATCTTTCCAAACGACACACTGATTATTTTATGTTCACCACAAGACACAGGCAGACAATCCCATGAAGATGGACTCTCTCGATACCGGGGCACTGAACAGGTTTTCAAACCTTCTGGGAACGTCCACCGTGTTTGGTTATCTGGCAAGTATCCTGATGGTGGCCGGAGCAACTCTGGTATGCGAAATTCTGCGTCCACTACTGCTGCCAATCAACCTGTTGATGATCTATCTGGTAACCGTCGTGCTGGCAGCATTCAACATGGGACGGCGACCGGCCATTCTCACCGTCGTGCTGAGCGCCTTCATGCACAACTACCTCTATGTTCCACCACGTTACGGTTTTGCTTTTCAACGCAAGGAGTATCTGGCCACGTTCCTGGGACTGCTCGTGACAGGAACGGTTATCAGCTCCCTGGTAACCAAGGCCCGTGAACGAGCCGAAGCCCTGCGGGAGCGTGAGGCGGAAACCGCCAGCCTGTACCGGCTCAGCCGCGAACTGGTCACCGCAACGGACCGTCCAGCCATCCTGGCCACGGTCATCTCCAATATTGAAATGACTCTGACGGTATCAGCAGCATTGTTTATAACTAACGGGGAAGAGCTGGAGTTAACTAAGGCCAGCAGCGACTTTTTTCCGGGAGAAGAAGAACGTGCTGTAGCGCTACAGGCTAACCTGACCGGACAATACCTTGAACACTATCAGCCTTTTCAGGGTAAATTCTGCTGCTTTCCCCTGGCGACCATGCAGCGCACCTTTGGCGTCATGGCAGTGGCCTTGACCGGCGATTCCACACGTCCACCTGAGCAAACACACCGCCTGCTTGAAGCATTCGCCACACAGACCGCATTGGCCCTTGAACGGGTTGAACTTTCACATGAGGCTGAACAGGCGCAGAACCTGCGGATGCGTCAGAAACTGGAACGGGCTCTTCTGAACTCCGTATCCCACGATCTGAGGACCCCCCTCTCAACTATTACCGGCGTCCTGAGCAGTATTCTGGTGGAGGGAGACCGGCTGACTCCCACTATTCAGCGGGAACTGCTGGAAAATGCCAAGGATGAAGCGGATCGACTGAACCGCTTTGTGGGCAAGTTACTGGACATGACACGTCTGGAAGCAGGGGGGATGATCCTGAAAATGGAGCCATGCGATGTACAGGATCTGATCGGCTGCGCGCTGGGCGCCATGGAGCGTCAACTGCTCAACAGGCAGGTAATTGTGGATCTTGCGCCGGAACTACCACTGGTGGATATGGATATGGCGCTGATGAATCAGGTACTGATCAATCTTCTGGACAATGCCACAAAATACTCACCACCCGGCAGTGCCATAGAGGTGACAGCCTGGTGCAACGGAGACAGTCTGTTGATCATGACAGCCGACCACGGCTCCGGTATCCCGGAGCAAGATCTTGAGCGTGTTTTCGAAAAATTCTACCGGGTACCGGTGCCAGAGGGAGTCAGCGGCACCGGGCTGGGACTTTCCATCTGCCACGGCATCGTTGAGGCCCATGGTGGGACAATCCACGCCGAAAACAGACCTGACGGCGGCCTGGCGGTTACCCTCTCGATTCCCCTTTCGCTACCCCAACATACCGAGGATACAAACCATGGCCCCTGACAAGCAGAGCAGCCCCCCTTCACGAATCCTGGTGGTTGATGACGAAATCACCATCCAGAAGTTTCTTCGATCCATCCTGTCCAGCGAAGGCTTTACCCTGCAGATTGCGGACAACGGCGTCGCGGCGCTGACCGCCACAGCCATGTTTAAACCGGACTTGGTGTTACTGGATCTGGGGCTGCCCGACATGGACGGCATTGAAGTCATCCGCCGCATGCGCGAATGGTCAACCGTACCGATCATTGTGCTGTCGGTGCGAGAACGAGAGGATGACAAGGTGCTGGCACTTGATGCGGGAGCTGACGATTACTTAAGCAAGCCGTTCGGCATGGCTGAACTGCTGGCGCGTATCCGTGTTGCCTTACGCCGGGTGGTGCAGACTGCGGAACCGCTCTTCAAATCCGGTGAGCTTGAGGTTGACCTTGCCAGCCGCAGGGTAGCCCTGCGCGGGGCCGACATGGCGCTAACCCCCACCGAATACGATATTTTGCGGCTTCTGGTGTCATACGCCGGGAAAGTCGTTACCCTTAACCAGATACTGAAACAGGTCTGGGGAGATGCCTACATTGACCAGCCACAGGTGTTGCGGGTTAACATCAGCAACCTGCGACACAAGTTGGAGCCTGATCCTTCACGCCCCCGCTACATCATCACCGAACCGGGAGTGGGTTACAAACTGCGTATCATCGATTGATGACAAATCATTTGATCAACTATTCTCTTCCGGTTTTTTCTTGTCCAAATTAATCATAATCCGTTCATCGTCACCGGGCATGATCCCGCTGATGATCAGACCACCAATGACACCATAAATCAGCGAACCAATGGTTGATGAAAGCACGATGTTGGTTGCAGTACCAAGCTGGGCCAGAGCCAGCAACAGCCCGGTAATTGCCCCGGTGAGACCGAGTATTATCGCTCCGAGCTTGGTTGAACCAATGCGGGCCGTTGCCCAGGCAGCGGCACACCAGACCAGGGCAGTGTGGGCAAAGTAGTCAGCAAGGGCAAAACGCACAAAAAAAACCTCACCGCCAACAACGGTCGTGACCGCGGTCGGGATAATGGTGGTGGTAAGACTCATGCCAGCGGCAATGCCCAGCAGTCCCCCCACAAAACCACGGATGTTCTTGCGCTTGAATACGGTTATTTCACGAAATTTCAGCTTTTTGAAAAACATGAACACTCCATCTCTTAGTGAAAAAGCGGCTGCCGTTTCTGGCAGCCGCTCATGTTACACAGATTCATCGATTCATTCAACAGTCATCAGTGACCTGCAGCAGGAGGTGGAACTTCCTTGCCGGGGTAACGCAGGGAGGCAACCAGGTCCTGAACTTCCTGCGGCGGCTCCGGGGTGAACTTGGAGACAACCCAGGCAATGATGAAGTTTAGGAACATACCAACGGTACCGATACCTTCCGGAGAAACACCGAACCACCAGTTAGCCGGCACGTTGTAGGAAGCAGGCATCATGAACTTGAAGTAGATAATGTAGGCTGCGGTGAAGACAATACCGACGACCATGCCGGTCAGGGCGCCTTCCTTGGTGATCTTCTTGTTGAAAACACCCATGATGATGGCCGGGAAGAAGGAAGCGGCAGCCAGACCGAAGGCAAAGGCAACAACCTGGGCCACAAAGCCCGGAGGATAGATACCGAACAGACCGGCGATACAGACCGCGAAGCCTGCAGCAATACGCGCTGCCAGCAGTTCGCCCTTCTCGGAAAGATCAGGCATCAAAGTCAGTTTCAACAGGTCGTGGGAAATAGATGCGGAGATAACCAGCAACAGACCAGCGGCAGTTGAAAGAGCGGCAGCAAGACCACCGGCAGCAACCAGCGCGATAACCCAGTTGGGCAGCTTGGCGATTTCAGGGGAAGCCAACACGATGATGTCGTTGTCGATTTTCAGTTCGTTGGCAGACTTGGGGTCAGCGATATTGCCTTTGGCGTACTGCATGAGGCCGTCGCCGTTCTTGTCTTTCCAGGAAACCAGCTTGGTCTTCTCCCAGTTTTTGAACCACTGGGGAGCGTTCTCGTACTTTACGTTGTGCAGGGTCTTGATGAAGTTAACGCGGGCAAAGGCTGAAACTGCCGGAGCCGTAGTGTAGAGGATAGCGATAAACAACAGCGCCCAGCCGGCAGAGGAACGGGCGTCACGAATCTTGGGCACGGTGAAGAACCGGATGATAACGTGGGGCAGACCGGCAGTACCAACCATCAGGGCGATGGTGATGAAGAAGACGTCGATCTTGGGACGCAGGCCGGTGGTGTAGGCCGCAAAGCCCAGGTCCTTGTGCAGGCCGTTCAGAACGTCAAGCAGATACTTGCCCTGAGCAGAAGGGTCACCAAGGATGGCTGCACCATCGGCAGAGATGCTAGCACCGTAACCAAGTTGCGGGATCGGGTTACCGGTGAACTGCATGGAGACGAAGATTGCCGGAATCATGTAGGCCACAATCAGCACGCAGTACTGGGCCACCTGGGTGTAGGTGATGCCCTTCATGCCGCCCATGGTGGCATACAGGAACACCAGGGCCATACCGATGATAACACCGGTGTTAACCGGCACTTCCAGGAAGCGGGAGAAGACCACACCCACGCCGCGCATCTGACCGGCAACATAGGTGAAGGAGACGAAGATGGCGCAGACCAGGGCGATGATCCGGGCGGAGCTGGAGTAGTAGCGATCGCCGATGAACTGGGGCACGGTGAACTTGCCGTACTTGCGCAGGTAAGGAGCCAGCAGCATGGCCAGAAGCACGTAGCCGCCGGTCCAGCCCATCAGGTACATAGAGCCGTCACGTCCCAGGAAGGAGATCAGACCGGCCATGGAGATAAAGGAGGCGGCAGACATCCAGTCAGCACCGGTGGCCATACCGTTCAGCACCGGGTGCACCGACTGCTCGGCAGCATAGAAGTCGCCGGTGGTCTTGGCCTTGGCCCAGAAGGCGATACCGATGTACAGCGAGAAGGAAAGGCCAACGATGATATAGGTCCAGGTAAGAATACTCATATTGTGTCACCTCTTTGAGATAATTGTGTGTAATCAGCCTTCGTGAACATCGTACTTCTTGTCCAGATTGTTCATCAGGAAAACGTAGACGACAATCAGAATGCAGAAGACCACCTCAGACCCCTGGTTGGCAAACCAGAATCCCAACGGGAAACCACCGATCCTCATGGTATCCAGCTGGTCGCAGATCATGATACCGGCAAAATAGGAGACGCCGAACCAGATCGCCAGCAGGATGGAGATATAGGTAAGGTTCTCTTTCCAATACGCATCAGCTTTTGCTTTTTCCATAATGTTCCTCCAAATGTGATGTTAACAGCCTACCCTTGTGCCCGACGACTGTGTACGGCTATCCTCCTTTCTTTACGGAGACTGCGGCAATCCGCTGTCCCTGCCTGTCCTGTCGCGGGTGTGATCCAGATACTGCAAAACCCATTACGGCGCCTCTGTATTTCATTCACCGGACCACCGCCTTTTTCAGGCGTAGGCCCGTGTGTAACCAAACTTCCTGGAAAGCGTATCAGCTCCTTCAAGCATCGAAGGAATCACCTCCTGCTCCAATCGTCCCTGGAGCATCCGAAAGGAAGGAGCCAACAGGGTCAGGGCACAGACCACCTTGCCCGCATAGTCCCTGATGGCCACCGCAACTGCGCAGACCCCTTCTCCCAGACCGTTGAAATCCACGGCAACACCACGCCTGCGAATCTCCTGCAACTCTATCTCAAGGGCTTCCAGATCAGGGATATCCCGGCGGCGTCTGCCACGGGTCAGAAAATCAGGGGAGCTTAAGGATTTAATCACCTTGCCGGCAGCGTTGGTAAAAAACGGGAAACGCTTACCCACCATGTCCACTGCCTTTACCTGTTGCAGCGAATCCACCATATCCAGAAACAGAACCTCATCATTGTTGGCAACCGTGATGTAAACCGCCTCGTCCAGCTTGCGGGCCAACTCTTCCATAATTGGGTGGGCCATGCGGATCAGACTGGCACTTTTCAGGATATGCTGGGCCATCTCAAAGGCCTGAATCCCCAGATGGAAAGAATTGTTCTCCTCATTCCGTTCCACCAACCCCTTTGCCTCAAGGGTGGCCACCAGGCGGAATATCTTGTTGCGGCTGAGGTTCAGCCGCGACGCCAGATGCGGAACTGTGGCGTGCTCGTGCTCGGACGACAGCACCTCAAGCAGCTCAATAGCCTTGATCACTGCCTGTACCGAGTATGTCTCTCGTTCTCTTTTTGCGGTTTTCATTGATGATCGCTCCGCTCTGCCGAAACAAAATCTGTCTGTACCCGCAACTATGCCATCACGCACTAAATCCACTTTTAATGATTTCGTTTTATTCTCATTAATACATCGTTATAAATTCTGTCAATGATTTTTTTCAACTGCCAAGTTTAAAATACAGCACAGAAACAAAACCTATTGTTATCAGCATCTTAAACCAACTAAAAACAGTTAAAAAGATCAAGGTTGTCTTATTAATTTCCAAACAGATCGTTTTATCAATAGCATTTCAAGACCTGACTCAGTACCAAACACATCAATTGTTTCATTATTGTTTTTAATTTTTCAAAATAACGTTTACGGGCATTGTCCGGCCTCAGGGTCAGCATGCATTTTTAGAGGGTTGCCTTGTGGAAAGAAATGGGGCACAAGGGACATAATTGTGGAGACGCAGACTTTGGAGGGACATAATGCCCGGCAGCACCTTGCATGAAGACAGCTTCTTTTTCATCCAGGCAGGAACCCTTTGCTCCAGAACTCCTGTCACCTGCAGTTCCGGCACCTCTGTGGTTGATCTGGCCAGACTGATGCAAAAGCACAACATAACCGGTGTGATCGTAGCTGACGGCGAAATTCCGCACGGTATCGTGACCCTGCGGGATCTGCGCAACCTGGTGGCGACAGCGCCTGAGAGCCTGCATACACAGACGGTAGCCGACATCATGCATCCGGGGCTGATTACCATCCTGGAACAGGATTATCTCTTCAAGGCCATCTTCACCATGGCCAAACATAAAATTCATCGTCTGGTGGTGACAGACAACGCCGGACGCATAACTGGGCTTCTGACCAACACTGACCTGTTGCGGGTACAGACTCGCTGTCCACTCTACCTGTCCCAAGAGATTGAAACCTGCGAAACCTTCGAACAACTGCGGGCCATAGGCCGCCGGATGAGCGAAATGCTGGAATACGCCATCAATACCGGCGCCGACACTCACAGTCTTATCTCCTTAATCGCCCATTTCAATGATGCATTGACCACACGTGTCATTGCTCTGATGGAACAACGGGAAGGGATCAGCCTGCCGGAAGGAACTGCTTTTCTGATGCTGGGCAGCGAAGGGAGAGGCGAGCAGACCCTGCGCACCGACCAGGACAGCGCGCTGGTATACGCCGATGACCTGCCACCGGAGCGTCTTCCGGAAATGGATCGTTTTGCAGCCCGGCTTGTCGAAGCCCTGGAGTATCTGGGGGTACCCCGCTGTCCCGGCAACACCATGGCCATCAACCCTCAATGGCGTCACAGCCTGAGCGAATGGAAAGAGATACTGACCACCTGGATAAGCACCCCGAAACCTGACAACATGGTAAATTTCGGTATGTTTCAGGATATGCGGGCCATCCACGGCGATCATGCGTTACAGCAGGCGCTGCGGGAACACATCATCACCACCACCCACCAGACAGCGCTATTTTTCCCTTACATGGCCCGTAATATTGTCCGCTTCAAACCGCCTCTGGGACTTTTCGGGCAGATCAAGACTGATTCAAGCGGAGAAAGCAAAGGAACGTTTGATTTGAAAAAGGGGGGAGTGTTCACGCTGACTCTGGGGGTCAGTCTGATTGCGCTGGAAAAGGGAATCATGGGCGGGAACACCTGGGAAAAGATTGAACGGTTGCGTGAGCAGGCCAGCTTTGCCGCATCAGACCTGGATGTCATTGAAGATGCTTTCAGTTTTCTGCTGAGCCTGCGGCTGCGCAGTCAATTTAAGGCCATGAAGGAAGGCAGAAAACCGGATAACAGAATAGATCCCCTGCTCTTGAGCGAACGGGAACGGGAGCAATTGCGGCAGGCATTCAAGGGGGTCAATCAGATAATTCAGTTACTTAAAGGACATTTTCAACTGGATATGATCAGGGGCTAATGCGGCAATGACCTACACCGAGAGTTTTGTTACATATTCTGAGACGACAGAGGAAAAACGGGAATAAATGTTTTCAACAGTGCCCAGTCCGCCTTTCATACGGCTCCAGTCAAATTGAAAACCATATCCGTGATAGACCACATGGCGAAATTTACGGAACGGAGCCAGATCAGCAGCTAATGATGAGTCGAACAAGACTGGAAATGGTGAAAATGCTGGATTACAAAATCTCTTGAAGATTACAATATGCCACGAATCTCCAGAAGGTAGCGGAATATCGTGGTAACGGTGAATTCTCTTCAGTATATTTTCAATGCCTCCATAGAATTGCGCCAGAAAAGCCGCTGCAGCCGTTTTCTCCCTGACAGTTGGTTCTTGTGCATCTGCACTATCGTTCAGCAGAGATACGGCTTCAGCAACTACCGTTCCCATCATTTCGAGTTCTATACTGATCTCTTCTCGCAATTCAGATATATTCACAAGAGTCGCCTGCCATTTCTCTCAATCATCTGAGTGAATCGCGTAGGCGGGGCAAGCGGAACGAGGTCAAGAGGTGCATTTATCTCATCTTCAAGGCGAGCAGCAAGCTCATACAGCCTCCAGCCGGAAATACCATCGCATGCCAGATCAATATCCCGTGCAGTCTCAGGATTGTCCTTGGCACTACCAAAAAGGATAAGCCTGGTTGCACCGTAGCTTTTGGCCAAAGATGTTATTTTGTCAAATTGTAGCTGGTTGAATGGCATATGTACTCCGCTTTGTCTGTGTAAAGATAAATCATGTATTTCAAGCGCGTCAATCACGTAATGCGGATACCTTATTTCTTTGTCGTCTCCCCCAGCTTGTCCGCCTCAGCTATCCAACCGCCCCCCATGGCCTTGTAGACCGATATCAGCGACACCAGCAGATCATATTGGGTCTGTGTTCTGTTGAGCTTGCCGGTGAACAGCGAACGGTCTGCATCCAGCACCTGCAAATAGTTGGATGTACCAGCCTCAAACTGTAAGCGAGAAAGACGCGAGTACTCTTCCAGGGCCGCCACCTGACGTTTCTGCGCCGCCAACTGTTCCCTGCCCTTGGTGGTCTTGACAAGAGCATCTTCCACATCCTTGAATCCGGTCAGCACAGCCTGCTGATACTGAAACATAGCCTGCTGCTGCTGGGCTTCTGCCTGCTTTACCTGCCCCGAAGTCTGACCAAAATTTAAAAGCGGTGCCACGGCCTGACCTGCAGCAGACCAGATATTGCTGCCCGGCACAAACAACCGGCCAATATCGTTACTGGCCACCCCCAAAGCGCCGGTCAGTGATATTTTAGGGAAATAGCCTGCTATGGCCACGCCCACCTGGGCATTGGCGGCAACCAGTGACTGCTCGGCCTGGATGATATCCGGACGGCGCTCCAGAAGCTGCGAAGGCAAACCAGCCGGAATATCGGGCGGCGTCAGTTCATCCAGGTTTTTGCCACGGGGAATCGCCCCCGGAGCCCGCCCCAGCAGCAGTGAAAGCAGGTTTTCCTGCTGGCGTATCTGGGATTCGTAGACCGGAATAGACTGACGGGCCGACTCAAACTGGGACTCCGCCTGTGACACTTCAAGCTGCGAAACCGTGCCGTATTTAAAACGCAGTTGAAAAAGATTCAGGCTCTCGGCATAGGCCTTTTCCGTCGCCCTGGTAATCTCCAGTTGCCGGTCCAGTCCACGCAGGGTCAGGTAGCCTGAGGCCACATTGGCCACCAGGGTCAGCAGCACGCCGCGCCGCCCTGCCTCACTCCCGGCAATCTGGGCCCGGGCCGCTTCGCTGGAACGCCGGATTCTACCCCACAGATCCAGTTCCCAGGTGGCGTTGAGGGCCGCCTGATAGCTCTCGGTGGTTATGCCGGCCGCCCGTTTGCCACCGGCGTCAAACCCGGCGCTGATCTGGGGATAATACTGTGAGCGGGTGGCGTCCAGCGCTCCCAGATACTGATCCACCTTGGCCGTGGCGCTCTTCAGGTCCAGATTGCCCCGCACCGCCTGCTCGATCAGGCTGTCCAGCGCCGGATCACCAAACTGTTTCCACCACTGGCTGTCAGCCAGACCGGCGGCGGCCTGATAGTCAACCGTCCAGCGCTCGGGAGCCGCCACATCGGGACGGATATAATCGGGACCGACCGTGCAACCGGTCAGCAGCATCAGCAACAGGGCAAAGCAGAGATTACGCATGACCGTTGTTCCCTTCCGCTGCCGGCTGTGCAGCCTCATTTTTCTTCCTGCGGCTGAAAAACCCGCTGCCTTCCTCCAAAAGCACAAAGAACAGCGGCACAAAAGATGACGCAACCAGGGTGGAGGCCAGCATGCCGCCGATCACGCCGGTACCGATGGCCCGCAGGCTGTTGGCCCCGGCACCTGTGGCAATGGCCATCGGCACGCAACCCAGAATAAAGGCCAGCGAGGTCATGACAATGGGCCGCAGACGCAGGCGGGCCGCCTCAATTGCAGCATCGGTTGGCGACATCCCCTTGCGCAGGTTGTCGGAGGCAAATTCGATAATCAGGATGGCGTTTTTGGCAGACAGGCCCACCAGGGTGAGCAGACCAACCTGAAAGTAGACATCGTTTTCCAGTCCAAGCCCCCAGGTCAGCAGCAGGGCACCACAGATGGCAAAGGGCACCGACAGCACCACCCCGATCGGCAGCGACCATTTTTCATACTGGGCCGCCAGAATCAAAAAGACCATGATCAGGCCACAGGCAAAGGCGATGGTTGAGGTGTTGCCGGACTTCTTCTCTTCAAAGGCCTGTCCTGCCCAGGAATAGCTGTAACCATCAGGCAGCACCTGTTTTGCCACTTCCTCCATGGCAGATATCGCTTGCCCTGAACTGAAACCTGGCGCCTGGCTGCCGTTCAGCTTGGCTGCGGGAAAACCGTTAAAGCGGGGCAGGATACTGGGACCGGCGACATAACTGATCGTAGCAACGGAAGAGATTGGAATCATGGAACCGCTGTTGGAGCGGACGTAAATCTGGTTCAAGTCATTGGGCTTGTCACGGTAATCGGGCTCGGATTGGACAATCACCTGCCAGATCCGTCCATACTGGATGAACTGCCCCACATAGGATGAACCGAAATAGGATTGCAAGGTATCGTACACCGTTGAAACCGGCACCCCCAGCAGTTCGCAACGCACCCGGTCAACGTCCAGGTTCAACTGTCGCTGGCTGGCCGAATAGGTACTGGAGACGCCAGTCAACTCTTTACGCTTGTGGGTCTCGGCAATAAACTGCTTGGTGAGCTTTTCCAGATCCTGGGCCGAAGCTCCCCCCTTGTTCTGGATGACAAACTCAAAGCCTCCGGTGGAACCCAGACCAGGAATGGAAGGCGGGTTGATGGAGAAGACCATCCCCTCCTTGATGCTGTACAGCTTGCGGCTCAAATCCTTCTGCACGCTGAAAGCGTCCGTCCCCTTATCCTGCCGCTCCTTGTACGGCTTCAACGCTGCGAACAGAAGCCCTGCATTATCTCTGACACTACCGTCAATCAGGCTGTAACCATCCACCTGGGTAATATCTCCCATGGATGGATTGCTCTGCATGATCTGCACGGCCCGGTCGCTGACCGCTGTGGTCCGTTCCATGCTGGCTGCATCGGGCATGATGTTGCCCACAAACAGGTAGCCCTGGTCCTCCTCCGGCACAAAGCTGCCCGGGACCACTTTGAATAGAAACACCGTCAAAACCAGCAGACCGGCAAACAGCGCCATGCCGATGGCCTTGTGGTTAATCAGCCAGCGCACCCCGGCCACATAACGGTCGGTCAGACGATTAAAGCTCTGCTCAAACCATTTAAAAAAGCCTTTTTTCTCAGCGGAGGCCGGTTTAAGAATGCGGGCCGCCAGGGCTGGCGACAGGGTCAGGGCCACCACCCCGGACAGCACCATGGAGATGGCGATAGTCACGGCAAACTGTTTATACAGGGTGCCGGTCATACCGCTCAAAAAAGCCACCGGCAGGAAGACCGAGCCCAGCACCAGCACAATGGCGATCAGGGCTCCGGTCAGTTCCCGCATCGCCTTTTTGGCGGCCTCCATGGGCGACATGCCATGGGTAGCCATGTTGTGCTCCACGTTTTCCACCACAATGATGGCGTCATCCACCACCAGGCCGATGGCCAGAATCATGCCGAACAGAGTCAGCATGTTGGTGGAGAACCCTAAGGCCAGGATACCGATATAGGTACCGATAATGGCGATCGGCACTGCCAGAATCGGAATCAGAGTGGCCCGGAAGCTCTGCAGGAACAGGAATACCACCAGCACCACCAGCAGTACCGCCTCAAAGAACGTATGGATAACCTTTTCAATGGAGGCAGCGGTAAACTCGCTGCTGTCCAGAACAATCTTATAGTCAAGCCCCTGGGGGAAGTTTTTTTTCAGATCATCCAGCAGGGCCCGCACCTGCTTGGAGGTTTCAATGGCATTGGCCCCTGGCTGCTGATAGACCACCATTGCCACCGATTTTTTACCGTTGACCTTGGTAGCCACGGAATAGTCCTTACCCCCCAGTTCAACGCTGGCAACATCCTTCAAACGTACCAGCGCCGAACCTTCGGATGCAGCGCGAATGATAATGTTTTCAAACTCGACCGGCTCGGACATGAGCCCTTTGGTGGTCACCACAAAGGTCTGCTGGGTCCCTTTGGGTGAAGGAGACTGACCGATGGAACCGACACCGAAGGACTTGTTCTGCTGCTGGATAGCAGTGGCAATATCCTTGGCTGTAATCCCCATCTGGGCCATATGGTCCGGCTTCAGCCAGATCCGCATCGCCACATCAGGCAAGGGAAACATGCTGGAGAGGTTGGCGCCGGGAATCCGCTTTATCGGGTCAAGAATGTAGAGGTTGGCGTAGTTACCCAGATAGACCGGGTCGTAGCGGTCATCCGGCGAATAGACACTGATCACCATCATAAATGACTGGGAGCGTTTCTGTACTGTCACCCCCTGCTGGTTGACCACATCCGGCAACTGGGAGCTGGCCTGATTGACCCGGTTCTGCACATTAACCTGGGCCATGTCCGGGTCAGTACCCGGCTCAAAGGTGACGGTCAGGCTCATGCTGCCCGATGAGGCGCTGGTGGAGGACATGTACATCATGCCGTCCACACCGTTTACCTGCTGTTCAATGGGAGCGGCAACGGTATTGGCGATCACTTCGGCAGTGGCACCGGGATAGAAGGCGGAAACCTGCACCGTGGGCGGCGCAATCTCGGGATACTGAGCAATCGGCGTGACTTTGAGAGCCACCAGACCGCCCAGAGTGATGATGATGGCAATAACCGCAGCAAAGACAGGGCGGTCGATGAAAAAGCTTCCCATGATGCCCCCCTACTTGGCTTGTGCCGGTTGGGCAGGCTGGGCTGCCTTCTTCATCTCCTCAGGCGTGACCAGCTTGACCGGCGCGCCGGGGGCCAGTTTCATGAAGCCATCCACAATCACCTTATCACCGGCCTTCAATCCCTGGTTGATAATCCAGTCATGGCCGATCCATTCCCCGCCCACCACCGGTCGCGCCTCAGCCAGCCCCTTGTCATTGGCCACAAAAACAATCTGGCCATTACTGGTCTGCTGCACCGCCCGTTGCGGCACCACCAGGGCATTGGGACGGGTGGCCCCTTTCAGCCAGGCTTTCACAAACATGCCGGGCCGCAGCACTGCCTTGGGGTTGGGAATTTCGGCCCGCACCAGATAGGTGCCGGTCTCCTTGCTAAAGGTGGGCTCGGCAAAGTTGACCACCCCTGCCTGGGGATAACGGCTGCCGTCGGAAAGCTCAAGCTCTACGGTATAGCGCTGATTCTTCGGCGCAATAATCAAGCCTTTTGCAGCTTCCTCACTGAATTTGGCCTGCTCGTTCTGGGAAATGCTGAAATCAACCCAGGCTGGATCAAGCTTGGCCACGTAGGTAAGCTTGGCCGAACTGCCGCCAGCCGTAATATAGCCCCCCTCACGCATCAGGGCCTGTCCGGCAACACCGCTAAACGGCGCAATGATGGTGGTGTAGCTTAAGTCAAGCAACGCCTTGTCATAGTTGGCCTGAGCCTGCTGCACCCCGGCCTCGGCGGTCTTGTGGTTGCCGATGGCATTGTCCAGATCGCTCTTGCTGGCGGCGTTCTGTTCAGCAAGGGGCTTGATTCGGTCCAGGGTCGCCTTGGCGGTCCAAAGCTGTGACTTACGAGTATCAACTTCAGCTTTGGCAGCATCGGCAGCAGCAATAAACGGTTTTTTGTCCAGCAGAAACAGCACCTGCCCTTGCCGCACCGGATACCCTTCCTTGTAACTTATTTTTTCCAGGAAACCGCTTACCCTGGCCATCACATCCACCTGATGGGAACTCTGGATCTGGGCCACAATTGGAAACTCCACCGGTACTGTTTGGGGCTGAACAGTGACGGCAACAACCTCCGTCGCATGGGGGGGTGGTCCGGCAGGGGGCTGGCGATTACATCCGGCAAGAAAGGTTGTGCTAAGAAGAAGCATGGAAACAACAGCGCAGAAACCGGATACCCTCGGCAATAATGTCATGGATTGTCCTCCGTTACAGAAATACCGACACATTTTATCGGTGAACTGTAACAATAATGAGGCACATGTCAATCAAGTTCAGGAAAGATTATCTGTTCAGCGGTTCAGCCAAGCACGCGCTTGACCACCGCCAGCAACTGATCCGGATTGAACGGTTTGACAATCCAGCCGGTAGCGCCCGCTGTTTTTCCTTCCTGTTTGCGTGCATCCTGAGATTCAGTGGTCAGCATGACAATCGGCAGATTACGATTAGCCGTATTATTTCGCACCTCGCGTATCAGGCTTATTCCGTCCATATTGGGCATATTCAGGTCGGTCAGAATCATGTCGCACTTTGTTCCGCCCAGTTTCAACAGCCCGTCACGGCCATCAACTGCTTCAACAACATCATACCCGCCTTGGCGCAAAGTGAAGGCAACCATCTGGCGTACGCTTGCCGAATCATCCACAGTCAGAATTGTTTTTGCCATGATTTCCCACCTCACAAGAAGCACGTTTCATCTGCTTCGCCCCTACATGGATAAACGGTATTTTTGGAATTAGACGCGAGTCACACGCTCTCCTCGTGCAGACAGATGATGCATAATCCTGCGCGGAATATCAGTCAACGACGCCACCTCATCAACCCCGCCATGGGCAATGGCTTCCTTCGGCATACCAAACACCACACAGGTTGCTTCATCCTGGGCAATGTTGTATGCGCCGGCTTGTTTCATCTCCAGCATTCCGGCCGCCCCATCATCCCCCATACCGGTCAGGATGACCCCGATACAGTTCTTTCCCGCACAGTTGGCTGCGGAACGAAAAAGGACATCCACAGAAGGCCGATGACGGCTGACCAACGGCCCATCGGTAATCTGGGTAACATAGTTTGCACCACTGCGGGCAAGCAGCAGATGCCGGTCTCCGGGCGCAATGTAGGCATGGCCCGGCAGCACCCGATCACCGTCACGGGCTTCCTTGACCGATATCCGGCAGAGACGGTCCAGGCGATTGGCAAAAGCACTGGTAAAAGCAGCTGGCATATGCTGGGTAATGAGAATGCCCGGTGAGTCGGCAGGCAGAGCGGTCAGCACATCCTTCAGCGCCTCGGTTCCACCGGTGGAAGCACCTATGATCACAACCTTCTCGGTGGTCATGATATGTGTTGCAAGGGACGGAAGCACCACGTCAGCGCTGTTTTTCTTCTCCACATTCAGCTGCCCCGGACGCTTGACAAGATTCTTCATCTTGGCCGAAGCAGCGCCGCGAATCTTCTCTACAATCTCACGGCAACTTTCGTGCAACCCCTTGCTGATATCAAGCTTGGGCTTGGTGACATAGTCAAACGCCCCCAGCTCCAACGCCCGCAAGGTTATATCCGAACTTTTTTCCGTAAGAGACGACACCATCACCACCGGCATGGGGTGCAGACGCATCAGCTTTTCCAGAAAAGCCAGTCCGTCCATACGCGGCATCTCTACATCCAGAGTCAGCACATCCGGGTCAAGAGTCTTTATCCGATCGCGAGCTATGTACGGATCAGGCGCAACCCCCACCACGCTCATATCCGGCTGGCTATTGATCAGTTCGGTCAAGAGACTCCTGACCAATGCGGAATCATCGACTATCAGGACTTTTATCGTCATGGGGTTCTCGCTGTACTATTTTAATGCAAACCGTTCGTAAATATCATTGAGCTTTGAATGTATCGCCTTAAACGCTCTCAACAGGTCGGGGTCAAAATGTGTCGGCTCTGTCCTGCCGTCTCCCTCCAGAATGATCCGGCAGGCTGTGGTATGATCAAATGCCGATTTATAGCTTCTTTTGTTTCTCAGTGCATCATAGGTATCGGCAACTGCCACAATACGGGCATCCAATGGAATGTCATTGCCGTGCAAACGGTATGGATACCCGGTGCCGTTCCAACGTTCATGGTGGTGCAGGGCAATGGTGCACGCTATCTCCAGCCGGGGATGATTGCCGATGATCTGCGCGCCAAACAGGGTATGCTCTTTTACCAGCTCCATCTCTTCATCGGTCAGCTTTCCTGGTTTTCTCAACAGTTCAGGCTTGATATGTATCTTGCCCACATCGTGCAGCTGGCTCTGTTGCGCAATAATTTCTGCATGGTCATCGGAGTAGCCGATCTGACGGGAGATCGCCGCGCTATACTCGGCAACCCGCAGGACATGGTTGCCGTTGTCCTCATCATTGGCCTCTGCTGCCCTGGCCAGAGAGGTTATGGTGTACAGGAACGCCTCTTCGGTCTGGTGATAGTGCGTTGAAAGATTATCGATATAGCGGGCCTGTACAGCCAGACTCTTGATCACCGCCCCATCGAAGGCCGTCACCCGGTATGGATAGTTCAGGCCGCAGACAATGCGGCTGCCGTTCAGATACCAGACCATGTTGCGGGGATGCTCACCGTGTCGGTCAAGATGCTCAATGAAGCTTTTCAGAATCGGATCATCGGGAAGCGGGTCATCGTCATTAAGGCAGTAGAGCGCAAGACACCTGACCGGAGAGAGCATATCCAGCTTCGGGTGATCCAGATAACAAAACCGCTGAAGCGGCTGGTCGGCTGCCAGATCGTACCAGAGCCACTCCGGCTGCCCTGGCAGACCATGGGTCAAGGTCAGGATAATGCTGGCTGGACTACCTGAAGTCTGACCATTTCCAGCACTGAAACTTTCTATGGTTTTATCCAGTTGCAGTTCTATTTCGTTACAGAGGCTGGCGGAACTGTCGATGCTTTTTTCTCCGTAGTCGATCATGGAGTTAATACTCTTGTACGCCTGGGCAAAGGATTTTTGCCGTTCACCGCGAATCTTTGTCTTCTGCACCATCTTCACGCACTGTTGCAACGATGCATCCAGCTTGCTGCTGTCCAGCGGTTTCAGCAGATAGTGACTGATCCCCAGCTCAATGGCCTCCAGCAGACAACCTGAGTCGCTATGGGCCGAGGTTATGATCACCGGAGCCTTGCTGTTCTTTTTCAGTATGGCGCGGGCCATGGCCAGGCCGTCCATGACCGGCATCCTGATGTCGGTCATAACAATATCCGGAGATTTCTCCTGATAGAGTTCAAGTCCTTCCAGGCCGTTTTCAGCCCGCCAGACATGTCCGAAACGGCGGCCAAGAAACACCAGCATGTTCTCGCGCACAGCTTGATCATCCTCAACATACAAAAGAGAAACATCCTCTTTCCAGGCATTCATCAGGATCTCCTCTCTGCAGGCGCAACAGGGAGACGGACGGCAAACAGAGCGCCATCGGCGCTATTTTCACACCAAAGACTGCCGCCCATACTGTTCTCAATAATAATTTTTGACAGGTACAGCCCAACCCCGAATCCATCGTTGTTCTGTTTCGTGCTGAAAAATGGCTCAAATATCTGTTCCCGTATGGAATCATCAATACCACCACCATTGTCAGTAACCGTGATGACGAGATCATCTTTACTACGCTGGAATGAGACCGTGATCAGGCCACTGAATGCTTCTCCTGAACTGCGCTTCCGCTCATGTATTGCATCGTTGGCATTGCACAGCAGATTATGCATCACCTGCTGGAAACCATAGTGCAAACCGGCAACCTGTATATCCTTTTCCGGCAGTTCCTCATCGCATATTTCAACAACACTGAAATTGGAAAAACAGTTACAGAGCAATGTCACCATATCCTTCACACATTGCTTCGGATTGAAATATTCCGCGCAACCCGAAGGATTCAGATAACTACTGAAATTATCAACGGTTCGGGACAGCCGGTTTACCTGTTCCATGATGCTGAATATAGCTTCATCCAACAGTTCCCCGTCAAACTCGCCGTACTCCCAGGCATCTTTCATGTTCTGGACCAGGAGCGAAATGACACTTAGCGGTTGGCGCCATTTGTGGGCCACCAGACCCAACATTTTACCCATTGCGGCATGACCTGCCTGATGAATCATGACCCGTTCACGCTCTGCCAGTTTTTGCTCCGCTTCCTCAATGGATGACTTCAGACTGCTCTGCATCTCGTGTGACTCGTGATTTTTCTGCATAAGGAACGCTTCCAGGCAACTGACATATTGCTGAACTCTTTCCGTGCGGGCATGTGCTTCTCCTGGGTTATAACGGGCAACATCCTGTGCCGCCCAGTTTATATTCCCGTCTGTAGAATAAAATCCGGCTCGGTGCTCATCAACCGCAGCATGAGCTATCTGTTCATTTCTTAAACCGTTCATGGTGACATCTCCCAAAATTGTTTTAAGGGGTCTTCAGGCGTAACATTCCTCGCCATATACCGCTTCCGGAGACAGTTCAGCGTTGGAATTTCGAGGGCGATAGACGGTCTCTCCGCATGACTCGAATAGCTCTGCCACATGACCCAGATTTTCCGAGTGACCGGCAAAAAAAAGACCGTCAGCTTTCAAATATTGCTGTAAATGTTGCAGGACTTGCTTCTGAGTCTGCCGGTCAAAATAGATCATAACGTTGCGGCAGAATACTGCGTCATAGCCCATCTTTACGGTCCAGACCGGGGCCAGCAGATTGAGAGGTTCAAAGGTAATCATGTTCTGCAACTCGGGACGTATCCTGACAAAGCCTTTGTTGTCGCCACCACCCCGCAGAAAGTAACTGCGCACAATCCGGTCGGACAAGGACTTGATCCGCTCAAGGGGGTAGATTCCGCGTCTGGCTGTTTCAAGCACCCCGGGATCAATATCCGTTGCCAGAATATCAACCGGCGGATAGAGTGTCCCAAACTGCTCTGCCATGGTGATTGCCATTGAATACGGCTCTTCTCCGGTGGATGCAGCGCAACTCCAAAGCTTGACCCTGCCTTGTGAGGCTTTTTTTTCAGCGTGGCTTGCCAGGGTTGCAAAATGATACTCCTCACGGAAAAAAGCGGTCAGGTGCGTGGTCAGCGAGCCGACAAACGGCCCCCATTCAGCGCTGTCACTGCTGGTCAGATGATCCAGATATGCTGAAAACGAAGTAAGACCCAGCACGCGCAAACGCCGGGAAATGCGGTTGTAGACCATGTCCGCCTTCTTGGGAGGAAGACAGATGCCGGCGCGCTTGTAGATCAGACTGCTGATCCGCTTGAAGTCATCGGTCGTGAATTTGAATTCGTACTGATCGCTTCCAAATTTGAAACCTGATGTTGACGCTAACAGTGCCATAACCTACTCCTTGATGCGGGTACTTCCAAAACCAGCCTCAAACATTTTTTACTAGAGGCTTTTGCAAAAGTCCTTAAAAGTCCCCTCCCATCAAGGGAGGGGGAGCTGATTTAAAATGCTGATAATTCCCTAAAACTCGTTCCAGTCACCATCTTGTCCCACTGCCTTGGCAATTGGCGCTGTGGCGTGGTAGCCGTTGGCCTTGGGGACTGTACTTCCTGGTTTAGCGTGCTTGCCGACCTTTGAAGCAGCGTGGGCCTGGGTGATCAGCGGTTCCTGTTTCTGAATCCTGGTCACCTCGTGCTGCTGCCCCTTGCGGCTTTCATCCAGCTTGAAGCGGTTGACCGCCTCAACCAGCAGTTGGGCCTGCTCTTCCAATGCTGCCGCAGCTGAGGATGCCTCCTGCACCACCGAAGCGTTTTGCTGGGTTATCTCGTCCATACTGGTAATGGCGGTGTTAACCTGTTCTATGCCGCTGGATTGTTCCAACGAAGCCGCAGAGATTTCGGACATGATGTCGGTCACCCGCTTGATACTGGTGACGATCTCCTGCATGGTCTGGCCGGCCTCTCCCACCAGCTTGCTGCCGTTACCCACCTTGTCCACCGAATCACTGATCAGCTCTTTTATCTCCTTGGCTGCTGCGGCGCTGCGTTGGGCCAGGTTACGCACTTCACCGGCCACCACCGCAAATCCCCTGCCCTGCTCACCGGCCCGCGCCGCCTCAACCGCTGCGTTCAAGGCCAGGATATTGGTCTGGAAGGCAATACCGTCAATAACCGAGATGATGTCGGCAATCTTCTTGGAACTGCCGCTGATGGACTCCATGGTATCCACCACACGGGTGATGACCGTCCCACCTTTAACCGCCACATCACTGGCATCAATGGCCAACTGGTTGGCCTGCTGCGAGTTATCGGCGTTCTGTTTGACAGTGGAGGTCAGCTCTTCCATGCTGGAAGCGATCTCTTCCAGTGATGAGGCTTGTGTCTCCGTGCGCTGGGCCAGATCAGCGTTACCGGTGGCGATCTGTTTGGTGGCAGTGGCGATGGAGCCGCTACTTGAACCGACATTGCCGACGATCTCACGCAGATTGCTTACCATGGTTGCAAAGGCATTGCCGATGGCATCGTCTTCGGAGGCGGGCTTGACGTTTACGGTCAGATCACCGTCAGCTATCTTTTCAGCAGTTTTAGCCAGTTCACGAAGTGTCACAAGCATACGGCTCAACGCCTGCATCAACGTATCCTGGGGTGAACGCTCACGCACCTCCACCGACAGGTTGCCCAGCCCGATCTGTGTTGCAGCCTCCGTCACCGTATTCATGGCCTCAAGCAGCACATTCAGGTTAACTTTGATCTCATTGAAATCGCCGTTGTAGTTGTCGATGATCTTCGGCGGAATATCCCCTTTGCTGATCCGGTCCACATACTCGGCAGCAACATTCAATGGGCCGATCACGGCGTCGAGAGTCTGGTTCACCCCTTCAACGATCTTCTGGAAATCGCCCAGATGCTTGCTGGCATCGGCGCGGGTGGCCAGCTTGCCTTCAACCGCTGCCTGGGAAAGCATGTTGGCATCGGCCACCAGAGCATTAACCGCTTCAATGCACTGATTCAGGTTGTTCTTGATCTCATTGAAATCACCATTGTAGTTGTCAACAATCTTCGGCGGAATATCGCCTTTGCTGATCCGGTCCACATATTCGGCAGCAACATTCAGAGGACCGATCACCGAATCGAGGCATTCGTTGACTCCCTGTACGATGGCCTGGAAATCGCCATGATGCTTGCTCGCATCGGCACGGGTGGCTAGCTTCCCTTCCACAGCAGCCTTGGAAAGCATGACTGCATCAGCCACCAGGTTATTTACCGCCTCAATACACTGATTCAGATTATTCTTGATCTCATTAAAATCACCGTTGTAGTTGTCAACAATCTTTGGCGGGATGTCGCCCTTGCTGATCCGGTCCACATACTCGGCAGCCACGTTCAGGGGGCCTATCACGGCGTCCAGAGTCTGATTGACCCCTTCAACGATCTTCTGGAAATCACCCTGATGTTTCTTGGCATCGGCGCGGGTAGCCAATTTGCCTTCAACCGCTGCCAGGGAAAGCATGTTGGCATCGGCCACCAGAGCATTAACCGCTTCGATGCACTGATTCAGGTTGTTCTTGATCTCATTGAAATCACCGTTGTAGTTGTCAACAATCTTTGGCGGGATGTCGCCTTTGCTGATCCGATCCACATACTCGGCAGCCACATTCAGGGGGCCGATTACAGCATCCAGAGTCTGGTTGACCCCTTCAACGATCTTCTGGAAATCACCCTGATGTTTTTTTGCATCAGCGCGGGTAGCCAGTTTACCAGCCACAGCAGCCTCCGAAAGCATTCCGGCATCCCTGATCAGAGCATTTATCGCTTCAACCATCTTGGCCATGGCCTGCTGCAGAACACCAGTCTCATCTTTGCTGGTGGTGTCCAGCACCACATCAGTATCTCCGGCAGCGATCTTGTTGGCTGCATCAACACAGGCATTTACCGGCCGCACTATGGAGCGCGTTATCAAAAGGCCAAGCATTCCACCCAGAATCAAGGCCACTATCAGCAGACCGATAATAATTGTTCTGGCTTTGGCAACTTCACTAGCTGCTTCCTTGCCAGCCTCATTCACCATATCAGTCTGGTATTTGATGAGGTCATTCACTGTCGCATTAAAAGCATTCTGCGAACTACGCAGATCTCCCATCAGGAGTGTCAATGCCGCATCGCGCTTACCTGATTTCAAAAGCTCTAGATACCCGTCAGTTTGCCTTCTGTAATCCGGAATGACTTCGTTCATTGCCTTAAGCAGCGTTTTCCCTTTTTCATCGGCAATACTGCTTTCCAGGTACTTCAGTTTTTCACCATTGATCTTCCTCGCCTCCAGAATCCTCTGGTATTCCTTTTCAACATCCTGCGTGGATTTGAGCAGGGCCATATTGCGCAAGGCTCGTGCGGCCGCATTAACCTGATCAATAATGTCGTTGGCCGCTACGGTCTTGGGAAAGCGGTCCGACACTATGGTGTTCAGCTCTTTGCCCAACTGGCTGATCTCAACAATAGAAAACCCGCCAACGACGACCAGCAGCACCATAATAATGCCGAAGCCAAACCCCAGCCGTGAACCTATCTTCATATTCTTAAGCATGTTCATTACCTCCATGGGTTATGATCTGTATGCAAGCGATCAGCCTGTATCCATTTGATCAGTTCTTGATTAGACGAAAAAACGACCTGTTCTCAGGTTACTTTTTACAAAACAGCTGTGCATCCGGCACCACCTGTTCAAACTGCCCGGAAAGTTCCACAGGCATCTTCTGGGTATTCTCGCAGGCAAAGAGCCCTCCCGGCGTCAATGCCCGGTGAAACATTTTCAGCACCTCAATCCTTTGTTCCGGTTGAAAATGGAGCAGCACATTCTTGCAGACAATCAGGCTGTAGTCCTGCCCGGTGGGCTGCAACGACAGCAGGTCATGGTAGTGAAAGCGGACCCGTTCCCGCAGATGCGGCTTGACCCGCAGGTGCCCCGGTTTTTCTGTCGGCTCAAAGTACTTTGTCACCAGTTCTGCCGGAGTCCGTTGCAGTTCGTCCTGGGTATAAACTGCATTGGTGACATGATCACCAAAGTTGTTGGCCTCATCGTAATCAGTGGCATCTATGGTCAGGTTCTGGAAGGCAAACCGGTTCATCCGTTCGGCAAGGACCATGGCAACGGTATAGGTTTCCTGCCCCAGAGCGCTGCCGGCATCCCAGACCTTGATCCGACTGCGACCGGCAGCATGCTTAATCATGTGATGTGCTGCATGCTCGATGGTCGGCAGGTCACGCATGAAAAAGGTAAAGGCCATGGCGCGTTCCTCTTCTTAAGTCAGGCAGCAAGATCCAGCAGATGATTATCAGCCGCAGCAACCAAATGCATGTCATCGCTGCCGATCAGGCGCTCGATATCCACCAGAACCAGCATCTGCTCGTTGACCGTGCCCATACCGGTTATGTACTCGGAATTTATGCCGGAACCGAATTCCGGGGCAGGCTTGATCTGTTCCGGTGATAATGTGACCACATCAGAAACACCATCCACCACCATGCCGATCACCCGGCCCAGGACATTGATGATGATCACCACCGTAAACTCGTCGTAAACCACATTGCCCAGGTTGAACTTGATCCGCATGTCGATGATCGGCACAATCACCCCCCGCAGGTTGATGACCCCTTTCATGAAGTCAGGGGTATTGGCCATATGGGTCACCGAATCGTAGCCGCGTATCTCCTGTACCTTCAGTATATCCATGGCATATTCCACCTTCCCCAGGCTAAAGGTGAGATACTCCCGGACACCGCCTTCAACCGATAAAATCGTCTGTCCATCCATGCTCATGGTACCCTCCTTTTCTGTTGCTATTGACTCCGCCACATTCGCACCATATCCACCGTATCCAGAATCAGCGCCACCCGGCCATCGCCAAGAATGGTGGCCCCGGCGCTGCCATCCACTTTGCGGTAATTGGTTTCCAGGCTCTTGATTACCACCTGGTGTTGTCCCAGCAGTTCATCCACCAGCAACGCAATATGTTCTCCCTCGGCATCAACCAGCATGACCACCGCCTCTTCAGGGCGCTCGGCGGCGCCGGAAATGGAGAAGATATCCCCCAGGCGCATCAGCGGGATGTATTCGCCCCGCACCTGCACCGTGGTCGTGTTGCGGCAGATTTCGTTCAGGTCTTCAATGCGCGGCTGCAAAGACTCAATGATGGAGTTGAGCGGCACGATAAAGGTTTCTTTGCCCACCCGCACCGACAACCCGTCCAGTATTGCCAGGGTCAGCGGCAGGGATATGACCACACGGCTGCCCTTGTCGGCATTGGAGAAAACAGAGACCCGCCCCCCCATGGCATTGACGTTTCTCATCACCACATCCATCCCCACCCCGCGCCCTGAGACATCAGTCACCTGCTCGGCGGTTGAAAAACCGGCGGCAAAGATCAGCTGCCAGACCTCTTCATCGCTCATGGTGTCAGTCACTGCCAGCCCATTCTGCACAGCCTTGGCCAGGATCTTTTCCCGGTTAAGCCCTGCACCGTCATCCGCCACTTCCACCACCACCCGCCCCCCCTGCTGTGAAGCTTTCAGGGTGATAACGCCACCGGGTGACTTACCTGCTGCGATTCGTTCGTCAGGTAACTCTATGCCATGGTCAAGGCTGTTGCGTACCAGGTGCGTCAATGGGTCGGCCAGCTTTTCAATCAGCCCTTTGTCTAATTCCGTGGTTTCACCCACCAGCTTCAGCTCAACCTGCTTGCCCAGCTTGTCGGCCAGATCACGCACCAGACGGGGAAAGCGGCTGAAAATAAAGTTGATCGGCATCATCCGGATCGACATGACGCTTTCCTGCAGATCACGGGTATTGCGCTCCAGCAGCGACAGACCGCGATGCAGATCCTCAAACAGTACCGGGTCAATACATCGGGCACTCTGGGCCAGCATGGCCTGGGTGATGACCAACTCTCCCATCTGGTTGATCAACTGATCCACCTTGGATACCCCAACGCGGATTGAGGAAGCTTCGGCATTTTCCGTTGTTCTGCGGCCAAATGCGCCAGAAGCGGTTTCGTCTTTGTCATACTGACGCCGTCCCATAAGTACGCTGTTGTCTTCCGTTCCGGAAAGAGCTGCTACATCTGTGGGCTGATCAAGCTTTTCAATACGCATCTCTTCCTCATCAGCCACAAACATGAATATATCCAGAATCTCCTCCCTGGGGCGGTTCGTGGTCAGGGTCATCTCCCAGATAGCCAGACAGCGGGTCGGGTCATACTTTTCAAATTCGTGGTGGGATTCAATCCCGGCAGTAATGCTGAAGTCGCCCAGGCTGGCCAGCTCTTCAAAGATCGGCTCCATGCGCACCATGCGAGTGTACAGGTCCGGCGGCGGGGTAAAGACAATTTTCCAGGTTGCTAATGATGGTTCTTCTGTTTTCTTTTCTGTCAGACCAGTCAGACTGGTCTGACCAGTCTGAGCCAGGCTGCTGTCGGAAAGGTTGCCCAGTTTTCCACAGACTTCATCAATTACCTGCCTGTCCACCGCGCTACCGTCGCGATGCCCGGCCAGCAGCATGGTTATGGCATCCCCTGCCAGCAAAAAAATATCCACCATCTCCCTGGTAAGCGCCAATTCGTGATGCCGCACCTTATCCAGCAGGGTTTCAAGGGTATGGGTTACTTCGGCCATATCCGGGAATCCAAACGTCCCGGCCCCGCCCTTGATGGAGTGGGCCGCCCGGAACACGGCGTTCAGTTCTTCGTCATCAGGATTTGCCGGATCAATGGCCAGAAATATCTGCTCCATCTCTGCCAGGTGCTCGGCGCTCTCATCGAAGAACACTTGATAAAATTGGCTGAGATCAACGTTCATAACGTATCTCCAGGGTGATCTTTCCGGTACTCAGGGAACTACTGGAGTTCAGGCAACGTCAGGATAGCTGTCTGAAAAGGCCTGGTGGAGGCCAAGGTTTTGGATAGCCTTCTGCATACCTTCCGGCAGATTGACCAGTTTGGTCTTGATGCCACGCATTTTTGCGCATTGCAGCCAGACGTGCAGCAATTGCAGGCCGCTCATGTCGATACTGTTGATGCTGGCGCAGTCAACATGCAGATGTTTGTGCTGATCCACTGCAAGCTTCTGCAATGAATCGGTCAATGTATCAACCTGGGTAACCACTCCGGCGATGGTCCAGTCTCCTGTCAACTGGTGCCTGGGTTCTTGCGTCTGCGTTGTCATAGTTCCCTCCTTGTCAGATATTGTGCGTATACAAATCAGATGGAAGGTTATTTACACAGACCATGCCAAAGGTAAATTATAATAGTACATAATAATATCAGTGTGTTGGGCTTGCAGGCAATGATGTTGAGGTAAAGTTTTTACAGGAGAAGATCGGAGTAATTCGTAAGGCAGGAGGTAAGGGGCTGGCTTGAGACCTGTTTTGCGGAAGTAAAAGTTGTTTACACCAAGGTAAAATTTTTACCTTTGATTACTTGCTTGCTTGAGTTTTATTGCACAACTCTTCGATCTGGAGCAGCAAAGCTTTGAAGTCCACCGGCTTGCCTGCATAGCCGCTAAAACCGGACTCCAGAAAACTGGTTACATCCCTTTGGAAGGTATGCGCAGTCAGCGCAATTACCGGAATAGCCGGGTCTATGCCGCGCAGCTCTCCGGAACGGATAATCCGCACCACATCCAGGCCATCCAAATCCGGCATCGATATATCTGAAATAACCAGATCAAACTGCTTTTGCTGCAGCTGCTCAAGCAGTTCTGTCCCGTTTGCCACTGCGGTCACCAGATGTCCTCGACGGTGAAGCAATGCGACAATGGTGTTCCTTCCCGGCTCATCATCATCTGCCAGCAGGATACTGCATGGAGTAACTGCTATTGCATGTATTCTTCCAGCTCTCATAGTAGGTTTTGATGGAGTGCAGGTTGTGAACATCAACGACAGCGTAAAGACAGAGCCCTCATCCGGTACGCTTGAAACAGAGATTGTACCGCCCATCATCTCCACCAGACGCTTGCAAATGGCCAGACCAAGCCCGGTTCCGGTATGACGGCGGGTGCTGAAGGCTTCCAGCTGGGTAAAGCTGTCAAAGATAGTGGCCTGCCTGTCTTCGGGGATACCGATGCCGGTGTCGCGCACCGAAATCCGCAGCGCCACCGAATCAGGAGCTGGGCTGACTGATGTCTGATCAATGCCTGCTTCAAGGGAAACGGTCCCCTGCCTGGTAAACTTTATGGCATTGGAAAGCAGATTTGAGATAATCTGGCGCAAGCGATAGTGATCGCCAAGTACACATTCCGGCAATTGGTCGCTCAGCACCAGCTTAAGGGAAACCCCTTTCTGTTCCGCCCTTGCTGAAAACATCCTGGCAAGCTGACGGCAGGTTGAGACAATTGAAAATTCCTCAGTTACAAGTTCAAGCTTTCCAGCCTCAATCTTGGAAAAATCTAGCAGATCATTGATGGTATGGAGCAGTATCCGCGAGGCCGCCTGGCAATCCTTCAGATATTGGCGCTGGTGCAGCGCAAGCTGCGATTCTGACAACAACTGTATATTTCCCAGCAGGGCGCTTAAGGGAGTGCGGATCTCGTGGCTCATCATGGCCAGAAAATCCGATTTGGCCTGGTTTGCGACATTTGCGGAAATTGTGGCATCTGCCAGTTCCCGTTCAATCATTTTGCGCTCACTGATATCCTGAAAAAAAGCAAGCAGTTTTCTTTGCAGCGGCAAATAGGCGACACTCACCTCAACATCATATATCCGGCCATTCTTGGTTCGGTGTTTTGTCTCAAACTGGTCAGCCCCGCTCCGGGAGATACATTCAATATGTCTGGCAACCTCTTCTGCAGACTCACAAGCCTCCAGATCCGCCGCCGTGAGTTGCAGCAACTCCTCGCGACTGTACCCGGACATCCTGCAATAGGTGGCGTCAACCTCTTCGATCCTGCCGGAAGCATCCAACAACCAAAAACCAAACAGATTGGTTGCAATCAGCGCCTGGTAATATTCTGCATACTTACGAACCTTTTCAACAATCAGCCTATGGCCAGTCATATCAATCATCACAGCACGGCATTCATCCCCTGCCCCAGAAACCACAGCTTCAATCTGCACAAAAACCGGCGCTTGCCCTTCTGTTAGAAGGGTAAGCTCACACGATTCTTTGCACGTACCTGCAAACACCGTATCCAGGAAGCGGTGAAAGACCGGACGGCTCTCCACGGAAACAAAACTGTCCAGGCGTTGGCCAACCAGATACAGACGCTCTTTTTTCAGCAATTTCGCGCCGCTGAGATTCACGGCACGGACAACACCGCTTTGCTCCAAAACAAAGTACCCCACCGGGGCTAAGTCATAGAGTTCGCTATAGGTTCCCAGCAGAGCCTCCATTTCCTCTCTTTCGTATTTTGCCCTCATGAGCTCTGCATTCTGCATCTCCAACTCAATCTGATGCACCTGCAACTCATGCAGCAGACGTTTCATTTCGCCAGGCGACAGGGCGTCATCATCTGCCAGGATCATTTCTTCGGCGCGCCGACGTAACGCTGTATGTGATTCAGGATGCATTCTGTGCATGATTCTGTCTTTCAAAGATGCCCCCCCTTTTCAATCCAAGCTCCATTGTTTTATCTGCTATTGTGCCACCAAAATGTTGTCAGACCTCAAACAGATTCCCCATCGGAGGGATATCCGTCTTTTTGGCTTTTACCGCAGCTCCATTGGCTTTTTTGCGGTTGGTGATGGTCTGCCTGGTAATCCCCAGCATGGCTGCAGCCAGGTTCAGGTTGCCGGATGCGCGGCGCAGAGCCTCATCAATAAGATAGGTCTCTGCCTCATGAATAGTTGGAAAATGACCGAACATCATATCCAGACCATGCTTACCAGGACAGTTTGCCACCAGCTCACCAATAATAGGCGTCTGCTGCAGTTCTTCCGCATAATCACCAAAACTGCGGGCGGTCAGATCTCCGCCGCCATGCCGTGCCACGGCATCAAACACCATGGACTTCAGTTCACGAACATTGCCGGGGAAATTCCAGCCCAGCAGGTGGGAAACAGCGCTGACCGCAACATGTGGCTTTTCTTTATGATAGACATGAACCGCCTCATCCAGAAAATGATTCAGCAAGAGCGGAATATCTTCAGGCCGCTCACGAAGCGGTGGTAGATGAATAGTATGTATGGAAAGCCGGTACAGCAGATCTCGACGAAACAGCTTCCCGGCTACCCGTTCGGACAGGTTGTGGTTGGTGGCAGCCACAATGCGGGCCGTGGTTTTCTTACGGGTGTCTGACCCGACCGGATAATATTCGCCTTCTTGCAACAATCTGAGCAGCTTGATCTGCGAACGTTCTTCCATATCGCCGATCTCGTCCAGAAAGAGGGTGCCACCGGCAGCCAAGGCAACCATCCCCTCGCGTGTCTGATCTGCGCCGGTAAATGCCCCTTTCTTGTGACCAAAAAGGGTGTCGGAAAAGGTACTGTCATCGAACCCGGCCACATTAACACTGACAAATTCACCGCCCACACCGCTCAAGCGATGCACTGCCCGCGCCATCAGTTCTTTTCCCACGCCGGTTTCACCGGTAATCATGATCGGCAACGGCGAGCGGGAGATTACTTCAGTGTATTTAAAGAGCGCCCGCATCTTACTGCTACAGGTTTTGATCTCTGTAAATGCGTCCGGGTTTTCGAGCGCATCCTCAAGCAACTGTTTCTTGAGGCGCTGTAACTCGCCCTGCATGGCATTAATCACAAGCGCATTGTTTACGCAGGCGATCAGACGGTTGGCTTCTACCGGTTTGCTCAGGTAATCCAGCGCCCCCATTTTCATGCACTCAACTGCAAGCTTCAACTCATTGGCGCCGGATATGACCGCAACCTGAACTTCCGGATATTCATGCCGGATACTGCCAAGCAGCTCCTTGCCGGAAAAATGCGGCATGAACATATCCAGCAGCACCAGCGCAGCGCCATGTTCCTCCAGAAATGGAACCACCAGACGGCTGTCGTTTATGCTCTGAACATTCCTGACCCCGGCATTACGTAATGTGAGACAAATCAGACTGGAGATGGATTCCTCGTCATCCACAACTAACACCGGCAGGCCTGAATCAAAACGATCCGACATGGTCACATCCTTTCACAAACAACAAAAGGCAGATGAACGAGGACCGTTGTCCCTGTACCTTGCCCGGAATTTATGCACAGTTTGCCACCATTTTTTTGACAATCTGGTCGGCAACCGTCAAGCCAAGGCCTATACAGCCATGTTTCTGCCAGGTAGTAAAGAATGGTTCAATAACACGCGTCAGGTTCTCCTGCGGGATACCGACCCCTTGATCAGCAACACGGAGCTGTATCTGACCGGCATCGTAATTACAGGTAGCGGAAAAAGAGACACTACACGACCGGTCAGGAAGCGACAAAAGCGCATTCATCAACAGGCTGCTTATGAGCTGTGCTATCTGTTGGGCATTGCCGGACAACAGCGGCAGGTTATTTTCAATATCAAGACTGAACTGTTTTGTGTGTTCATGGATTTTATGCTGAATCATTGAGACGCAAAGCGGAGCAAGTTGATTGATATCTGCATGGTTGGATGCTGCAATAACACCACTACTGTTGAATTCTGATAAATGTGCTGCGTACTGATGTAACCTGAGAGCTGCGCTGTTGATATTCTGGATTACCTGCGGCACATTTGACAGGATATGGCTGCCAGCCTCACAAAAGCCACCTGTTAAACAGTCACCTTCATCATAAAACTCATCAAGCTGCCCCGTGATATCTTCCAGGAAGCTACTGAGAAGCTGACTGCCCAGCATTATTGTATTAATCGGGGTTACCAAGGCGTGACTGAAACCGCGCATAAAAAACATCTGGTTGCTTGCCCAGTTGATTTTTGCAAGCTGATCGAATGAGTTTTGTATGCCGGTTGTTTCCATAAGACTCCATGATTTGAGGGAATAGTTAGAGAAGTGTATACGCAAAATGGGGCATGTCAACATGGCGGACATACTTTTTTAAAAGGCATGTTTGTCCAGAACCATTCAGGATGGTAGTACCGATTACACTATGCCGGGAGGCTTTCAGGGAATCTATAGGGGGATTGCGTGAAGAGTGTTCGTAAACTCCCAAAGAAAGCATTTGGCTGGACAAGGGGAGTCATCTCACAAGCTCTCAGTGGTGCACGTACAATTTGAATTCACCCTCTGTTTTAGCTTGTGAAGCTGGTAACATCACGTTTATAGTACGCCTCTTTGCGGCAGGTAATTGCATGCCAAACTTTTGCGTCACACAACCTGGCAAGCAAACTGCGCAGATCAATTGAACGGTTTCAACCAACAGCACACCTGACGGATACATACTTTGTCAGCAAGAGAGCCCCATGCCATACCCACAAGAACCGATACTGGTCATTGCCTATAACGACTCCTCCCGCAATGTCCTGACAGCGGAGATCGAAAAAAACGATCTCCGGGCGGCTCCGTGCTCAACCTTTGCCGAAGCCGAAGAACTGGCATTGTACGGCTGTTACAGCGGCCTGCTGATTGACCTGCCCGCCATCGTAAAAGCCAAGGGAGAAGAAAAGATCATTGCCTGTACCCTGGCCAGCTTTTTTCCAACCCTGCGCGTCAGAATCATCGGCTCCATGCTGGTGCCCATGACTCTGGCAGGCGAAGCGCGTCAGGACAACAGCCTGAATGATTTTCTTGAAAAAAGCTGTTCCCTCTTTGCGCCACGCAAGCTGCGCCTGTATCGCCGCCGTCCCCTGTGTATTTCCACCCTGCTTATGGAAGGCGGCAAGCAACAGCGCGGTTACACGCTGGATCTCTCCTGGGGGGGCGCCTTTGTTACGGACACCTGCCCTGAACGCCTCTCCACGGGAGAACAGTTCGACTTGACGCTGCACGAATTCGGCATTACAACCCGCGTAACCATCCGCTGGATACGGCCCTGGGGAGAACGTTTCGTCCCTGGAATCGGCGTCAGCTTCAATCAACGGGACGAAAACCTGGAGCAGACACTGCGCCTGTTGCTCAAAACCAGCGCTGAACTGGATCGGGACCGCTTATCTTCATAACAGCAACCGCCGTTCAATCGTCACAGCCAGCCCTTGCGACTTTGTAAAAACCGTTTAAACTTACAACCTGCTGTCCAATTTACCCGAACGGAGGCACCCCCATGGCACTCTGGGACAAGTTAAAAGCGGAATTTATCGACATCATACAATGGCTGGATGATACAAACGACACCCTGATTTACCGATTCCCCCGCTATAACAACGAAATCAAGTACAACGCCAAGCTGGTGGTGCGGGAAGGACAGACCGCCGTCTTCATCAACGAAGGCCGGATCGCCGACATCTTCCCCCCCGGCACCTACACGCTCTCCACTCAGAATCTGCCGATACTGGCCACGTTAAAAGGCTGGAAATACGGCTTTGAATCTCCGTTCAAGGCTGAAGTCTATTTCTGTTCCACCCGCCAGTTTACCAATCTTAAATGGGGTACCCCCGGCCCCTGCACCATGCGCGATCCCGAATTCGGCGCCGTGCGGGTAACCGCCTTCGGTATCTATGCCATCAAGATCAAGGACCCGGCGCTGTTTATCCGCGAGGTGGCCGGAACCGACGGCAGCTTTACCACAGAAGAAATACAGGACAACCTGAAGGGAAAAATTGGACTGCGCATCAAGGAGGTGATGCCGGAACTGAAGATCCCGGTGATTGACCTGGAGAGCAAGGTAGTTACGCTGGGAGAGATGCTGAAGGAGCGGATCGCCCCCGCCTTTGAAGGGCTGGGCCTCAACCTGACCGAAATCCAGGTGCAGGACATCGGATTACCGGAGGAGGTTGAGCGAGCCATCGACAAGGCAGGGGCCATGAAAGCCATCGGCAACATGCAGATGTACACCCAGTATGAAACCGCCAATTCCATTAACGATGCCGCCAATAATCCCGGCGGACTTGCTGCCGCCGGAGTCGGTATCGGCATGGGTTTGGGCATGGGCGGCCAGATGGCAGGGGCCATGGGTGGCGCTTTTACCAACATGGTGCAGCAGCCCGGCATCACCCCTGGATTCTCCGGTGGTACAGCCCAGACAGGAACAGCGGGACCACCGCCACTGCCATCCCAGACCATGCAACTGTTTGTAGCCATCAACGGTCAGCAGTCAGGCCCCTTCGAACTGCTGACCTTGCAGCAGATGGTTGCGGGCGGTCAACTGACCAGAGATACACTGGTCTGGAAACAGGGTATGGCGAACTGGGCCGCAGCCGGAACCGTACCGGAACTGGCTGCTGTGTTCGGAACTGTTCCACCCCCCGTGCCACAATAACCGCACCTGGGGCCAACATTCGGAAAACCATCTGCCCATGAGGAATGTTCATGACTGACCCCGGCCAGCAGACCGTCAACACCACAGCAAAACAGTTCCCGTGCAGTTCATGCGGCGCCAGGCTGGAATTTTCTCCTGGCGCAGCCACCCTGAAATGCCCCTACTGTAGCCAGCAGAATCAGATTCCCCAGTCTGCCAACGACATTCAGGAACTTGATTTTTATGAGTACTTCGCCCGCGCCACTGAGCAGGGCGATGCTCAGGAAGTCCAGACCGTCAAGTGCCAATCCTGTAACGCCACATCAACCATGCAGCCGAATCTCTCCATGAGTCACTGTCCGTTCTGCGGAGCACAACTCCAGGCCCACGCCAAAACTGCCAGAGTTATCAAACCGGGCGCCATTCTGCCGTTCAGGGTACCCAAAGACAAGGCGCTGCATCTGTTCAGAGAATGGCTCGGTTCGCTCTGGTTCGCCCCTGGCGGCCTGAAGGAGTATGCAGCACGTGATGGCGGCGTCAAAGGCATGTATATCCCCTACTGGACCTTTGATGCACAATCAACCACCTGGTACGACGGACAGCGGGGAGAGGATTACTACGTTACGGAACAGTACAACGAGACCGATGATGACGGAAAGACCGTTTCCCGCAGCCGCCAGATCCGGCACACTCGCTGGTACAGTGCAAGCGGCACGGTCTGGAAACAGTTCGATGACCTGTTGATTCTGGCCGGAGGTTCCCTGCCATCGGACATTATCAATGAACTTGAGCCATGGAATCTGAAAAAACTGGTTCCGTACCAGGATGAATACATGAGCGGTTTTCAGAGCGAAGTGTATCAGATTGATCTGGGCGCTGGCTTCGAGCGGGGCAAGACAGGTATGGATCAGGCGATCCGTGAAGCGATAAAGCAGGACATCGGTGGTGACCAGCAGCAGATAACCACCGTACGCACCCAGTTTGACAACATCACCTTCAAGCATATCCTGCTGCCGGTCTGGATCAGCGCCTACAAATACCGTAACAAATCATACCGTTTTCTGATCAACGGTGACACCGGCGAGGTTCAGGGAGAGCGTCCCTGGTCCGTGGCCAAAATCGCTCTGACCGTCGTGGGTGTCATCATCCTACTGATTCTGATAGCACTGGTCCTGAAAGCATAAGAACAGCCCTGCATAATCAATGAGGGAGTCCATCATGAAATCTCTGCATAGCGTTCTACATAATATTGGGGTGCTCATTGCCATAATCCTGCTGAGCGGTTGCACCAAAACATTGCACTTCAACACCCCTGAAATGACCCCTCAATACCCCGGTATGAGCAAGCCGTTTCCCTACCGGGCTGCCCTGATCGTTCCCCAAGAGACCCGTGACATGGCCTTCACTATTCCCCTACGGAGATGGAATATCGGAGAAGCGGTGCCAAGCCATATGGCAAGCGCTCTCAAATCAGCATTCAATACTGTTGTGGCGGCTGAAGAGGGAAAACTTCCGACAGACGCCGAGCGTATCATAATATGTCGCCTCGGATCCGGGACTGACATGAAATTCGGCCTGTTGGTGACCTCGGACAATACGGCAACCATAGAGCTGGCTTGCCTGGTGCGGGATGCTTCACAACGCAAACTATGGGAAGGCACGGTTCTGCACTCCGAGACCTTTAATGCCGACATGATCGGTAAAATGCATATGATGACAGCCGCCGCCTCAATATTTTTCAAAGATATGGATGTGAGCAGTTCTGAAGAACTGCTTGCCAGTGTGATTGCCGACGGCGCCAACACGACCATGGTTCTGACCGTGGACAAACTGATGGAAAAGATGGTCAAGGAAGGAAGATCAAGCATCTGTCCACGTTGCAACGATGCCACAGACTGGCGTAAAACTATTGCAATCACAAACACCGCGCCAGAAGAAAAAGATGAATTTGAAAACTATATCAAACCAAGGAAATAAGGAACTTCAGCCATGCGTCTAACCCCTGCCACCGAACTTGAATACCGTTGTAAAAAACTCCAGGATCTGATGAATGAAAACGGGCTGGATGCCGTTATCATGGCCCAGAATGCAGATCTGTATTATTTTACCGGCACCATACAAAGCGGTTGCCTGTACGTTCCGGCAGCAGGCCAGCCTCTTTATCTGGTACGCCGCGATCTCAATCGCGCCCGGATGGAATCAGGCCTGAAAGAACTGGTCTCCTTCGGTTCGCCAAAAGATATCCCGGAAATTCTGGCCCGTTACGGTTATCCTGTGCCGCAACGGATCGGCCTGGAATTTGACGTACTGCCGGTCAGCTTTTTGGAACGTTACCGCAAAGTCTGGCCACAAGCCGGGTTTTCTGATGCTACTCCCCTGATCCGCCAGGTACGGATGATCAAGAGCCATTACGAGATTCATCTGTTGCAGGATGCTGCCGACCAGGTACACAAGGTCCATCTGCGGGCCATGGAGGCGATCCGTGAGGGCATGACCGACCTGGAGTTGGCCGCCGAGCTGGAATACACCGCCCGCCAGCATGGACACCCCGGCCTGATCAGAATGCGGGTCTTTAACGGTGAGATGCTCTTCGGACACACCTTTTCCGGCGTTGACAGTGCCGTGCCGGCCTATACCGACACCCCGCTGGGCGGCATGGGGCCAAGTCCCTGTTTCGGACAGGGGGCGAGCCATAAGCCGATCGGTCGCAACGAGCCTATCATCGTTGACTTTGCGGGAAACATTGATGGTTATCTGGTTGACCAGACCAGAGTATTCTCCATCGGCAAACTGCCGGACCGCCTACACAAAGGTTTTGACGACATGTTGAGAATCCAGGATTTCATGAAAGAGATCGCTGTAGCGGGAATCTCCTGGGGTGAGCTGTACGACCAGTGCCATGCCCTGGCACTGGAGATGGGCTACGCAGACAGCTTCATGGGGGCCAAGGGTTCCCAGGTTTCATTCATTGGCCACGGGGTGGGAGTCGAGATCGACGAATATCCCTTTATCGCAAAAGGCTTCAAGGAGCAGACCCTGCAACCGGGGATGGTCTGGGCCTTTGAACCCAAGGTGGTCTTTCCCGGGGAAGGGGCCGTAGGCATTGAAAACACTTTCTATTTAAGCAATGACGGCCTGAAGCAACTGACCCGTTCAGACGACGACCTTGTAATATTATAATCTTGTTTCACCAGACAAAAAACCTGTTGAATTTGGCTCCGCAGGGTGTTATAACAGCCGAAATTTATGTATACAGTATATTAGAAAACTTTATCACATCAAGCAGTTTGCAGTCGCATCACCATCCTGAAAGGAGAAATACCCATGGCTTTGAAGGAAATTCTCAAGCAAAAGATTGAAGAGCACCGCCCCCGTACCGCACGGCTGGTGAAGGAGTTCGGCAAGGTTAAGATTGACGAGGTAACCATTGATCAGTGTATTGGTGGCGCTCGTGATATTCGCAGCCTGGTAACCGACATTTCCTATCTTGATCCCCAGGAAGGCATCCGCTTCCGTGGCAAGAACATCCCCGAGACCTTCGAGGCTCTGCCCAAGGCTGCTGGTTCCGCCTACCCTACGGTTGAGTCCTTCTGGTTCTTCCTGCTGACCGGCGAAGTCCCCACCGATGCCCAAGTGGCTGAAGTTGTAGCCGAGTGGAAGACCCGTCAGGTTGTGCCCCAGTACGTGTTTGACGCCGTCCGCGCCCTGCCCCTGGACAGCCACCCGATGGTGATGCTCTCCGTCGGCCTGATGGCTATGCAGAAGGACTCCAAGTTTGCCGGTTTCTACAATTCCGGCAAGTTCAACAAGATGACCGCCTGGGAATCCGTCTACGAAGATGCCAGTGACATCGTTGCCCGTATTCCGGTCCTCGCCGCATTCATCTACAACCTGAAGTACAAGGGCGACAAGCAGATCGACATTGACCCAAGTCTGGACATGGGTGCCAACTTTGCCCATATGATCGGCCAGAAAGAGGAGTACAAGGATGTTGCACGGATGTACTTCATCCTGCACTCCGACCACGAGTCCGGCAACGTGTCTGCCCACACCACTCACCTGGTGCATTCCGCTCTCTCCGATCCTTACTATGCATACGCTGCAGGTCTGAACGGCTTGGCAGGTCCGCTGCACGGCCTGGCAAACCAGGAAGTGCTGGACTGGACCTTGAAGTTCCAGGAGAAGTACTGCAAAGACGTGGAGCCTACCGAAGAGCTGATCAAAGCGGCTCTCTGGGATACTCTCAATGCCGGTCAGGTAATTCCGGGTTACGGCCATGCCGTTCTGCGGAAGACTGACCCGCGCTACATGGCACAGCGTGAATTCTGCCTCAACACTCCGGGCCTGAATGAGTACCCGCTCTTCAAGGTTATCGCTAAAATCTTTGAAGTTGCTCCCGGCGTTCTGACCGAGCACGGCAAGACCAAGAACCCCTGGCCGAACGTTGACGCACAGTCCGGCGTCATCCAGATGTACTATGGCCTGACCGAGTTCGACTTCTACACCGTGCTCTTCGGTGTGGGCCGCGCTCTGGGCTGCATGGCCAACATCACCTGGGACCGGGGCTTAGGCTACGCCATTGAGCGTCCCAAGTCCGTTACCACTGCGATGCTGGAGAAGTGGGCAGCAGACGGTGGCCGTCAGTAACCGTCAGACTGGCAACATGAGCTTTATGGGGGGATGCGATCAGCATCCCCCTTTTTTATGCGCATTACTACTTTGTACGGAACGATATTGTGTGCTATTAATTCAGGTCATAGTTCTTACCCCAAGGAGTTATTGATGAAAATATGCGTCTTTGGCGCCGGCTATGTCGGTCTGGTGGCAGCAGCCTGCTTTGCGGAAAGCGGCAATAACGTCATCGCCGTTGATGTTGACGTACAAAAGATCGAAGGGCTGAAAAACGGCATTATCCCGATTTACGAACCGGGCCTGAAGGAGCTGGTGCTGCGCAACCAGAGCGAGGGACGCCTTTCCTTCACCACCAACGTGATGGAAGCGGTGGAACAGTCCCTGATCCAGTTCATCGCCGTGGGAACCCCCCCTGGAGAGGACGGCTCAGCCGATCTGCAATACGTGATCAGCGTGGGCCGTACCATTGGCCGCCATATGAACGGCTTCAAGATCATTATCGATAAATCCACCGTGCCGGTGGGCACAGCAGACAAAGTTCGCGCCGCCGTCCAGGAAGAGCTTGACCAGCGAGGATCTCACCTGGAGTTCGATGTCGTCTCCAACCCGGAGTTCCTCAAGGAGGGAGCCGCCATTGAAGATTTCATGAAACCGGATCGGGTGGTAATCGGCACCGACAACGTCCGAACAGCAGAGATCATGAAGGAGCTGTATGACCCTTTCATGCGCAAACAGAGCCGATTGATCATCATGGATATTCGTTCCGCCGAGATGACCAAATATGCTGCCAACGCCATGCTGGCAACCCGCATCTCTTTCATGAACCAGATCGCCAACCTGTGCGAACGGATGGGGGCCGATGTAGCGGCGGTACGCGAAGGAATCGGTTCGGACTCCCGCATCGGCTACGAATTTCTCTTCCCCGGCCCGGGCTACGGTGGTTCCTGCTTCCCCAAGGATGTCAAGGCCCTGATCCACACCGCTGAAGAGTGCAACTATGATTTCCTGCTGTTGAAGGCGGTGGAAGAGGTCAACGAACGTCAAAAAGAGGTACTGGCAGATAAATTGCTGAAGGCGCTGGGCTCAGCCGATCAGGAAAAACCTCTCACCGGTCGCACCATCGCCTGTTGGGGGCTCTCCTTCAAACCCCGCACCGACGATATGCGCGAAGCTCCCTCATTGACCATCATCGAACGGCTGCTGGCAGCCGGAGCCATCGTCCGCGCCCATGACCCCGAAGCACTCCATGAGGCAAAAAAATATTTCGGCAACCGCATTGAGTTCAGCAGCAACCAGTACGAGATACTTCAAAATGCTGATGCCCTGGCGGTCATCACCGACTGGCACGAATACCGCAACCCTGATTTTGACCGGATAAAAAGCGCACTGAAACAGCCGCTGATCGTGGATGGCCGCAACCTCTACAAACCGGGCCGGATGCAGGAAAACGGCATTCACTATATACCGCTGGGACGAGCCGCCCAGGGTGTCCTGAGCGGAGGCAACTGATGCGTATTCTTGTCACCGGCGGGGCAGGATTCATCGGCTCACACCTCTGCGAGCGGCTGTTGCATGAAGGTCACGACGTCATCTGCCTGGACAACTTTTTCACCGGCAACAAGGATAATATTATCCATCTGATGGACAATCACCGTTTCGAGTTGATCCGCCACGATATCGTCGAGCCTATCCTGCTGGAAGTGGATCGCATTTACAACCTGGCCTGCCCGGCTTCACCGGTACATTACCAGTACAACCCGGTCAAGACGGTCAAGACCAGCGTCATGGGCACCATCAACATGCTGGGCATGGCCAAACGGGTCAAGGCCCGCATTCTCCAGGCATCAACCTCCGAAGTATACGGCGACCCCCAGATACACCCCCAGACCGAAAATTACTGGGGCAACGTCAACCCCATCGGCATCCGCAGTTGTTACGACGAAGGAAAACGGGTGGCCGAGACCCTGATGATGGACTATCACCGCCAGAACAACGTGGATATCCGTATCATCCGCATCTTCAACACCTATGGACCACGCATGGCAGAAAACGATGGACGGGTGGTATCCAATTTCATGCTGCAGGCCCTGCGTAATGAAGCTATCACCATGTATGGCGATGGCAACCAGACCCGCTCCTTTTGCTACGTCTCAGATCTGGTTGAGGGAATGATCCGCATGATGGAAAACAATCTGGGGTTCACCGGACCAGTCAACCTGGGAAACCCGGTGGAAAACACAATTCTTGAGTTTGCCGAAAAAATCATTACAATAACTAATTCAAAATCCAGCATTATCCACAAGCCACTGCCCCAGGACGATCCGAAGCAGCGGCGCCCCGACATCACCCTGGCCATCGAAAAGCTGGGATGGCGCCCAACCGTGGATTTGGAAACCGGACTCAAGACTACTGCCGCCTATTTTGCAGCTCGCTGCAGCGGAGGGTGACAACATGCGGAAACCAGGCATGAATCGACGCATGTACCTGATCCCGGCTGGTGGTCTGGCCTTTATCCTGTTTTTTACAGTCTTCGGAGAACGGGGCCTGTTGCGGATTAACGACCTGAAGCGCGAACGCAGCCTGATTGAGGAAAAATCCGCCGAACTGCGTGCCGGTAACGAGAAGTTACGCCAGGAGATCGCTCTGCTGCACAGCGACCGGCGCCATCTGGAACGGATAGCTCGCAATGACCTGGGGCTGGTCAAGCCCAACGAAATCATCTACCAGTTTCCCGCAGCAACAAAATAAGAGGAAACCATGGCCCGACAACACTGCGTCCTATGCGCCTGGCGCGAAACCTGTGCAAAACGTTTTTGCGTAGCGGATGGCGGCGCCAAATGCCCTGATTTTTCCCGTGATGTCACCATCAAAGACCTGGATGATGAAACAGTATCATCCACCACCTCCCCCTCCAAGGAACCTGTAAAAAAATGATCCGCCAAAAACTTGCAGCGCTGGTGGCAAGGGCGCTTGAAGAAGCCCGTACCTCCGGCCAGTTGACCTCCGGCCAGTTTCCGCACGTTGTCATCGGCATACCTGCCATCGAGACCCACGGCGATTTCTCCTGTAACATCGCCATGCAGCTAGCCAAACAGGAACGTAAGGCTCCTCGTCAGGTGGCGGAGATCATCCTGACCAACCTGGATGACCAGGACGGGCTGATAGCCCGTACCGAGGTTGCGGGTCCCGGTTTCATCAACTTTTTCGTAGCCGCAGCCGCCTGGCAGAGTTGCCTGCCGGTCATGGCTGCTGCCGGAAGGCAGTACGGGCAGACAACCTCCGGCAGCGGAACACGGGTACAGGTTGAGTTCGTCAGCGCCAACCCCACCGGCCCGTTACATATCGGGCACGGCAGGGGCGCAGCCATCGGTGACGTGCTCTGCCGGTTGTTTGCAGCCACCGGCATGGAAGTCATCCGCGAATTCTACTACAACGACGCCGGGGCGCAAATTAGCAATCTGGCTCTTTCGGTACAGTCACGATGTCTCGGCATTGAACCGGACGATCCGCGTTGGCCCGCTGACGGCTACCAGGGTGACTACATCAAGGAAGTTGCCGCTGCCTACCTGGCCGGTGAAACCGTCTCTGCCGGCGACCGGCAGATAACCGCCGCAGGCAATCCCGATGACCTTGAAGCGATCCGCCATTTTGCTGTGGCCTGGCTACGCCGGGAACAAGATCAGGATCTGCAGGCCTTCGACGTCTCCTTTGACAATTACTTTCTGGAATCAAGCCTCTATAGCAACGGCAAGGTGGATGCAGCAGTCGCCGACCTGATCAAAAGCGGCCATACTTACGAGCAGGAAGGGGCCCTCTGGCTGCGCACGACAGACTTCGGCGACGATAAGGACCGGGTCATGCGCAAGACCGACGGCGGCTATACCTACTTCGTCCCGGACGTTGCCTACCATCTGGACAAGTGGCGCAGAGGCTTCGCCAGGGTGGTCAATGAGCAGGGCGCTGATCATCACAGCACCATCACCAGGGTCCGTGCCGGTCTCCAGGCTCTGGATGTTGGCATCCCCAGCGGATGGCCCGAGTACGTTCTGCATCAGATGGTAACGGTCATGCGCGGTGGTCAGGAGGTAAAAATTTCCAAGCGGGCTGGCAGCTACGTCACATTGCGCGACCTGATTGACGAAGTAGGACGGGATGCCGTACGTTTCTTCTTCGTCATGCGCAAGCCGGACTCCCAACTGGTCTTTGACATTGACCTGGCCAAGCAGCAGTCGCTGGATAACCCGGTCTACTACATCCAGTATGCCCACGCCCGGATTTGCAGCATCTTTGAGAACGCCGCAGAAAAAGGGATCACTACTCCCGCTACTGTTGCTGCAACACTGCTGACACAGCTTCAAACCCCGGAAGAACTGAAGCTTATCAAACTGCTGGATGCGCTGCCGGACGTTGTGGATGAGGCGGCGCGAGATTTCGAGCCACACCGTCTGGTCTATTATCTGAATGAACTTGCCGGTCAGTTCCACAGTTATTACAATAAAACCAAGGTGGTCACCGATGATCGAGAACTCAGCGAGGCACGCCTCTACCTGCTTGCCGTCACCCGGCTCATCCTGCAGAACGCCTTGACGCTCCTGGGGATTTCAGCCCCTGAAAAGATGTAGGAGGCAGCCATGCGCATTGACTACAGTCCTCCACGCAGATCGGCCACCCCGCCGCTTCCCACCGGCAAGCAGCGCTCATCCAGCGGTTCGTCGGTACGATTCGTCATGCTCCTAGCCAGCCTGGGACTTATGCTTTTCGGCATCGGCTTCGGTTCTGGCTGGTATTTCTCCCAACAGTCAACTAAACAGGCATTCCGGGCCGCAATGGAGCAGCAAAGTCTGGAAAGCACCCCAAAGGAAGAGCGAGTTTCGTCTGAGCCAACCCCGGTTGTCGCGCCTGTCCCGCTTGCTGCGCCGGCACAACCGGTCGTCGCTGCCGTACCGGCACAGGCACCAGCCCCCCCGCAGCAGAAGCCTGCTGTCCCAACCACACCAACCGGCCCGCCGCTTTCGTTTTATGAAAACCTGCCCAGCGGCCAGAAGAACGCGGTCCTTGGCAGCGGCATCAATGAAAGGCCAAAGCCAGCGGCTACTCCGGCGCCTCCTCTACAACCAGCCATTGCACCGGCGCCAAAACCTGCAGCAGACCCGCAAACCACAGCAGACAAACCTTCAGCCACCCCAACCGCACCCGTTGGCTGGCTAGTGCAGGTGGCGGCCTTCTCGTCACAAAAAGATGCGGAAACCCTCAAAACCAAACTGGCTGCCAAAGGATACAACGCCTCAATCATGGAGACGCACTTAAACGACAAAGGCACCTGGTACCGAGTGCGCATCGGCCGTCGCATGAGCAAAGACGCCGCCCAGGACATCGCATCGCGTATTGGTGGTGGAGCCAAGGCATTGCCGGACCAGGAGTAACCACTCCACCCCCTCGGCAGCAGGCAGCCGTTCCCTGCAACAGCTGTGCTCCGGACAAAATATTCCTTGCAAGCATCAGCCAGCTATGCTATTGCCAGACTACATTTTGTTTGTTCTCAACAAAGTGGGCTTGAAAAGGCCCACTTTTTTATTGGCTCAGGGGCAGGTATGGCAGATAGCGATATTCATGGGCAGGTAACAGCGCTGGTTCAACCGATCCTCGACTCCCTGGGGCTGGAACTAGTGGAACTGGAATTCAAAAAAGTCGGTCGCAGTTTTGTCTTGCGGCTGTTTATTGATAAAACCGGCGGCGTAACCATGGATGACTGCGCCGACGTAAGCCGTGAATTGTCGCTGCTGCTGGATGTGGAAGATTGCATTCAGAACCGCTACACTCTGGAAGTCTCCTCCCCCGGCCTTGACCGCCCCTTGAAAAAGGAGTCCGATTTCATCCGCTTCCAGGGACGCTTGGCTGTAGTAAAAACCGCTGAACTGCTGAAGGATGAAAAGGGAAGTCCCCGCAAGACCTTTCTGGGCACCATAGAAGGACTTGAGGAAGGTGTAGTCGCCATCCGCCTGAAGGAAGGCCCATCAGCACATATTCCCCTGGAAAAAATTGTAAAAGCCCATCTCGAATTTGAATTTTAACGCATCTTTGCGTTTCCATATTCCCTCCGACAGGACAAGGAGATAGTTACCGTGGATACCAACGTCAGTCTCAAGCAAGCCATCGAACAGATCGTCAAAGAAAAAGGGATCGACCGTCAGGTGGTGATCGAGGCGATGGAACAGGCTGTGCTTTCAGCCGCCAACAAAAAATACCGCAACACCCGTGTCCTTGAAGCTCACTACAACGCCGATACTGGTGAAGTAGAGCTGTTCGAGTATGTCAGGGTCGTTGAGGAAGTTCAGGATTCCTACACCGAAATATCGGTGGAAGAAGCCCATGAGATGGACCCTGAATGCGAGATCGGCGACGAATTAGGTGAAAAGATCGATTCAAGTGACTTTGGCCGGATAGCTGCACAGACCGCCAAGCAAGTTATCATCCAGAAGGTACGTGAAGCTGAGCGAGAAACCGTATTTAATGAATACAAGGACCGTCAGTGGGAAATTGTTACCGGCCAGGTACGCCGCTTTGAGCGGGGCGACCTGCTGATCGATCTCGGCCGGGCCGAGTCAATTCTCCCGGCCAAAGAACAAATGCCCCGCGAGGTATATCGCCCGGGCGACCGGGTCAGAGCGATCATTACTGATATCGCCATGACTCCCAAAGGGCCGCAGATCGTTCTCTCCAGAACCCATCCACAGATGCTGGCCAAGCTGTTTGAAGCGGAAGTGCCGGAGATTGGCGAAGGATTGGTTGAGATCGTCAACGTAGTACGCGATCCCGGTAGTCGTGCCAAAATCGCCGTAGCCTCCCATGACCGTGACATCGATCCGGTCGGCGCTTGCGTGGGTATGCGGGGTTCCAGAGTTCAGAACGTGGTCTCCGAATTACGGGGAGAGAAAATCGATATCATCCCCTGGTCTGCGGATATAGCCCGTTTTGTCTGCAACTCCCTGTCACCGGCCCAGGTGGTCAAGGTATTCATGGATGAGGAACAGCGCGCCCTTGAGGTAATCGTTCCCGATGACCAGCTTTCCCTCGCCATTGGCAAACGCGGCCAGAACGTAAGTCTGGCGGCCCGTCTGACCGGATGCCGTATCGACATCAAGGGAGAAGGCAAGGCCGATGAGGCTGATGATCTTGAAGCTTTTGCCTCCTTTGACGGCACAGCTTTGGAAGAGCAGGAGCCGGAAGAAGTAACTGAAGCTGCGGAACCCTCCGGGGAGGAAGCAGGAGCGTAACACAATGACTGACCAGCGGAAACCAGGGCCGCAACGCAGTTGCATCGCCTGTCGCCGTGAAGGGGAAAAAAAGTCGTTTCTCCGCTTTGTGCCTGCGCCTGACGGAACGATAACCCCTGACCTGGACCAGAAACTTCCCGGTCGCGGCGCATACACCTGCCAGTCGGCGCACTGCCTGCGGGAAGCGATAAAACGCCGCCAGTTCAGCCGGGCATACAAGGGAGCCATAGCGTTGCCACCGTCAGAAAAACTGTCGGAACTGGTTGTCGCCATGATGGAGCAGCGCATAGGCGGCTATCTGTCACTGGCAAACAAGGCTGGCATGATTATTACCGGCGGAGAAGCAGTTGAGCGCACCCTGCGCTCAACAAAACCGCCAAAACTACTGGTGCTGGCGGGTGATGTATCGTCGGCAATCGGTGACAAACTGCGGGGAGTTGCCGAACGTGCCGCTGTACCGGTACTGCAGGTATTATCCAAAGGGTTGATGGGGCAGTTGTCCGGCAAGGAGTCGGACCGGAGCGCGGTGGCGATCCTGTCATCGGGATTCGCACAATCATTATGCAGGGAAATTGAACGATACAGGAACTACCTGGAAGAGGAGAGCGGTCGATGAGCAAGACCCGGGTAAGCAATCTGGCTGAAAAACTGGGCATCGAAACGAAAGAGGTGTTGACCAGGCTGAAGGAGTTGGGCTTTGATGTCAAGTCAGGCACATCCACCGTTGATGACGAAGCGGTGGCCAAGCTGACCGCTGCCAGGCCTGACGATACCGCTCCTGAAGAGGTACGGGTCACGACAACCATAGTTCGTCGTCGGGCCCGTGTCACCGCAACGCCTGCAGAACCTGAAGCTGTCGCAGCGCCTGCCCCGGCATCCGTTGAGCCTGCTCCGGAAAAGGCCGTTCCTGCCGCAGAAAAGAAGCCGGATGTTAAAAAAGTTCTTGAAAAAGAAGCTGAACCGGCAATCGTTAAAACTGCTGTTGAAACTCCTGCAACGCCAATCGTTGAGCCGGAGGCTCCGCCAGTAATTGTGCCATCTGCGGTTGAGCAACCACGTCAGGTCACACCACCAGCTCCGGCAGTCAAGCCGACAGCGACAACAGCAGCCCAGCCGGAACGGGCCAGCGCAAACCAGGCACGGATACTGGGACGCGTCGAAATCCCGATGACACCCGAACCCCGTCCGGCACGTCGCGAACCAGGCCGTCCTGGCCCAGGCGGAGACCGGGACCGTGGTCCCCGTCCGCCTGGCAGCAGTGATTTCCGTGGGCCCCGCACCCCTGGAACTCCGGACAATCGTGGTCCACGACCATCAGGTCCGTCCCGTGACGGCGCCGCACCCCGTGCGGCTGCTCCACGTCCTGCCGGAAGTCGCCCGGTTCAACTGACTCCTGTCGAGATGCCCTTGCAGTCCGAAGAACGGCGCAAGCAAGCCCCGGCAGGCCGTAAAGGCCCGGCTGGTAAGGATGCCGGTGATGCCGCCCGTGCCAAAAAAGGGGCTGCTGCAAAGGGTAAAGGACGGGAACAGTTTACCAAGACAACCTTGCTGGATCGCGAGGAACGTCTCTTTGATCCGGTGCACAAGTCCCGCCGCAAGGGGGGGAAAGAGCGCATTGAGCCTGGTAAAACCGAACTGACCACCCCCAAGGCGATCAAGCGGATTATCAAAATATCCGAGACCATTACCATCGGCGAACTGGCCAAACGGATGGGAATCAAGGCCACCGACCTGATCAAGGCGATGATGAAGCTGGGTTCCATGGTCAACATCAACCATGTGCTTGATCATGATGCCGCCGTGCTGCTGGCTTCAGATTATGGTTATGAAGTGGAAAACGTCGCGGTTGACCTGGATGAGATTCTTGAATCAACTCCCGATACGCCCGAATCGTTAATCAAGCGCCCACCGGTGGTAACCATCATGGGCCACGTTGACCACGGTAAGACATCGCTTCTTGACGCGATCCGCAAGGCAAACGTGATCGAAGGCGAAGCAGGTGGTATTACCCAGCATATCGGCGCCTACGACGTTGAGCTGCACGGTCGCAAGATCACCTTCCTGGATACGCCGGGCCACGAAGCCTTTACCGCCATGCGGGCCAGGGGCGCCAAGGTAACTGATATCGTTATCCTCGTGGTGGCTGCTGATGACGGCGTCATGCCTCAGACAAAAGAAGCGATTAACCACTCGAAAGCCGCCGGCGTACCGATTCTGGTGGCTATCAACAAGATTGACAAACCGGATGCAAAGCCGGAGCGGGTCAAGCAGGAACTGACCGAGCACGGTCTGGTTGCTGAAGAATGGGGTGGCGACACCACGATGGTAGAGGTTTCCGCCAAGCAGCGCATGAACCTGGAAGAACTGCTGGAGATGGTGCTGCTACAGGCTGACGTGATGGACTTGAAAGCCAACCCGGACAAGGAAGCCAAGGGTACTATCGTTGAAGGCAAACTGGATAAAGGGCGTGGTCCGGTTGCAACGGTGCTTGTGCAGGAAGGTACTTTGAAGGTGGGTGACTACTGCGTGGTTGGTGTGCATTCCGGTCGTGTCCGCGCCATGCAGAACGACCTTGGCGAGAGGGTTGTCGAGGCAGGCCCTTCCATGCCGGTGGAGCTTGTGGGGCTTTCCGGCGTACCTGATGCAGGTGATGTATTTGTGGCCATGAAGGACGAGAAGCAGGCCAGAGAGATCGCAACCTTACGTCAGATAAAGTTCAGGGAGATTGAACTCGCTAAACATACCAAGATGTCGCTGGATGATCTCTACAAGAGAATCCAGAGTGGCGAGGTCAAGGATCTGAACGTCATCGTCAAGGCAGACGTGCAGGGCTCGGTGGAAGCCGTTGCCGATTCGCTGCGCAAACAGTCCACCGAAGCGGTACGCCTCAACGTCATCCACACTGCGGTCGGCGCCATCACCGAAAGCGACGTCAACCTTGCCAGCGCCTCCAATGCCATCATCATCGGCTTCAACATCAGGCCCGAGGTTAAGGCACAGTCCCTTGCCGAGAAGGAAGGGGTAGATATCCGCCTCTACAACGTGATCTACGATGCCGTGGATGATGTCCGCAAGGCGATGGAAGGCCTGCTCTCTCCGGTGTTCAAAGAGAAGTACCTGGGACGGGTCGAGATCCGCGAAGTGTTTTCCGTACCAAAGGCAGGCAACGTGGCCGGTTGTTACGTACTGGACGGCAAGATTATCCGCAATGCCCAAGTGCGGTTGTTGCGCGACAACGCGGTGGTTTACCAGGGCAAACTGGCCTCCCTGCGCCGCTTCAAGGACGATGTCAAGGACGTGGCCACCGGGTACGAATGCGGCATGGCTCTCGAAAACTACAACGACATCAAGGTTGGCGATGTGATTGAGGCCTTTGAAATGGAAAAAACAGCAGCAAAACTGTAGGGGCCAGGGGCCAGGGGCCAGAGGCCAGTTTTTGCCTCTGCTGGACCCTGGACCCCGGACCCCGGACCCTGGGGTTTTATGCATAAACGAGCAGATAAAGTAGCCGAAACCATCCATGCGACGGTTTCAACCATTCTGGTCAGGGGACTGAACGACCCGCGCATCGGGTTTGTCACCATTACCGGCGTAGAGGTAACCGATGACCTGCACCTGGCCCGGATTTTCTTTACCGTAATCGGGGATGAAGAGGCTCAAAAAAATACGGAATTGGGCTTGAACAGCGCAGCCCGACATATTCGCCATGAATTGGGTAAAGTACTGAAAATGCGCTACACTCCGGATATCCTCTTTAAATACGATCATTCCCAGGACTATGGTCGGCGCATTGACACCCTGCTGCGGGAAGTGGGCGAGACAGATGACGGAAACAATCCACAAAATCGTTGACGCTATCCGGGAGAGCCGGAGCGTATTGATTGTAAGCCATGAAGGACCTGACGGCGATGCCATTGGTTCAAGCCTAGGCCTTGCAGCCTTTTTGAAAGCTATCGGCAAAGACGCCGTCGTGCACTTGGCGGACCCGGTTCCGGAACTGTACCGTTTTTTGCCGGGGGCCGATCAGGTCTGTTCCACCATTCCTGACCGCGATTTTGATCTCGCCTTTGTACTGGATGTGGGCGAATTCAGGAGAGCCGGAAAACAGTTCTGTGCCTTCACCCGCATCAGCCGCACCATCAACCTTGACCATCATCTCACCTGCGAAGAGTTCGGCACGTTCAATCTTATCGACGTTCAGGCTGCGGCCACGGCCATTCTGGTCTGGCGTGTAGCTTCCGCTTACGGATTTGTTGCAGACAGCGCCACGGCAATCTGTTTGTATGTGGGAATCCTGACCGACACCGGATCATTCCGCTACTCCAATTCCAATCGTGAAGCATTCAGCGCTGCCGGCGAACTGCTGGAAGCGGGTGGTTTTACCGCCTGGGATATTGCAGAAAAACTGTACGAAAGCCAGCCGCGGAAACGGCTGGAGTTGCTGGTGCGCGCCCTGCCAACTCTCGAATTCATCAAGAATGGACAGGCAGCTTCCCTGACAGTCACCACCGATATGTACGCGGCAACCGCTACCGATGCCGAGTTGACCGACGGATTTGTCAACTATCCACGCTCGGTGCAAGGAGTTGAGGTGGCGATTTTCTTCCGTCAACTGGAGGAACGCCGCTTTAAGGTAGGCTTCCGCTCCAAGGGAGCGGTCAATGTTGCTGCCATTGCCCAGGCTTTTGGTGGAGGCGGACACCATAACGCCGCCGGCGGCATTGTGGACGGCGACCTGGATGAGGTCAAACGGATCGTCTACGGCGCGGTCGAAGCGATCCGGTGGTAGACGGCTTCCTGATTATTGATAAGCCAGCTGGTATCACCTCCCATGACGTGGTAAGCAGGGTCAGACGGATACTGAAGACCCGCAAGGCAGGACACACCGGCACGCTGGATCCTTTTGCCACCGGAGTACTACCGGTAGCTGTTGGTGAAGGAACCAAGGCGATTCCGTTTCTCGATGAAGGAGAAAAGGAGTACGAAGCGATTATACTGCTGGGCACCGTCACCGACACTCTTGATTACACCGGCGCCGTACTGCAGGAAGCGGATTGGTCCACAGTTACTGCTTCATCCCTGCAGGAAAGCATGGCCACCCTCACCGGAACCATCAGCCAGATTCCTCCCATGTACTCGGCAATCAAGCAGGGCGGTCAGCCGCTGTACAAACTGGCCAGACAAGGTGTTGAGGTGGAACGGCAGCCACGCCAGGTGACTATTCACACCTTTAAGTTGCTGGCCTGTGACTTCCCTGCCCTTACCGTTCGAGTGCGCTGCTCCCGTGGCACCTACGTACGTACTTTGGCCGACGATCTTGGCCGTTTGCTCGGCTGCGGTGCCTGCCTGAGCAGCCTGCGCCGGACCGTCAGCGGCCCGTTCAGGATTGCCGACGCCATAACCTTGGAGCAGCTTGAACACTGTGCTGAACATGGAGAGTTGCAAGGTCAGTTTATAGGTCCGCTGGCGGCGCTCACACACCTTCCGGAAATCGTACTGACCCATGAACAGACGATAAAAGTCTCCCATGGCATAACCCCGGAACTGCCGGTTGATGTGGAAATCTGCCGTCTCAGCTATGAACAGCGCCTGCGTGCTGTGGCGCAACGCAAGCCGGATGGGCGGATGATGCTGCAACGGGTATTTCATTAAGGCACTCGGCAATAAATAAATGTGCCAAATAGCGCTCAGATTTGGGTCAGATTTTGCTGTGCTGTATTTTAGCAAAACCACAGACGTAGTTGTTCTACGTCGAGGATTTTGTGATTGAGGCACGGCGAAATATGGCCCGAAGATGAGATGCAAGTTGGTATGTTTATTTGTTGCCGAGTGCCTAAGATAAGTTCTTTACAGTAGGGGGTGAATGTGCTAAACATACATTCCTTTCACTATATTACGTGTGTTTCGACACCAAATCCAGATCCCAAAGGCGGAGGTACAAACGGTGCTGGCAACCGAGAAAAAGCAGGAAATTATCAACAATTTCAAAGCCCATGATGGCGATACCGGATCTCCTGAAGTTCAGGTGGCAATCCTTACCGAGCGGATTACCTATCTGACTGAGCACTTCAAGGTGCACAAGAAGGATCACCACAGCCGTCGCGGTCTTCTCAAGCTGGTAGGACAACGGCGTCGCTTGCTTGATTATCTGAAATCACGGGACCTTGGCCGCTACAAGAAACTGATTGAGCGTCTCGGCATCCGCAGGTAGCAGGAATCGGGCACTGTTTCAGGTGGCAAGCGCCTCTGGCAGTGCCCTTGTTTAAGTTTTGCAAAAGGGCTTTTCAAGCCCTTTCTTTTTTTGTCAACCAGTGTTGGGGACGTGGATAGGGATTCCGGACTATTCCGGTGTTCGTATCGACGGCCCCAGCGCACAAAACACAGAGGAGAAGTACGATGACATTCAATGAACAGTGTGTTGAGGCAGTTGTAGGAAACATGAACGTGCGGTTATCCACCGGCAAGATGGCAAAGCAGGCCAGCGGCGCAGTTGTTGTGCAATCCGGCGACACCATGGTCCTGGTAACCGTCGTAGGTGCAAAGGACGCCAAACCGGGGCAGGATTTCTTTCCTCTTACCGTCAACTATACCGAGAAAACCTACGCCAGCGGTAGAATTCCCGGCAGCTTTTTCAGGCGTGAAGGCCGTCCCACCGAGGACGAGACCCTGATCTGCCGACTGATCGACCGGCCGATCCGTCCGCTATTTCCGGAGGGTTATCTATGTGACACCCAGATCATGGCCACGGTCATCTCTGCCGAAGAGGATCACGATCCGGCAATTCTTTCCATGATCGGCGCTTCCGCCGCCCTGATGATCTCCGATATCCCTTTTGAAGGTCCCATAGCAGGTATCAAGGTGGGTCGCGTTGACGGCAAGCTGATCGCTAACCCCAGTGCGGAAGAACTGAAAAACAGCGACATGGAAATCGTGGTCGCTGCCGGTAAGGATGCCATCTTCATGGTTGAAGGTGAGGCTGATTTCGTATCCGAAGAGGATATGCTGGAGGCGATATTTTTTGCCAAGGATGCGGTGCAGGGGATACTGGCCGCTCAGGTGGAGCTGGCTGCAAAGGCAGGGTTTGCCAAGCGTGAAGTGCAGCCTCCGGCGGTTGACGAAGAACTGAAGGCAAAGGTGGCTACAGTTGCTTCCGAGCGTATCGCCCAGGCATTCAAGATCAAGACCAAGCAGGAGCGTTACGCAACCATGGCCCAGATCAAGGCTGATGTACTGGCTGAACTGGCCGAAGACTATGAAGGCCGTGATAAAGAGATCAAAGGTTTCCTTGGTGATCTCGAGTACAACTGCATGCGGGCCGATGTTTTGGAAACCGGTATTCGTATCGATGGCCGCGACACCACCACCATCCGCCCCATTGCCATAGAAGCCGGTCTGTTGCCCCGCGCCCATGGCTCCACCCTGTTTACCCGTGGCGAAACACAGGTGCTGGCTGCTGCCACCCTGGGCACATCCCACGATGAACAGCGCATGGATTCTCTCTACGGCGAGTACCGTAAAAAATTCATGCTGCACTACAACTTCCCGCCATTCTCTGTTGGCGAGACCTCCTTCCGTCTGGGACCGGGCCGTCGCGAGATCGGTCACGGCATGCTGGCCGAGCGGGCAATTTCCGCTATTCTGCCGGATCATGAGGCGTTTCCCTACACCATCCGTATTGTTGCCGAAACACTGGAGAGCAACGGTTCCTCCTCCATGGCCACGGTCTGCGGCGGCTGCCTGTCGCTGATGGATGCCGGGGTGCCGATCAAGGCGCCGGTGGCCGGTATCGCCATGGGCCTGATCAAGGAAGGGGACAAGGTTGCCATCCTGACCGACATCCTGGGCGACGAAGATCATCTGGGTGATATGGACTTCAAGGTGGCCGGTTCCGCCACTGGCGTGACTGCCCTGCAGATGGACATCAAGATCGGCGGAGTCAGCAAGGAAATCATGCAGCAGGCACTCAAGCAGGCAAAGGACGGCCGCCTGTTCATCCTGGGCAAGATGGCTGAATGCCTAACTGCTCCCCGTGAAGAAATGTCCGATTTTGCTCCGCGCATCGTCACCATCTGGATCAAGCCTGACCGTATCCGCGACGTCATCGGTTCCGGCGGTAAGACCATTCGCAGCATTACCGAAGCCACCGGCGTCATGATTGACATCGACTCCGACAACAGTGGCAAGATCAACATCGCCAGCAACGACAAAGCTGCCTGCGATGCCGCCATTCAGATGATCCGCGGCTTTACCGACGAAGTTGAAGAAGGCAAGCTCTACATGGGCACGGTCAAGAAGATCATGGAATTCGGCGCGTTTGTGGAAGTGCTGCCCGGCACTGACGGTCTGGTTCATATTTCTGAACTGGATGAAAATCGTGTCAAGAATGTAACCGATATTCTGAACGAAGGTGATAAAGTACTGGTCAAGTGCATCGGCGTTGACAAACAGGGCAAGATCAAGCTGTCGCGCAAGGCAGCCCTGGGCCAGAGTCTGGAAGAAAAGGACTAACCGCTACGTAAGCTTGCTTGGTAAAGGGCAGGACTGCCAAGCGGTTCCTGCCCTTTTTTCTGTCGTTTTACCGAGAGGTTAGTAACCATGAGCAAAAGCAAACGGATCGCCGCCATCGATATCGGCACCAACTCCATTCGCTGTATTGTCGTGGAAGCAACGGAAGAGGGGCAGTTTCGCATCCTTGATGATGAAAAGGGGGCGGTGCGCCTCGGCGAAGGACTGTCTGCCAGCGGCGCCATTACACCGATGGCCGCCGAGCGCGCCCGCCAGACCCTGCTGCGCATGCGCAAGTTGGTGGATGGCCTCAAGGTGGCGGCTCTGGAAGTGGTGGCCACCAGCGCGGTGCGCAGCGCCTCCAATGGGACGGCCCTGGTTCATGAGTGGCAGGAGATCCTTGGTGTAGAGATCAGGGTTATCTCCGGCGAAGAGGAGGCGGCCCTGGCCGCCCAGTCTGCCCTGCGTAATTTTGACCTGGGTGACAAGCGCTTCGCCGTGTTTGATATCGGCGGCGGCAGCCTGGAACTGGCAACGGTCCAGGGCAGTCATGTGGAAGCCTACTATTCGCTGGATCTGGGTGCCGTGGTGATGACCGAGCGCTTTCTTGCCGCCGACCCGATCAAGGAGCAGGATTACAAAAAATTCCGGCGCTATGTGGCAGAAGCCCTGAAAACATGTTTCAACGGTGAGAAGGTACGGCTGCAAACCCTGATCGGCTCCGGCGGCACGGTCAATGCCATTGCCGGTATGGTGACGGCAATGCAGCAGCGCAGCTACACCGGCAGCCATGGCCTGCGACTGCTCCGTTCCGAAATTGTCCATCTGCTGGCCATGCTGCTGCGCACCGATCTGGCCGGTCGGGGGCAGATAGCGGGCTTCAACCCGGACCGGGCCGATATTATCGTGGCCGGTGTCGCTGTGGTGGACGCCCTGATGGAGTTCTTTGACGCCAACGTGCTGCTGGTCAACGAGCGTGGCGTCCGGGAAGGGATGATCGTGCAGGGGATGCGCCGCCACGGCCTGATGCCTGAACCGTCATCACCCCGTTCCTGGCGTGAATCTTTGGTTGCATTCGGCCGATCCTGCCAGATGGATGAAAGCCATGCCCGGCATGTGGCCATGCTCGCGCTGGCGCTCTTCGATGCCGTGGCCAAGCCGTTCGGCATGGGCAAACGGGAACGAGCCATACTTGAGGGAGCGGCACTGCTGCATGATATCGGCTACTACATCAGCTACCACAGCCACCACAAGCATTCCTGCCACCTGATCCGCCATGCCGACCTGTACGGGTTCACCCCCCGTGAACGGGAGTTGATGGCCCAGGCGGCGCGTTACCACCGCAAGGCGCTGCCGAAGAAGAAGCATGAAGAGTATCAGCGACTTTCGGAACGGGACAAGCTGGTTGTGGCACGGCTTGGCGGTATCCTGCGCTTGGCCGACGGCCTGGACCGCAGACGGGCAGGCATGGTTGAAGAGCTTTCCTGCCAGTTCAAGGATAACAGCCTGCTGATGACCCTTTACGGAGCCGAAGACATCTCGGTTGAACTGTTTGGCGGAGCAGCCAAGAAAGACCTGTTTGAAGAGGTGTTTGGCCTGAAAACCGTCTTTCTGACGCCCCAGGAATAAACTTAGAAGTGCAGCATTGCAGGCCAAAATGCCTGCATCACTTTACCCAAGGCTGGAGACCCGACCATGGAACGCTGGTCCATTAACGATTCCACCAAGATCTACAACATCGACAACTGGGGCGCTGATCTTTTTTCCATCAACAAAAAAGGAAACTTCTGCGTTCATCCTTCATCCAACTCCAAAAACGCCATCGACCTGCGCGCCCTGATGGACGACCTGATCAAACGCAAGATCAAACCCCCGATCCTGTTGCGTTTCATGGATGTGCTACAGGGGCGGATCGCTTCCATCAACCGGGTCTTCAGAAATGCCATTGCCGAAAACGACTACCCGGCCAAATACCAGACCTTCTATCCGATCAAGGTCAACCAGCAGCGTCAGGTGGTGGAAGCCATCGCCGGTTACGGCAAACGACACAACATCGGCCTTGAGGTCGGCTCCAAGCCTGAGTTGGTGGCCGCCATCTCCATCTCCACCGGTAATGAACTGCCGATCATCTGCAACGGATACAAGGACAGCGAATACATCGAGACCGTTCTCTACGCCAATAAAATCGGCTATGACATAACCATTGTGGTGGAGAAGCTGTTCGAGCTGGAAAAAATCATCGAGCTTTCAAAAAAGACCGGCATCAGTCCACGCCTGGGCATACGGGTCAAACTCTCCTCCAAGGGCACCGGCAAATGGGCCACCTCCGGCGGAGAGGATGCCAAATTCGGCTTGCGCATGTCCGAAATCATGGCCGCCATCCGCATGCTAGAAGATGCAGAGATGCTGGAGTGCGTCACTCTGCTGCACTCCCACATAGGCAGCCAGGTCACCAAGATCGACAAGATCAAGACCGCCCTGATTGAAGCAGCAAGAATCTACAGCGAAATGCGCAAGCTGGGGGTGAACGTCCGCTATCTGGATATCGGGGGCGGCCTGGGAGTTGATTACGACGGCTCCAAATCCAGTTACTTCTCCAGCGTCAATTACACCATGGAAGAGTACGCCAACGACGTCATCTACCAGATAAAGAACATCTGCGACGAAGCCGGTGTTGAGTGTCCCAACATCATCTCCGAATCCGGGCGGGCCATTGCCGCTCATTATTCAGTGCTGGTCACCAATATCCTCAATACCAACACCCAGAACCTGATGCCGGATTTTGAGGCCATGCTGGAACAGATGGAAAAACCGGCCCCCACAGTCAAAAAACTGCTGGACATCTACAAAAGTATAGACCGCTACTCGTTGCGCGAGGATTACCACGACACCCTGCAACTGATCAACGAGGCGGTCAGCCTGTTCAATCTGGGCTACCTCACCTTGCAGGACCGCGCCATCGCCGAGTGGCTTTACTCAAAGATCATCAGGAAGATCAACACCATTGTGGAGAAGATCAAGCCGATCCCGGAAGAGCTGCAAAACTTTCAGCTTGCCCTGCGGCAGACCTACTTTGCCAACTTTTCACTGTTCCAGTCCGTTCCGGACTCCTGGGCAATTGACCAGCTCTTTCCCATTGTGCCGTTACAACGCCTGCATCAGAAACCGGATGTCATGGCCTCAATCGCCGACATCACCTGCGATTCAGACGGCGAAATAACCAGCTTTGTTGGAGAGAACGGCAGGGCTAAATTTCTGCCGCTGCACAAAATCCGCAAGGAAGAGGACTATTACATCGGCTTCTTCCTGATCGGCGCTTACCAGGAGATTCTGGGGGACCTGCATAACCTGTTCGGCGACACCAATGCCGTGCATATCACCTTCAACAAGAAAACCGGCTACATGATCGACACGGTCATCAACGGTGACGCCACCTGGGAAACCCTCAAGTACGTCCAGTACAAGGGGCCGGAGATTCTGAAACGGGTGCGCGAACATCTGGAGAAGAACGTGGCCCACAAGAAAGTCTCCATTGAGGAAAGCAGCCACTTCATCGAACTGCTGGACCGGACGCTGCTGGGGTATACCTATTTGGGAGAATAGGTAACAATTGCGCAAGAGTTGTGTTACGGGCATTGCGCTGACCGGCGAATGCCCGTAGTATCTATAGCAGTCTCTTTGAATCATTCCCATAATACCAGGAAGGAACAAATACTATGAGCAACGTTCTTATTATAGGTGCAGGCGGCGTCGGCCAGGTCGTTACCCACAAGTGCGCACAGCGCCGCGACATCTTCAGTGAGATCACCCTGGCTTCCCGCACCAAGTCCAAGTGCGACGCCATCGCCGCACAGTTGAATAACAGCATAAAGACCGCCCAGGTGGATGCCGACAACGTACCGGAACTGGTGGCTCTGATCAAACAGGTGCAGCCTGCACTGGTGATCAACGTTGCCCTGCCCTACCAGGACCTGCATATCATGGATGCCTGCCTGGAGACCGGCGTGGATTATCTGGACACCGCCAACTATGAGCCGCTGGATACCGCCAAGTTCGAGTACTCGTGGCAGTGGGCCTATCAGGATCGTTTCAAGGAAAAGGGGATTATGGCCCTGCTTGGTTCCGGCTTCGATCCGGGCGTCACCAACGTCTATACCGCACTGGCCGCCAAGAAATATCTTGATGTGGTGGAGGAGATCGACATCATCGATGCCAACGCCGGAAGCCACGGTCAGCCCTTTGCCACCAACTTCAACCCGGAGATCAACATCCGTGAGGTGACCGCCACCTGCCGCCACTGGGAGAACGGCCAGTTCGTGGAATCACCACCGCTCTCCACCAAGCGCGTCTTTGATTTCCCGGAAGGGATAGGACCGATGAACTGCTACCGTCTCTACCACGAGGAGATGGAGTCCATCGTCAAGCATATCCCCACCATCAAAAAAGCCCAGTTCTGGATGACCTTCTCCGATAACTACCTGAAGCATCTGGAAGTGCTGCAGAACGTGGGCATGACCCGCATCGACGAGGTGGAATACAACGGCCAGAAGATCGTGCCGATCCAGTTTTTGAAAGCGCTGCTGCCGGACCCCGGTTCACTGGGACCGCTGACCAAGGGCAGGACCTGCATCGGCGTCATCGCCCGGGGCACCAAGGACGGCCGGAAGAAACAGGTCTACATCTACAATATCTGCGATCACGAAGCCTGCTACAAGGAAGTGCAGTCCCAGGCCATCAGCTACACCACCGGTGTACCGGCAGTGGTGGGGGCGATCATGATGCTGACCGGCAAATGGCATGGGGCTGGAGTCTGGAACATGGAACAGTTTGATCCGGAGCTGTTTCTGGATGTGTTGGGACCCATGGGGCTGCCCACAGTCGTCGTAGATGGCGGCGAATGGCCGGAACTTTGATTCAGTCCCCCCTCCCTCCCATGGGAGGGGGCTAGGGGGAGGGTTGGTGGAGGCATGAAGCCACTGAACCTGACACAGACAGCAAGAGAGTTACGTAAAAACTCCACCGATGCTGAACGTCTGTTGTGGAAACATCTGAAGGCCAAACAACTCAATAGCCTGAAATTCAGACGTCAAGAGCAGATCGGCCGATTCATCGCTGACTTCGTCTGTTTCGAGAAAAGCTTGATTGTCGAAGCGGATGGTGGTCAGCACGTACAAGAAGCAGAAAAAGACAAAGAGCGTACTGCTTGGCTTAACACGCAGGGGTTTACTGTCCTCCGCTTCTGGAACAATGAAATACTTTCGAATGTCGAAGGGGTTGTTGATCTAATCAGGATACACTGTCAAGAATCCCCCTCTCCCCCGCCCTCTCCCACGAGGGGAGAGGGAGTAGACGACCAAAAGGCAACTTTGTGACCGGTATTGATATCGAAAAAATAGTTCGGAAGAGTCCCTCCCCCGCCTACGTCGTGGATCTGGGCAGGTTGCGCCACAATCTGGCCATTCTTGATCAGGTGCAACAGCGCAGTGGCGCAAAAATCCTGCTGGCGCTCAAGGCCTTTGCCATGTGGAGCACCTTTCCGCTGATCAGCCAAACCCTGCATGGTGTCTGCGCCAGCTCCCCCTGGGAGGCACGGCTGGGGCGGGAGGAGTTTGGCCGGGAAGTGCACAGTTTTGCCGCAGCCTTCAAGGAAAGCGATGTTGTTGAACTTCTTTCCATTTCCAACCATCTGGTATTTAACTCTTTCAACCAGCTTGAGCGCTTCAGACCGCTGTGGGAAAAGAGTGGCGTCTCCATCGGCCTGCGGGTGAATCCGGAGCATTCCGAAGGCCACACCGAAATCTACGATCCCTGCGCCCCTAACTCCCGGCTGGGCATCCCTGTTGCGGAATTTGAAGGGCGTCCCTTAAGCGGAGTCGAAGGGCTGCATTTCCATACACTCTGCGAACAACTGTTCGAGCCGTTGGAGCGGACTGCAAAGGCCTTCGAAGAGAAATTCGGGCACTATCTGTCCGGCATGAAATGGCTGAATCTGGGCGGCGGGCATCATATTACCCGTGAGGGCTATGATATCGACGGTTTGGTGGAACTGGTGAACTATTTCCGCGAGAAGTACCGGCTGGAGGTTTATCTGGAGCCGGGCGAGGCCATCGCCATCGGCACAGGAATTCTGGTGGGCGAGGTACTGGATGTGGTGCACAACGGCATGGATATCGCCATCCTGGATGTCTCGGCCACCTGCCACATGCCGGACTGCCTGGAAATGCCCTACCGCCCCGGCATCACAGGGGGATATGATCCCGGCGAAAAAACGTACACCTACCGCCTGGGAGGGCCGTCATGCCTGGCCGGCGACGTGATCGGCGACTGGTCCTTTGAGCAACCGCTGCAACCGGGTGCCCGACTGGCCTTCGAAGACATGGCCCACTATACCATGGTCAAGACCACCACCTTCAACGGCATCCAGCATCCCCACCTCTGCACGTGGGAACCGGAAACGGGTGAACTTACCGTACTGCGCAGTTTCGGTTATCAGGATTTCAGATCACGCCTTTCCTGAACCATGGAGTTGTTACATAACCCCATACCTTAACGCAAGCCAAGCCGCGCCAGAAGCATCCCCGGATATTTGTTCAACGGGTTGTCCCGGTGCAGACGGGTAAACAACAAGGGTTTACGGGGACCGATTTCCTGCAGCAGCCCCCTGATGGCTGCACTGTCTCCCTGGATCACCCCCTGCCGCAACATCTCAATCGCCTCTTCCTTCCGCTCAGACATCAGCAACAACCGGGCATAGTAGTAATAATGCTGCGGGTTATCGGGAAACGACTGCAGCGATGAGCGGCACAACTCCATTCCACGGGCAACCTGCCCTTGCTCCCTGGCGACACAATAGCCCAGCATCGAATGCCACTGCGGATTATCATGATGTCGAAGCGCCGCCTCCAGCAGTAACAGCGCAGCCATGCCATTGCCGGACTCAAGCGCTTTGCAGGCACGCAGGTACTCCTTCTCTGCCAGTTCAGCCAGTTGATCTTCCATCAACGCGGCCCTCCCCTACCCCAGATGCAGTTCGTCCAGCGACAGGCTATAGCCCGGCAGGAAGTGGTCAAGGAAATAGATCACCTCCGGTAGCGGGTTGTTACGCAGGTTTTCCAGATGTTCCTGACCGGCCCGTTTGAACTCCAGGTTGCCGGATTTTTCCTCCTCAAGACACTTGATCAGAGCGGCGATCTTGTCCGCTGCCTTGATCACCGGCTTGTACTGCTCATCCTGCTCTTCAAAGAAAAACAGCGGTTCGTAGACCGAAGCCAGCTCCGGCGGCAGCATGGCCAGCAGTTTTTTGCGGGCACGGTTCTCAAGCTGGTGAAACGACTTCTTGAAATCATTGCTGAAGTGCTTTACCGGCGTCGGCATGTCGCCGGTAAATATCTCACTGGCATCATGGAAGATGCCGTACATGGCCGCCAGATTAGGGTCCAGCGTACCGCTGTAAAAAGTATTGCGGATCACCACCAAAGCATGGGCCAGCATGGCCACATCCAGGGAATGCTCCTTGATATTCTCAGGCTGCGTATTACGCATCAAGCCCCAGCGGTTGATATACTGCATCCGGGCCAGAAAGGCGAAAAAGTCGTGGCGGTCGGGGGTGGGTGATTGTTTCATCTGTTCATTCCTTTGATTAATTGCATTTCAGACATACAGGGCCTCCTGATCAATGCGTTGCTTCAGAAATGCATTCATCCGGTTGCTGTCTGGCCGCTTGCTGAATCACCACATACTGCTGCTGTATAATTTCTCGAAAATGATCGCTGGTTGCTGCCCAATCAACAACATCCACCCGAATGGTCAAGTCAGATTCATCAAAGGCATCTTTGATTGTCGCCATGCTCTCAAGGGTTAATGGTTCATCTGTCTGAACTACCAGATCGAGATCAGAGTAAGGCTTTGCAGTACCCGTAACACGAGAACCAAACGCCCAGACGGTATAGCCAGGCAGATAATGCGAAAGAATCCGGCGGACCTCATTCCAATCCTGCTGACTGAGCGTAATCGAGGAAATATCGTGCACGTCGCTCATAGTGCCTGATCTTTTTTCATCAGCTGAGTATAGAGATACCTGGCTTCTTCCAGAAAATCCGGTGCTATTTCGTACACCTTCGCGGCTTTGTCCGCATCATAGGTATGACTGCTGTTTGTGCGGGCCTGACGATATATCTTCCAACGCAACCAGTCCGAACGCAGCAGGCCTTGCTCATTCCCCATCCGTATCAGGTTCTGGAAAGCACTGGTGTCAATTTCTTCTGGGTTTGCAGCGGTTTCCTCCAGATACCGTTTGAGCATTTTCCAGCTTAGCTCGTAGGTAAACTCAAAGCACTGGATCACAGAATTGCGTAACTGCTCAAACAGCTCATCATTCTGTTTAGCCATATCAGATTTTGCAAAACTGATGCTTTTTTCCAGTTGGCCAATGGCATTTGCCAGTGATGAGAAGTCGAGGCTCATGAAAAACTCCTTTGAATATGATGCTTTCGTTTCGACTGATCCGTTCGGTTTTATGTTTATCAACGGGGTGCCCAGTTCACCCGCTTCGCCCGGTCGGTTTTCCGGGCAGGGCGGCGTGCAACCGGCTCTTGGCCATTTTTTTCGATCAACTTCCAGAAAGCAAAATGCTGAATTCTAAAATTTCTTTCGAGTTCAACAATGAATTTTTTAGCTTCTCGAAATTCCGATTATCTGTTGTTCTTATTGTCATACGACATTCAAGGCGTTCACCCTTTTCCAAAAGACTGTAGCTGATATTTGCAGCAGAAAAACCATTAGCAGTTAGCATTTCCCTTATTTCTGACTCTGGCAACACAGTATTGCGATGAAAGTGCAACGTATGATTGGCAAAAATTTGGGCTGGCATGCGACTTTCAATTTTTCTAAAAAAGGCCAGTACTCCAACGGTGACGATTGTTCCCATTACAACGGCACTATAAAAACCTACCCCTGAGAGTACCCCGATTGCTGCTGTAATCCAGATTGAACCGGCTGTGGTCAGCCCTCTTACGGTAAGGCCCTCCCGCATGATAACGCCCGCGCCAAGAAAACCGATGCCTGTCATAACTCCTTGGGCCATTCTGGTGGGGTCAATACGGACTGTTTCCAGCGCGGCTCCGGCAAACCATTTATTTTGATACATAGTAACAAGCATAAGGAGGCTAGAAGCCAAGCAGACAAGAGTGTGAGTTCTGAATCCTGCAGGGCGGCCATGATAGCTCCGCTCAAGTCCAATTAGGCCGCCGGCAACAGTTGCAACAAGGAGGTGCATGAAAATGTTCAGCCATTCTCTATCCATGACAAATACCCCTCTATAATTTTGGATGGTTATATTACCTTTTTATCGGGCCAACTCGTTATTGACCTGTTCACGCGCACACACGCGTGAACAGATGATCTTCCCAAATGGAATATTTATCCGCAATAAAGCACCTCAACTATCGCCTTATCCCTCCGGTTCCAGCAGAAACCGCTCTCTATGCTTCGGGCGGATCAGGGAAAAGTGCCGTCGGTCAGTGGTCAGTACGGTACTGGCCTTCAGGCGTTCGGCAACGGCAACCACCGTGGCATCCACCAGCCCTATGTTGGCATCGGCATAGGTTGTCAGAATTTCAAGGGCACGGGTCATATCCGCTTCATCCACCTGCTCAAGCTTCAGCTCACCGTTGGCAAGAGAACGGACAAAGGCGGCTTCCGCATCGGGAAACAGGTGGGTGTTCAACAGATAACAGGCTTCCGGAACCACCGTCACCGGCACCACCAGACGGCCTTTGAAACTGCCGAGCCAGGCAACGGCACGGTGATGCCAGGCATCACGGCGGTCAGCCAGAGCATAGATGATGCCGGTATCCACAACAACCGGCGCAAGAGAAATCACTTTTGCCACAACAACTCCTCATGCCGCTCGGCAACGCTACTGTCAATACCTTCACCAATACCGACAAACGAAAGCGATGTACCGCTAGCCGGACGATTATCCGCCACATAGCGCTCAAGCGCCTCCCGCACCACCTCGGCAACGCTGGTGTTTTTCTGCCGCGCTAGATTTTTCACATCATCCAGCAGGTATTCATCCGCAAAAATGGTTGTTCTTTTCATAGCACACCTCCACGTATGATGTATGCTATATGGCTGCATCATATATGTCAATACTGCATACTAAGGCGGCAGATTCGGGATGAGACCAAGGCAACGAGGAGGGGGCGACACAGGCGTACTCATGTAGTACGTCGAGGAGACACTGACGGGTCAACGCAAATATCCCCCAATCATTGCCTGGAAACGAGGAGTTTTTCGTTCTGGATTCGGCAAGCCAGGGATGGCGCGGAGGCGTACTGTGTAGTACGCCGCACAAGGCATCCCACAGGTTGACGGAGCCAGGGCGAAAAAGAACCGTTTTCCCCCTACACCCGCTCGAAGGTTTCGAAGAGCGCCTTGTAATCATCCAGCGCATACCTGTCCGTCATACCGGCCAGATAATCGGCCACGGTCCGTTCAACCCCGTTCTGCTCAACCCGGCGGCGGTACTTTGGCGAAAGCAGGTTAGGCCGCTTGACGTAGGTCTCGAACAGCCGCGACAGCACATGCTCGGCCTTGACCCGCATCTTGTCCACCTTGTGATGACGGTACAGCTTCTCCTTCAGAAATTTCTTCAGCGCCAGGTTCTCCTCTTCCACCTGCGCACTGAAATGCACCACCACCCGGTTGACCCGGCGCAGGTCGTCGAGAGAGCTGATACCGTGCTGTTTGATATTGGACCAGGCGGTCTCACAGATATCGGTGATCTGCATGCCGATCAGACTGCTGACCGTGCGGGCCACCAACCGCTTGTCGTCGATTGACGGATAGCGTTCCTTCACCCGGCGCGTCATCCGCTCCCACAACTCCACCCCTTTCAGCTTCTCCAGGGTCAGATAGCCGGACTTGAGGCCATCGTCAATGTCGTGGTTGTTGTAGGCGATTTCATCGGCATAGTTAATGATCTGGGCCTCGATGGAAGGGACAACACCGGGCAGAAATTCGTCCAGTATGGTGGTGGGGACATCGTGCGGGGAAGAGTGCTTGAGGATACCTTCACGCACCTCCCAGGAAAGGTTCAGGCCGTCAAAATCAGGATAACGCTCCTCCAGTTCATCAACCACCCGGAACGACTGGTAGTTATGCTCAAACCCGCCAAAGCCCTGCATAAGCTGGTTCAACACCTCTTCCCCGGTGTGGCCGAAGGGGGTATGCCCAAGATCGTGAGCCAGGGCCAACGCCTCAGTCAGATCTTCATTCAGCCGCAGACGGCGGGCGATGGCCGTGCCGATCTGGGCCACCTCAAGGGAATGGGTCAGGCGGGTGCGGTAGTAATCCCCTTCGTGGTTCAGAAAGACCTGGGTCTTGTACTCCAGACGGCGGAAGGCGGCGCAGTGGATAATCCGGTCGCGGTCACGCTCAAACACGGGACGGGGATCGCCGGACTCCTCGGCATACCTGCGCCCCTTTGAGGCACTGCTTCGGCAAGCGAAAGCGGCAAGGTCAGGACGCTCGCTGTAGTCAAAAAGAGACCCTATGTCATCCCACGAGCCCCTTTCTTCCCTCAAGCGATGATCAAGCTCTTCCTTTGTTTTAGTGCCAAACGCAGGTTTTTTGAAAAGATCACTGACAGTGTGCATTTTATCTCTCCTTCATCCTGAACACGTTGTATCATAGTTGAACTTGTGCCAGAAGCAAGATTAACGACCAGAAATCAAAGGCCATACCTATGACTAATACCGAGTTACATACCCTGCTGGCCCTTGACCGTTCCGCACTGCCGCCCGACGGCGGCCCAGACTACAATCGCCTGATCTTCTCCCGCTCTCCCTACCTGCTGCAACATGCCCGAAACCCGGTGGACTGGCGGGAATGGGGTGAGGAAGCAAAGGAAGAGGCCCGCAGGCGCAATCTGCCGCTCTTTGTCTCCATCGGCTACGCCACCTGCCACTGGTGCCACGTCATGGCCCATGAATCCTTTGAACACGAAGAGGTGGCCGATATCCTCAATCACGCCTTTATTCCGGTCAAGGTAGACCGGGAAGAGCGGCCCGATCTGGACGAATTCTGCATGGCCGCCTGCCAGACCCTGACCGGCAGCGGCGGCTGGCCGCTCAACTGCTTTCTCAAACCGGACGGCACCCCGTTCTACGCCCTGACCTACCTGCCCAAAGAGCCCCGCCGGGGAATGCCCGGTTTTCTGGAGCTGCTGGGAAACATCGCCAGCGTCTGGGTCCATCGTCAGGACGCAGTTGAGCGAAATGCACGCTCATTGATGGAAACCTTGCAACGCCATGAAACAGCAGAAGAACCGCCAAGCGACACTGCCACGCTGCCTGCATTGGCGGATCAGGCTGCTGACACGCTGCAACGGATCTTTGACCAGCAACATCCCGGTTTCGGCAATGCCCCCAAATTTCCCATGCCCACCTATCTGCTGTTTTTGCTGAAGCGGAAGAAGCCGGAAGAGCGGGAAATGGCGCTGGCCAGCCTGCGGGCCATGCGCAGCGGCGGCATCTGGGATCAACTGGGGGGCGGCATCCATCGCTACAGCACCGACCGGAACTGGCTGGTGCCCCACTTTGAAAAGATGCTCTACGATCAAGCGCTGGTTGCCTATGCCGCGCTGGAAGCCTTTGCCGTAACCGCCGACGGGCAGTATCTGGAGATGGCCGACAACCTTCTGGAATTCGTACTCGGTGAGATGACATCACCGGAAGGCGGCTTTTACTGCGCCCTGGACGCTGATTCGGAAGGGCGGGAAGGTGCCTGCTATGTCTGGCACAAGCGTGAGATTGAGGAACTGTTGGGCGTTGATGCAAAGCTGTTTTGTGATTATTACGGTGTAACCGAAGAGGGCAATTTTGAAGCGCCGGGTGAAACCGTTCTCCACCGGAAAGACACTGTGGATACAACGGAACTCACTGAAGAGTTGCGAAATTCGAGGAACAGGTTGCTGGAAACACGAAAGCAGCGGGAACAACCACTGCGGGATGAAAAAATCCTTACCGCCTGGAACGGCCTGATGATTGCCGCCCTGGCCAAAGGCGCAGCCCTGACCGGCAATCAACGCTGGCTGGAGGCGGCCCGCCGGGCCGCAGATTTTGTCAGCGCCAATCTAACCCGTGCTGACGGGCGGTTGTTGCGGAGTTGGTGCGGGACACCCTCAACCATTCCAGCATTTCTGGAAGACTATGCCTATCTCACCTGGGGTTACCTGGAGTTGTTCAGTGCCGGACATGACGATAACGACTTGAATAAAGCAGCACACCTCTGCGAAGAGGCGCTGCGTCTCTTCCGCGATGACAGACAACAGTTGCTGCTGGCCGGGCACGATGCCGAACAGATGCCGGTTAATCACGCCGCCTGCCACGATGGCGTCATCCCCTCCGGGCCTTCCGTACTGCGCACAAATCTGTTGCGGCTGGCAGAACTGAGCGGTGACGCAACCTGGCGCAATACAGCAGAAGCGCTAACAGGCAGTTCTATCAACCGGATAGAACAGGCGCCGATCAACAGCGTCTGGATGCTGTTTGAAACCGACATCCGACCTTTTACCTCCCTACCCTGACATCCCACTTATCCCTTGATTTTCACGCTAGTTACGTGCTATAAAGTTTCGCTTTTCATTTCGCACGCCACGTCCGAACCGGGGGTGCCCATTGCGGGTTCCGGGGAGAAGGCGTGTGCGGAGGAAAACAAAAACCAACCCACGAAGGAGAAGAACCGATGTCAAGTATCAGTATGAAGGAACTGCTGGAAGCCGGCGTGCATTTCGGCCACCAGACCAAGCGCTGGAACCCCAAGATGAAACCCTACATTTTCGGGGCACGGAACGGTATCTACATCATTGACCTGCAAAAAACCGTCCGCTACTTCAAGTCCGCCTACAGCTTCGTAAAGGAGTCCGTTGAGCAGGGCAACACCGTCCTGTTTGTGGGCACCAAAAAGCAGGCACAGGATTCCATCTCCGAAGAAGCACTCCGTTGCGGCCAGTATTTCGTCAATCAGCGTTGGCTGGGCGGCATGCTGACCAACTTCTCCACCGTCAAGCAGAGCATCGAGCGCCTGAAGAAGATCGACACCATGTTCGAAGACGGCACCATTGATGCCTATACCAAAAAGGAAGGCCTCAAGCTGGACAAGGAGCGGGAGAAGCTGGAGAAGATTCTGGGCGGCATCAAGCATATGAACAAGCTGCCGGGTCTGCTCTTTGTCATCGATCCCAAGAATGAGGAAATCGCTGTTCAGGAAGCCAAGAAACTGGGCATCCCCGTAGTCGCCGTGGTTGACACCAACTGCGACCCCGACCTGATTGATCATGTGATCCCCGGTAATGACGACGCCATCCGCGCCATCCGCCTGCTGGCCGCCAAAATCGCCGACGCCGTCATCGAAGGCTCCGAAGCCCGTAACACCAGCCTGCAAACCGATGCCGAAGGCTCTGACGATCTGGAAGAGGCAATCGGCGATGAAGTAGCCTGCGAAGCTGCAGCCGACTAATATCCCGGACAAACCGCAGCACGCAACAAACCCATACCACTACAACTGACCACCTGCCGGTGGTCCGGAGGATAGAACACCATGGCAATTACTGCTGCACAGATTAATGAACTGAGAAAGAGCACCGGCGCAGGCATGCTGGACTGCAAAAAAGCCCTTGAAGAAGTTGGGGGCGATATGGAGCAGGCTGTCGATTACCTGCGCAAGAAAGGCCTTGCCGCAGCTTCCAAGAAGGCAGGCCGGGCAGCAACCGAAGGTATGGTCGCCACTGCACTGACCGCCGACGGTAGCACCGGAGTACTGGTGGAAATCAACAGCGAAACCGACTTTGTGGCCAAAAACGACAAGTTTCAGACCTTTGTCAAGCAGGTGGCTGATCACGTCCTGCAAACAAAGCCTGCAACCCTTGAGGAACTGCTGGCTCAGCCCTTTGCGGGGGACAGTGCAAAAACCGTCCAGACCCTGCTGACCGAAGCCATTTCAGTTATCGGCGAAAACATGCAGATCCGCCGGTTTGCTGCTTTTACCGCTGAAGGCGGCGCTGTTGGCTCCTACATTCATGCAGGCGGCAAGATCGGCGTACTGGTGGAAGTCGGCTGCGACAATGCAGCTGTTGCCAAGGACGAGCGCCTTGCAACCTTCCTGAAGGATGTGGCCATGCATACCGCAGCCGCATCCCCCCAGTTCCTGCAGCGCTCCGAAGTTCCCAGCGACGTACTGGAGCGGGAAAAGGATATCTACCGCGACAAGGCCCGCCAGACCGGCAAGCCGGAAAACATCATCGAGAAGATCATCGAAGGCCAGGCCAACAAGTTCTACGGCGACATCTGCCTGCTGGAGCAAGCCTATGTCAAGGACCCGGACAAGACGGTTCAGCAGTATATGGCTGAGACCGGCAAGGCTTTAGGCAGCACCCTCACCCTGAAGCGCTTTACCAAGTTTGTTCTGGGTGAAGGACTTGAGAAAAAGGAAACGGACTTTGCCGCAGAAGTGGCGGCGGTCGCCGGTCAGTAAATAACCAGAAAACGCCGGCCTGAACAGCCGGCGTTTTCGTATCAGGAGGCATTCATGGGCCGTCATCACTACAAGCGGGTATTATTGAAATTGTCAGGTGAATCACTAGCCGGTGACCAGGGGTACGGTATCGACCCTGCCACCATAAGTGCCATTGCATCTGAAATCCGCGACGTCGTAGAAGATGGCGTACAACTTGCCCTGGTGATCGGCGGCGGCAACATTTTCCGCGGTCTGGCCGCCTCCTCCAAGGGGATGGACCGGGCGAGCGCCGACTATATGGGGATGCTGGCCACGGTAATCAATTCGCTGGCCATGCAAGACGCCCTGGAAAAACTGGGCGTTTCCACCCGGGTCCAGTCCGCCATCGCCATGCAGGAAGTGGCTGAACCTTACATCCGCCGCCGGGCAGTCCGGCACCTGGAAAAGGGGCGGGTCGTCATTTTCGGCGCCGGTACCGGCAATCCTTATTTCACCACCGACACCGCTGCCAGCCTGCGCGCCATGGAGATCAACGCCCAGGTGATCCTGAAAGGCACCAAGGTGGATGGCGTCTACTCCGCCGATCCCAAGAAAGACGCCACAGCAATCCGTTATACCGAGCTAAGTTACATCCAGGTATTGCAGCAGGGGCTGCAGGTCATGGACGCCACCGCCACCTCGCTCTGCATGGACAACAACCTGCCCATCATCGTATTTGATCTGACCACCCCCGGTAACATCAAAAAAGTTATCGGAGGAGAAGCCATAGGAACCATTGTACAAGGAGACGAACCATGCCGAAAACCGTAATTGCCGACATGAAGTCCCATATGGAAAAGACCCTGGACGATCTGCGCAAGGAATTTGTGAAAATTCGCACCGGAAGAGCCAGTACCGCCCTTCTTGACGAACTGCGGGTGGACTATTACGGCAACCCTTCCTCCCTGCCGCAGGTGGCCACCCTGGCAGTGCCGGAACCGCGCACCATCACCATCACGCCGTGGGAAAGCAAGATGATCGGCCCCATTGAAAAGGCAATTCTGAACGCCAATCTGGGATTGACCCCCGGCAATGACGGCAAAATGATCCGCCTGACCATGCCCCCCTTGACCGAGGAGCGCCGTAAGGATATCGTCAAAGGCCTGAAAAAGATGGACGAGGATCACAAGGTCGCCGTGCGCAACCTGCGCCGCAAGGCCATTGACGATCTGAAAAAGCTGGAGAAGGACAAGGCCATCAGCGAAGATGACCTGAAAAAGCATGAAAAAGAGGTCCAGACCATCACGGACTCCTATATCGCCAAGCTTGACGAAATCCTGCACCATAAGGAAAAAGAGGTTATGGAAGTCTGACATGCTCGATACGGATCAGACAAAACTGCCGCGCCACTTGGCAATCATCATGGACGGTAACGGCCGCTGGGCGGAGCAACGGATGCTGCGCCGGATCGTCGGGCACCAGCGTGGCGTGGAAACGGTACGGATGGTAGTTGAGCAAACCTCCCGCATGGGAATCGAATATCTCACTCTTTTCGCGTTCTCTTCAGAAAACTGGTCCCGTCCCAAAACCGAGGTACGGGCGCTGATGTCACTCCTGCAGAAGTATATCCGCGGCGAAACCGGCCGCATGATGAAGAACAATATCCGCTTCAACGTCATTGGCAACCGCTGTGAACTGCCGGAAGAGATCAATCGCATTCTGGATGACGCCCTGCAGCAGACCGCCCGCAACACCGGCATGGTGCTGACCCTGGCTCTTTCCTATGGCGGCCGTCAAGAGATCGTACGGGCCGCGGCGCGGCTTGCCGAAGAGGTGCAGAGCGGCGTACTCCAGACTGACCAGATCACCGAGGAACTGTTTGCCCGCCACCTTGACACCATCGGCCTGCCGGACCCTGACCTGCTGATCAGAACCAGCGGCGAGATGCGGATCAGCAACTTCCTGCTCTGGCAACTGGCCTACACCGAGTTGTACTTTACCGACATCAACTGGCCTGACCTGACCATTGATCAACTGCACCGCGCCCTGGCCGATTATCAGGCCCGCGAACGCCGTTTCGGCAAGACCAGCGCCCAGCTTTCCCGGAGGAACTGACCATACAACGTCTTATTACCGCACTTGTGTTGTTGCCTGTTCTGGCTCTGACCATCGTGAAAGGCACACCTTGGCATTTCGCCCTGCTCATGAGCCTGTTCTGTGTCATCGCGCTCCATGAATTCTTCACCATGGCCCTGCCGGAACGCAAAGGGGAGTTGCTGCCCTTTGCCCTCTACGGTGGCGTTGCGGTTTTTACCCCGCTATTTGCCGACGGACGGCTGTTCATCATGTCCGCCGCCCTTTTCTTCCTGCTGGCCGCGTTCCATTTTCTCTTCAGGCTCCATGACATAACCAAAGCCGGACGTGAGGTGGCGCTGGTATGCGCAGCCTTCCTGTACATTCCTTTCTTGCTGGCCCATCTGACCATGGTCCGGCTGCTGCCCCAGGGGGTCGGCTGGCTGCTGCTGATCGCCTTTATTGTCATGGCCGGTGACTCCGCCGCCTACTATGTGGGCAGCGCCTTTGGCAAACACCGCCTCTATCCGGCGGTCAGCCCCAAGAAAAGCATCGAAGGGGCGCTGGGGGGGCTCGTGGGCAGCTTTTGCGGCGCCATGCTTGTCAAACATGCCTTTTTCGCCCAGCTCAGCTATGCTGATGTACTGATCACCGCCCTGCTGATCGGCATCACCGGCCAGATCGGCGACCTGTTCGAATCACTGCTGAAACGCAGCTTCGGGGTCAAAGATTCCGGCACCATCATTCCCGGCCACGGCGGTGTGCTGGACCGGCTGGATAGTATCCTGTTCGCCGCCCCGGTCACCTATTACTATGCCTGCTACCTTTTCGGAAGGTTCTAAGATGAAACAGATTGCCATTCTCGGATCAACCGGCTCCATCGGCGTCAGCACTCTGGAAATTGCGGCTGCCCACCCTGACAAGTTCCGGGTTACCGCACTGAGTGCAGGCCGTAATCTGGAGCTGTTCGCTCAGCAAATCCGACAGTTTAACCCGGCTATCGCAGCCGTGGCCGACGCAGCGGACATTCCCCGCCTGAAGGAACTACTGCCGGGACACCCGGTGGAAATCACCGGAGGAGTAGAGGGACTCTGTGCGGCAGCAACAGCCTCAGGTGTTGAAATGGTGGTGGCTGCCATCGTCGGAGCGGCCGGGCTGGTCCCGACAGCCGCCGCCATCCGGGCAGGCAAGGATATCGCCCTGGCCAACAAGGAGATTCTGGTCACCGCAGGCCACCTGTTCATGGACCTGGTTGCGCAGCACAAGGTCCGGCTCTATCCGGTGGATAGTGAGCACAGCGCCGTATTCCAGTCCATTGAGGGACACCGCAGCGACGATATCGTGCGCATCATACTGACTGCATCCGGCGGACCATTCCGCGAAACCCCCCTTGAAAAACTGCGCGAGGTCACCATTCAGGACGCCCTCAACCACCCCAACTGGAGTATGGGCAGAAAGATCACCATCGATTCCGCCACCATGATGAACAAGGGGCTGGAGGTAATCGAAGCCCGCTGGCTGTTCGATGTGCCTGCCGATAAAATATCCGTCAATATCCACCCCCAGAGCATCATCCACTCCATGGTGGAATATATCGACGGCTGTGTCATCGCCCAACTGGGCACACCGGACATGAAGGCGCCCATCGCCTATGCCCTCTCCTATCCGCAGCGGGTCAGCACCGGCGTACCGCCGCTGGACTTGACCGAATTGTCCGGCCTGACCTTTTTCAAGCCCGATCTTGAACGCTTTCCCTGTCTGGGACTGGCCTACCGCGCCCTTGCCGAAGGCGAAAGCATGCCCGCCGTGATGAACGCCGCCAACGAGGTGGCAGTGGACGCCTTCCTGGCCGGCAGGATATCCTATCTACAGATTGCACGATTAATCGAAAGCACCATGGATGCGCACCGCGCCCATGCACTTGCCTCCATTGACGAGGTCCTGGAAGCCGACGAATGGGGACGCCGGACAGCCGCCGAACTTTGCGTCGGCCTGTCTGCCGCCGGAGCACTATCATGATTATTGTCAGTTTTGTTGTTGTGTTGGGTATATTGATCTTTGTCCACGAACTGGGGCATTTTCTGGTGGCAAAATGGCTGGGGGTCAAGGTGGAGAAGTTCTCCTTAGGCTTCGGCCCCAAACTGTTTGGCCGCACCATCGGCGAAACCGAATACCTGATTTCCGCTTTTCCCCTGGGCGGGTATGTCAAAATGTACGGCGAAGGCGGTTTCAGCGAAACGGAGATGGTGGATAGCAAGCAGGCGGAAGACGCACCTGCCGATGCTCCGGCAGCGCAGGAACCGGTAGAGGAGATCGACGAAGCCCGTTCATTCTCCCACAAGCCGGTCTGGGCGCGCATGGCCATTGTGCTGGCCGGCCCTGCCTTCAACATGATTTTCGCCTGGCTGCTGCTGATCTGCTTGTATCTGGTGGGAATGCCGATCATGAAAGCAACCATCGGCGAGGTCTTCAAGGACCGGCCGGCAGCACAGGCCGGGATGCAGAAGGGTGACATGATCACCGCGGTCAACGGTTATCCGGTGGTACAGTGGGAAGACTTTTCCTCACGCATGGCCAAAGTGGACGGTGACGTGACCCTCACCGTTACCCGTGACGGCAAGCCGTTGACCATCACCATCACCCCTCAGGTGGGTGACTCCAAGAACCTGTTCGGCGAAACCATCAAAAAACCGATCATCGGTGTCTCCCCTTCCTACGAATTCGCCACCGAACGTTTCGGCCTGATTGAGGCGGTAAAGATGGGTAATGCCAAGGCTGTGGAAGTCACCCATCTGACGGCGCTTTCCATGGTCAAGCTGTTTCAGGGCGTGGTGCCGCTGAAAACCGTGGGCGGTCCGTTAATGATTGCCGATATGGCGGACAAGGCGGCCAAGACCGGCGGCGCAACCTTCTTCATGCTGCTGGCCGTTGTCTCCATCAACCTGGGCATCCTGAACCTGTTACCGATACCGATTCTGGACGGCGGCCACCTGATGTTCTATACCATCGAGGCGGTCATCCGCAAGCCGGTCCCCCAGAAAGTGCGCGAATACGCCCAGCAGGCCGGCATGCTGCTCCTCATCTGCCTGATGGTGCTGGCCTTCTACAATGATATCGTCCGCTACTTCTTCAGTAAAGGCTGATTCCTACCACAAGTAGGGCGCCAAATGGAAAAGCCGCATCGCATGATGCGGCTTTTTTGTTGCACGAACTCCTTAATTTACCTATGAATATCCACAAGTACTCATAGTTTGCGGCAACATATGTGCTATCTCACCAAAAAAAACAACAAACATCGCCTGGACAATACAGAGGGCACCCTATTCATGAAGATGACCGATAGCAAAGAAGAACATCGCGCCGTCCTGCGTATTGTCGCCATCTACGCTTTTTGGGGCGCACTCTGGATTTACCTGTCTGACGCCGTACTGGACCAGATAGTGCACGACCCGCACAGCATGACGATAGTTGCGACCTACAAAGGGTTGCTGTTCATCGCCTTGACCTCTTCACTGCTCTATTTCCTCATACACCGCTACGTTGCCTCCATCCGTGAGAAATCCAGACAACTGAAAATAAGCGAAGAGCGTTTCCAGTCCATCTTCCATGGCATTTCCGATGCAATTTTTATTCATGATGCACTGACCGGCGGGATCCTCAGTGTCAACCGCACCGCCTGCGAACTGTTCGGGTATACCTGCGAAGAAATGCTAACAATGGATGTTGACAGCCTGAGCCTGGGGGAAGCGCCCTATTCCCAAAATGAGGCAATGGCCCGGATGCAAGGTACCTTACAAGGTATACCGCAGAAATTTCAGTGGAAATGCAAAAGGAAAGACGGCGGCATTTTCTGGTCGGAAGTAAATATGCGTGGCGACCTCCTGGAAGACAGGCAGTGCATCATCGTTTCGGTGCGCGATATCACCGACCGCAAACAGGCCGAAGAGATCGTGCAGAAAAAGGAGCAGCAGTACCGCCTGCTCTTCGAGAATATGACAAGCGGTTTTGCTCTGCATGAAATGATCTATGACAACGATGGTCAGCCGTTCGACTACCGTTTTCTGGAAGTAAATCCCGAATTTGAAAAGCAAACCGGCATCCAGGCTGCATCCATTCTTGGTAGAACCGTAAAAGAAGTGCTGCCGGACACCGAATCATACTGGATTGAAACCTATGACAATGTGGCGCGTACGGGAGAACCGCTTTCCTATCAGCACTACTCCAAAGGGCTGGAGAAATATTTTGATTGTTGGGTATTCAGCCCAGGGAAAGATCTCTTTGCCGTCATTTTTTCAGACATTACTGAGAAAACGCATCTGGAAGAGCAACTACGCCAGGCGCAAAAGATGGAAGCGGTCGGGCAACTGGCAGGGGGAATAGCCCATGACTTCAACAACATTCTACAGGTGATCATCGGCTATGCCACCATCCTGAACATGGAAAACAGGATGGATCCGAAGCAGCAGGAAGAGATCGGGCATATTCTCAGCGCCGCCGAAAAAGCTGCTCGCCTGACCAACGGCCTGTTGGCATTCAGCCGCCGACAAGTGATGGACCCCAAAGAGGTTGATCTCAAAGATATTGTGCAAAACGTTCAGAATTTGCTGGTCAGGGTCATTGGCGAGGATATCCGGCTCCAATCAAAAACAGATGAATCGCCTCTACCGGTCAAAGTCGATGGCACACAGATAGAACAGGCCCTGATCAACCTGGCCACCAATGCCCGCGATTCCATGCCACATGGTGGAACATTGACCATAGAAACCGCAATCCAGCATGCTGACTCGCCATTGGAACATGCCCACGGCTACGGAGAACCGGGACGGTATGCCTGCATCACCATTTCCGACACCGGCTGCGGCATGGAAGAGGAAATCCGTTGCAGGATATTCGAGCCGTTTTTCACCACCAAGGAGGTTGGTAAAGGCACCGGACTCGGCATGGCCATCGTCTACGGCATCATCAAGCAGCACAACGGCTTTATCAACGTCTACAGCGAACCGGGCCACGGCACCACCTTCAGGATGTATCTCCCCCTCGCAACGGCGGAACAGGGCGCAAACGCTCACACTCCGTGTCCGGCGCCTTCGCAGGGAGGTTCTGAAACCATTCTCCTGGCAGAAGATGACATCAGTGTGCGCAAACTGCTGGTAAGCGTACTGACAAGTTTCGGCTATAACCTGATTCAGGCAACCGACGGCGAAGAGGTTGTAGAAAAGTTCGCCGCGAACCAAGACAAAATCAGTTTGATTTTGATGGATATGATCATGCCAAAAAGGAACGGCATGGAGGCCTACGCAGAGATCAGCCGTCTCAAACCCGGCGTCAAAGTCCTGTATGTCAGCGGCTATACCGCTGATTTCATACAAGGCCGGGGCGTGTCAGACACGGGAATCAATCTGATCATGAAGCCGTTGCAGCCATCAGAACTATTACAGAAGGTACGGGAGATTTTGGATGGTCCACCCCACTGCACATGATACCCCACCCATGATTACCCTCTTCCTTGACACCTCAACCGGACCGGGCGGTATCGCCCTGACCCGCAACGGTCAACTACTGGCGGAATCGTCCCTGCATGCAGGCGGCAAACGTCAAAACAGCTGGCTGTTGCCGGAAGTTGAGCGATTGCTGGCCCTGTGCGGGCTCACCGCCGCCGGGATCGATCTGTTTGCCTGCGCCACCGGCCCCGGCGCCTTTACCGGTATCCGCACGGCAGTGGCCACCATCCAGGGGCTTGCGCTGGCCACTGACAAACCATGCATCGGCATCTCCAGCCTGGCCTTGCTGGCCATGAATATCCCGCTCAGCCCGTATCCGGTCTGCCCGTTGCTGGATGCCCGTAAAAACGAAGTCTACGCGGGGCTCTACCGCTGCAACGGCTTGCCGGAACCGCTCCGGGCCGATCAGACGCTTGCACCGGAGACGCTCCTGTCAACCCTCTCCGGCCCGGTCATTTTCCTGGGTGATGGCGCCTGCCGTTACCGTGATCTGATCCAGTCCCGCATGGGCGCAGAGGCCCATTTTGCAGCGGATTGCCATCAAACACCCCGCCCCGTCTGCGGCGCACTGCTTGCCGAGGCAGCATTCCGACAGGGACACAGCCTTTCCCCTGAAGCACTGCTACCCGCTTATCTGCGGCTCTCAGAAGCCGAGCTGTCACGTCAACAAAAAATTTAGCGTTACAAAACCTTTTTATTATTACTGAATTCAACTTGTGCTCCTTATTTTCAGTGGTATAGTTCAACGGTATACATTCCCAAGGAGGGCCTATGAATATNNGAGTATCAGGCCAAGGAAATTCTGAGTACCTACGGTATCCCGGTACCGCGCAACCATGTTGCGCTGACCGCCGATCAGGTGGAGCGGGCCGCCAAGATGATGGGCGGGCACTGTGTGGTGAAAGCACAGATTTACGCCGGGGGCCGGGGCAAGGCAGGTGGCGTGAAAGTGGTGCACCATCCGGAGCAGGCCAGCAACCTTGCCAAGGAACTGTTCGGCAAGCGCCTGATCACGCCGCAAACCGGTCCGGAAGGGCTCAAGGTCCGCCGGATACTGGTGGAGGAGGCGGTGGAAATAGCCAGGGAGTTCTATCTTTCCATCACTCTCGACCGTGAAAGCTCCCGCTACTGCCTGATCGCCTCTGCCGAAGGGGGCGTAGAGATCGAGGAAGTGGCCAAAAAATCACCGGAAAAAATTCATGTGCTGACCATCGATCCGTACACGGGGCTGCGTACCTATCAGGCCCGCAAAATCGCCCTGGCTCTGGGTTTAACCGGCAGCGTCTGCGAGGACTGCGTTGAGATGATGCTCAATCTCTACAAATGCTGCCTTGAAAAAGACTGCTACCTGGTGGAGATCAACCCGCTGGTGGTGACCAGGGCCGGTTGGCTGCTGGCCATGGATGCCAAGATGTCCTTTGACGACAACTCGGTCTACCGCCACCGGGAATACCCGGACATGGTTGACTATTCGCAGTTGGACCCGCTGGAGATCACCGCCGGCAAATATGATCTGGCCTACATCAAACTGAACGGCAACATCGGCTGCATGGTGAACGGCGCAGGATTAGCCATGGCCACCCTGGATGTGCTGAAGGAGTTCGGCGGCGAACCGGCCAACTTCCTGGACGTAGGGGGCGGAGCGACCCGCGAGAAGGTTGCCGAAGCCTTCAAGATCATCCTGCAGGACGGCGACGTAAAAGCCGTTTTCGTCAACATCTTCGGCGGCATCATGCGGTGCGACATTATCGCCCAGGGAATCATCGAGGCAGCGTCTGAAGTGCATTGTGAACTACCCATCGTGGTACGCATGGATGGCAGTAAGGTTGAGGAAGGGAAGAAACTGCTGCTGGAATCGGGACTGAATGTACAGATCGGCGACAATCTGGGCGACGGCGCGCAGAAGATCGTCAAGATGCTGGCAGAAGCGTAACAGGAGACCGAACGTATGGCGATTCTCATCGATAAAAATTCGAAAATACTGGTGCAGGGCATTACCGGCAAAAGCGGACTGTTTCATACCCAGCAGTGCCGTGAGTACGGTAGCCAGATCGTGGCCGGGGTCACCCCCGGCAAAGGCGGCATTCATGTGGAAGGCATTCCGGTCTTCAACACCGTTGCCGAAGCGGTGCATTATACCGGCGCCACCATCTCCATGATCTTCGTGCCGCCGCCGGGCGCTGCCGACGCCATCCTGGAATCCTGCGAAGCAGGCCTGGAACTGGCGGTCTGCATCACCGAAGGGATACCGGTGCGGGACATGGTGCTGGCCCGGGCCATCCAGGAGCAGAGCAAAACTCTGCTGGTGGGCCCCAACTGCCCCGGCGTGATCACCCCCGGCCAGTGCAAACTGGGCATCATGCCCGGCTACATCCACACACCGGGCAAAGTGGGCGTGGTCTCACGCTCCGGCACCCTCACCTACGAGGCGGTCAAGCAGTTGACCGACATGGGGCTGGGCCAATCCACCTGCGTCGGCATCGGCGGCGATCCGATCATCGGCATGAAATACATCGACGTGCTGAAGATGTTCAATAACGATCCCCAGACCGAGGCGGTCTTCATGATCGGCGAGATCGGCGGCGGCGCAGAGGAAGAAGCCGCAGAGTGGATCAGGGACAACATGAAGAAGCCGGTGGCCGCCTTTATTGCCGGTGTCACCGCTCCCGCAGGCAAGCGGATGGGCCATGCCGGCGCCATCATCACCGGCGGCAAGGGCAAGGCTGAAGACAAGATCAGAACCCTGCAGGAGTGCGGCGTGGTGGTCTCCACCTCCCCCACCCGCATGGGTGAAGCCATGGCCCAGGCGCTGAAAAAGTAATCAACCTGTCTCTGCCGGAATGCCGTCCTGCTTTGATCATCGAGGCAGGGCGGCAACATAACGCTGGACAGCACCGGCAGCAATCGAGTATATCTCACCCATTCCAACGTACACGGGAACGAGTCTATGCCAGCCCAATCACTCCATACCGGCACCTGCCGTGACGTATCCAGAACCCGCCCCACAGGCGGGTTTTTTAGTTATCCACAGAGTGTGTAAAGTTTCTTTACATGCCGCGCAACACATTGAAATCAATTGGGAATATTTTGCGTAAAGTTTCTTTACATCAGTTGCCATACGCACACAGAAACAGGCATTTTATGTTTAATATCAGATGGTTAAGTTGACGTAAAATTTCTTTCAACCGGTTTTGGGGTGAGCATCAAAACTGGGAAGTTGGGTGATTTTGTAGGTGGGTGAGGCTGTTAGGAAGCTGTCCGCTTATATCTGAAAGCAAGAAAGCTTACGCTATGCCTGATACCGCGACGCAAAAGACATGGAACCGGAAAAGCATCTAATATTAGATACCCAAGTAAACAAGAAAAGTATCTAATATTATATACCGCTTGGCATCAAATATTGGATACCAGCATCTAATACTATATACCGGCATATAATATTAGATACCAGCCTAAGCTGGTGATCAAGTAGTTGGTCAAAATCATAAACAGGCGGAAAAACCCAGCGTTTTAGCGTGAGCCAGCATTTGGCCTGAATGTGGCGTAAATAGGCGAAGTAAAAACAAAGAGTTGTGGCGTTTCGTGGCATCGCTGGCGAGGCCGGGAGACAGAATAACCGAATGCCGCGATCATGCCGAAGAAATACCCTGGTGGAGCAGTAAGAACGCAAGGAAAAAGCTATAAAAACCGGAAGTGTAAAATTTCGCTTAGGCCGCATATTACCACGCCTCACAGAGCTTTTTTACATCAAGGTACATCTCAGAAAACAAAAGGAGAATTGTATGACAACATCCAAGACATCAAATCAAAACAATACACTTGAAATTCTTTCTTTCTTGAACTTAGCTTTCAAAGATTACATAGCTGCTAGGATACTCATACTAAACAATCAATTACTTCAAGGTGCAGTTCAAGCCAGCACATCAATTGAAAAATATTTCAAAGCCATTGACCGAATGAAAGGAAACAGAACAGGCGGTCACTTGAAAATAGCATTGCTGAACCAAGTTAAAAACTACGACCCAAAGTTGCTAGATTCACTCAACAATAGTTTTCTAGAATTCTTGATAAAGGTATACGAACTTCGTTATTTTGATACTGTTCCTACCGGATTCTCTGTGAACATAAATTCAAACCAGTTGTTAGCTGAAATTGATTATACAGTTTCAGAGATTCAAAAGCGTTTTGTACTAAAAGCAGAGGGAAAAGTTATTGAAACACTCTATGACACTTTTTTAAGACAAAATGATCCGAATTTATTCCGAGGTAACTTTCTATTACAGGGACAGGAAAAGAAAGAATTTGTGGAAGGAAAATCCACTCAGTATGGAATCTTGGTTACGAAGGATAAATCAATTTTAGAAGTATCGTATGTTCCAGACAAGTTTTCTGATGATGGTGACTTTTTAAAACCCGGCATAACCGTGGGAAAATAAGAAGGGCGTCGCTGAGTACCTTCGAGGATCAGTCCTACGCATTTGACAAAACCAGATAAACCAACGGATAAAAATACGAAGTCTCAACCAAGTAGTTCGACACCGGTCGGGCGAAAAAGCCCCCGGTGTTCTGCAAAACCGTTGGCAGGAGCAATAATATATGGAAAAAATTGAAGTGTGCGTGAATGATTTTATCTCTGGTATCTTGGAGAATGAAATCGAGAATGTGAAAGCCATACTCCTCATCGGCAGTATAAATCGAGAGAAAAAAATAATCCAAGATTGGTCAGATCTAGACTTCATTATCATCTGGAAAAACCTCCAAAAACTAAATTTTGAAAGGCTGGCAAGCACTATTGAACGAATAGAGAGCAAATATTCGTTGCGAATAGATTTGAATCAAATATCCGAGGCTGAGTTATCTGATATTACATATAGTCAGTGTCTCTACAACGGAATAATAATGAACGCAATCAAAAGACCTCATCAACATCAAATTTTATTCGGCTCACTACCGGATTTCCAAATAACTGATCAGCAAGAGAAACAAGCAGCACTTTATTATATAAATCAAATGTTATTTTGGAAACGTGAATATTTCATAGAAACATTATTCAGAACGAGTAATTTAAAAGACAATTTCCCTCAATTATTGAGGAGAACATTTTCCATTGTACGAGCCTCATTGAGGCTATTTGATATTTTTTGTAATCCGTATGAGGACACCATTGAAAATGCAGAAAATGTATTCCCTGAATTTAAATTCGAAGTGCTACAAAAGCTACACTTAATAAAGAACAATTATTCTTCTATTGAAGTATGTAAACTAGAAGAGACTCTAATTGAAATTTCCAATTTCATTGAAACATTTATCCCTTTGGTACTAAGGAAGTATAATGAAAAACGATAACCGCGATTGGATTCTGGTACTCATTGGAATCATTGCCGATGTTCTATCCATAGTTTTTGCAGAAAGTGGGATTAAGTCATTTCTCAAAACATTTGTACACGATCAGACTTTAGCTGATAAGCTATCAGGCTTCTTGTATTGGCTGCTTATTTTGGCAATTACTATTGCTATGTTTTTCCTCCTAATTAGAAAAATAACTCCGATCTCAATTTTCCTTTTCAGGAAACTTGGTTATGTCTTCAAACTGGATATAGAAACTCTTAAGCTTGCAGAACACTTGCAGAATAACGGTATTAAATCAGTAAACATCAATGAAGCATCTGATGGTAAGCGCCTTGTCAGTTATGAAGAACTTCGCGGTAGAACCAAGCATAGCTTACTAATTGTTGGGGTAGGCAGCACTAATTTCAGCCAAAATCGAGGTTTTATTGAAGAATTGTTACGCCGTAAGACTACGCTGAAAATACTCATGCAATCACCGACACTAATCCAGAATCCAGACTTTGAGAAAATTTTCGGTAAATCATATTTTAGTGAATACTTCTCACGAGTTGGCTATGAAAATGAAATAATCAGCTCGTATAACAGATTAAAAAGAACTTGCCTTGATTATAGAACGAGAGGCTTTACAAGTAACGAAATTGAAATGAAAGAGTACATGTCGTTTTACCCCATTAACTTGACTGCTCGAGATATTGACTATCCTGATGCTGAATTAATTGTGGAATTCTGCTATCCACTAGTGACAGAAAGAGTCCGGCTCCATATTACAAAAGAAGATAACAACAGAATATTTGAAATTTGTATCAATAGTATAAAAGAGATGTATAAGAAGGCGTTAACAACTGTATAGCCCCCCCGAAGGCGGCAGCCCTTGACTCCGAGGGTCAGACCTTCGTATTTGACAAAACCAGATAAACTAACGGCTAAAAATGCGAAGTCCCAACTAGGCAGTTCGACGCCGGTCGGGCGGAGAGGCTGCCCGAACGGGTCAACTGCGCGAACCGTTGAGCAATTAATAAATAATTTTTGGAGAACGTGATGGGGGCAAAATATACATTTTCTATGGCTGAAAGATTCGCAATTTGGCAAACGCATGAATTTCAATGCTTTTGGTGTGGAGAACCAATAAGACTACAAGATGTGACAATTGATCATATAATCCCTGAGCAATTAATTGATCATCCAGACGACCTTGCCGGAGCAATTAAGCTTTATGATTTAGGAGATGACTTCTCCATAAACGACTTTTGTAATTGGGTTCCATGCCACGGGAACTGTAACAGTAGGAAGAGAACAAGCCTATTTAAGCCATCTCCAGCGTTCGTAGCCATATTACATGGGGTTAGAAAGAAAACAGACGAGGCACGAAAATTAAAAGAAAAAGTCATAAAAAACATCAAGGCTGACAAATTGATAGGGAAAATTAGTGTAGCAATCGACAGTGGCACATTAAATAAATCAGATCTTATGGAGTTATTTAATATTTCACATCCAACACCAGCGGCTATAGATATTGATGATAAATTGCACTGCTTTCATCTGCCTCCTGATTGGAAGGTTGTAAAAGTTGACAAGTCTAAAGAAATTGCAACTGTCGTAAGTGGTAATATTTCCGGAATTACATCTATTTCAAAAAATCCTCACTCAAGCTGGTTATGCTTTAATTGTGGCCATTATGGCCCATGGAGTGGTGTTATGTGTATGACATGCGGACAGAAAAGCGATGGGGATTAGCGAACCGATTAACACTTGGTACGCAGCAACCTCATAGCCGTTGGATGTATGGAGGCAATAATGGATATTGAAACTGCACGCCAAATTATTTTAGCAAGACACCTACACGAGCTAGGGACTTCAAGCTTACGCTCTAGCAACAATCTTTATCTGTTCGCGGCTGTAAACTTGATTCAAGATGCAGTAGAAGCATTTCTACTTGCCTTAGCGAACCATGTCGGAGCTGAAATAGATCAAAATACAAAGTTCGACAAATATTTTGTGGAGATAAATAAGAAAATTGAACCCAAAGAGCTGCCATTCAAAATTAAATTACTTCGTCTAAACCGTGTTCGTGTTGATTCAAAACATTACGGAATTCAGCCTGCTCGTGATGAGTGTGAACGACTTGCATTAAGTGTCAGAGAGTTTTTTGATGAAGTATCAAATTCCGTATTTGGTGTTTCTTATGCGACATTTTGTGCGATTGATTTGCTAGACGATTGTGAAGTCAAAACACTGCTAATTGAAGCAAAGAATGCCTTAGAAAATGGCGATCATGAAACTTGCTCTATCAATTGCAGAAAGGCAATCTATCTTGAAATTGAACGACATTACGATATTTCAGAGTATGAAGATGGCAAACCTAAAGGGCTTCTAGGCGGATACACACTTGCACCTTTTTACGCGAGGAACAAAGAATATATTGAAAAAAACGTTAAAGAACCAACTGATTACATTGTCAGGGACCACAGCCGCATAGACCAAGAGTTACTGAAACAGCGTGTGGATACAACAGATTTTTGGAATATATGGAGGCTCACACCGGAAGTATATAGGACTAGAAAAGAAGGCAACTGGATAATCAAGCACGACTTTGACAAGCTAGATCCTCGGATCCTCAGTGACAAGATTGAGTACATCCTCACAACAACTATTAACATAATGCTGTGCATACATACCGTTAGAAAAAGTATACGAACATCAGACTACGGCAACTATTACCTTGAATTAAACAAAGAAGGCGTACCCGTTTACGAAAAGGCAGACGTAACCTCAAATATTGTTGGTTACACCCCTCCAGAAATGAAAAGAATTGATACCGATTACCGAGTCACCGGCTTCGATGGAGAATCTGTTTTTTGGCATGTCAACCACTATAAAAAAGATGAATTAGACTCTCTCCTTTACGGGTTCATTTCCAGTGAATATGTCAGTTAAATGTAGCAAATTAGAATGGTTGCCCAACCACGTCCATAGACGCCGACCGCCCAAAAACCATGGCGGGCGGGTCATGGCCGGCACCGTTGAGCAAATAATCAAGGGGAATTCCGAGGACAGGATACGGAACTAAATCTCCAACGTAGCTGCCAAACAGTTCAACACCTTCCCGCCTACCACTCCGTCCGCACCGGATACCTGGTGATCTGGCTATCCGGAGTAAGGATGGTCAGGCTTGCGGCAATGGCCTGGCAGATGATGATGCGGTCGAAGGGATCTTTGTGATATTCCGGCAGGCGCGAGAGGTGCAGTACCGCCGCTTCGTCCAGCGGCAGGCTTTCTATCCGGTGACGGATGCGATTGCTTTTGATGAATTCGTGGGGCGGTTCGGGAAGCGGCAGTTTACCCAGGTTATGCTTGACGATGATCTCCCAGACAGAGGCAACGCTTAAATAGACGTCGTTATCCGGGTCAACGAACAGGCGGCGGGCAGTGTCCGAAAGCTCGTTACTGTCCGTGACCAGCCAGAGAAACGTGCAGCTATCCAGCAGGATGTTCATGGGGATTCGCCGGAAAACAGTGTCAACGTTTCCTCCGGCAGTTCGTCAAAAAACGAGGCAGGCACGGTAAACGTCCCTTTGGCAAGGCCAATGGGGCGTTTTTCCATCTTTTTGGGAACAAGGTGGCGAATCTCCGCGATGGGGCGGTTCCGCTTGCAGACCACGACCCGCTCACCTTTTTCCACTTCATCAAGGTAGTGAGACAGATGGGTTTTGGCTTCATGGACGTTAATGGTTATCATAATGACCATAGAGTAGGTCATTAAGTTAGTCATGTCAAGATTATCCCCATTAATCTCTCCCACCACCCTCCCCTTGCCAAGCGCAGTCAATCGGGCTACAGTAGTGCTCCCATGAACAGACCAACACCGATCATCGACACCCATTGCCACCTCTACTACGACGATTTCCAGCAGGACTGGGACGACATGTTGCGCCGGGCCGAAGAAGCCGGGGTGACCGGCATGGTCGTGGTGGGGGCTGATGCCACCTCCAGCCGCCAGGCGGTGGAGATTGCCGCCAGCAATACCCATATTTACTGTACCGTCGGCATCCATCCCCACGACGCCGATGGGGTGGATGAGGCAACCATCGCTTCCCTGGCGGAACTGGCCCGCAACACCCCAAAATGCGTGGCTATCGGCGAGATCGGTCTGGATTTCTTCCGCGACCGCTCTCCCCGCTCCGAGCAGGAACGGGTCTTCCAGCGTTTCCTCCAACTTTCCCGCGAACTGGACAAGCCAGTGGTGATCCACGACCGGGACGCCCATACCGAGACCCTGGCTATGATCCGCGAAGCAGGGGTCACCAACGGCGTGATGCACTGCTTCTCCGGTGACACGGCCTTTGCCCGTCAATGCCTGGAGCAAGGACTATACCTTTCCATTCCCGGCACCGTCACCTTCCCTTCCAACCAGCAGTTGCGGGATGTGGTGGCAGCCACTCCCATCGAACGGCTACTGCTGGAGACCGACTGCCCCTATCTGGCACCGGTTCCCCACCGGGGCAAGCGCAACGAACCGGCCTACACCCGCATTACCGCCGAAAAAGTGGCGGAGATCAAGGGACTTACTCTGGAGGATGTGGCTCGCATCACCACCATGAACGCAGGTAAACTGTTCGGCATTCCGCTGTGGGATTCCTCCACCCGGATCGCCTACCGTATCCGCAATTCGCTCTACCTGAACATCACCAACCGCTGCTCCAACCGCTGCAGTTTCTGTGCAAAGTTCGATGAATTCACGGTCAAGGGCCACAACCTGCTTCTGGACCATGAGCCGGGCTTTGAAGAGGTGATGGCCGCCATCGGGCACCCCAACGACATTGACGAGGTGGTGTTCTGCGGCTTCGGCGAATCGCTGTTGCGCCTTGATCTGGTGAAACAGGTGGCAGCGGCCCTGAAACAGCGCGGCTACCGGATCAGGATCAACAGCGACGGTCAGGCCAATCTGGCCCATGGCCGCAACATCCTGCCGGAATTACAGGGACTGGTGGACAGCATCTCCGTCAGCCTGAACGCGCCGGACAGCGCCACCTACGCCCGGCTCTGCAACACTCCCTTTGGTGAAAGCGGATTTACCGGCGTCTGCGACTTCCTGCGCCAGGCTCCCACCTACATAGCGGAGGTGACCGCTACCGCCGTCACCCTGCCGGGCCTGGATGTGGAAGCCTGCCGTCTGCTGGCCATATCCCTTGGTGTGCAATTCCGGGTCAGGGAATATGCCGAGGTAGGTTGATTTTTCGGCTCCTTCCCCTTCCCTTTTGCCCCTTCAGTTGCTATAAGTCATGCATATCTGTGAACCTGATGTAAGGTTTAATTCCATGAAGGAGGCACCACCATGAGCGAAATAGTCGACGTCTATGCACGGGAAGTCCTTGATTCCCGCGGTAATCCCACCCTTGAATGCGAGGTATTCCTTGAGTCCGGCGCTTTTGGCAGGGCTATCGTTCCCTCCGGCGCATCAACCGGTGAGCGCGAGGCGCTTGAACTGCGGGACGGCGACAAGGACCGCTACCTGGGCAAAGGGGTGCTCACTGCGGTTGACAACGTCAACAGCCGCATAGCCGACGAACTGATCGGCATGGAAGCCAGTGATCAGGTGGGGATCGACATGCGGATGCTGGAGATCGACGGCACCGAATACAAGAGCAACCTGGGAGCCAACGCCATCCTGGGCGTTTCCCTAGCTGTTGCCAAGGCTGCCGCCGAAGAGGCGGGCCAGCCACTGTACAAGTATATCGGCGGCGCCAATGCCCGCGAACTGCCGTTGCCGATGATGAACATCATCAACGGCGGCGCCCATGCCGATAACAACGTGGATATCCAGGAGTTCATGATCATGCCGGCCGGCGCCTCCTGCTTTGCCGAAGCGTTGCGCATGGGCGCCGAAATCTTCCACGCCCTGAAAGGGGTACTGAAAGGCAAGGGCTACAACACCGCCGTGGGCGATGAGGGCGGTTTTGCCCCCAACCTGAAGTCCAACGAAGAGGCCCTGGAAGTGATCATGGAAGCCATTGTCAAGGCAGGCTACAAGCCGGGCGAAGATGTGCTGCTAGCCCTGGATGTGGCTTCTTCCGAACTGTTCGACAAGGAAAAAGGGACCTATATTCTGGAAAACGAAACCCAGAAGGAAAAAACCAGGGAAGAGATGGTGCAGTTCTACGAGAACCTGGTCAACAAATACCCGATCATCTCCATCGAGGACGGCATGGCCGAAAACGATTGGGACGGCTGGAAACTGCTCACCGACCGCCTGGGCAAGAATATCCAGATTGTAGGCGACGACCTGTTCGTCACCAACCCCAAGATCCTGAAGGAAGGCATCCAGAAAGGGATCGCCAACTCCATCCTGATCAAGCTGAACCAGATCGGCACCCTGACCGAGACCCTGGAAGCGATCGAGATGGCCAAGCGGGCCGGGTATACCACGGTCATTTCCCACCGTTCCGGCGAAACCGAGGACACCACCCTGGCCGATCTGGCCGTGGCGGTGAACGCGGGCCAGATCAAGACCGGCTCACTGTGCCGCACCGACCGGGTTGCCAAGTACAACCAGTTGCTCCGCATCGAGGACGAACTGGACGACACCGGCCTGTTCAAGGGCCATGACGTATTCTACAACGTAAAGAAATAGTCGGGAGCGTCCGCCTCTACGAGCTATAGCCAACAGACCTCTCTCCGGAAACGGGGGGAGGTCTGTGCTTTTGGGAGTTGTCACCTCATGCCTGAACTGTTGCTGCCATTGCTGCTGCTGATCATCGTAATTCTGGCCGTCATCCTGCTGGTGAAGGTTTCCCGGCTGGGCTCGGCCCAGTCGCCGCTGGAACCGCGCCTCGAAGCGCTGGAGCGGCTGCTGGAGCGCACCGAGCGCACCCTGCGCGACGAGCAGGCCCGCTCCCGCGAGGAAGCCCAGACCCTGGGGCGGCAGGGACGGGAAGAGTCGCTCAACACCGTGAAAGGTCTGGGGGATTCGCTGCTGGCCCGCCTGGGGGAATCGGCCACCGCGCAGAACGGACAGTTTGAGCTGTTTGCCGGGCAACTGACCCAGCTTACCGCCGCCACCGAAGAGCGGCTGGAGCGGCTGCGGGCCACCATGGAAGAACGGCTGCGGCTGTTGCAGGAAGACAGCGCCAAACGTCAGGAACAGGTGCGCACGGCGGTTGACGAACGGCTGCGCCTGCTTCAGGAGGACAATGCAAAAAGACTGGAGCAGATGCGGGCCACGGTGGATGAAAAACTGCATGACACCCTGGAGAAGCGCCTGGGCGAATCCTTCAAGCTGGTCAGTGAACGGTTGGAGCAGGTGCAGAAGGGGCTGGGCGAGATGCAGAGCCTGGCCAACGGTGTCGGCGACCTGAAACGGGTGCTGACCAACGTCAAGACCCGCGGCGCCTTCGGCGAAGTGCAATTGGGGGCGCTTCTGGAACAGATTCTGGCGCCGGGGCAATTCGACACCAATATTGAGACCCGCAGAGGCAGCAACCAGCGGGTGGAATTCGCCGTCAAGCTGCCGGGCAGGGACGGTCAGGAGGGGAGCGCCGTCTATCTGCCGCTGGATGCCAAATTTCCCCAGGAAGACTACCTGCGGCTGGTGGAGGCCCAGGAACGGGCGGACAGCGCCGCAGCCGACGAAGCGGGCAAGCTGCTGGAGCGGGCCATCCGGCTGGCAGCGGCGGATATTCGCGACAAATACCTCGATCCCCCCAAGACCACCGATTTCGGGATCATGTACCTGCCTACCGAAGGGCTGTATGCCGAGGTATTGCGACGCCCCGGCCTGTTCGAGGCCCTGCAGCGCGAGTACAAGGTGATGCTGGCCGGTCCCACCATCCTGGCTGCCCTGCTCAACTCCCTGCAACTGGGCTTCCGCACCCTGGCCATTGAAAAACGCTCTGCCGAGGTCTGGAACCTGTTGGGGGCGGTGCGCACCGAGTTCGGCAAATTCAGCGACATCCTGGATAAGACCCGCAAAAAGCTGCACGAAGCGAGCAACCATATCGATGCCGCCGCCACCCGCACCCGCCAGATGGAGCGCAAGCTGAAGGATGTGCAGGCGCTGCCAACGGATGAGGCGCGGGGGGTGCTGGAACTGGGTGACGAGGGCGATGAAACATGAAGCTTGTAATCTCCAGCCCGACAAAATCTCTGAACAAGGCCTACCTCAAGCAAAGTGTCAAGCGCGACCAGATTGAGCTTTTCAAGGCCAACCTGGTGACGTTGCTGGACAAGATCAACGAGAAAGAATCAGAAGAACACCTAAAAAATCTGGTGGCTGAATTTCTGAAAGACACTTGGTATAAGCCGTCATATGAGATCAACACCCGCGACAAGACAGACCTGGTAATACATAACGGCCCTTCAACCCAGAACAACGTGGCCGTGCTGCTTGAGGTCAAAAAACCAACCAACAGACAAGAAATGATCCTGCCGGAACGTCCCAACGCAAAGGCCCTGCACGAACTTTTGCGTTACTACCTGCAAGAACGATATCTGCATGGCAACAAAGAGATCAAGCGGCTTGTCATCTGCAATATTTATGAGTGGTACATTTTTGATGCCACTGATTTCGAGCGTTTCTTTTTCCATAACCAGCGTCTGATTAAAAGCTACAAAGACTGGAACGAGGGCCTTCTGGTCAGCACCAATACCGACTGGTTCTACCAGGAGATAGCCAAACCGTTCATCGAAAAAGAGCTTGATGAACTGCCTTGTGTCTATTTCAACCTGAAAGAGCATGAACGGATCATCCGTACCCCCGACAAAACCGATGACACAAAACTGATTGCCCTCTACAAGGTGCTTTCACCGCCTCACCTGCTTAAACAGCCTTTTGCCAACGACAGCAATGCGCTCAACCGTGAATTCTATAACGAACTGCTGCACATCATCGGTCTTGAAGAGGTAAAAGACAAAGGGAAGAAGCTGATCCGGCGCAAACTGGCCGGAGCACGTAATGATGGTTCACTACTGGAAAATACGATTAGTTTGTTGACCAGTCGCAGGCGTCTTGATGCCTTGGCCTCACCTGCACAATATGGAGCAACAACTGAAGAGCAACTTTTCAGTGTTGCTCTGGAACTGTGCATTACCTGGCTCAATCGCCTGCTGTTTTTAAAACTGCTGGAAGGCCAGTTAATCTCCTATCATCGGGGTGATCGAAGCCATGCCTTCCTTAACAGCGTCAGAATTGAAAATTTTGACGAACTGAACGAACTGTTTTTTGACGTACTGGCTGTTCGGTCCGACGAGCGTGCGCCACAGGTTACGCAGAAATTCGGCGATATCCCCTACCTGAACAGCTCCTTGTTTGAGGAAAGCGATCTGGAGCGGACTGTGCTGCGGATCAGTGAGCTGAAAGACCGCCTTGAAATGCCGCTGTACAGTGCAACGGTGTTGAAAGACCGTCGCGGAAAACGGCAGAACGGCAACAAGGCTGCCCTTGGCTATCTGTTCGAATTTCTGGATGCCTATGATTTCGGAGCAGAGGGCAGTGCAGAGATACAAGAACAAAACAAAAGCATCATCAACGCTGCGGTGCTGGGGCTTATCTTTGAAAAAATCAACGGCTACCGTGACGGCTCGTTCTTCACCCCCGGCTTCATCACCATGTACATCTGCCGCGAAACCCTGCGGCATGCGGTATTGCAGAAGTTCAACGAACGATTCGGCTGGTCCTGCGCCGATTTCACGGCACTCTATAACACTCTTGAGAGAATCGGGCTCAAGGAGGCCAACCAGACAGTCAACAGCCTCAAAGTATGCGATCCGGCAGTCGGTTCCGGTCATTTCTTGGTTTCGGCGCTGAACGAAATCATTGCCATCAAGGCCGACCTGGGAATTCTAGCGGACCGCGACGGCCGAAAGCTGCGTGGCGTCGCCGTGTCGGTCGAAAACGATGAGCTGATCCTGACGGTTGACGAAGAAATCTATAGCTACAGCCCCAAAGACCCGGATTCCCAACGGATTCAGGAAACGCTTTTTCACGAAAAGGCCGACATTATCGAGAACTGCCTGTTCGGCGTGGACATCAACCCCAAGTCGGTCGCCATCTGTCGCCTGCGGCTCTGGATTGAGCTGCTGAAAAACGCCTATTATCATCGCGGCACCAACCGGCTTGAAACCCTGCCCAACATCGACATCAACATCAAGTGCGGCAACTCACTGGTCAGCCGTTTTGCCATAGGAGGTAATCCAAATATCCCGGCAGCTAACCGGAAAAAGCTGAAAGAGCTAACTGATACCTACCGCGAACTGGTATGCGATTACAAGCATTCACCCAGTAACAAGGCAGTGCTGCGCAAGCGGATAGAAACACAGAAACACCACCTTGAAAAATTCGGTCTGCCCAACGACAAGGACCTGCTGGCGCTCTGGCGGGCCAAGGAAGAACTGGCCCAGATGTCGCTTTTTGCCTACAGCAAAACCGAGGCTGAGAAGCGGCAGGCCCTGCATGACAAGGTAACCAGGTTGGAACAGCGCTTTGAGGAAAAGGAACGGCTGGTCTACGCCAACGCCTTTGAGTGGCGTTTTGAGTTTCCGGAAGTGTTGGACGATAACGGCGATTATGTCGGTTTTGATACCGTTATCGGCAATCCGCCCTATATCCGCCAGGAGGCCATCAAGGCGCTGAAACCGGCCCTGACCGAGATGTTCGGTTCCTTTTTTTGCGGCACTGCCGATATCTACACCTATTTTTACAAAATCGGTCTCAATCTGCTGAAACCGGCCGGAACCCTGTGCTACATCGCTCCCAACAAATTTATGCGGGCCGGATACGGCAAGAACACCCGCGAGCTGCTGACCACCGAGGCCCGGCCGTTGCAGGTGCTAGATTTCGGCGACCTGCCGGTTTTTGACGAGGCCACCACCTATCCTTCTATTGTCATGGTGGAGAAGACAGCTCTCCTCATTCCCCCCCATTGCCAGGGGGGGAAGCGCAAAGCTGCCGGGAAAAGCCCCTTCTCTGCCAAGGGTGGTCGGGAGACCGGTTCCTTCCTCGCCGCCACCTTCACCGACCCGGCCCAGATGACCCGCTTTGCCGAGACCCTGCCACAGATCGGTTTTTCCATGCCGGTGTCGGCTCTGCGTCCCGAGGGCTGGTCCCTGGAACGGCCGAAGGTGCTGGCCCTAATGGAAAAACTACGCACAACAGGAACACCGTTGGGGGAGTATGTTGAAGGAAAGTTATATCGTGGCGTGCTCACCGGCTTGAATGAAGCCTTCGTTATTGACGAAGAAACCCGGCAACGACTGATTGCCAAAGACGGGCGGAGCACGGAACTTATCAAACCGTGGCTGCGGGGTCGGGATATCCGCAAGTGGCGGGCGCAGTGGGCGGGGCTGTATGTACTGTTTACACGTCGAGGCACTGATATCGATCTGTATCCGGCAGTTAAACAGCATCTTGAGCAGTTCCGGGCTGACCTTGAGCCCAAAAAATCTGGCAGTGAAGAACAAGGACGAAAACCTGGACCGTACAACTGGTTCGAAATTCAGGATAATATTGCCTACTATGAAGAGTTTGAGAAAAACAAAATCATCTATCCAGATATCGCTCAAGAGTCCAAGTTCACATGGGATGAGAGTGGGGCGTTTCTCGGAAATACGGCTTACATTATTCCCACTGATGAAAAATGGCTGGTCGGCCTGCTCAACTCGAAGGTCATCTGGTGGATGTACACCTGTATCAGCTCCATAATTCGCGGCGGTTTTGTTCGCTTTATCGCTCAGTATATGGAACTGCTTCCTATCCCCTCCACTACTGAAACCAAGCGGGCCGCAATCACTGAATTGGTCCAGCAGATACTTGCCGCCCCTGACAGTCTGGACGTTCCCCACCTTGAGGCCAAGATCGATCGGCTGGTGTATGCCCTCTACGGCCTGACGGACAAGGAAATTGCCCTGGTGGAGGAGAAATAAATACGTGACAAACAGCAGTGAAGACCGTATAAAAGCCCACAAATACCGTTTATTTCAACGGTATCTTTTTATGCGGCATTAACATTTGAATGGACTGTTCATGAAGAGCTTGACACCAACACAGATTCGGATTCTCGATTTCATTTCTGAGTGGCAAAGAGAAAATGGACACCCGCCAACTCAGGCTGAAATAGGCAAGCATTTTGGTTTCAAAAGCATAACAACTGTACGCGATCATCTGCGCTTGATAGAGAAAAAGGGATTTATTCGCCTGAATGCAGGGAAAGCACGTGGTATTCAGATTGTGTCAGAAACGGTGCCGGACATTCAACAACGGGACAATTCAATCCCTATACTCGGCAGGATTGCCGCCGGAGTCCCCCTATGGGCTGAACAGAATCATGAAGGTTCGTTACCCGTTTCACCGGCCATCTTTGGCGGGGGTGAGCTTTTTGCGCTTCATGTTGTTGGTGATAGTATGACCGGAGTGGGAATTAATAATGGTGATCTTGCGGTAATAAAAAAAACGGAACGCGTCGAAAACGGAGAAATTGCGGTTGTGCTGGTCGAGCAGGAAGCTACATTAAAGCGGGTTTTTCGTTCAACGCATCAGCTTGTGCTGAAATCGGAGAATCCAATTTTTAAAGACCTGCGATACGACCTGCGCAAGCATGAGAGTATTCGCATCCTTGGGCGTTACCAAGGTATTATTCGCACCATGAATAAGCAGCCCCACTCATGAATGTAACCGACGCTATCAAAGCCTTCGGGTGTCACGATGTCATTTGCCTTGACGACAAGCCAAATCCCGCGCACTTGGATTATCTTGATCTGCTGAAGGCATCCGGAAACGGAAACCTGAAAGTCAATGCAGTTGCCGAATTCCAGGCAAGGCCATTGTTGTATATCGTTTCTGCAAGCCAATTATCTGGCAACAGCAACGAAAAGCTCATCAGTTTGCAGCAAATGCTGGCAAACAGGGGAGAGAGGGCCTATCTCGGCATTGTGAGTCCGGGAGAACTGAATGTTTATCCCATAAATCTTGCACGGTCCGTTCTGGCGCAGGGTAATAAAATAACCATCAGGCAAGACGAACCGCAAGCGCCGCTGTTTTTCCAGAGTGTTGTCAACGGCCTGTTTGAACTGGATGGACAGCCTGATGCGCCTGACTATGTTTTTACCGAAATTCACACACTGTTGGACAGCTCGTCAAAAATTCTGATCGGCACCTATCACCTTAACCCGCTTGACGTTCTTTCTTTCCTTGGCCGGGCGCTCTTCTTTCGTTTTCTCCTAGATCGCCGAATTGTCAGAGACGATGAGCTTGATATGGTTTGCCCAGCAGCAACAAAACCGACTGACTGCTTCAGTAACGCTGCCAATTCCGTTACCACATGCCGCTGGCTTGATGAGACTTTTAATGGCGACTTACTTCCGTTGTCAGGCTCGTACGATCAAGTATTTAGACAAGCTGAAACACAAACCCAAGGCGTGTTGTTCAGCCACTTACAAGCTATTCTCGAAGGTTCAGAGCATGTTGGAAATGGCCTCTTTCAGTTAAAAATTAACTGGGGTGATCTTGACTTCGCACATATCCCCATTGGTGTGCTCAGCCAAGTATATGAAAGTTTCAGCAGGGTATGGGATTCTCAATGTTCAGAAAATACCAGCGTTTACTACACCCCCAAAAACATTGCCCGTTATCTGATAGACGATGCCTTTGCAGGAGTCTCCAACAAGAAGGACGCCCATATACTCGACCCAAGTTGCGGAGCGGGAATCTTTCTGGTTCTTGCGTTCCGGAAGCTTGTCGCGGCACGCTGGGCTGCCGACGGCAAAAGGCCTGACACTCAGACAATACAGGATATTCTGTACAAACAACTTTGCGGTTTTGATGTCAGCGAATCTGCCCTGCGCTTGGCGGCCCTGTCGCTGTATATCACTGCAATTGAATTAAATGATTCACCACGCCCACCCAAAAGCCTCAAGTTCCCGAAACCGCTGCAAGGCAAGGTGCTGTACAACCATCGGCGGCCGGAAGAACAGGATTCAAAAGGTTTTGTGCTGGGAAGCCTGCGGCCCGATCTCCCCGAAGAATTCAATGGCCGGTTTGACGTGGTCATCGGTAATCCGCCATGGAGCGGGTTGAAAGGGGACGATGAAAAAACGAATAAAGAGAACAAGATACATAATGCCGAGTTTACGTCTCTGACTCGCAGGATTCTCCGGAATCGTGGATTTGCTGATATTGCCAAAAAATACAGTAATCCTGATAACAACCCGGACTTGCCGTTTCTGTGGAGGTCAATGGAATGGGCGAAACCTGGCGGGATCATTGCCATGGCGTTGCCCGGACGGATATTCCTGAAGCAGACTCCGGCAGGAACACGCGCGTTCCATGCCATACTTCAGGGGCTTGAAGTTACCGGAGTTTTGAATGGCTCAAACCTGTCGGACACTGAGGTGTGGCACGGCATGAATCAGCCGTTCATGCTCTTTTTTACGCGCAACAGGGTGCCGACAGAGGATCACCATTTTCATTTTGTAACTCCCCATTTTGAAAAAAATCTGAACAGCAAGGGACGCATCCGTATAGATTTTCAATCAGCTCAGGCAATAGCTGTAGCAACAGTTATTGAAAATACATGGCTGCTAAAAACCCTGGCTGTCGGAACAGCGCTTGATGTGGAACTGCTTCGGAAGCTTGAAGAACTGGATTGGCAGAAAGTAAAATCCTATTGGCCTTCCCCTCATTCTGGAGTGGGGTATATCCATGCGCCTGAATTGCCTCAAAGTGATGCATTATTCATGAGCGAACTACCGGATTTCACTCCACCCGCTAAAGATGAGTTCGTGGTTGACGTGTCCTCGCTAAAAAAAATTGGGTTTTCCACAGCACATAGACCACGCGATCCAGAGCTTTATATTCCACCGCTTCTTATTGTGCCGCAATCGCCAGGAGCTTCTGCGACAGCAGCGAAATCGTATTTTCTCCGCGAGGCTGTAGTTTTCAACCAATCATATTATGGCTTTTCATCAAAAAGCTGTTCAAACTCTCTTCACGTTGCCCTTTTATATTTACTTACACACTCTGAACTTTTTTCATTCTTTTTGTTGGCAACCTGTTCGAGAATGGGAGCAGAACGGCGAACGATGACAAAGTCAGACCTAGAGAATTTCAAATTTCCTGCAATTAATCGTTTAAGCGATCGCCAGCGAAACCATATCGAAACTCTTTCAAAACAGCTTGAATCCGCACCTATAAAACCATGGCAAGCAATTAACGACTTCATCTTCGATCTTTACGGCCTAGATGAATATGACCGTCAGGTTATACGGGACACCCTCTCAGTTGCCTCTCCCTACAAAGAGTCTCGTGACCGGGCGAACAGTGCACCGTCACGGAATGAACGCAACCTGTTCCATGCCGAACTTCAGCGTCTGCTTGCCCCGTCTTTCGCCATTACGGATGAGGCCGTATCGGTTACAGAGGTTGAGATTGAAAAGCAGGATTATACTGCACCGTGGTACTTTTTTACGGTTTTACCGAAGTCGCCCAATCAGCACAAGGCCTCGTTGAATACATTGATTTCACAGGTTATGCGCGAGGCGAACAGAACGGGTTGCAGCAGAGCCCTTGTCCATGAAGAAGGGTGCCTGTTGGTCGGAATTATCGGCCAATACCGTTATTGGACACTGAGCCGCGCCCGCTTGTGCGCCTTGGATATCCTGCGTAATCACCTTGATGTATTTCCCGTGGAGAAAAGTTGATGGCGGCTGGTTTCTTCACTCAGGGCGTATCATTTGAATTACCCCATCCGCCTATTTCTGAGCGCACAATCCTGCTCGTTTGCAGGGTAGTCAGAAATGCATGGGAACTCCTTATCGCAACTCCGCCCACAGGCTTTGTACTGAAAACGGCGACAGAAGATGAGATTACAGCTGAACTAGTCGATATCATCGAAAATCGGCTGCGCATATCCGGGGAGGTTGACGGATTTGATCACGCAATATTTGGCCGTGTAGAACGAGAACCTAAAATTTCCAATTTCAACAAGCAGCATCCAGATAAAATGCCGGATATTTTCTTTGGTCTGAAACGGGAAACGCTACCGGTTTACAGCAGCCAGGATGGTTTGTTCGTAGAGTGCAAGCCGATAGACAGCAGCCACCCACTTTTGTCCTGTTACTGTCAAAAAGGGTTGATCCGGTTTGCTAAAGGTGATTACGCCTGGGCCATGCAGGACGCTTTAATGCTTGGGTACGTTACAGGTCATTATACCTTTGAAAAGCTTGCCTCTGTTTTATCAAAAGAAGAAAACACCAACCTGAATACAGTTAATCACTCGCTTCAACATATGTTCATGTACCGCTCAAGCCATGATCGTAACTTTGTATGGCTTGAAGGGCGTGGCCAGGCTTGCCGGATTTCAGTTTCACACCTCTGGCTGGTGATGCCATGAATCCAAAAGAAGTCCGTGATGAATTCTCCGCTGAAACCGCTATGGAACCCGTCATACAATTCGCCCAACTTCTTGGTCGCCGCCATCTAAAAAGTTTTGCCAGCGGCATTGCCCATATGTTTGCTTCTTCAGCTGTACATTACGCTTGGCTGGCTCATCATTACGGTTGTCCGCGTGTCACCATTGATCTGCTAACGCTTGAAATTGAACCGGCTGAATTCAACATCAACCGCAATCGGATATTGGCCGGGATGTGCCGCAATAGTCTGCTAAAAAGCATAAAACGTTTAAAGCCGCCTGCATGCGTCACTTCGGCAAACCTTGTTGCTGAATTTGGCATTCAGGACTATGTGCTTACGAACGGAATTGAATGGATTGGAAGGACATTATTTACGGTTACTCTGACGGATGATCGCGGCCGGGAATGGGCTGTTGTTAATTGTTTAAATAAGATGCTGACCCAGGGTGGTGGTTTTGGAGACCCCAATAGATAGGAGAACTTCAATGACCGCAAAAGCAATCGTCAAACTTGCAGTTTTTGAAGGAAATCAAATTCGTAAAGTCATCCACAACGAAGAATGGTGGTTCTCGGTAGTTGATGTGGTAGGCGTTCTTACGGATAGCACTGATCCGAAAGATTACTGGTACCGCATCAAAAAACGTGAAAAATTATCGGGGGTTGAGTTATCGACAATTTGTCGACAACTGAAATTGCCTTCTTCAGATGGAAAAAATTATGCTACTGACTGCGCCAACACAGAAGGTCTTCTTCGCATCATCCAGTCCATCCCATCTTCCAAGGCCGAACCGTTCAAACGCTGGCTGGCCCAGGTGGGCTATGAACGGATTCAGGAGATAGAAAACCCGGAGCTGGCCCAGCAGCGGATGAAGGAGCTGTATGAGAGGAAAGGCTACCCCAAGGACTGGATAGACAAGCGTCTGCGCGGTATCGCCATCCGCCAGAACCTGACTGATGAGTGGAAGGAACGAGGTATTTCAAGTGAACGGGACTTCAGCATTCTGACCTCTGACATAGCAAAGGCCACCTTCGGGATCACCCCTACAGAACATAAGCAGATCAAAGGTCTGACTCGTAAGAACGAGAATCTTCGAGACCACATGACCGACCTGGAACTGATCTTCACCATGCTTGGTGAAAAAGTAACGACAGAAATATCCCAGACCGAGAAACCGGGCACGTTTGAAAAGAACAGAAAGGTAGCAAAAAGGGGGGGGAGAGTTGCCGGTACGGCTCGCAAAGAGACAGAAAAAGAGTTGGGCCGCAGTGTGGTAAGCAACCGGAATTATCTGCCCGCCCAAAACAGACAACTGCCTGACGAGGAAACCGATGTCTGAACGCAAAGGCATCCTCAAGGCAGCCGGAGTGCTGGGTTCGGCCACCATGCTGTCCCGCATCCTGGGCATGGTGCGGGACATGGTGGTGGCGCGTCTGTTCGGCGCCGGTATGGCCACCGACGCCTTTTTTGCCGCCTTTCAGATCCCCAACCTGCTGCGCCGATTTTTTGCCGAAGGGGCGCTGACCTCGGCTTTTGTGCCAACCTTTTCGGAAACTTTGGTGCAGGAAGGAGAGGAACGGGCACGGGAACTGGCCAACCTCTGCTTTACCCTGCTGACCATCGTGGTAGCCCTGGTCACCCTGCTGGGGATTCTCTTTTCTCCGGCCATCGTCAAGCTCATGTTCCCCGGCTTCACTGCGGTTCCGGGCAAGTTCGAGCTGACCGTACTGTTGAACCGCGTGATGTTCCCCTACCTCTTTTTCATCTCCCTGGTAGCGCTCTGCATGGGGATTCTGAATACCCTGCGCCATTTTTTTACGCCGGCCATCTCCACGGTCTTTCTGAACCTCTCCATGATCATCTGCGCCCTGGTTTTACGGCCATTCTACCAGTATCCGATTACCGCCCTGGCCGTTGGCGTGCTGGTGGGCGGGCTGGTGCAACTGCTGCTGCAACTGCCGGTGCTCTGGAAAAAAGGGTTCCCGGTCAGACCACGCTTTGCCTTCAACGATCCGAAACTGAAAAAGATCGCCCTGCTGCTGGCCCCGGCCACCCTGGGGGTCGGCGTCTATTATCTGAATATCACGGTGGGCAACATCCTGGCTTCGCTGCTGCCCCAGGGCTCGGTTTCCTACCTCTATTACGCCCAGCGGCTGTTTGAGTTCCCCCAGGGGGTTTTTACGGTGTCCGTGGCCCAGGCCGTGTTGCCGGCCATGAGCCGCCAGGCCGCCGAAGGCGACCTGACGGCAATGAAGGATTCGCTCAACTACGGCATACGCCTGACCCTGTTTGTGACCATACCGGCGCTGGTGGGGCTGATGGTCTGTGCCGTACCCTTGATGACCCTGCTGTTCATGGGCGGCCAGTTTGATTACCGGATGTCGGTCCAGTCGGCAAACGCCTTGATCTGCTATTCGTTGGGCCTTTCCTGCGTGGCGCTGGTACGGGTGCTGGCCCCGGCTTTTTATGCGTTGAAAGATACCAGGACGCCGGTTATAACCGCCTTTATTTCGTTTCTGCTCAATCTGGGCTTCAGCCTCTGGCTGATGGGACCGCTCCAGCACAGCGGACTGGCCCTGGCATCGTCACTGGCCGCTTTGGGCAACATGCTGTTGCTGTTCTGGCTGCTGCGCCGCAAGGTTGGTCTGTTGGACGGACGCAAGCTGACTGGCGCCGGACTGCGTGCCCTGGTCGCCAGCCTGCCCATGGGCCTGCTTTCCTGGTGGCTGCTGGGCTGGCTCGACTGGTCGCTACCGGGACAAAAGCTTCTCAAAAGCGGGGTTTTGGCCGCAGTGGTTACCAGTGCCGTAGTGGCCTATCTGTTGGCCGCTCGCGTGCTCAGGTCGGAAGAGGCCTTGGAAATTACGGCGATCATACGACGAAGGGTCCAGGGGCCAGGGGCCAGGGGCCAGTAAAAGCAAAGGAGTTAGAGCTTATGGAGACATGGACACTACCGTATCAAACAGCATCCGGACAGGGATGGGTGGAGGTTTCTTCCATGGGAGTCTGCCGGGTAGCACTCCCCTCGGAACAACCCTTTTCCACCGCCCGCAATCCCGGCAGACCTGTTCCCCGGCATGGAAACGAGGCTGTCGATCAATTACAACAGTATTTTGCCGGACAATTGCGGCAGTTTGAACTGCCCCTGGACCTGGGCACGCTGACCGCGTTTCAGGAGCGCATACTGCAGCAGACCGCATTGATCCCCTACGGCACCGTCATCAGCTACCGGCAGTTGGCAGAACTGGCAGGTTACCCGCTGGCGGCCCGGGCAGCGGGCGGCGTCATGGCAGCAAACCGGTTGCCGTTAATCATTCCCTGCCACCGGGTCGTAGCAAGTTCAGGAGCGCTCACCGGCTATAGCGGCGCAGGGGGACTTATTACGAAAAGATTCCTATTACGCATGGAAGGGGTTGAATTCAAAGGGGAGAAAATATGCCGGATTTTTGACAGTTATGAACAGTAAAAATAATCATAATTTTCATCATTTTTAACTTGACAGCCCTTGACTGTCGCAACCTCCCGCAATAGCGCGGTTTTAGATAACTACTTGAAATTAAACATTAAATTAGTGCACAAAAAATGGGCAATCAGAAAAAATCCCTTGTTTACATATAACTTTACTGTTTCATTAACACCATTATCCACAAGTTATCCACAGAAAATGTTGATAAGGATTCAACTAGCTGAAATCCCTTGAGCGTATACAAATTATCAACTGAGCCGACCCTGTTTTTCAAGCTCCTTTGCCTGATTCCAGAGCAGATCCATTTCAGGCAGGGAGGCCTCCTGCAGATGGCGTCCCTGGACATGTAGCTGTTCTTCAACATAGCCGAATCGCTGCTGAAAACGCAGTATGGTCTTGCGCAAGGCTTCCTCCGTATCCAGCGCCAGAAAGCGGCCCAGGTTGGTGATGGCAAACAGCAGGTCTCCCAACTCCGCCTCCATCCGTTCCTGGCTCCCCTGGCCCAGGGCCTCCTCAAACTCATGAAGCTCTTCCATTACCTTGGCCATCACCTGATCCACATGCTGCCAGTCAAAGCCCACCCTGGCCGCTTTTTCGGCAATCTTCTGCGCCTTCAGCAGCGCCGGAAGATGGGGCGGAATTCCGGAAAGCGCAGATCGGCGTTCTTCCCCCTTTTCCTCTTTCTTGATCTTCTCCCAGTTTGCCACCTGCGCTTCGCTGTCCTTGATCTCAAGGTCACCAAAAACATGGGGGTGACGGCGCACCAGCTTGTCACACAGTGTCTGAATGACATCCGCCATGGCAAAACCACCCGCCTCTTCGGCAATGGCTGCATGGAACACCGGCTGCAACAGCAGGTCACCAAGCTCTTCTTTCAGAAGTTCCGAATTACCGGTATCAATGGCTTCGATCACTTCATAGGTTTCCTCCAGCAGGTAGCGCTTCAGGCTGTCGTGGGTCTGCTCCGCATCCCAGGGACAACCGCCGGGAGCCCGCAGGCGATGCATGATGGCCAGCAGATCGTCAAATCCGTACTGTTCTTTACGCATAGCTCTCTCCAAAATAATATTTTACTGTTATACCCTGTAGGGCCGGACCTGTACAAGCATTGCCATCCGGGCTTGCCTGTTGATGACGGTGGTGCTAGATTGAGGGCCGGTTCACCACTTGACACGACAGGTTGCTTGCCATGAAACGTCACCATGACACCCCCTCCGGCGACTCATATAACCGTCTTCAGTCATTGATGCAGTTGACGGCACTGATCAACTCCTCCCTCGACCCGCTGGAAGTCCGGCAAATGGCCATTGAAACGATCCCGCACTGCGTCAGTGCCGATGTGGCAAGCCTGTTGCTCATTGATAGCGAAACCGGCGAACTGTATTTTGAGGTGGCCAGCGGCGAGAACAGCGAAACCCTGAAAACGATTCGTCTGAAGCCGGGCGAAGGAATCGCCGGGTGGGTGGCGCGCCGGGGTGGCGCCATCATCATTGACGACGTAAAAAGCGACAAGCGTTTTGCATCCACCGTTGACAACACCACCGGCTATCAGACCCGCAACATGATCGTTGCGCCGGTGGCGACCAAGGACAAGCTCTGGGGAGTGTTGCAGGTAATCAACAAACTTGCGGGAGATTTCAACGAAGACGACCTTGATCTGGTGCGCGCCCTGGCAAATCAGGTGGCCATCGCCATTGAGAACGCCTCCATCTACCAGGAGCTGAGAAGCACTTTCCTTGGCGTTACCACCGCTTTGGCTGAGGCCCTCGAAAAACGGGACGCCTATACGGCAGGACATACCCAGCGGGTGCATGAGTACTCGCTGGCCATCGCCCGCCGCCTGCATCTGTCCGATGAACAGCTGGACAACCTGCGCCTTGCGGCAATTCTGCATGACATCGGCAAAATAGGTGTTTCGGATCAGGTACTGCGCAAGCCGGGTCGCCTGGATCCGGACGAGTTCGAGGAGATGAGCCGCCACCCCGCCTCCGGAAGCGAGATTCTTCAACATCTGCCGCAGCTTGCCGAAGTGCGGCCCGGTGTTTTGTATCACCATGAACAGTACAACGGCAAGGGCTATCCCTCCCGTCTTCAGGGGGAGGCAATTCCCTTGTTTGCCAGAATCATCGCCGTGGCCGACGCCTTTGACGCCATGACCTCCAACCGCCCCTACCGCACGGCGCTTGCTGTTGATACCGCCCTTGCCGAACTAAAACGATGCCGGGGAGAGCAGTTTGATCCGGGTTCGGTGGACGCCTTCATGGCAGCCTGGCAGGCCGGCGAAATCTCCCTGGAACAGACCGGCCGTACGAACTGATCATTGCACTATCGGTTTCATCTCCTGCTCCACTTGCCGGAAACGGCGCTCAAGTTCAGACAACAGTATCCGGACAGCTGCCGGATTGCCTGCCGCCGCCGCCTGTTCCACGGCAAATGCCGCATCATGCAGAAAACAAGCGCCGCAGTTTGCCGCGTAGCCCTTAATACTATGGGCATGTAACTCCACAGTTTTACTGTCTCCTGCCTCCAGGGCAGCAGACAGGTCATCGAGTTTTTTCGGCGTGTCATCCAGAAACATGGTCACAAAGGTATGCAGCAACTCCTGATTGTGCAGCATGCGGCGTTCCAGAGCTAACCGGTCAAAGATGACGTTGACGGCGGCAGGCGCTGCAATCACCCCGGCGGTATCCGGCTCAGCATCCCCCCGGGCAAGCATCCGATCCAGCATTGCCGCAAGGTCGGACAATTCAAACGGTTTGGCCAGATACCCGTTCATACCAGCCGCCAGACACAGTTCCTGATCCCCTTTCATGGCATTGGCAGTCAACGCCAGTACCGGAACTAGGTGATTTTTCACTGCTGATGCGGGATCGCGAATACGGGCTGTTGCCTCAAAGCCGTTCATCACCGGCATCCGGCAATCCATCAGCACCAGATCATACGCTTCCCGCTCCAGCGCCTCCACCGCCTCAAGACCGTTCTCCACCAGATAACACTGCTGTCCCAGCCTGGCCAGCAGCGCCTGAATGTACACACGATTGATTTCATCATCTTCAACAACAAGGATACGGCAGTTTTTACGGATTGTAGCCGGGAATGACTCATGTTGAGCAGTTCCGCCACCAGGCAGCGTCCTTTCATTCTCCTGCTGCGGTACACCGAAAACAGCGGAAAAACGGAAGGTGGAACCCTTACCCACGGCACTTTCCACACTAATGTCACCGCCCATCATTCGCACCAGATCCCGGCAGATGGCAAGCCCCAGTCCGGCGCCGCCATGTTTACGGACAGAACTGTCATCAAGCTGGGTGAACGGTTCAAAGATGCTTGCACACTGTGCCGCCGGGATACCGATACCGCTATCGGTAACGGAGAAGCTGATCATAATCCGGTTTTCACGCACCTCATCGGCCTGCGCCACCAACTCAATCCCGCCGTCAGTGGTGAATTTGATCGCATTTCCCACCAGATTAATGACCACCTGCCGCAGACGTCCCGCATCACCCATCAGAGTTTCAGGCAGATTGCCAACCATGTCGAAGACAAAGCTTAACCCCCGCTGTTGCGCCTGGTGTTGCAGCATTGCACAGGTTTCATGCAGCTCGGCAGCAAGGTTGAACGGCTGGATATCCAGTTCTACCTTGTACGCCTCAAGCCGGGAAAACTCGAGAACATCGCTAATGATCTCCAGCAAACTGAAAGCGCTGGAACGAATGATTTCGGCATAGGTGCGTTGTTCGCCAGGCAATGCGGTTTCCAGCAGCAATGAAACCATACCGATGATGCCGTTCAACGGCGTACGCAACTCATGGCTCATGGTGGCCAGAAAGCGGCTTTTGGCGGCATTGGCCTCTTCGGCTGTTATTTTTGCCTCACGAAGGGCTTCCAGAGAGCGTTTGGATTGAACAATTTCCCAGGTAACATCAGCCAAACGGCTGATACTTTCAGCATCGTCATTGGTATACTCAAACGGACTGTTACCCACACCGATAATGGCCACCACCCGCTCATCCCTGAGCAGCGGCACGGTCAGTTCCCGCAGCACCGGCGCATGTCCGTCAGGCAGCCCCTTACGGCCTGACAATGATGCATAATCATTGTGGACAACCGGTTTCTTTTCCCGCGCACAGTCAGCCCAGACACCAGCCATCTCCAGTGGATAATGCTGCCCTTTCCCCTCCGCCTTACAGAATTTCTCCGTGGTGCTGCTGCTCCAGGCCTGCAACCGCAAGTTGTTGCCATCGTCATCCACAAAATGGAAGAATCCGATGCTGCTGCTGGTCAACAGCTCCGCCTCATCCAGCACCCTGGTCAACAGCTCGTTCAGCGTATGCTGAAACGAGTATTCGATCAACCGCAGCCGCGCCTGATCGATCAGCTCCTGACGATGCTGTGCGCTGATATCCCTGCTGATACCGAAGATGCCGCTCACCATGCCGTACTGATCAAACACCGGCCATTTGTTGGTACTGACCCAGCCTTTTCTGCCCTGCTCGTCGTAGTAAGGATCAACCTTGTTCAAAAGCGGTTGTCCGTCCCTGAAAACCGGCAGCTCTTCTTCATAATAGATACGGGCTGTCTCTTCCGGAAACAGTTCCAGATCATGCTTGCCCACCATCTCCCGCCAGGAAGCATGGCCGGTGACACGGGCCAGAGTCTGACTACAAAAGACAAAACGGCTGTCCTTGTCCTTGAAGTAGATAAAATCGGTGGTGTTTTCCAGCAGACTGACAAAGGTGCGATTCAGTTCAGCCAGTTTTTGCAGGGTTTCGATGTTGCGTTGCTCATAGCGTTGCAGAAACCAGGCAGCGCTTATGATCAGGCAGGACAACAAAAAGGCGGCAAAGCACAGGGTAGTGGCGCGACTATTGGACCTGGCCAGGATGTCGTCCTCAGCCAGGAGCGCCAGCACCACCAACGGGTAATCAGCCAGCCTGCGGTAGGCGCCGATGCGGATGACACCATCCACTGCGCTGGGCAACCGGTAGATGCCGGAAGCAGGTTTGGAAAGATCGAAGAAAGGGCGCGTTTGCGGCACCAAAAGCCCTTTGGGTTCTAACGTTTCATCTGTTTTCGGCGTGGTCCGGGAGCGGATGACCCGGTCCATGCCGATCAGCGTAATGGCGCCGTTGGGCCCCATGTTGATACTTTTGTAGAAGTTGGAAAAATAGTCCGGATCAACAGAAAGCACCACCACACCGTTGAAGTTACCGGAGCTATCCTTGAGCGGCCGGGTGAACTGCAGGCTCCACTTTTTCGAGGCTCTCCCCAGCACCGGTTTACTAATAAAAAGCTGGTCAACCGTACCGTGCGCATGGACTTTGAAATGCTCACGGTCACTCAGATCAAGAGGGTTTGCAGGCATTTCTTTATTGTTGAACACCATGATCCCCTGCCGGTTGATGAAACTGACCTGGATCACCTGAATACCGGAACTTGTGTATCGGGACATCAGTTCCAGATGTGCGGACATCGCCCGTGGCGAACGCTGATATTCTTCCCGCAGATGCAACAGCAGGTTGTCAAAGTTCCGGACACTATTGGCCACATGCTCTTCAAAGGCACGAGCCAGGTTTGACGCATTGGTTTCGGCGGCTGCCAGAGTCTGTGTGCGGTCATGGGCCAGGTGAAGCCACAACAACCCCCATAAACCGCCAAGGGCCAGCAGGCAGACAGCGATAATAATTTTGCGGCGCATCTTGTACATTTGGTGGTTCCTTCAGCGGCATGGCGAATACAAGATTCGCCCCTACCGGTCCCCGTCTTTCAGATTTCTGGCCAGCACCGCTTCCAGTTCCGCCTGATCGAACGGTTTGGACAGGTAATCATCCATACCGGCGGCCAGACACTTTTCCCGGTCGTCGGACAGGGCATTGGCAGTCAGGGCCACAATGGTCACCCTGGTATTCAACACGCCGGATTGTGGATCACGGATGATGGCAGTCGCCTCAAAGCCACCCATTTCCGGCATAATACAATCCATCAGCACCAGATCATACTGTCCCTTTTTCAGCGCTTCAATGGCCTGAAGCCCGTTCTCCACCATATCCACATGATAGCCCAGGCGCTCGATATAGGCTGCCGCAACCATCCGGTTGATCTGATCATCTTCCGCCATCAACAAATGGTATTCACCGCCGGGATTTACCGGAACCGTTTTTTCCTTCCCGTGCGGCAGGGCTTGCGGGAATGTCTCATCCGCCTGCAGGCATTCCAGGGGCACGCTGAAGCGGAAGGTTGAACCGACACCGGCCATGCTGGAAACGGAGATGTCGCCCCCCATCAGTTCCACCAGCTGCCGGGAAATGGACAATCCGAGACCGGTGCCGCCAAATTTTTGCGCCGTAGACGCGTCGGCCTGGGCAAACGGTTTGAATACATCTTTCAGTCTGCCGGATGGAATGCCGATGCCGGTATCGGTGACGGAAAAGCCGATGACCGGATGGTGTTCATTGGCCTGTTCCAGATCTACCAGCACCCGCACTGAACCGGAACGGGTAAACTTGATGGCGTTGCCCAGCAGATTAATCAGCACCTGGCGTATATGTCCGGCATCACCAATCAGATTACGCGGCAGTTCAGGTGCGATCCGGCACTCCAGGCGTAAGCCCCGCGCCTGGGCCTGCAACTCCAGCGGCGCAACAACGCTGCTCATCAGCTTATGCAGATCAAACGGTTCATGGGCCAGCTCCATTGAGCCGGACTCAATCTTGGAAAGGTCCAGCACATCGTTGATCAGTCGCAGCAGATTATGGCCGCTGCTGCGGATCAGACCTGCATACTCCCGCTGGATCGGGTTCAACCCGGTATCGAACAGCAGGTTGGTCATACCGATAACGCCACTCATGGGCGTGCGGATCTCATGGCTCATGGTGGCGAGGAAACTGCTTTTGGCCCGGTTGGCCTCATCAGCGCTGCGGCGGGCCTCTTCCAACTCCTTGGTGCGCTCCGCCACCCGCTGTTCCAGTGATTCGTTCAGGGTCCTGATTTCACCAAACGTATGGGACAGGGTTTCGGTCACTTCCCTGAAATTGGCTATCAGGTGATTGTTTTCCTCAATACCGCTTTCCGGCCACTCTATGGCTGCGCCGCCTTCTGAAATGCGGACAGGCAGACTATCGGTCATGGTTCGCAACTGCTCGGTGGAGATCAGGATGAGACGGCTTAAGAGCCCGGCAGCCAGCAAGGCAACAAGCAGAAAAAGGGCCAGAAAGGCAAAGCGTTCGCTAAAGTGCCGGGTAAGCTCTGTCTGGTATGGCGCCACCGGCTGTTCCAGAATCAGACGCCATTCCCTGTTTTCACCAATCATAACCGTCAAAAAATATGATGATGAACGCCAGCGCTCCATGATTGAACTATTGAGATCCGGATCAGCTATAAAGCTGGAAATGCTACCGTCCGATTCCGAAAACTCTCCTTTGGGCAGGGTAAACGTGCTCATCACCTGCTGGTCTCCCCTGTTACTGATGACAACCTTTCCGCGTTGATCCACAAGCGTGTACCGCATCTCCTTCCCTTTGGTGTTGCCCGTGATAATGGTACCTATCTGTTCCAGGTCGAGCACGCCTTCCAGATATCCGGCAAAGGAGCCGTTTACAAACACAGGCGCAAGCTGTGCCACGGTGGGGACCAAAGTGTCATCTACCTGCCCAAATGCTTCAGAAAGCATGGAAACGGATCGGGATTCAAGTTGGGCACGGTAGGGACGGTCGGCCAGACTTTTGCCGATGTTTGGTCTGTTCCGGCGGTCAACTAACGGAGAAATGGCAACAACAACAGCATTTCGGTCAGCCTGCCCCAGAGTCGTGAAGCCCGGATCTATCCTGCGCATCCGGTCAAAATATTTTTGCATCCGGTCCGGGGTGTGGGTCTGGGCTGTCTCGGCAAGGTATTCAACAATTCGCTTTTTGCCGGCAAGCCAGGCGCCAAGAGTGGAGCTTGTGCGCTCTCCGGCCTGTTTCAGGTCGGCTATGATATTTTTATCAGTATCCGTGAAATGCTGGCGGCTCTCCACCGCAAGCAGCACCATGGAGGGAGCCAGCACAAACAGAATCAGCAGATTGAAGATAAGTTCCCATTTTGGAATCAACTCCCGTTTGCTGTAGTGGGCATAGCCGAAATAGAGCATCCGTGCGATCAGGGCGTTTACTATGCCATTGATAGATTGCTTCAGCATGATCAGTGTCACGCTGTCCAGGGGGAGCTTCAGCAGCAGACGGTAGAACAGAAAAATCAGCGGAACTCCCAGCAGCAGCCAGTAGATGCTGTTGGCCGACACCAGCGATATTTTCCTGCGCTGCATCAGCCAGGCGGTAGCTGCCACCTCGGCAGTCAGGGTGACCATGGCCCAGGGATGGTGCCAGATGACCAGCGTGACCGCGCTGATCAGCACGGCAGCAATGACTCCGCGAAGCGCCCCAAACAACTGTAAGGCCAGCAGGGCAAAGATACTGCCGAAGATCAACTCAACATTGAAAAACAGGGTAAACTTGAACCAGTTGCCAAGCATGCCGGCTGCAACCAGTGCCGTCAGCACGGCAAAGGGATAGTTGATCCGCATTCGTTCCATCATTGTTCCTGATGCATAATATGGTGTCATGACACGCCTCTGTGTATGGACGGTGGAAAGAAATCAGACGGCGTTTCAGTACTGGAAGCTGATCAGTTACATGACCATCAATAACGGAAGAACTGGGTAGTGTATATACCCGGTTGCAGGAAATGTCTGATGAGTGGAAATTAAAGAATACCCAACTCGCGGGCACGTTGCAGGGCATCACGACGGCCATGAACCTGAAGCTTTTCGTAGGCTTTTTTGGTGTGGGTATGCACCGTATGGTAGCTGATGCCCAAGCGCTCGGCAACCTGGTTATAGGAAAGTCCTTCGGCAATACAGCGGATCACTTTTTCTTCGCGGGGTGAAAGCAACTGTTCCTGGCCGGAACTGTTGGTTTGAAATTCATGGACAACCTTACGGGCAATTCTGGGACTCATCGGAGTCCCTCCATGCAGCAGATTGCGCAGCGAAGCAATCAGTTCACCCGGTACGGCATCCTTAAGAATGAAACCGGAAGCCCCGGCCTTGATGGCGGCAAATACTGTCGGGCTGTCTTCGAAAATGGTATGTACCATGATTTCGGTTTCAGGACGATATTCCTTGACCTTTTCGATCAACTCCGTCCCCTGCATACCGGGAAGTCCCAAGTCCACCAGCAGAATGTCCGGACAAAAAGAATCAAGCATCCGCAACGCCTCTTCGGCAGAACAATAGCCCTCTACCGCAGTGACATCAGATTCGCTCAACAGAATCTGCTTCAGCGCTTTAAGCGTGAGCGGATTATCTTCAACAATTGCCAGGCGCATCAGTGCTCCGAGGAACTATTTTGTCAGGAAGCATCGCCTTTGAATCCGTTCAGAAAACTACGCAGTTCCGCCACTCCTTTTCCGGAAAGCTGTGCAATCTGCCCAAACGCTTCACGGCAGCGGGCCGCATCGTCCAATGTTTCACCATAACGGGCCAGAGTGGTGATCGTGGACAGTGTACCGCCGATGCCGTCATGCAGTTTCCGGGCAAGTTCTTCTTTTTCATGGAGGGTCATATAATGCATACACCTGATGAGTATAGTGAAAAGTGCGTAAAAAACCAGCAAATTGGCTTTTTTACATAAAAGACCTTAATTGTCAACTACATCATACTGTTTGGACCATTGATATCGTAAACAAAAGAAAAAGGAGTCAGCATCCAAGCTAACTCCTTGATTCTACTTTGGTGCGGGCAGCCGGAATCGAACCGGCACAGCATCACTGCCGAGGGATTTTAAGTCCCTTGTGTCTACCAATTCCACCATGCCCGCAGATGACAAAACGTTTGCATACATACACCACTCACCCCTCATCTGGCAAGACCGGATGCTGCTCGGATTCTGAATTTCATGACACTATTTGCGTCTGTTGACACGAGAACTATTTATATATATAGTTTTTAAAACTATCTCGGAGTCAACTGAAATGACTGATAAATTCGACAAAACCAAAAGTTTTTCTACCGAGGCCGAAGTTTTGAAGGTTATGGGACATCCGATCCGCCTGAAAATCGTCGCCGGTCTCTGTACCAATGAATGCAATGTCAAGCATATCTGGGAATGCCTTGAACTTCCCCAAGCCACCGTGTCCCAGCATCTGGCCCTGCTGAAAAACAAGGGAATCATTGAAGGCAAGCGCGATGGCGTGGAAGTACACTACAGCGTCATCCATCCTTTAGCGAAAAAGCTGATTTCCTCGATCATGGACAGATAGTCAGCGTACTCCCGCCCCCCAGATAACCTGATACGATGCCGGTACTCCCCGGGGAGTGCCGTACTTGTCTGCGTAAACCTCCGCCATCCTGTGCAACACCCGCCGCCAGCCCAGCCCGCCCCCTGCCGGAGGCCGGGAGCTTCCCGCACCGATCCTCTTGACCGACTGCAACAGATGGGCGACATCGGGATACCATTCCTTTTCCACGGTTGTGGTAACGGACAGTTCCCTGAAACGCAAATTCTCAAGGACTGTTCGCACCTTTTCCGCAGTATGAAAGCGGTGGGTGCCGTCGCTGCCGCTTTCACAGCCAAAACCGCAGGCGATTCTGGCTTCCTGCCAGGAATCCTTGAGCTCATAGAACGTACCGTCGCCAAACAGGGTAAAAAAGAACCTGCCGTCCTGCCGCAAACAACGATGCACCTCACTGAAACAGCTTTCCAGAGCATCGCACCACTGAAAGGTGGAACTGGAAACAATCAGGTTGAAACTTTGGTTTTGAAAGGGAAGCTGTTCGGCAGCGGCCTGCACCAGCAGCGCTTTGTCCCCGGTACGCACGCGGGCCTGACTGAGCATGGAGCCGGCAAGGTCAAGCCCCACCGGCAGGCAGTGCGGATATTTTTCCATCACCCCGGCCAGCAGCCTGCCGGTACCGCAACCGATGTCCAGCAGAGCGCCGTACTCTTCATTGTCGCGCAAAGCGGCCTGTTCCAGCAGTTGCGTAACCACCCGCTGTTGCACCGGCGTGTGATGATCATACTCCACAGCGCCACGCTGGAACGACCGGCGCACCCGGCAACGGTCAACCCCATCCATCAGCGCCTCCGGCCAGTTGCAGCAGATCGGCATTAAAAACATCCGGGCGCGTCAGAAACGGCGCATGGCCGCACCCCTCATGGCAGCGCCGTACACTTCCGGAAATGGCAGACTCCAGCCAGTGGGAAGCTTCCGGCTGACAGATCCGGTCCAACCCGCCATGGACGATCAGCGTTGGACACGCCACCTGCCGTGCCTCCGCCAGCACCTCCTCCTCCATCAATGCCTCCAGTCCATCCAACGCTGCCGTCGATGCAGGCGGAAGCACGGTGGAGAGAACCGTCTCAACCTCCTCAGCAAGCCCCGGCTCATTCAGCTCTCCCTCGGCAAACATCCGTTGCCGGAAACCCTCCAGCGCCCGCTCCAGATTGCGGCGCACTTTCAGCCCCATGCCCCGCGCCTCATCGGGATGCAGTCCCCAGGGGAAATGGGCGGCAGCGGTAAAACGAGGCGTAGCTCCCACCAGCAGCAGCGCCGCAACCCGCTTCTTCAGGCGCGGATACGCCCGCAATAACGCCTGAGCCCCCATGGACCAGCCCACCGCAGTCACACCGGTCAGTTCCAGCTTTTCAAACAGACGTGCAATATCATCGGCATAACCGTCAAAGCCGCCAATCCCTCCCCCGAGCATGGCGGAACGCCCGTGGCCGCGCAGGTCCAGGGCCAGCATGCGATGTTCCCGGATCACGCTGCGACGCTGCAGTTCCCAGACAGCAGATGACATGCACCAGCCATGGATGAACACAAGCGGCTTTCCGGTGCCTTCATCAACATAAAACAGACCGTTATCCAGAAACGGCATCAGACAACCCCCAGTTCACGGCCAATGGCGCCGATCTCCGTTGCGGCCCGTTGCAACTGCTCCGGCTTGTGCAGCGCCATAATCGTACAGCGCAGTCGGCTGGTGCCTGGCGGCACCGTAGGCGGCCGTATCCCTTGCAACAGAATGTCCCGCTCCAGAAGCCTGCGGGAAAATTCCATGGTGGTTAGCGGGTCCCCTACCTGAATCGGAATGATCGGTGTGGGAACGTCGGGAATGACAAATCTTTGCTCACGCAACAACCCCCTGAACAGGGAACCGTTTTCAGCAAGCCCGGCTCTGAGTTGCTCCCCCTCAGCGCTTCTGACCAGACGCACCGCCTCCAGCGAGGCTGCCGTAACCGCCGGAGGCAGTGAGGTGGAGAAGACAAAGGAGCGGGCACGGTTAATCAGGTAGTCGCGCAGCAGCCGGGAGGTGGCCACATAGGCACCGAAACTGCCCAGGGCCTTGCCGAAGGTACCCATCCGGATGTCCACATCTCCGGCAACACCAAGCAGATCGGCGGTTCCCCTTCCCTGCTCGCCAAGAACGCCACCACCGTGGGCATCATCCACCATCAGCAGCGCATCGTGACGCCGGGCGCAGTCAACCAGTTTCCCAAGCGGCGCAAGATCGCCATCCATGCTGAATACCCCGTCGGTCACAATCAGACGCAGGCCGTTGCCGCCATGCTCCGTCATGAGCCGGTCCAGGGCAAGCACATCATTATGGGGATAGCGCACCAACCGCGCACCGGAAAGTAGTGCGCCATCAATGATGCTGGCATGGTTGAGACGGTCGGAAAAAATGATGTCGCCCCGTCCGGCCAGTGCCGCGATCACCCCGGTATTGGCAGCATAGCCGCTGTTAAACACAAGCGCCGTCTCGCTTCCTTTCCAGTCCGCCACTTCCGTTTCCAGTTCTTCGTGCAACAGCATACTGCCGGACACCAGGCGCGAAGCGCCGCTGGAAGCGCCGAAGCTGCCTGCGGCCCTGGCTGACGCCTGCTTCAGACGGGGATGTTCCGCCAGCCCCAAGTAATTGTTGGAGCAGAGCAGCAGCACCTGCCGACCTGCCAGTTCCACCAGGGGACCACTGCCGGAAACGGTTTTGAGCGAACGGAACAGCCCCTGCTCCCGCAGTTCATCGATCCGGCGCTGTATGATTGCATGCTGTTGCATGGTTTCTCCCGTCAACCGCTTGCACACAAGAGGTTGACAATACCTGCCGCAAAATCCCCTTCCACGCGCACAACAGGAAGGGGATCGGGTCAGCGGGGCAGTTCAATATAAAAAATGGTGCGTCCTTCCCGGCTGTCAAAGCCGACGGTTCCCCCCAGATAGCGCTCGCCGAACAGTTTCATACTGTATGTGCCAAGCCCCCGGCCACTATCCCCCTTGGTACTGAAGGAACGCTTGAACAATGAACGCTGTATCTCTTGCGGCATCTCACCACTGTTCTCTACCTCGATCCGCACCTTGCCATCTTCCACCAGAGCGCGCATCTGCACCGTGCCGCCGCCTGGCGTGGCCTCAAGCGCGTTCAGCACCATATTGCCCACAATCCGGCGCATGATCGGCTGGTCCGTCTCAAAAGCAAAATCAGGAACCGCTTCCAGCTTCAAAATCCTTCCCGGCACGCGGGAATGATGCTCATACAGATGAAAAATATCCTTGAGCAGTTCGGGCAGTTCGGTTTTTTGCCGATGCACCAGATATTGTCCCCGCTCCGCCGCCAGCAGACGACGCTGATGGGTTATCTCTTCCACAAGATTGTCCGACAAGTCCACCAGCCATTCCTTGTAGGTTTCCTGTTTGTCTGCAGGTAGATGAGGATCTTCATGGAGCAGTGACGCCACCCCCCTGATCCCTCCGGCAGTGTTGATAACATCGTGAAAAAAAACCCGCTCCAGCACCTGGCGCCGTTTGTCGGAACTGATATCCCGCAGAGCGAAGACCGTCATCGGCAGACCGGCGACATCCAGCGGCGTAGCCACCGCCTCAAGGTCAAGGGCGGTTCCCCCGTCTTTACAAAGAACAACCCGGCACTCGCCGCAGGCCTGCTGTCCGCTCTCCTGGCTTTCAAGAATCGCCAGCACGGCACCGCAGACCGCACAACTTTTGCCGGTACCACAGCCATCCGGCCCTTCTGCAGCATGGATGCAGTCCAGAGCCTCGCCAGGACGCTTGCCAATCAGATCGGCAGGGTCCACTACGCCAAATGCCTGCATGATCCGCTGGTTGATGGCAACGATCTGGCGCTGTTCGTTCAATACCATCACAAAATCCGGCATGGCCTGCATCAATGCATCAATGAAAGCCGCCTGGGCAACGGCACGGCGTTCAGTATCCAGTGTTTCACCGGAAGCCCTGCCCGCAGGCGCAAAGTAAGTAGTCTGCTCCATAATCGGTTATCCCGTCCTCTCAACAGCAATGACTATTACAGGTACTGCGACAGCCCTCTCTTCTCCAGCTCCTCCACCACCCGCCGCAGGTCCTGCGCCCGCTCCCTGGGACAGACCAGCAGCGCATCACCGGTTGAAACCACAATCAGATCGTCAACCCCGATGGTGGCCACCACCCCGCTATTGCCGGACACGATGCAGCGTCTGCTGTCAATGGCGATATGGGCGCTGCTGTTGACAACCACGCTTTCCTGCTCATCAGTATCCAGAACCTCCGGCAGGGCCGACCAGCTTCCCAGATCGCTCCAGCCGATGCCGGCAGGCAGCATCTGCACCTTGTCCGACTTTTCCATGACGCCGTAGTCAATGGACTGACTGCCAATTGTCCCGTAAATCCGGGCGATCTGCCCAGCTAGGTCAGACAACTCCCATACATCACTGTTAAAGGAAAGGGTAGCAAGCGCTGTTGACAGTTCCGGCATCAGGCAGGCGATTTCCGAAAGAATCGTATCGGCCCGCCAGACAAACATGCCGCTGTTCCAGAAATAGTTGCCGGATTCCAGGTAGCCCAGCGCTGTATCCCGATCCGGCTTTTCCACAAAACGGGTGACGGGAAACGGTCCCTCTCCCCGCAGCGACATATCGGCTTCGAGGTAACCATAGCCGGTCTCGGGGGCAGTAGGGACAATCCCCAGCGTCACCAGCCAGCCGTTACGGGCAGTATGGGCTGCAGCCTGCAACACGCGGCGCAGACCATCATCATCACGGATATAGTGGTCGGCAGGCAACACCGTCATCACCCCTTCAGGATCATGGGCAGCAATGATGGCCGCCGCAAGCCCCACAGCCGGAGCGGTATTGCGGCCCAGCGGCTCGGCAATCACATCGATAGGAGTCAGGGAACGGTAGCGGGCCAGTTGCTGTTCCGTTTCTTCGGCCTGGAGACGGTTGGTCACCACCAGTATCCGTTTGGGCTGCATCGGCAGCACCCGTTCCACGGTGCGTTGCAACATGGTAGGGCCGTCCAGCACGGAGATGAGCTGCTTGGGCCGACTTTTACGGGAAAGGGGCCAGAAACGGGTACCGGAGCCGCCCGCCAGAATCACGACATACATGGCGCTTCCTCCCCGGCTCGCTGGTAATCGTCCTGAAAGCGGACAATATCGTCCTCGCCCAGGTACTCGCCGCTCTGCACTTCTATGATAACCAGCGGAATCTTGCCGGGGTTTTCCAGACGATGCAGTTGCCCGATCGGGATAAAGGTGGATTCATTGACGTTGACAATCGACTGCTCCTCACCGCAGGTAACCAGCGCCGTGCCGGAAACCACGATCCAGTGCTCGCTGCGATGGTGATGTTTCTGCAGGGACAACCGCTGACCAGGCAACACTTCGATCCGCTTGATCTTGTAGCTGCTGTTCTCATCAAGCACCGTATAGGTGCCCCAGGGACGTTCTCCATGCTCCAGTGCCATTGTCACTGCTCCTTATCACGTAACGTCAGATACTTCCGCAGCGCCTCACGCCAGGGTTGCGGCGCATAACCGGTGTCGGCAGCCAGCTTGCCGCAATCCAGGGTGGAATACAACGGACGGCGGGCCGGACGGCCAAGCTGTTCGGTGGTCATCGCCGTAACCTTCACTGCCATGCCCGATTCTTCAAAAATGGCACGGGCAAAGCCGTTCCATGAGGTCGTACCGCTATTGGCGCAGTGGTACACCCCCCGGCAGTCGCGGTCGATCAGGGCGATAATCGCCTGTGCCAGATCAACGGTCCAGGTGGGAGAACCGATCTGGTCGTCAACCACGCTCAGTTCATCCTTTTCCCGTCCCAGGCGCAGCATGGTTTCCACAAAATTCTTGCCGTGCAGGCCGTAGAGCCACTGAGTGCGCAGCACCAGATTATCCGGGTTGACATCCACATTCAGTTCACCGGCCAGCTTTGATTCCCCGTAAACAGATAAGGGACGCGGAAGGTCATCCTCCAGATAGGGAGTGCCCTTGGCACCGTCAAAGACGTAATCGGTGCTGATCTGCACCAGCTTCGCGCCGATTTCACGGGTAATCAGCGCCAGAAAAGCCACCCCCTCACCATTGACCTGCATGGCAGTTTCACGGTTGCTTTCACAGCCATCCACATCGGTATAGGCAGAGCAATTCACCACCACCTTTGGTTTCAGGGCAGTCAGTATCCGCTGCACCGACAGCAGATCGGTGATGTCGATATCAGGGAGATCGATCCCCCTGCCCCGCTCCCCCAACAGCGCCAGCAGATCCTGCCCCAACATACCCTTTGCTCCAACAACCAGAATCATGCCGCCCCTCCGTACTGCTGCTGGTAATAATCGCGGTAGCTGCCGCTGGTCACCTCGGTCACCCACTCCTGATTGGCCAGATACCAGTCAATGGTTTCGGCAATACCCTGCTCAAAGGTGTAGGAGGGGGACCAGCCCAGATCGTTTTTAAGCCGTGAGGCATCAATTGCATAGCGCTGGTCATGACCGGGCCGGTCCTTGACAAAGGTGATCAATTGCCGATTTTCACCCTGCTTTCGCTGCAAGCGCCCGTCCAGCAGATCGCAGACCAGATTGACGATATCGATATTCTTCCATTCGTTGTTGCCGCCGACATTGTAGACCGATCCGGGAGCGGCATGTTTCAACACACACTCAATGGCGGCTGCATGGTCCTGCACATGCAGCCAGTCACGGACGTTACTGCCGTCGCCATAGACCGGCAGCGGTTTTTTGGCAATGATGTTAGCGATCAAAAGCGGAATCAGTTTCTCGGGAAAGTGATAGGGACCGTAGTTATTGGAGCAGCGGGTGGTTAACGTGGGCAGACCGAAGGTTTCGTGATAAGCTCGCACCAGCAGGTCCGCTCCGGCCTTGCTGGCCGAGTAGGGAGAGTTGGCGGAAAGCGGCGTTTCCTCGGTAAAAAAGCCGGTCTCCCCCAGGGAGCCATACACCTCGTCAGTGGAAATCTGATAGTAGCGAAAATCAGCCACAACGCCGGATTGCCAATGCTTGCGGCTTTCTTCCAGCAAGACCTGCGTGCCCAGCACGTTGGTGCGAACAAAAATCTCCGGACCGGTTATGGAGCGGTCAACATGGGATTCGGCAGCAAAATGCACAACAGCATCAATCTTTTCTTCCTTCAGAATCGCCGCAACACAGGCGGCATCGGTGATATCCCCTTTTACAAAGCGATAATTCGGGCTCTGTTCAACGGCAGTCAGGTTTTTGAGATTACCGGCATAGGTCAGACAATCCAGGTTCACCAGACGGCAGCCGGGATTGACAGGAAGGAAGCGGTGTATGAAATTGGAGCCGATGAAACCGGCGCCGCCGGTCACCAGCAAGGCAGTGGGCTTGAAAGTGCTTGGTATCATAAGCAAGGTCTCCCTAATAAATTTGCGGGTTGGCACTGTAACATAGAATCAGCCCCCCCGCAACGAATCCACGATCTTCAATCGGCTGGCCCGCAGGGCGGGCAGCAGGCCGCCCACCAGCCCCATCAGAAGCGAAAACAGTAGTGATGAGCCGATAATACCGGGGGTCAGTGAGAAGGAAAAGGCCAGTTCGGAAAAGGTCTGCCAGTTCATGGTGGAAATGGTGATGAGCTGCATGCAGGAAGCCCCCAGCAGACCAACCACCCCGCCGGTCAGCCCCAGCAACAGTGACTCGGCCAGAAAGGCCAGCAAAATACTACTGCGCTGGAAACCAAGCGCGCGCAAGGTACCGATCTCTCCCACCCGATTGGCCACTGCGGCATACATGGTGATCAGCGCGCCGATCATCGCCCCCAGCGAAAAGATCACGGTCAGGGTTATGCCCAGAATACGAATGAAGGTGGCCATGGCCTCAGACTGGTCCCGGTAGTACTTTGTTTCCCGGCGCGCCTCCAGGGTAAGCCGCGGGTCAGACTCAAGACGCTCCTTAACCTGGCTGAAACTAGCGGAGTCCAGCAACCTGAAGGTAAGCGACGAGTAGGCAGGACGCCGGAAAGCCTGCATCAGCTGATCCACGTCCCCCCATATTTCCGAGCTGAAACCGGTGGCTCCGGCATCAAAAACCCCCACCACCGTCCAGTCCCGCATGCCGAAACGAACGGTTTCCCCCAGTCCGCCCCCTTTAAAACGCCGGGCAATACTGTTACCGGCCATCACCTCGACGGAACCGGGACGGGGCATCCGCCCTTCCAGCAGACGCACCTGGGGCCGCATCAGCAGTGAACGGTCACTGACCCCGCGAATCACTACATTGGAAGGTTTATCGCTGCCCCGCTTGGCAAGACCGATCAGCACCACCAGCTCCTTGGCAACCAGCGGACGGCCATCGGTGGCGGTCATGATCTCCGGCAGTGTCTCTACAATCGCTGCAGCAGGACGCTCGATGCCGCTCTGCATCTCGGCCCCGGCCCCCTTGCGGGTCACAATCACGTTCTCCTCGGAGCCGGTTTCCACCAGGGTTTTCTCCAGTCCGGCGGAAAGCATCATAATGGCGGCAAAAACAAAGACCACCAGCGCCATGCCGCCTGCGGTGAGCCCGGTGGTCAGGCGGCGGGTCATCAGGTTTCGCCAGCTGTAGGAGAGAGGAACCGGCATCTCAACCGATCCTGCGCAAACCATCGGCTATGCGGATGGTCGCGGCCCGGTACGCGGGAAACAGTCCGGCAGTAACCCCCAGCAGCACTGCAATGGCGGCATCCAGCGCCAGCGTCGTGCGCTCAACAAGAAAGACGGGGAAAAACTGGCTCAAACTGTCACCAAACAACTGCGCTGCCGGAAAGGTAAGCGCCATGCCGATGGCGCAACCGATGCCTGCGATACAGAGCGACTCGCCGAAAATCATTCCGGCGATATGACCGGTTCCAAAGCCCATGGCCTTGAAGATGGCGTATTCACCGATCCGTTCACGGGCAGTCATGGACATGGTATTGGCGGTAACCGCCATGATGATCAGGATCACCACGTAGGAAACGATCCGGATTGCCACCACAATTGCTTCGGTCATGGAAACAAAGGAGAGCTGGAAGGCTTTTTCCGTTTCAGTCAGGGTTTCGGCCAGGGAATTTTTAAACAGCGCATCAACCCGCTGGGCGACTTCAGCAGACTGCTGCGGGTTTTTCACTTCCACCAGATAGATCCCCACTTGATCGGCCCTGCGCGGGAAGGACTTTCTCATGGACTCGTTCAGGTAGTTCCAGTGAAAGAAAAACTGCCCCTCATCGGTGCTTTTGTCCCGTCCCCTATAAATCCCCCGCAGTACAAACTCCCAGTTGCCGGGAAAAATAGTCCCCTTCAGGGTAATGGTATCGCCGATTTTCCAGTTATAACGTTGTGCCAGCTTGCTGCCGACCACGCAGGCCTTGCGGTCACGGGCAAAGTCGTTCAACTCGTTGGCCGAAATGACAAACTCCGGGTACATGGACAGGTATGACAGCGGCTCTATGGCAAAGTTGGGGAAAAAGTTTTTTTCGTTGATATAGACCCCGCCGAACCAGTTGGCGTAGGAGACGCTTTTCACCCCCTCCACCTGACGGATCCGCTCCTGATAGGCGGTGGGCAGGGAAAAGACCAGGGAGATGGCGTTGCGGGTGATCAGGCGGTTGGCGGACGAGGCATTCACCCCGGCATACCAGGCAGCCACAACGGTGCGCAGCATGCCGAAGGAGAGAATGGCGATGGCGATGCCGACAATGGTCAGCAGGGTGCGCAATCTGTGCCGGAAAGCGTTGCGGATGAGGAGTTTAAGAAAAAACATGACAGGAAATATTTATTCTGAGATCAAGACACGCACACCTTATGAAATGCGATATTTTCGCAAGGTCAAGGTGTCTCGAGAAATGGCGCGGAGGCGTATTGCAATACGCCGCACAAGGCATTTCGAAGAGCAACGCAGAGATTGCGGAAAGAGCGCGTTTCATTGCACCAGCACCCCTTTTTCCAGATGCAGCACCCGCCGCGCCCGCTCCGCGGCCCGCGGATCGTGGGTCACCATGATGATGGTCTTGCCAAACTCCCGGTTCAGCTGTTCAATCAGGTCCAGAATATCACCGGCTGATTGGCGGTCCAGATCGCCGGTGGGCTCGTCCGCCACCAGGATGGTGGGGTCGGTGACAATGGCCCGGGCAATGGCAACCCGCTGTTGTTGACCACCGGAAAGTTCGCCGGGACGGTGCTCCATCCGATCCGCAAGCCCCACCACCGACAGGGCTGTTTCCACATGTTCGCGGCGTTCTCGACGGGACATGGCGGTGAGCAGCAAGGGCAACTCCACATTTTCAAAGGCGGTCAGCACCGGGATCAGATTGTAGAACTGGAAGATGAAGCCCACATGGGCCGCCCGCCAGGAGGCCAGAGCGCTCTCCGGCAGGGAAGATATTTCAATCCCGGCCACGGTGACGGAACCGCTGTCACTCATGTCAATTCCGGCAATCAGGTTCAACAACGTACTCTTGCCTGACCCGGATGGTCCCATTAACGCCAGGAACTCCCCTTCCGCTATGGTAAGGGAGATATCCTCCAGCACGGGAACCTGCTGACTCCCGCGCCAGTAAGACTTGATCAGACGGTTGATCACAACCAGCGGCCTGTTTTCCATGGCTATTTTTCCGGTACCTTTACCCGCAGGCCATCGCGCATCCGCTCCAGCGGCTTCAGCACCAGTTTGTCCCCAGGTTGCAGACCGCCCACCTCCAGCAGGTCACCCAGTTTCTGCCCGACACTAACCGGCACCTTGTGCGCCTTACCATCCTGAATACGGTAGACGTGAGCCGTTGCACCCTGACCGGCAACCACAGCCGGATTGACGGCAATGCGGGGTTGCTGATCCGCCTTGGTAGCCTCACGAGACAAGAAGGCCACCTTGGCGCTCATCTCCGGCAGAATGCGCGGGTCCTTGTCCACAAATCGAACTTTGACCATCACCGAAGCCTTGCTGCGGTCGGCAGTGGGCACGATGGTGTGCACCAGAGCACGAAAACGGGCATTGGGCAGGGCATCAAGGGTAACTTCGCAGGGCTGTCCGGCTTTCACCTGCGCCAGGGATGATTCAGAGACGTCGGCCTCGATCTCCAGGGAGGCAAGATCGGCAATGCTGACCACCGCTGCCTTGGCATTGGCGGCAGCTCCCAGCGGCGTGATGATATCCCCCACATCAGCGCTCTTGCTCAGTACCACGCCATCAAAGGGGGCGCGGATATTGGCGTATTCAAGGTTGATCCCGGCCCCGTGCGCCTGTGCCTCTGCTACACGGATGGAGGAGCGCGCAGCGGCAACCGCAGCCACGGCCCGGCGGTGACGGGCCTCGGCCTGGTCATATTCCGCCCTGGCGGTAATGCCCTGCCCCAGCAACGTTTTCTGGCGTTCATAATTGCGTGAAGCATCGTCCAACTCCGCCTGGACCTGATCAAGGGATGAACGGGAAACCTGCGCCGCTGCCCGTGACTGTTCAAGCAGCGACGCAAGATCACGACTTTCCAGACGGGCCAGCAGTTGTCCGGCTTTCACGCGGCTTCCCTCCTCAACCCCCAGCCATTCCAGACGGCCGGTGATCTTGGAGGCCACCGCCGCCTTGCGGCCGGCCACCACATAACCGCTGGCGTTCAGCAGCGTAAAGGTCTGGGTTGGATAGACATGCGCCACCGTGGCCAGTTCCACCTCAACCCCCTGACGGCTCCAGATCCAGAGTGCAAGGAACAGCAGGACCAGCAGCACCCCGGCTATCCAAACGATCCGGCCCCGTCTTCCACTATAAGACGGGGCCGGTATGCTTTTATCAATCTTCAGTTGTTGTAAGTTTTCGTTTGTCATGAAAACAATCTTACACCTTTTCCGCAGGAAACAGTTCCGTCAAATCCACCACCAGATCACCCAAAAGCGGCAGGGCAACCCGGTCACCGGCAACATACATCTCAGGCCTTCCAAATTCTCCGTTATCGTTCAGTTTGAACACCATCAGCGTCTTGTCAGTGGGATGCAGTACCCAGTATTCTTTCACCCCTACCCGCTGGTACAGGTAAAACTTGTCCTTCAGATCATGCTGGGCTGTACTGGGCGACAAAATCTCCACAATCAGGTCCGGCGCTCCCTTGCAGCCGCGCTCGTCCAGTTTATCCGGATCACAGACCACCACAATATCAGGCTGTACCACCGTTTCGGTCTCTTCATCCGAGGCTCCGGCACTGTCAGGCAAACGCACATCAAAGGGGGCCGCATACACTTTGCAGGTTCTACTTTTCAAGTGATTATATAACTGATTGAACAAGGCGCCGGAAAGCTCTTGATGAAAGCGGTTCGGCCCAGGGCTCATGGTGTAGGCCGCACCATCAATCAGCTCCCTGCGCTCACCTTCAGGCCAGTGCAGATAATCGGCATAGGTCCATTTCTGATCTGATTTTTTCAGGGCGTATCCCATGGATTCAATCTCTCGCAAACAGATGCTTACGTCAGCATACCATAGCGTCTCAAAATAGCAAAGGGACGCCGGAGCGCCCCTTTGTTTGTTCACACACCGAAGTGTGAGGTAATTGTCAGGTTATCAGTTTACTTGGTAGATACCAACTGATTCCACACCTTTTGGCGAAGTTACCGTAACTTTGAATACACCACGTCCAACCGGTGTCGGTGCAGTCCCTGAATCCGTCAGTGCAACGGAAAGTGTGGCGCCGGAATTTGCTGAAGAGTTCGGGAACGTGTAGTTGGACGATGTCAAGGTTATGCCCGAAACCACTGACTGGTAGGTAAAGGCAACCGTTGTTCCGGCCGGCATGATGTTACCGTTCACATCATTGACGGTTATATTGCATGAGATTGAGCCGCCGAGCGCCACTGCGATACTGCTGCCGCAGCTGTTGGCAATCAAGGCTCCGGAACTGGCCATGACCAGCGTGGTATTGCTGAACACATGCTTTGACTTCGGTGCGCCTATGTATGCAACACCTTGCAGCACACCATTGTATTTGCCATCGCCCGTGCTGTAGATGCCATCTCCATTGAAATCAATAAATGTTTCACTGGCATCCCGAACACTGTTCTCATTGTCATCACGGAACGCCTCTGGGTCATCAACAAACTCACCTGCATCAGCCACACCATTGCCATTAAGATCAATGAAATATTCCTCACCAATGGCATAGGCCAATACCCGTGCGCGGCCATTAGCAGGACGCGGATTCTGACTGGTCCAGGTAACACTGCATGCGCCGCCCGCCGTGGTACAGGAAGGTTGAATACTACCGCCATTAGTCGTGAAGTAGACTGCCGTGCCGTCAGGCACCGGGTTACGGAAATGGTCGGAAAGCCGTGCCGTCACCTGATCAGTAACACCATCAATGTTCCATGCCTCAACGTTCAAGGTCTCAATTGAAATAGAAAATCCATCCTGGGCAGGCAGGCCGGTGGAAACTACCAGCTGTTCCGACTGGGTTGAAATGCTGCTGCCCCGTACAGTAGCAGTCACCCGCACCGATGTAGCGATGATACCCGAATTCACCTGCACAGCAACTGTGCCGTCAGCACCGGTACTGCCCGATGTGGAGGAGAGCGAAATGCCGCCCACTGTCGTATTCAGCGAAAAATCAACGGTGGTATTGGGCCGCACTGCTCCACTTGAATCAAGCACCCGAAATACAACGGTAGAAACTTCGGACTTGCCGATACCGCCGGTACCTTTCAAGGCCAGATTGGTCGGTGTTGCACTGACATAGGTAATGGAGCCGGCACTCAGCGGCGTGACGGAAAGAGTTTTCGTTACACTTGAACCTGAAATGGTGGCGGTAATGGTATCAGTTCCGGTCACCGTCAACGCCCTGTAGGTGGTGGTGGCTACTCCATTTACCGTACGCACTGGTGAGGTTATCGATGCAGTACCGCTGCCTGCCGCAGTGCTGGTGAAATAAACATCCAGTTCCTGACCGGTGTACACGGCGTTATTGGTGTCAAGCACCGACACAGTTACGCTGGTGGTGCCGCCATAGGAAAGCGATTCAGCACCAAGAGTAATAGTGGAGAGGTGGAGCGGCGGCAGGTTTACCTGGAAGTTTGCCGATTTTACGTAGGTCTTCCCGCCATAGGTGGCGTTTGCTGTAACCTGCCCCGTACCGGCTGTTGTGCCGGCCAGCAGAGTAGCGCTGGCTGTACCCTGCCCATCGGTGACAACCGTTGCCGGGCTGATCGTGCCAAGCGTGGTGGTGAAATCAACGTTTACGCCTGATGCCGGTGAGCCGTCAGCATAGGTAAAGGCAACAGAAACTGCCGTACTTGCGCCTTGAGCAAGCGCCGTACTGGCTATGGTAATTGCCCCTGTTGCTCCCGATGAACCACCCGGAGTTACCGGAGCAAGGTTTTGCGAGGAACCGCTACCGCCACAACCAAGCAGGCTAAGCAGCACTATTACCAGCAGAGATTTACAGCCTGTTATCATCTGACGCATCATCAGCAGTATCTCCTGTCGTTATTTGAAGTAACCGACAATAATCTGTGTCTGATTACCCCGGTTGTCTGTTACGGTAACCGTTGTACTGGTGTTTGTAGGACCGGATGCTGACAACTTGGTAATAGTCACCGAACTTCCGGAAATTGTTGCGCTTATATCTGCAGGTGTCGCGGATGCAACGGTGTAGGGGCTGAAGCCGCCGGAAACGGTAATGGTTTTACTGGTTCCGGCAGTATCGGTATTTGCAAAAGCAGCGGTTGCCGGCGAGACAGACAAAGAAGCAATGGCCGGTATGCTTGATTTCTTCGTCGCGGAAAGACCACCTGTTGACGCTACTATTGTAATGATAACCGGCTCAAACGCCTGATCAACCTCCCAGGGACCTATTACTGCGGTTCCCGTTGTACCCTGTGGAATTACATTACCGGTTCTGGTGATGGACCCAAACGTTGCTGTGTATGCAATCTCAGGGCCTCCGGCTATGTTGGTCCCCGAAGCCGGCGTAAAGGTCGCCGTAGTTTCAACCGTATATTTGCCACCCGACAGGTCGGTCACAGATATATCGGCAAGCGCAAGCGTACCGTTTGTAGCCATGCTGCCACCACCGTTTCCGCATCCTGCCAGCATTCCGATCACGGTAGTTATCATAACCAGAAGCAGTACCCGCCATCCTGTTGTCTTCATCAATAAACTCCTTTCGTGCATGGTTCTCGTCATCACCAAACGACATAAATATCTTCATTCACCCGGCAGAGCAGATGGCAAAGCCATCTGTTATTTCATACCTGTCAGGGGTTATTACCCAGTATTCGTGGTGTGATGAAGATGAGCAACTCATTGCGGTTCCGCTTCACATCCGAAGACTTGAACAGGTTGCCAAGCCAGGGAACATCCTGCAAGAATGGTACTCCCTCATCACCAACCGTATCGCTTTCCACAAAAATACCGCCGATAACCGTGGTTTCACCATCACGCAGCATCATTTCGGTGGTTGCCTGTTTCTTGTTAATGGCAGGGGGATTGCCGGTGGCGCCAGGGGCATCATTTTTGGCATCGATTTTCATGATAATGGTGCCATTGGGATTGATATTGGGCGTCACCTCAAGGGCAAGGGCAGCTTCCACAAATTTTGTTTCAACCTTGTCAGAGGTGGATGCCGTGTAAGGAATCTGTTGCCCTTGGGTTATTTTTGCAGTTTTACGGTTCAGTGTCGCCACCTTGGGCGTTGAGACAATCCGCACCATACCCGCGCTGACCGCAGCATTGAGGCGCAGGTCCAGTTTGATGTTACTGGCAAGTGTTCCAAAAGAAATCCCCGCTGATCCGCCTGGCGTACCGCTGACCCCGCTGGTGGGCGGCACGTTGGACGCTATACCGCCAAAACTGGTGTCAAAGGAATTGATCCCGGCAATGGATGCCGACCCGTCCCGGTAATGGATACCCCAGTTGACACCCAATGAACGGGTGAAGGCGCTGGAGGCTTCAACAATTCGGGCCTCAATCATCACCTGCCGTTCAGGAACGTCCAGTTCCTTGTGCAACTTTTTCATCTCGGCAATGGCAGGTGCAATGCCGGTTACGATTATCTTTCCCGTCCGCTCATCCTCTTCGATCGTACCAAGGTCACCATAGGCCTTCCTGATGCCTTCAAACTGCTTCTTGATATCACTAATTTTAGAATAGTTGACTTCAATCAGCTCCGTAACAAGCGGTTCACTGCGGTAGGTCGCTTTACGCAACTCGATTTCCTCTTCCCTTTGCGACTTGAAACTGCCCTTTTTCCTGATCTGGGTGACATTGCCGTCATCGTATTTGTCAAGCCCATTGGTCTCAAGAATAATGGCCAGCGCCTGATCCCAGGGCACATTGGCCAGCTTCATGTTGATTTTCTGCTTGCCGACATCATCGCTGAAAATGAAGTTTCTGTTACTGACTTCAGCAAGCAGTTGCAGAATCTTGCCCACCTCAGCATCAGCAAATTCCAACGTTACCTTCCGACCGGTATATCTGACTTTTCCATCAGGTGCCTGCTGACCATTGTCCTGTACGATCTGCTCAACAGGCAGTACGGCAGCCGCTTTCGAGGAAGCGTTCCGCGATGTCCCGGTAACAGGAGCTATGGATGGTATCTTTTTCTCCTCAACAGGATTTTTGATGTCAAGGTAGAGCATATCCGCTTCACGGCGCAACTCATATGGCATATCGACACGCAGCGCAACCCTGATCATGGCATCATGGCCGGTTTTTGTACGCATCTGCACCGGGGTTACCCGCAGCACTGATGAGGGGAAGTGTTGAGATTCAAATGAACGTTGCAGACTACGGGGCAGCAGGGCATTCTTGATGTTCAGCGTTATAAAACCCGGCGTTTTTACTGGCTCACCGATAGAAACAGCACCGCTGGCCTTCACACTCACCCGGCTTATGCCGTCCACCACCTGAAAATCAATGGCCTCAATCCGGCCTGGAGCAGCCTTTGTCGCTGGTCCGGAAGCAATGTTTGTTTCGGCAACCGGAACTGGTGCTGCACCCTGCACAGCAGGCACCGCTGACGACGCCTTCTGTGTCTGGCTGTCCGGTTGTTGCCGACTGTCGGCAGTGGCCACAAAGGAAACCCGGATACCGGCGGGTGTATGTTCATAGGCGGCATCAGGCAACGAGCCGTTCACCGCATCCAGCACAACCCGCACCTTGCCGGGATACGTTCCAATGCGCGCCGTGGACAAACCGGCTGTGTTCAACTGGATCAACCGGGCAACAGCCCCCGCCTGCACATCCATAAGGTCAATCACAAGACGTTCCGGCTTGGACAGCCGCATGGTCTTGTACTCCTTAAAAGCACCGTCAACCAGCACTTCAACACCACCATCACGGGAAACAACATCGGTTACTGTTGTCGGCTTTGCGGCCTGGACTGCCTGATCGGACACCGTTGACGATGCCACAGCCTCCGGCGGCTGAGAAGGAGATTCCTGAGCAACAACAGGAGCAGGAGCAGAGTCAGGAACAGGAGCGGCCTCAACCGCAACGGGCAGAGCGGGCGCTACATCCGCAACAGGAAGCACAAAACCGGGAAATGCAATACGCAATTCGCCGGTCTTGTCGGGAGAAGGTTTGATAACCGGCTGCAAATCCTGGGGCAAATACAGTTCCATTCTGGTCAGTACGCCCGCTTCCGTCTCAAACTTTCTGGTTATTAACTTGCTGACCGGGCCGTTCGCAAATTCAACGGAGCCCAGGGATTCAACAAACACTGTCTGTGAAAAGTCGATTACCAGGCGATTCGGAGCCGATGTCTTATAACTTGTGTAAGCAACCGGACTGCTGACCTCGATGACCAGCTCCTGATCTGCTCCGGTGCCGACCATTTTGACTTCCTTAATGGTAATCTGCGCGGTATCCGTCGCCTTGATGGTATCCGAGGCTGCCAGGACCTTCTCCGGCGCAAACGCACCCGGCACCGCAAGAGCCAGTAGAAGAAACAAAGCTATATGCCGCATTTTTGACTGGACACATTTCATCGGGAACACTCCTTACGGTTTCCTCAGCAATGGAATTTTGACCGTTTCCTTGCGAGTTTTACCGCTATCATCACGAAATTGCCGTACAAGATCCACACCCGAACCATCAATTCTGGTTACCCGGGCTTCATCACTGCCAACGCTCATGCCCACTTTCAGCACATATCCCTTACCAGCCGGGTCCACCACCATGGCTCTGTTCCCGTTGGGGTCAGCCACGACACCGATCAAACGAAACTGTTCCAGAGCAAAACTATGAATGGGCAACGCTGGTTTATCAGGCTTTCTGGCGGTTTTGGCGGACGCGTCAGGCTTGGCAACGACATATGGCTTGAACGGATCTTTCTTTTTGCTGAAATCAAACTGGTTGGTCGGCGCAGCAACCGAACTGACCGGCTTCTGAACAGCAATCTTCGGCTTCTGGATAATCACCGGAGCTGGCGGCGGAGGCGGTTGCTCTTTCTTGCATCCGGCGCCTGAAGCCACAATAAGAGCCGCAGTCGCAAGAACCAGATTATTTTTTAGGTTTTTTCTTGTCATCCTGAATCTCTTCCTTGCCGAGGAACCGGAACGTGGTGGCCAGGCAATTTACCTTTGTCGTAATCCTGTTGTTGACGTTTCGTACCTCGGCAAAATCAACATTGGTGATATTGACTATCCGGGGCAGGTTCGCCACTGCGGCAAAAAAGTTGGCAACGCTCAGATATGAACCCGACACCGAGATATCAACCGGCACATCGGCATAAAAATCCTTTTTCACTTCCGGCTTCGGCTTGAAAACAAGAAAATCCAGACCGGCGCCTTTCCCAACATTGGTGATACCGGTGAGCAACGATGGTATTTCACGGGAGTTGGGCAACTCGGTCAAAGCTTTTTCAAGTGACGCATTCAGCTCATCGTACTCTTTCTGCAATTTGGGCAGATTGCCGGCAATACTGGTCTTCTCGGCAATATCCTTTTGCAGCTTTGCGTGTTCTTCAGTCAGTTTATTCAACTCCTGATGTTTTGGCAGATACAGAAACCAGATCAGGGCTGCCGCCTCAACAACAAGCAACACAACAAACAGGGCAATTTTCTGTTTATTGGGAAGTTTGAACAATTTTTCTATACGTGGATCCATGGTCGATCCCTTCCATCGGGAGTGGAGTAACCGTTACTTCCCAGGCGGTGTATTCTGAGGCGCTTTTGGCCCCTCTATCTTGAAGGTCAGCTCAAAGCGCTTCAGTTTGGTACCGGCCACATCCCGCTGTTCCGATACTACCAAGTCTACCCGCTCAAACTCTGGAGAGTCTTCCAGTGCACGGATAAATTGCGCAATCAATTCTTCGTTGAACGCTGTGCCGGCAATTTTTATGTTTTGCCCGGTCTCCCGGTAGGATTCAAGCCAGAGCTGATCCGGCGTAATATCGCTGAGAGCGGCCAGCCGACTTGCCGGACCGGTTTTGTTTGCACGAAGCTGGGTCAGCACATCAAGTTTCTTCTTTACCTCGTCCTTCAATTTTTTCAGGTTGTTCAGCTTGCCTATCTTCTGTTCGAGCTCACTTATCCGGGCTTTTGCTGCGGTAATATCCTTGTTCACACTGGATATCTGACCGAGGCGCATCAGCCATAGACCGAGCACAATCACCAGAACCAGCACAAGGCTCGCCACAAGGATAACGGCCTGCTGCAGCGCCGTTTCCTTCTTTTTGGCAGCGCGTGTCGGAAGTAAGTTTATCCTGATCATTTATCCCCAACCCTCCGCATGGCCAACCCCACGCCAACCGCCATAAGAGGAGCGATTTCTTTCAGATATTCGGGATCAAATGTTTTTTCGTCATACCTGAGATTGGCAAAGGGATCAAGCAGCTCAACCTCCATTCCCAGACGGGCTTGCACAGCATCTTGCAGGCCGTAAATCTTGGAACAGCCTCCTGAGATACTGATCGCTGAAATCCGGTCATCATTCGCTGCCGTTGAATTATAGAAGTCTATGGAACGCCGTATTTCCTGAGCAAGAGATTCATTGGTGCGCTCAATGACCTCCTTCAGCAAAGGATCACTTAAGGAACCGGCCAGCATCTTTCTGGCTTCTGCCTCGTCGCTGTTAAAGCCAAGCTGTTTTTGAATTTCCTCGGTATACTGATGCCCCCCCATCTGAACATCCCGGGTAAAGAGCGTGGAACCATCCCTGATCACATTGATATTCATGATGCCTGCGCCGACATTAACCAGGGCGCGCACCACTTCCGGCTGTCCGTAATTCAACTCAAAGGCATTCTGTACGGCAAAGGCATCCACATCCATGACAGCAAGGTTCAAACCGGCATCACTGAAAATTGAAACATAATCATTAATGATATCCTTTTTGCTGGCCACCAGCAGCACCTGTATCTTGCCAGGATCAACGGGGTCAGCGCCAAGAATCTGAAAATCTACATGCACATCTTTTATGTCAAAGGGGATGTACTGCTCCGCCTCCCAACTGATTTGCTCTTCAAGCTCTTCGCTGGTCATGGCTGGAAGTAATATCTTGCGGATGATCACCGCATTGCCGGAAATGGAGCAGGCAACATCCCTGGTCTTGATGCCCAGGCTTGCCACCAGATCCTTTACAGCCTGCACCACGGCAGCGGTATCCATAAGACTGTTGTCCACAATAGCCTCATGGGGCAACGGGACAATACCCAGATTAAGCAGCTGAAAGCTGTCCTTGTCCGCCAATACCTGCACCAGCTTGACAGAACTGGAACCGATATCGATCCCAACCAGGTCTTTTTTTCTACTGAACAGTCCAAACATGGCTCGTACCTGCTATCCCTGGTCCTGAAACACTTTATCCCGGTCCTCTATGGAAAAACCCAGGGCCAGGATGATCTTGCGCATCGTCTCAAGACGACAGTTTTCACCCCGTTCGATCCGATCGATGGTCACCACCGAAATACCTGCCTTGCGGGCAAGCTCCGATTTACTCATCAACTTCTTTTCCCGTAGCACCTTGACTTTGTTGCATGTTTTCATGGCATTCTCTCGACTGGTTTGAAAGTGCTCCCTATGTAGCTCATTTCAATACAAAGTCAAGTAATTTTATAAAATTATATGTTAATTTACATACTACTACCACATACTGTAGCAACAGTTAAAACAGGCGCGATATATAGCAAAGCGGGTGGATCGCATTCGCCCCACCCGCTTTGCATATCCGGCATATTTATCCCGTGCTCTCTATCTGACGCCTGACCTCTTCCCAGGTCTCGCCGGAGATAGCGGTACTATCGTCAAGAACCGCATATGGCCGTTCCTTACACAATTTGCAGCGTTTGAGACAGCCCTTCTTAACTTTGACATCATAGTGCGGGAACTGTTGTTGCAGCTCTTTAACAAACTTGTTCTTGCCTTTAGGGCTATGTTCACACACACGGACTTTCATGTCGGCAAGCTACGCGACCGGAAACGGAGCTGCTCCCCCCGCCGGTGGTACGAATACCCGTTGTCCCAGGTCACTGTCGATCATCAGGACACCGTGACCATCTTTCCCGACGATTTTCAACTTTGCAATGATGTCGCGGTCGTTGTTCTCCTCCTCAATCTGCTCGGTGATAAACCACTGCAGAAATATCTGGCTGGCATGGTCCTTTTCTTTCACTGCCAGTTCAGTCAATTCATTGATACAACCGGTGATAACCTGCTCGTGGGCCAGGGTCTTTTCAAACATATCCAGCAGCGAACGGTATGTATTGGGGATCTCTTTGTTGGCAAGAATACTGATGTTGATTCCCTGGTCGATCAGGTAGTTATAAAACTTCATAAAATGGGTCATTTCCTCCTGATACTGCACCATAAACCAGCTTGCAGTTCCTTTCAGCCCCATTTCATTGGCACAGGACGACATCGAAAGGTACATGTTGGCAGAATACAGTTCAAAGTTCATGTGGTTGTTCAGTGCTGCCGCCATCGACTTGCTGATCATGATCATAACCTCCTGAATTGGGTTTAGGAGTTACTATACCGGAACAGAACCGGTTTTCACAAGCGCGATGCGTGAAAAGATGCGCAGCGGAGTAAACTGGTGTATAAAATATAAATAGAATATGTGTGCTGGGAGACCATAATGAAACTGAAAACACTGATTACCGACATGGGCCAGAGAACGAGGAAACTTGTTTTCATTGCCATCGGCTTGATCACCGCTGCACTGTTTTTCAGTGTGCTGGCGCTTCCGTTTATTATCAAACATCAGACCGAAAAACAGCTGCTTGCGGTTACCGGACGCCTTGCTACTATTTCCGGGGTCAGATTCAACCCGTTTGGCATGACCCTGACCATTCAGGGATTACGCTTCATGGAGCCGGACAAATCCACACCATTTATCCAGTTTGACCGTCTGCGACTATCACTGTCCTCCATGAGCATCTTCCGCCGTGCCCCCATCGTGGACGAACTGCTGCTTGAAAACCCGACGCTGCGGCTGGTGCGCACAGCACCCAACCGCTACAACTTTTCCGACATTCTTGACCGGCTGGCAAAAAAGCCGAAAAAGGAAACGAGCGCTGAAAGCCGCTTTTCCATCAACAATATCCGCGTCAGCGGTGGTTCCATCGATTTCAACGACAACGCGGCCTTGATTCCTGTCAGCCACACCGTTCGCGAAATGAACTTCGACATTCCCTTTATCAGCAATATGCCCTATCTGGCAGAAAAGTACGCAGACCCGCGCTTTTCCGCAGTGGTGGACGGCGGAAAACTCAGTTTCAGCGGCAAGGCGAAACCTCTGGCAAAAGCAGTTGAAGCATCACTGAACCTGAAGCTTGAAAAACTGGATATCCCCCACTACCAGCCCTACATTCCGGCCAACCTTCCGGTAAAACTGGACAAGGGTGCCTTGACCCTTGATCTTGATCTGACCTACCGTATCCACAAGGACAAAAAACCGGAACTGCTGATCAAGGGACTGACCCGCCTTGACAATGTTGCTTTGAAGGAACGTTCCGGAGTTGATCTTGCCCGATTCCGGCGCTTCGAGGCCCAGGCCGGGGAGGTGGAACTGTTCCGCCGCCAGGCCGTATTTGAGCGGGTTGCACTGTATGATCCGGCGCTGCGCCTGTCCCGCGACGGGAACGGGCGTTTCAACCTGCAGCAACTGGCACCGGTATCCTCGCCGCCGGACAAACAAAAACCGGTCGACGCACCGAAGACCGCCAAAGAAGCCCCGCCATTGCGACTGTCAATTGCCGCCCTGTCGCTGGAAAACGGCTCCATCAACTTTACGGATCGTCTGCCTCAAGGCGGATTTGCAATTGATCTGTCGAAAATAACCGCCAAGGCGGCCAATTTTTCCACCATTCCCGGCACAACCTCGGACTACCGCATAGCCATCAATGGTGACAAGGGGGAAACCTTGACGGTTTCCGGTGCCGCCGCCTTGGCACCGCTTGCTGTCACCAGCAACTTCAACCTTTCCGGGCTGGAAATCCAGCGCGGATGGCCCTATCTGCAACAGGTTCTGACCTCGCCCGTCAAGGGAACCCTGGACCTGAACGGCAAGGCCACCTATGACGCCTCCGGCGGCCTGTCCCTGACCGGAACCTCACTTGTTCTGGAGGAATTGGCGGCGCAGTACGGCGGTAAGGACAAAGCTGAACTTTCTCATCTGGAATTGGCAAACATCGCTTTCAGCCAGAAGAACAATACCCTTGAGGTGGAAAGCGTCACGCTTGGCAAGGGCAAAATCAACCTCTCCCGTGAGACTGATGGAAAAATCTCGCCGTTGCTGCTCATCAAGCACCCAGCGCCAACGTCAGCACCTCCAACTGCTGAAAAGCCCCGTGATACAACCGCTAAAAAAGCGCTGGGGTACGTGGTGAGACAGATTGCGGTGAACGGGCTGGGCATCAGCTTTAAAGACAAAACGATGGAAAGTGAACCGGTCTTTACCTTGCATGAGATCAAACTGACAACCGGCAACCTGACCGGGCCGAAATTCTCCAGCATGCCGCTCAATCTCAGGGCCAGGTATGGAAAAAACGCTCCAGTCAGAATAGTCGGCAATGTTACACCGCAACCGTTTCGTTACAAAGGCTCCCTTGCCTTTTCCCGGCTGCCTATCCGTGATTTTGAAGACTATATTCCGGAAAATGTTAACCTGTTTTTTGTAGCTGGCACAGTGGACAGCAGTCTTAAACTGAACATGGCCCTGGCAGCCGATGGCAAACCAAGCGGCAGCTTCAGCGGCAAAGCCGGTGTCCGTGGCTTCCATGTGGTGGACACCGTGATGGAGGAAGACCTGCTGAAATGGGAAAGCTTGCAACTGGATGAAATTGCAGGAAAGCTGGAACCATTCTCCCTTGCCATCAAGCAGATCGCCTTAAACGATGTTTACTCAAGGGTTGCAGTCCGAAAAGATGGCACCCTGAACCTGCAAAATCTGGTTACAAAGCAGGGGCCAGGGGCCAAGGTTCAGGCGCCTCAGACACAAAGCCACATGGCTGATGACAAGGGTCGGGAAGCACATCAACCGGAAAACAAAGTAGTACCGTCGCACAAAGGACCGATCACAATTGATGCTCTGACCATTCAGGATGGGACAATGGCCTTCAGTGACGACCACCTTCCCAGCCAGTTCAAAACGGTCTTTCACAATCTGGGGGGACTGGTCAGCGGTCTTTCATCAGACATGAACACCCGTGCAACAGTGGATTTACGTGGCAGTCTGGAAAACCAGTCCCCATTGCAGATAACCGGCACAGTCAACCCGTTGCGGGACGATCTGTTTGTGGACCTGACCATCTCCTTCAAGGATATTGAACTGTCGCCAGCCACTCCGTACTCCGGCACCTATCTAGGCTACACCATCGACCGCGGCAAGCTGTCCCTTGACCTGAAGTACCATATTGAAAACAAGGAGCTGATGGCAGAAAACAAGGTGTTTGTTGATCAGTTTACCTTTGGCGATAGCGTGGCAAGTGACAAGGCCACCAGGTTACCGGTTCGACTGGGGATAGCTCTGCTTAAGGACAGAAAAGGCCAGATCCACCTTGACCTTCCGGTTTCCGGCAGAACCGATGATCCCAAATTCAGCATCTGGGGCCTGGTCTGGAAGGTGGTGGCAAACCTTTTTATCAAGGCGGCAACCTCCCCGTTCTCACTGCTGGCCTCCATGATGGGATCAAGCGAAGATCTGAGTTCCGTGGTTTTTGCGCCGGGCAGCAGCAGTCTCTCACAACCTGAGGAAAAGAAGCTGGAACTTCTGGCAAAAGCGCTGGCAGACCGGCCAGGCCTCAAGGTGGAGATCAGCGGTTTCGTTGATAAGGCCCGTGATCCGGAAGGGTACCGCAATGAGCTGCTACAGAAAAAACTACGCCAGGAAAAATATCTTGAGCTGGCTAAAAACCGTCAGAATGCCGATGGCCTACAGGCAGATCAGCTGGAAATAAAGCCTGAGGAGTCATCCCGGCTCCTGAAAGCGGTCTATGGCAAGGAAAAGTTTCCAAAGCCGCGCAACATGGTCGGAATGGTTAAGGATTTACCTGACTCAGAAATGAAGAAACTGATCATCGCCACTATCGTGGTGGATGATAAAGAGTTGCAACAGCTTGCGTCACAGCGTGCAGCCGCGGTACAACAGCATCTGATAACCAAAGGCGGCATGGATTCGAAACGGCTGTTCCAGAAGCGCGATGATCCGTATAAACTACCAAAAGAGGGAAAAGGGGTGGCAAGCCGGGTGGAGTTAACCCCGATTGCCCAGTGAGTAACCGATGCTTCAGAAAAAAATCAGACAGACATTTGCCATAACCACACTGGGATGCAAGGTCAACCAGTTCGAATCAGCGGAAATGATCGAGCAGTTCCGCTCGGCCGGCTGGGAGATGGTGCCATTCACCGAAAAGGCTGATCTTTACCTGGTCAACAGCTGCACGGTCACCGGACGCAGTGATGCGGAATCCCGGCGGATGTTGCGCCGGGCACGGCGAGCCAATCCGGAAGCAAAAGTGATTGCAACCGGCTGCTATGCCCAGGTCTCGCCGGAAGAACTCCAGGCGTTATCCGAAGTGGACCAGGTGCTGGGTAATCAGGAAAAGCATGACATTCTGCGCCATATCAGCCTGGGCAACGACCAGGTCAGCAACCTGACAGATCGCACCGTAACACCGGAACTGAAACTGACCAGCTTTGCCGACCATACCCGCGCCTTTCTCCAGATCCAGACCGGCTGCGAAAACGGCTGCAGTTACTGCATCGTGCCCATTGCCCGCGGTCCGAACCGCTCGGTGCCAGCGGAGGAAGTCTGCGCTGCGGTGCAACGGCTTGCCGCCCAGGGCTACCGCGAAGTGGTGCTGACCGGCATCCATCTGGGGGCCTATCAGCCGGACCTGACCGGACTGCTGCAGAAGCTTGACAGCAGCGCATATGTCGAACGCCTGCGCCTCGGTTCCATTGAACCGAACGAACTGAGCGACACACTGCTGGAACTGATCGCCACGTCCCCCAGGATCTGCCGCCACCTGCATATCCCGTTGCAAAGCGGTTGCGATACGGTCTTGCAGCGGATGAAACGCCGCTATGACAGCAGCTTCTACCGTATGATCATTGAGAAAGCTGCCCGCTGCCTGCCGGACTGTTTCCTGGCCGCAGACGTCATCGCCGGGTTTCCCGGTGAAACGGAGGCAGAGTTTCTTGAAACCTGTGAACTGATCGCCAGCCTCCCCCTGGCCGATCTGCATGTCTTCCCCTACTCACGCAGACCTGGCACCGCTGCTGCAACAATGCCCGGTCAGGTACATCCCGCAACCATCAAAGAGCGGGTCAGCACCTTGCAAAATCTGGCAAAGGTCAAGCAGAAGCTGTTCCGGCAACGTTTCATCGGACAGGAACTGCAGGTGCTGGGACAGCGCCATGACGCCGAAAACAACCTGGCAACCGGCCTTTCCGGCAACTATCTGGAAGTGCGTTTCCCCTGCACGGAGGATGCCGTCAACACGCTGCACAGGGTAAGAATCACCGGACAACACCACAGGTATCTGACAGGCACCCCGATCTGAAAGGAGCACCCCATGTCATCGTCACTTGACGAAGCCCTGAAACGGACCAGCCTCTCCCGCTCAAACCAGATGGAGATGTTGACCTTCCGCCTGACCGATGGCCAGTTGTACGGCATCAATGTCTTCAAGATTATCGAAATACTGGAAAGCCCGGCACGCTTTGACCGGATGCCCCATGCCCACCCGGCAGTCAAGGGAGCGGTTGATTTTCGGGGCAAACCGATTGTTGCCATTGACCTCTCACAGGCACTGGGCCTGGAAGCGGTCCCTTTTGACACACGCCTGGCCTACCTGATCATTTGCGAATATAGCAAGCAGTTGAACGCTTTCATCATCGACTCGCCGGACAGCCTGCTGACCAGAGGCTGGGAGCAGATCCACAAACCGGAAGGGATGAACGCCCGTTCGCTGGTGGCCATCGGCTACAGCGACAGCAACGAGACTATTCTGTTGCTGGATATTGAGGGAATTCTGGTTGATGTCATCGGCCACAAGGAAGAGCTGCGTGAAGATCTGGCAGGTTCCGGCGCGACCCTGGAACATAAGAAAATTCTGCTGGTGGATGATTCAAAAACTGCGCTGATGATGATGGAGCATACCCTGGACCGGCTTGGATTCAATCACACATCACAATCCTCAGCCACTCAGGCGCTCACACTGCTGCAAAGCATGGAACAGCAGGGCAAGCCTCCCTTTGATTTGATCATATCCGACATCGAGATGCCCGGCATGGATGGCTTCAGCTTTACCCGTACCATCAGGTCGCTTCCCGCCTATCAGGGCTGCAAGATAATTCTGCACAGTTCCATGAGCAACCCCACCAACCGCCTGAAGGCCGAAGAAGCCGGCGCAAACGACTTTGTAGCCAAGTTTGACCCCAACACCCTGTCTGAACATGTTCTCAGGGTATTAAACGCAACTGACCTGACTGCGTAACGAGACAATCATGCCCAAATTTCCTGCTGGCCTGGCCGCCCTGAATGCGACGCAATTCTTAGGGGCTATGAACGATAACATACTGAAGCTGCTGATCATCTTCTGCCTGATTCAGGCACAGGGCAGCCAGCGGGCCGGTACCATCACCGCCCTCGCCGGAGCAGCTTTTGTACTGCCTTTTTTGATCTTTTCAGCACCGGCAGGCTGCCTGGCAGATCGTTTCAGCAAATCGCGGGTTACCGTGGCGGTCAAACTGCTGGAAGTAGTTGTGACGGCACTGGCAGTGGCAGCCTTTGTTTTCAGGCTTGAATACGGCCTGTACGCCGTGCTGTTCCTGATGGCTGCCCAGAGCGCCTTCTTTGCTCCGGCAAAATACGGCATCATCCCGGAACTGGCTCCAGCGGACCAGTTATCGAGAGCCAACGGCCTGATTGAATCGTTTACCTTTCTGGCCATTATCTTCGGCACCGCGCTGGCGTCTGCGCTGACACAGGTTGCGGCTGGCCGTTTCTGGCTGGTTGCCTGTTTTTGTCTTATTATCTCTGTAATCGGCCTGATTGCATCACAGAGACTGCCCAACGTACCAGCGGTGGCGCCCGGGCGCCGGATATGCTTTTTCCCCTCTGAAATATTCCGCACCATCAAACACGTAGCCTCAGACAAATGGCTGCTGCTGTCCATTGTCGGCCTTGCCTGGTTCTGGCTGGTGGGAGCCTTTGCCCAGCTCAACCTGATCGGCTACGGTATCCAGAAGCTTGGTCTTGACGAAGTACAGAGCGGCTATCTTTTTCTGGCCTCCTCCCTTGGCATCGGCGGCGGAGCCCTTTTGGCGGCGCGCATTTCCGGCCACGAGGTGGAACTGGGGATCGTGCCCTTGGGGGCAATCGGTCTGGTCATCGCGCCGCTCCTGCTGCACATTGCTCCGGCCAATCTCATGATTGTGCTGACCATCATCCTGTTCTTCGGCATCAGCGCCGGTATCTTTTCCCTGCCGTTGCAGACCTTTATCCAACTACGTGCCGAAGCGGAGATGCGCGGAGAAGTGCTGGCCGCGTCCAGCTTCATCAACTGGATCGGCATCCTGATCGCCTCAGCCCTGACCTTTCTGTTCAGCGGCTCTCTGGGACTTTCCGCAGGACAGGGCTTCAACATACTGGGAGTGATGACCCTGCTGGTAACCCTGTCCAGCTATCTCTATCTGCCTGATTTCCTGTTGCGATCTGTTGCATGGTGTAAAGGTGGACACTCATGAAGCTCCATAATCCAAGGAGGTATAATTCAATGACCATCACTCGCTGCCTTGTACTGTTACTGCTGTTGCTCCCGTCATCTGCTGCTGCGCTATCCAGTATTGAAACCGCGGCAACTATCACCAGCGTCACCGTCTATCAGGACCGTGCGCTCACCGTCCGCACCGCCACAGCCAAACTTAAACCCGGCAGCAACCTGATCACCATCACCGGCCTGCCAGTGCTGCTGCAGGATGATTCGGTCCGGGTTGAAGGAACGGGAACCGCCGGAACAACCATCAACAGTATCGAAGTAAGACGCCGCTTTCTGGAACAGACCGCTGAAAAGCGGGTGAAAGAGATCGAGGATGAGATAACGGCATTGGAGCGGACACTGGGGCGGCTTGATTCCAAAAAGGCCGGAATACTGGCCCAGAAGAACTTCCTTGACTCGATACGTGTTGCCTGGAGCGACCGAATATCCAAGGAACTGGCCGTGCGCAAGCCAACCTCAGCTGAACTAACGGAAATCATGGGGTTTGTTGGTGGTGGTGTCACGAAAGCTGACGAACAGAGCCGGGATATTGAATTGGAGAAAAAACTGCTGAAGGCAAAGATTGATGCCCTGAAACAACAGAAAAATGCTGCCACCGGCTCACAGCGCAAGGAAAGCAAGACCGTGGAGGTTATGGTTGAAGCAAAGCGGCAGGGAACGCTGACTGTGGAGCTGTCCGGCGTCGTCAGTCAGGCAAGCTGGGAACCAGCCTATGATGTGCGTCTGGCAGGCGACGGCATGACTGCCGAACTGACCTACCGCGCCATGGTTCGCCAGCAGACCGGCGAAGACTGGAACAACGTCGGCCTCATCCTTTCCACCGCCCGTCCCGCAACAGGAGGGGCACCGCCGGAACTCCAACCGTGGCGGATATTCTTCCCCCGTCCCAGGCCTGCCATGGCCTTGCCCTCGGCAGCTCCCCGTCCTGAAATGCGCATGCTGAAAAGTTCCGCCAAAATGATGGAGGCGGAAGACACTGCCGCCAACGCGATTCCGGAAGAAGCGCCGGCTGCCTTCCAAACCGCCGCAATTGAAAGCGGAACCACCTCTGTTTCCTTCAAAATTCCTAAAACCGTGGATATCGCCGCTGACGGTAGCAGGCACGGAACCGTTATCTCCGTTGACCGCCTGCCGGTCACGACACAGTACGTCGCGGTACCCAAACTGTCCTCTTCCACCTGGCTTACAGCGGAACTGACCAACAGTTCCCCCTTTCCCTTACTCTCCGGCGAGATCAGAATCTTTACCGGTGCCACCTTCACCGGCAGCGCCACCATGAAGAAAGTGGCGGCTGGCGAGAAGTTCACCCTTCCCTTCGGTAGCGATGATCAGGTCATCGTGCTGCGGGAAGAACTGAAGCAGCACAAGGAAGCCAGGCTGTTCGGCGGTAACAGGATGAGTTACCGCTACAAGGTGACCGCTACCAATCTCCGCAAGGAAGCACAGGTCATCAATGTCAGGGACCAGCTTCCCCTTGCGGAAAACAGTGAAATCAAGGTCACCCTGGATGAAACCGGTCTGAAACCTGACGAACAGAAGGGGGACGGCGCCATCATCTGGAAACTGAAGCTGGCTCCTGGAGAAAAGCGGGAATTTATCTTCGGTATCGTGGTGGAGTACCCAAAAGAGCGAGAGGTTATTGGACTGTAGAGCAGAGGTAAAACGGGACGGCAAACCAATCGCCGTCCCGTTTTATTTGTAGCATTCATCAGTTACGGTAGCATCTCCGCCAACTCCTCCAGACGGATACGTTCCGGCAGCTTCAGCCCAAACTCCCGTAAATACAGGACATTGACCGAAACCAGCAGGGTGTTGAGCCGTTCCAGGTCCAGTACCACCTCACCGGGTAACTGCTCCATACCCCGGCAATTGAGCGGGCAGACGTCTGTCCGTCTCTCATCCCCCTCCGTAAACAGAACCGGCAGACCGTGGGTACGGCAAATAATGGGCCGTGCTTCGTACAACAGGCAACGGCCATTGGACAGCAGGGGACAGACCTCCCCGCCAGACCAGGCAGCCAGGTGCTCCTTCAAACGCCGCAGATCATCCGCGGCAAGACGACCGGCAGCCTCGATCATAGCTGCCGCTTCCACGGGAAAGACCGAAATCGGCAGACAGCAGGACGAGCACCCGGCATGGCAGGTTATCGCCGCTCCCAGGGACTGCTGAATCGTCCGGCACAGATCGTCAACCTTGGCCAGCAGGCTGTGATAATTGTCAAGCGCCGCCATAGGTTACTGGATCTTCAGCACAATCTTTCCGAAATGCCGGTCTTCTTCCATCATCCGGTGCGCCGCAACCACATCGTCAAGGGCAAAAACTTTTTCTATGATCGGCACAATGGTCCGGTCGGCAAACTTGGGCAGAGCGGTTTTGGTAAACTCAGCCACAATGGCCGCCTTGTCCTTCACCGGACGGGAGCGCAGCACGGAGCCGATAATCTGTTGACGCTTGACCATCATCAGGGCCAGATTCAGTTCCGCCTTGATGCCGCTGATCACGCCGATGATCACCAGACGTCCGGCATAGCCGAGGGAGTTCATGTTGGGCGCAAGGTATTTTGCCCCCACATGGTCCAGAATGACATCTGCCCCCTTCTTGTTGGTAAACTCCTTGACCGCCTCGCTGAAATCAGGGGTCGTGGTGAAATCTATCACCAGGTTGGCGCCCAGTTCCTTAACCCGCTCGATCTTGGAAGGATGGGAGGTGACAATGATTTTAGTATTGGGGGCCAGCGCCTTGCAGAGCTGGATACCGGCGGTATTGACGCCACCACCGCCGCCGTGGATGATGACGGTGGTGTTGTCCTTCAGGCCGCCGATCATGAACAGATTCAGAAAGGCGGTGATGTAGGATTCACAAACACAGGCAGCCTCCTCAAAACTCATGGACGCCGGAATGGGCATCAGATGATCGGCATAGGCCACGGCATATTCGGCGCAGGCCCCACCACCCACCAGGGTCATCACCCGTTCGCCAACCTTCCAGCCGGTAACGCCCGCGCCAAGCTCCTCAATGGTACCGGCAACTTCCAGCCCCAGAATTTCCGAATCGCCTGGCGGAGGAGGATACTTTCCTTCACGTTGCACCAGATCAGGCCGGTTTACTGTTGTGGCGACCACCTTCACCAGCACCTGTCCATCGCCAGGCGCCGGACGTTCCACCTCGCCAACTTTCAGCACCTCGACACCACCAAAACCATCCATCAGCACTGCTTTCATAGCTGCCAACCTCCTGGACAAAATACTGTTTTGAAAAATTGAAGGGCAAATTTACCTGCTGAACTCTGTTTTGTAAACAGATAATTGCAGCAATCATGCGCCTGTTTACTTGATTTTATGGTGCTTTTCTGCCATAAAGCAGGGCGTTTTTCAGAAAGGAACCGGTCCAATGCGCATCATGGTCACCAACGACGACGGCATTGCTGCGCAGGGCATCAAGGCCCTGGCCGAAGCCCTGACCCTCCTGGGCGAGGTGACGGTAGTCGCTCCTGACCGCGAACGAAGCGCCGTCGGGCACTCCCTGACCTTGCACTCCCCATTGCGTGTTTTTGAGCTGCGCCAGGACTGGTACGCCGTGGACGGCACCCCCACCGACTGCGTTAACATGGGAATTCACAGCTTGTTACCTTTTCGTCCCGATCTGGTTGTTTCCGGTATCAACCATGGGGGCAACATGGGCGACGACATTACCTATTCCGGCACCGTTGCCGCAGCCATGGAGGCCAACCTGATGGGGATTCCCGCCCTGGCGGTTTCCCTGGCCACCTATGGTCCCACCAGTAATTTTGAAGACGCTGCTCAGGCCACCCTGCCGGTCATCAGAGAGTTCATCCGCAACGGTCTGCCGGGCAACACCTTCCTGAACATCAATGTGCCGGACCGGCCCTTGGCCGAAATCAGGCATCCCCTGATCACCCGCCAGGGTAAGCGTTCCTTTGTGGGCAAAATAGTTGACAAGATCGATCCCCGGGGGCGCAAATACTATTGGATCGGCAGCGAGGAACCCAGCTTCATGGACGAGGACGGAACCGACTTCAATGCCGTGGGCGACGGGCATATCTCCGTCACACCGCTACACCTTGATCTGACCAACTACCGAGCCCTGGAAACCCTTTCCACATGGAACCTGAGATGACATATTCCGACACACGCCATACGCGCCAGTCCTGGAGGGACCGTGGTCAACTTTGACATTGCACGGAAGCGGATGGTACAGGAACAGATCGTGGCGCGCGGCATCACCACCCCGCGTCTCATTGATGTTCTGCTGAAGACCCCCCGGCATCTGTTCGTACAGGAAGCGATGGCGGCCCAGGCTTACAGCGACGGTCCGTTGCCCATCGGCGAAAAACAGACCATCTCCCAACCGTTCACGGTGGCGCTGATGACCGACCTGCTGGAATTGAAACCGACAGATCATGTTCTGGAAATAGGTACCGGTTCCGGTTATCAGACCGCAATTCTGGCCAGTCTGGCCCGCAGGATCTGGACCATTGAACGGATTCGTCCGCTGGCCATGCAGGCCCGCAAAGTACTGGACTCTCTCCATCTGCTAAACGTCAACATCAAGGTGGGCGACGGCACCCTGGGCTGGGAAGAAGAAGGCCCCTTTGACGCAATCCTGGTCACCGCCGGGGCTCCTGCCGTACCTGAAACACTGGCACAGCAACTGACTCCCGGCGGGCGGCTGGTCATACCGGTGGGCAACGAAGCAACACAGACATTGCTACGCATCCGCAAGGAACTAGATGGCACACTGACCACTGAAACCGGCATTGAGTGCCGTTTTGTCCCCCTTATAGGTCAGCAGGGATGGCGGTCCGCCACCTGACAAGGAGCCTGATGATGTCCCAAAGCAAACCACACAAGGACAAAGAACCAGTCGGCAAAGAACTACCCGAGGAGGGACAGGAGCCTGATCTTGACTTCAGCGCCGACCTGCCGCTGGAAGAGGAAGACGATACTCCCCTTGATGTCGTAGAACTGGCAGCGACGGATCAGATTCCGGCCGATGACACCATCCGTCTCTATCTGCGTGATGTGCAGCGCACCCCACTTTTGACCGCAGAAGCAGAACGGGAACTGGCGCTGAAAATCGAACAGGGGGACATGGCCGCCCGCAACAAGATGATCGAATCCAACCTGCGGCTGGTGATTAAAATCGCCAAGCGTTACAACAACCGCGGTCTGCCCTTCCTTGATCTGATCGAAGAGGGCAACCTGGGACTGATGAAAGCGGTTGAGCGTTTCTCTCTGGCCAAGGAGTGCCGTTTTTCCACCTATGCCACCTGGTGGATACGCCAATCAATTGAGCGGGCGCTGGTCAACCAGTCGCGGACCATCCGCCTGCCGGTCCATGTTTCAGACGACATCAGCAGGATGCTACGGGCCTCACGACGGCTTGCCCAGGAACTGCACCGTGAGCCCACCGTCCAGGAAGTGGCTGAAGCTATCAAAACCAAACCGGCCCATATTCTGCGACTGATGGTACTGGTCAAACGCACCTGTTCCATGGAAACACCCATTGGCGACGGTAATGACTTCATCCTCGGCGACACCATTGAGGACACCTCCGCAGTGTCTCCATCAGACCAACTGGAAAATCTCGACAATTACGAGATGATCCTGGAGCGTTTGAACCAGCTTAACGAGAATGAACGAACCATCATGGGCCTGCGCTTCGGTCTCGACGACCAGGACCCGCAAACCCTCGACACCATCGGCCAGAGCTTCGGGGTAACCCGTGAGCGTATTCGGCAGATCGAAGTCAAGGCTCTTGACAAGTTACGACAGCATGTAGAACAAAATTCACCGTAAAAGGGGTGTACATTCCATGAACGATCTGAAAGATATCATCCGCGATATTCCTGACTTTCCCAAGGCAGGTATTATCTTCAAAGACATCACCACCCTGCTGCAGGACGCCAAATCGTTCCAGAAAATGATCGACCTGCTGGGACACCGCTACATCGGTCAGAAGATCGACAAAGTGGTGGGGATCGAGGCCCGCGGCTTCATCATCGGCTCCGCACTGGCCTACAAGCTGGGAGTCGGAGTCGTTCTGGTACGCAAACCGGGCAAACTGCCTGCGGAAACCTTCAGCAAAACCTACGATCTGGAATACGGCACCGACACCCTGGAGATTCACAAGGACACCATCAAACCGGGTGAACGGATCCTGCTGGCCGACGACCTGCTGGCCACCGGCGGCACCATGGCCGCCGTAGTGGACATGGTGGAACAGATGGGCGGAAACATCATCGAGTGCTGCTTCATGTCGGAACTGATGTTTTTGGATGGCCGCAAGAAACTGCCTGAAGGAAAGGTTTACTCCCTGCTGCAATTCTGATAATAAGGAGCGCTGCAAAATGCAGAATACGAACACATGACAAACGAGGATTTTTTTGTTCCGGGTTTGGCAATTGAATAATGGCGCGGAGGCGTACCCGAATGGTACGCCGCACAAGATATTATGAAAATTGACAATGCCGGGGCGGAAAAAGACCGTTTGAGTCCCCGTAGCTCAGCTGGATAGAGCACTTCCCTCCTAAGGAAGGGGTCGGACGTTCGAATCGTCTCGGGGACGCCACCAAAGAAAAGGGCCTACAGTTATTTTACTGTAGGCCCTTTTCTTTGGTGCAAGGCAGTGCTGTCTACTCTTCAGATTCAGCCATTCTCCAGCTATTGTTTTCTATGGCACTTTGCGCAATTGGGTTTCTGTCCGAAGGCGGTCTTGCCGTCATGGCAAGCGCCGCAGGACTTACCGGCATTCATGTCGGCATGGGTCATCCGCTTGCCGTTACTGTAGGAAAACAGCTTGCTGTGACAATCGCTGCACTTGTAGACCTGCAGGTGGAAGTCATGGCTGAAATAGCCCTTCAAGGCGCCTTTACCGATCTTGAACGTCACATTGCCGGGCTTAAAACCAACATGGCACTTATTACAGTCGCTGTTGGTGGCAAAAGCAGCTTTGCCGTTATGGCAGGCTCCGCAGGATTTACCGGCGTCCATGTCGGCCATGGACATCCGTTTGCCGTTGCCGTAGGGAAACAGCTTGGTGTGGCAATCGCCGCATTTATAGACCTGCAGGTGGAAGTCATGGCTGAACGTGCCCACCACAGCGCCCTGACTGTTCTTGAAGGTCAGGTTGGCCGGTTTGTAGCCGGCATGGCACTTGTTGCAGTCGCCGTTGGCGGTAAAGGCGGTCTTGCCGTCATGGCAAGCACCGCAAGACTTACCGGCATACATATCTGCCATGGTCATCCGTTTGCCGTTGCCGAAAGGGTACAGCTTGGTGTGGCAATCGCGGCACTTGCTGTAGATCTGCAGGTGAAAATCATGGCTGAACGTGCCCACCACCGCGCCCTGACTGTTCTTGAAGGTCAGGTTGGGCGGCTTGTAAGCGGCATCACCCGGTACCGGTACCGTCATCAGCATGACGATAACCGCTGCTAAGAAACTGATAATCCGCCCGTTCATCGAGATTCCCCCTTGAAGCTTGATAGTGGTATAAGCAAGATACTTTAAAAGTGCCGATGGCGATTGTCAATTGCTAACGACAAGGGATTCGTCAGGTCAACGCAACTCTTTAGTATTTCATGTATCCTCTGGTGTATCCCCTTCACTTATGGCATAAGACTGATACTATTGATCCAAACATGCCACAAATTTCCGCACGACACTATAGACAAGGACCTCCCGTTATGAACACTACTCCGCTTGCTCCCCCTTCGCCAGATGCCGAGGTGACACTTCCCACATCATCCAGTGAGCCGCAGACTTCTTCTCAACCACAGGAACCCCGGACTGAGACACCTGATGGGCCGGACACACGCCTTTCATCCCCGGAAGAGGTTGCTGCTGAAGAGCCTGCCGGAATCGTCAATGAGCATGATCAGGCAGCTTCAATTGAGAGCACTGATGATGTTCAGCCGGAGACGCCTCCCGCTGCTGATGCTACAACGGAAACCAGTGATGACACAGCTGACGCTGAAGACAGCCCCACAGCGCAACCTGTTGACGGAGCGGCTGATCTGACACCGGCTTGTGATGAACCGGATGTTGAAGCTGCCGACATTGCCGTTGCAGCCGACGACCTTGCGCAAGCAACCGATAACGACAGAGCAGAGGATAGCATACCGGACAGTAGCGCTCTGCAAGCCGGGCACGGGACAGAAAATGACCAGGAACAGATCCCCTCTGCTGCGGAGGTTGCAATCCAGCCGCTCTCAGACATCTTCAATTCCTCCGGAGCGCAGCACCATGCAGAAGCAGAAGAAAGCCCCTCTCACCTGCAATCAGAACTTCTGGCCAATATATCCGCCACCATTGAAGACCAGACGGACAAGCTGACCCGGCTCTCCTCCGCCCTTTTCGCCATGGACAAACGGTTCACCGAGCTTTCAACATCGGTCACACTGTTGTCGCAGGAGCTGCAAAAAGTCTCTGAAGAGACCGAACAGACCGTGAGTTGGACAGAATCAGTGGCCATAACCAGTTCGTTATCCCGCTGGTTTCTTGCGCTCTCCATTTTCATGCTGATCGCCTTGCTGGGAGGCATGGGCTATTTGGCGGTAAATCAGTATCAATTGATGCAGCAGCAGAGCAACGCCTCTCAGGCGGCAGCAACTGCCACCGAGCTTCAGATAAAAAGAATGGCTGAATTTGACACGCATTTTGCGGAACTGGTTGGCGGAGCAATCAAGAACGAGCGGGAGACCATCGGCAAAGAATCGGTCGCCAGCAAAATCAATAAGCTGCGTGGTGGAGCACCAGAGCGGCGAATCTTGCGGAAAAGCAGCGGAGACTGGCTGATTCCAAACGGCAAAACCGAAGAACTGGTTACCGATCCCGAGATAATCGAAGCACTCAATCTGGCATTTGAAAAATCCGGCAGACCGCTGATAACACCGCGCTCCCTTCCGCCGCACAAGACCGTATGCATCCTGAAGCCGAACGGCAAAGGCGGCACAGAGGTGATGATTACCAGAGAAACAACGCCATAAGGGAAATAAATCCGAAATTCCAGTCGAGGTGACCCATGTCAAAGAGAATGAAGATTTGCATCAACACCGGCGGCGGTGATGCGCCCGGATTAAACGCGGTCATCGAAGCGGTTACCATGGCTGCTTACAACCGGCAATGGGACGTATACGGCATCAAATGCGGCTATGCCGGTCTTCTGAACACCGATGAAATCATACACCTGACGCCGGAAAAAGTTGACGGCATTGCCAGCATCGGGGGAACCATTCTGGGGACAACCAACAAGGGCAATCCGTTCCAGATGCCGGTCTGCAACATGGCCGGGGAATGTGAGTTGCGCGACCTATCGGACAAAGTCATGGACAATTTCCGCCGCCTGCGTTTTGACGCGCTGGTTGCCGTGGGCGGTGACGGTAGTCTTGAGATTGCCCACCAATTTGCCGCAAAAGGGATGCCGGTGATTGGTGTTCCCAAAACCATTGACAACGACATGGGCGGAACGGTCATTACCTTCGGCTTTGATACAGCAGTCAGCATCGCCACCGAAGCCATCGACCGTCTGCACTCCACGGCAAAATCCCACGACCGGATCATGGTGGTTGAGGTGATGGGACGTAATGCCGGTTTTATCGCCCTGAACAGCGGCATATCGGGCAATGCGGAGGTCATCCTTATTCCGGAGATCCCCTTTGACATGGAAAAGGTCTGCGACAAGCTGATGGACAACGAGCTCCATGGCCGTAAATACGCCATCGTGGTCGTGGCCGAGGGGGCGCTGCCCAAAGACGGCGACGTGATCAGCAAAGGTTCCGGAGAGCTGGGGCGCCAGCACGTGGTTTTGGGAGGAATTGCCGAATATGTCGCCAAAGAGATCGCACAGCGCACCGGCAAAGATACCCGTTCCATGGTGTTGGGACATCTGCAGCGCGGCGGATCGCCGACCACCTTCGACCGTCTGCTGTCCCTGCGCTTCGGCGCAGCCGCCGTGCGGGCCATTGAAATGGGGAAATTCGACCACATGGTGGCGCTCCATTCACCGGACATCGCCCTGGTGCCGCTGGGCGAGGCGCTGGGCATTCAAAAGCGGGTCAGAGCTGATGGAGACACGGTGCTGACCGCACGGGATATCGGGATCTGTTTCGGCGATTGACCAAGCATCGTGCCGGTTCAATCGAACCATCCCTTACTTTCCGCTCATTTCAGGAAACATAAGAAACCCGCGGTTCAGCAAAAAATGACTGATTACCACTGTTCGATGCCGTGCGATCAGTGTATCTCATCACGGGTTATGACCCAGGGATCGTTGAGCAGCGCGGAAGCATTGGATTGGGATACAATTGAACGCAACTGCAACACACCTCCACCGGCATAAAAATCATTCCAGGCGCAAAACAGGGAGGCGCGGGGAAAACGCTCCCTGATGCCATTGATCATCGTCAGATTATCCCAGCTGCCGTCCCTGACACTTGCTGAGCCGGCCTGCGGAAATCCGTAGATTTTGGGATAGCGCCGAAAAATTGCGTTGAGATCATAGCCAAGCGCCCAATCGTCGTCATACAGGTTGTGTCCCATAAAATCGATAACGTCGTTGCCCGGATAATAATAATCCGCCGGTACTACGGCATGGGCCGTACCGTCACTTTCGTATGCCCAGACAAGGTTCTTCAGCCCGCGAGTGTTGCTCAGGTAGTTGTGCATATGACGCCACAGTGCAATCCAGGCTTCACGCGGTTGGCGGCTGTGCCAATGGGAGCCGTTGTTCATTTCAGAGAGTGGCCGCCAGAGCACGGTAACACCGGACTGCTGGAGTTGATCGAGGCCGGTGGCGATCTGATCGAGCCAGTCAAGCCAGCGGGTATTGGCAAGCTGATTGGCGGCAAGGTTTGCCGGGTTGCCGGCAGCAGGATTCAGCAGACCGACAAGATCCACATGGGAACCGCCGGACGGGGAACTGATAGCAAGGGTCCAGGGGTCAAAGGGTTGATACTTGATGATCAGCAATCCGCCCTGCGCCGCCCAATCAATGGCAAGGGGGTTGACGAGACCGGTTTGCAACGGACCGATGGTAGCGTCCGCGCCTTCGTACTGCATGCTGAGGATTCCCGGCCACTTGCCGGTTTTTGTGAAGAGCGCCTGAACATTGCTGGCAAACTCGCCGCTCAGGCCGCCGTACGCCGGTACGCCGGTAATATGCTGGCCGCTCAGGACACGATTGGTGGAGAGACTGGGCAGCAGTGCCAGGTAGCGAGTAATTGCCTGCACCTTTGCCGTAGCTCCGGCGGTACATGGCACCCCCGGCTTTGAGGCAGGGTCAAGCGGATCAGTCGCGGCCCAGAACTCCTCGTGGTTGGAAAAGCCATCCCCATCGGCGTCAAGACCGGCATCGGCCACCTCGGGATCAAGCAGACCGACCTTAAAATAGTCGCTTTCCCAGCCATCCGGCAGACCATCATCATCACGGTCCGCAGTAAGGGTACCGGCAACTGTTTCATCCAGATCCGGAAGGCCGTCAGCATCGCTGTCGCGCTGCACACGGAGGTGATCAAGCGTAAACGCGGGGTAGACCTGTTCCGCGGGCTGGCTGACGTCAAAGACAATGTTGGCGCCGCCAAGGGTGCCATCCCACGTCAGCGTGACCGTACCGCTCACCTCAACCCATGCGTTGGCAGTACGCACAACCTGTTCGGCCAGAATCAGTTTTTGGGTAACGGACCGACCATCGGCCAGAGTGCTGGTAAGGTTCATGACGCAGCGGGCCATACCGGGCGCATCCAGTTTGATCCGGAAGCGGGAGGTGAACGGTATGCCGCTGATATTGGCCAGCGTAGCGGGAAGCAGATTCTGCCGTGGCGCGTCGGTGGACTGCATGCGATTGGTTACACGTACGGCTTTACTGCCATGGACAGCATCCGAAACCAGCGTGTACTGTACGCCGTAGCTTGTTCCTACCGGCGTCCACTGGGCAAAGCCCTGCTCAAACGAACCATCGCCTGCAAGCTCCATAAATGCAGCGGCAACAGCGGCGTTCATGGTGATCGTCCCGGCATCGGTGGTCTGACCGGCCTGCACGGTGAGATTGGCGGCGGTACCCTGATAGGCTACCGTGCCCGAGCCGTCCAAGCCCTGGACCGTCAAGGTCCGGTCCGTCCCGGCGGGCACGCCGTCCATGGTTCCTGAGCCGTCGGCAACGGCAAAATCCTTCTGCAACGCGGGATTGATGCCGGGGCCGGTTATCGTGATCCGCACCGTGACCACCCCTGCCGGAGCGGACGACGCGGCTTTTATGGCAGCTTTGGCTGTAGCGCCCCAGTCCAGTTTTGCGACGATCGCGCCAGTTCCCTGCCCTGTTGAACCCGTGAGGCTTTCCTGAGAGGTGGATCCGCCTGAACTGCATCCTACCGCCAGTGCAAGCAGACAGATAGCAAGGACGGCTTGTATAACGTTACCGGCATATTTTTTCATGGTTGTTTGCCCCTTCTGCCATAGTGATGGCAAGACTACGGCGTATTTCGCACCAGGCGAACAAAATTGACTATTCGGATGACATCACCCTGAGGACCGAGGCCGTACACTGCCGTCCCCCCCGCATCGTAGCCCATAAAATAATTTGCCACGTTGCCATTTTTCGGATCACTCCGTTGAGCACCTGCGCCATGAACATCCAGCAGACTGTAATAGCTGTTGCTGCCCAGCTTCATCCATCCAAGTGCCCGTCCAAAACAGACATATACCCCGCCGCTACTATCAAGGTGCGTGGTTCCGGCCCAGTACCAGGGATAGTCGCTGACACCACCTTCATTCGTGATGGCAGTGCTGAGAAAGAGAGGATTAATGGCTGCCGAACCGGTTTTTTCAGGGGAGCGGGTATAATCCACGATGCTTTGAAGCTCCTTGGCATCGGGCATGCGCCAATCGTTATATCCCAGATAATGAGCACTGTTTTGCGCTTGCACCCATGCAAGCGCATCCTGCCAGTTTTTGGCTGTACCGCTGTCTGATTGAGACCACATAAGCCCGGTAGCTTTGTCAGTAATGGTGCCGTTGCCATTGTCCGTAAATTGATTAACCCCGTAGGAACCATTACCTCGCACATATCGTACATACAGCGTATTGCCGGTGGCGCTTCCCGGTTGATACTTGGGATAGCCCTTAATCCGCCCGTCAATAAAATTGACGCCGAAGACCGTTGCATCACCATTCATGGTCGTGCTGACATACTGCGTCGCAGACCAATCCTGACCATCAATAACCCGGCCGCCGGTGACGTCTCCAAAAACGATCTCAAAGTAGTTCGTATCAATGTAGGGAATACTCGTTGCGTCAGTTGCTCCGGATTTTCCGGTAAACTGAATGAGGGAGTACAACTCCTTGATGGTCGGCATACGCCAATCACCGTAGCCGCCAACCGCACACATTGTTGCTCCTGCAGCGGCCTCATCCCAGGTCATCTTGGGGCCTCGAGCCGAGACCCACATGAGACCGGTATGCAGGTCGGTCACAGTTCCGTCGCCATTGTTACGGTATGCAGGTTGGGAGCCGCTGAACTGGGCATCCTGGCCATAAAAAGCACTACTTGCCGATCCGGGCGCCACAGCAAGCTCTGAGCCGTTACCGTAATATTTCGTCTGACCGGTATCCACAATGAGGTACCATTTGACCGTGATTGAACCGCTATTCGCGGCATTCACGTGATCCATTGCAGCAGTAACTGTTGCGGGATCATCGGTAACCGAAGCCGTCACCGCCTGAAGCGTCGAGAGATCAGCGGATGAAAGCGCCTTTGTCACGGAATAATAATAGGAGACATCCACCCTGTTGTTCAGCTGCGCTGCGGCGTTACCCCAGTCAGCATCTGAAGGCGCCACGGCGGCCAACGCTGAAACAGCCCACCAGATTACGTCCCCCTTTGTTTTTCCATTATCCAGCTGATCGGCAATATACGCAGCCACCCAGGCCTTGTTTGCCCCGGACACGGTGGAACCGGTCAGATTATCAACAAACTTGTCTGCAAACATCTGATGTGTAAGCGTTTCAGGGTACAGCCCGGGTAATCTGAAAACTTCGGAGCGCGCAAGCAGGTCAGCCAGGGCAGCCATGGACATCCCCCCGGCAACAATCTCTGAAAACTGGTTCAGATACTCTGCCCCCGGCGCGGCATTAAACATCGCCTGCACCAGTTGCAGCACGGCTGTTTGCTGGTCTGGCGCGGCTGCCTTTGCAGCATATACCACCCCCTGATGGTTAAAACCCATCGCCTGCCCGGCAGCATCCGGCGTCGAGGCGGTTGTATCAACGTTACCACATGCCGACAACAGGACGGAAAACAGCAACAGACCAGCCAACGCCATTGTTCTTTTTCCCACTGACATACGAACCTCCCCCACGCTTTTGATACTGATCTCACCTATCTCAAAACGGTCATACAGACGCAAATTCTTTCAACAGCAGCAGATACAAGAGGTACGCCACGCACCCGGCACAGCCTATCAGCAGGAGCGCGGCAAGCCATGCAAACAAAGCATCAAGGAAACGCCTGCAGGCACCATGACCGATCTGCCGTGACCGGCGCAGCACATCAAAATTACTGTAGTGAATATACGCTGCCATGCTTGCCTCCCCGTTATCACCAGCGTTGGTTTGCCGCCGGTTCAGATGATTTCAGCATACGGCAAGCCTGTATGAAACGGTTTTAAGATGCTGCCGGTTTTGGCAAAGTTTTCTGAAACGCCCGCCAATATTTCTTTACAAATTTTTATAAACAAACGACGGTTGCCTCACTATACTGGAACCGCATGGAAACTGCGCAACCAGGGGGGCGTATGGACAGCATTCTGATAATCGATGATGATACGGATCTCTGTGATCTGCTCAATGATCTGCTCACCAGGGACGGGTTTGCGGTGGGGGCGGTTCACAACGGGCCGGAGGGCGTTGAACAAGCGATTTCCGGGCGGTATGCCTTGGCCGTGCTTGATGTCATGCTGCCCGGCATCAACGGCTTTGACGTATTGCGGCGCATCAGGGCGGTGTCACGCATACCGGTGCTCATGCTGACGGCCAGGGGTGAAGATATAGACCGCATCGTAGGTCTTGAGATCGGCGCTGACGACTATCTACCCAAACCGTTCAACCCCAGAGAGCTGATCGCCAGAATCAGGGCCGTGCTACGACGGATGGAGGCCGGAGCACGCTCCCAGCCTGAGACGGGAAGGCTGATCGTCGATGACCTTGAACTTGTTCCCGGCACCCGTAGCGTGCGTTGCGCCGGTCAACAGGTGGAACTCACCTCGGTGGAGTTTTCCATCCTCGAAACCCTGCTGCGTCAGGCAGGCAAGGTAGTAAGCCGCGACGACCTGGCACGGCAGGCCCTCGGACGCGACGCCTCGGTCTACGACCGCAGCATTGATGTCCATATGAGCAGCCTGCGCAAAAAACTGGGACAACGGGCGGACAAGCTGGAACGGATCAAAACGGTTCGTAACATCGGCTACCTGTATTCGGCGGAAATCTAGCGCCATGACCGTTCATCGCGCCCGGGTTACCGCGCTTGCCACTGGCTGCTGTCTGGCGTACGTTGCCTGCATCGTCACGCCGTCGGCAACCCTTGCTGCCGCCGATGCAACCGCTGACGCGCCACGTCACCTGCAGGCACGACCGCAGACATTTGACGGCGGGCGGGAACCGCGTCCTTTTCGCATACCGCTAAAGCTTGCCATTGAAGCCTGTGAAGGCAGGAACGAAGGTGATCCCTGCGCCTTCAGATCGCCACAGGGCATCCTGGTTGGGCTCTGCCGCTCCGGAAACGGCAATCTGTTTGCCTGCCGTCCGCACCGTAACGTATCCGCGCCGGAGGCAGTTCAGACAAGCATTCCGCAATCGTCGCCCCCGCCTGCCGCGCCCCGACCCGAAACCGCTCCCCCCCAAAAAACGGAGATTATGCCGGACCGTCCGGCACCCACCCCACAGCCGGTCAGCGAAAACAGTCAGCAGCCGCAGCAGACATCGGCTCCGCAGGCAGCGCCCGAACATCAGGCGGCTCCGACAAGCAGCGTCAATCCTCCCGCCAAACCGGAACAATCCGGCGGCACTGTCCTTCCCTTCATTGTCGGAGCCGTTGCTGCGGCGCTGCTTACCTGGCAGTGCTTTTTCAGGCAGTATTCCGTGCCTCTGCGCCGCTTGCGCAAGGTCACGCAGCAACTGGCGCGGGGCGACCTCTCGGCCCGCATTGGAGAAGGACTGCTGCAACGTAAAAGTGATGTGGCCGAACTGGGACGGGATGTGGACCGGATGGCCGAACGGATAGAAAGTCTGGTGAACGCCCATCAACGCTTGATCAGGGATGTCTCCCACGAGCTGCGCTCACCCCTGGCGCGCCTCAACGTCGCCCTTGAACTGGCCAGACAGAGCGCAGGCCCGACCCTCGCTGCCCCTTTTGACCGGATCGAACGGGAATCGGATCGCCTCAATGAACTGATCAGCCAGCTGCTGATGCTCACGAAGCTGGAAAACGAAAGCGGCACGATCCAACGCGCAGAGCTCGATATTGCCGCCCTTCTTGCCGAAATAGCACAGGATGTCGATTTCGAGGTCAGCAGCAAGGAACGCAGGGTCAGAACTACGGCCTCAGAACCGCTGCTGCTCAACGGAAACCGCGAACTGCTCCGGCAGGCGCTGGAGAACCTGGTGCGCAATGCCGCCCGTTACACCGCACAAAACACCACCGTGGAAATTTCATTGCGCAAACGGGAATCCGGCGGTTGCCGGTGGGCGCATATTGAAGTGCGGGATCAGGGACCGGGAGTACCGGAGTCGGAACTTTATGACATATTCCGTCCCTTCTACCGCGTCAATGACGCACGGGAACGGCAGAGCGGCGGCAGCGGAGTAGGCCTGGCGATTTCAGATCGGGCTGTGCGGCTGCACGGAGGAAGCCTGCGGGCCTTCAATGCTCCCGGCGGCGGTTTGATACTGGAGATGGAGCTTCCGCTGGCATAATGAACCATTGTTTCAACGAACCGGAACCGTACCCCGTTCAGGATGGCTGTCCGCCACCTTCGTCCGCTTCCCGCAGCTTTTCAACCCGTCGTTGCAACAGATAATCCCCCCGCCGTTCCGCTGTCAGCGCCGCCAACCGTTCAGCGTCAATACCGAGGGCTGCCGTGTTCATGGTGGCCACCTCCACGGCCCGCCACCACTGTCGGGGGACAGCATTGCCCGGTTTGTCCGCCGCCGAAACCAGCGGCAGGATATCGGCAATGCCGCCCTTGACCGCCTGCCAGGCGGTTTTGATCCTGGTGGCGTCGCGCAGCTCGTTCCACCGGTTAAGCTGCATATGCAAGCGGGCGGTCCAGGCAAGTGCCCGGCCCCAGGCAGCAGGCAGCTTCAGGCGTTCACACAACTGCTGCGCCGGTTCAAAACCGGCCTTGTCATGGCCATAATGTTTGGGATAGAGGGCCGGGTCGGTGGACAGCTTGCCGATATCATGGAACAGACCGCAGAAGCGGGCCAGCGGCTCCGGCGTCTGCTCAACCACCCGTTGCAACACCTGCAAAGAATGGGTCAGCAGATCCCCCTCCGGATGATGTTCCAGCGGCCCGGCCGGTATCTGCGGCATGCGAAACAGCTCCGGCAACCAGTGTTCGCCAACACCGAACTCCAGCATCCTGCACAGGAAACGCGCCGGGTCCTGTGCTGCCAGGACCTTGACCATCTCCCGGCTGAACCGCTCAGCCGGAATGACCTGCAACGCCTGCTGCCAATCCTGCCGCCTGATCAGCGCTTCGCTTTCCGGCAGCATGCGCCAGCCGTCAGCCTCAAAGCGAAAAGCGCGGAACAGCCGCAGCGGATCGCCCAGAAAACTTTCATCCGAACAGACTCTGAGCCACCGCTGCTCCAGATCGCGCCTGCCGTCCAGCGGGTCCAGCAGCTCACCGGCAAGGGTCATGGCAATGGCGTTAACGGTGAAATCCCGGCGGCGCAGATCGTCGGCCAGTGAACATCCCTCGGGCAGCATGGTCAGCTCCACATTGCCGACACCCGGCAGATGCCGGAACCAGATCGGTGCCGTGGTCCTGCCCTGCACCGGGGAAAAGCCCAGTTCATGCAGAATCCCAGGGGGAAGCGCCGTTGCAATCAGATCAAGGTCATTACCCTGCCTCCCCAGCAACAGATCGCGCACCGAGCCGCCCACAAGATACAGGCTGTCATGACAGGCGACGGGGAAAATGCTGTGCAGAATCATACACGAATCGTTCATGGTTTCCTCAAAGGGCGATCAGCGAACAGAAACGTTCCAGATCAACATTGCCACCACTGATGATCACCCCCACCCGCTGACCGCGCAGTTCCTCGCCAGCGGCGCGGGCAGCGGCAAAGCCCAGACAGCCGGTGGGTTCCACCAGCAGCTTCATCCGTTCGGCAAAAAAGCGCATGCAATCCTTCAACTCCCGGTCGCTCACCGTCACAATCCGCTCCACATCACGCGTGATGATCCCAAAGGTATACTGCCCCAGATGCTGTGTCTGTGCGCCGTCGGCAATGGTTTGCGGTGTCTCGATATGCACGATGGTGCCGCAGGCCAGGGAACGCTGGCCATCGTTACCGGCCTCCGGTTCCACACCGATGATCCGGCACGCAGGGGCAAGCGCCTTCACCGACAGGGCCGAACCTGAAAGCAGCCCGCCGCCCCCCAGCGGCACAAACAGACAATCCAGCGACCCCGTCTCCTCCAGCAGCTCCCTGGCTGCCGTTCCCTGCCCGGCAATCACGCCGGGATGATCGTAAGGTGGAATCAGCGCCAACCCCTGTTCGGCGGCCATTCGCCTGCCGATCTCCTCCCGGTCCTCCCGGTAGCGATCATACAGCACCACCCGACCGCCATACTCCCTGGTGGCGGCAATCTTGGACGTCGGCGCATCCTCCGGCATGATAATTGTGGCCGGAATCCCCAGTAATCGACCGGCCAGGGCCACCGCCTGGGCATGATTACCCGATGAATAGCTCACCACACCGGCCCGGCGTTGCGCTTCATCCAGACAGGAAAGCGCATTGAACGCCCCGCGGAACTTGAAGGCCCCCATCCGCTGCAAATTTTCGCACTTGAAAAACAGCTCTGCCCCCAATTCGCGGTCAGCGGTGCGGGAGGTCATCACCGGTGTCCGGTGGGCATGGCCTTCGATCCGCCGGGCGGCGGCAACAACATCGTCATAGGTGGGAAGGGTCAGCATGGAATTCTCCCGGAAACAAGTAACTGGAGTATACGCCGGATGGCAGATAGGGAACAAGAACTGTCTCCTCCTGAAACCAAGCTTCGATCCGGGTGCGCCCGTCTTCGGTCTGGTAAAGGATGAATTCAGCGGAGGAGTGGATGACATCTTGTTGTTTCATAGCAATGCCTTTGTAGGGGCGGCCCCATGTGGCCGCCCGCCTTTAATGTTTTTGCCACAGCCTGTGGTAAAAATTATCGACAGTTAGTGCCACAGGCTGCGGGAACCTTCACGATTTTCCTTCCAGACGAACTTGTAAGCAATCCTTACAAGTTGTCCTCGTCAGCTCTCCCTCAGCAAAAACAGCTTTCAGATTCAGCGTTACATTTGTGGTGTAGTTTGAAAAAGGTTCCGCAATCTGTGCCTGTGTCAGCCAGATGGCTTCAAAATCCAGATGAAGGCCAACGACTTCGCCGGTTTCATCCCCGCACATGCGGGGAACATTCCAGACCCGCAGCAATCCGAGCAATCGCCTCCGGTTCATCCCCGCGGGTGCGGGGAACATAACAATCCGAGTACATTGCCAGTATTCCCGAACGGTTCATCCCCGCGGGTGCGGGGAACATAAAAAGATTATGCACCTATCAAGGACCTGCTCCGGTTCATCCCCGCGGGTGCGGGGAACATAGCCCGGCAGCGGGCAGCGCTGCCGCTACATGCGGTTCATCCCCGCGGGTGCGGGGAACATGACGGTGATCATGCGCCGGTCGATATCGACATCGGTTCATCCCCGCGGGTGCGGGGAACATTCGGTGAAAAGACCGGATTTCATGCCTAACATCGGTTCATCCCCGCGGGTGCGGGGAACATATAAATAATGATAACAGGGGGATAGCTTAAATCGGTTCATCCCCGCGGGTGCGGGGAACATTTTCACCGCTTGAACCGCATACTCTTTCATATCGGTTCATCCCCGCGGGTGCGGGGAACATGATATGGATAGCGTAAGGGCGAACACCGGCGGCGGTTCATCCCCGCGGGTGCGGGGAACATGCGGAGGCGGCGGCGGCGGCTATTCTGAAAGTCGGTTCATCCCCGCGGGTGCGGGGAACATTCCAGGCAGAGATCATAGATTTTGTAGTGTGGCGGTTCATCCCCGCGGGTGCGGGGAACATATAGCGCGAAAGCCGTGGCCCGTGATTGTTTCCGGTTCATCCCCGCGGGTGCGGGGAACATCGCCCATGTTGACAGCCACAACCAGAACTCAGCGGTTCATCCCCGCGGGTGCGGGGAACATAAGTAGCACGGTAGCCGAAACAGACCATGCCGCGGTTCATCCCCGCGGGTGCGGGGAACATTGCGGTTTTAGAATGGTATGGATCTCGCTGTCCGGTTCATCCCCGCGGGTGCGGGGAACATTCCAGCACTCCGGCTGCATCCTCTGCAAGTGCCGGTTCATCCCCGCGGGTGCGGGGAACATTTTGTGCGCCTGCTTCCCGGCTACAACAACCGCGGTTCATCCCCGCGGGTGCGGGGAACATTCTCCGTAGACCTCTGGCCCACCAGCCGAGGCCGGTTCATCCCCGCGGGTGCGGGGAACATCGTGCATCCAGCGGGCTGGTGATGTTATCGAGCGGTTCATCCCCGCGGGTGCGGGGAACATGCCAAAGGCATCCAGGTCGGCGGCACCCTCATCGGTTCATCCCCGCGGGTGCGGGGAACATGGTGATGTAGCGATCCAGCCAGTCTGTGTAGACGGTTCATCCCCGCGGGTGCGGGGAACATCTCAGTTCTCTCTATGTATCCGCCGAATAGTTCGGTTCATCCCCGCGGGTGCGGGGAACATGACGCGGCAGCCATTTGTTGTTCATCACCAGCCGGTTCATCCCCGCGGGTGCGGGGAACATGGCAACGAATCATGGGGGATCGAGAACAACGTCGGTTCATCCCCGCGGGTGCGGGGAACATATCCACGGCGGATTAACATCAACCATAACCGCCGGTTCATCCCCGCGGGTGCGGGGAACATTTTGCACCAGTCATGGGCCGCAGCACTTCTCGCGGTTCATCCCCGCGGGTGCGGGGAACATGCATTAAGGGTCGGAGCGGGGATGCTGCCGGGCGGTTCATCCCCGCGGGTGCGGGGAACATTGCAAGCGCGTCGCCCACATTCCGAATTTGTTCGGTTCATCCCCGCGGGTGCGGGGAACATGTCACCGGATGGAGGCGTTAAACATGGGCTGGCGGTTCATCCCCGCGGGTGCGGGGAACATTTGCAGATTTCAGTTTCTCCGAACTGGAGCAGCGGTTCATCCCCGCGGGTGCGGGGAACATTACGGCATAGCCATGATCAGCTACCGCACCGCCGGTTCATCCCCGCGGGTGCGGGGAACATCACAGCCGGAGATATCATCATCGGCGGTGCGTCGGTTCATCCCCGCGGGTGCGGGGAACATGTGGCTGATGTTGTGGACAACCACCTCTACCCCGGTTCATCCCCGCGGGTGCGGGGAACATTTGCTGGTGTAGTGTTCTGGCATTGGTTCCCCCGGTTCATCCCCGCGGGTGCGGGGAACATCATGGTCATTATAGTTGTTCCTCAATAGTGACCGGTTCATCCCCGCGGGTGCGGGGAACATTGCCAGGCAGAACCGGCCACCCACCGCGAAGACGGTTCATCCCCGCGGGTGCGGGGAACATGGCTGTGACATAGAGCGCCCTCAATCCGTCTACGGTTCATCCCCGCGGGTGCGGGGAACATCGTTCGCAAGTCCCGTCGTTCTGCTCGGGGTGCGGTTCATCCCCGCGGGTGCGGGGAACATAACAACCTCCCCAATGGGGTTTAGTTAGTGAACGGTTCATCCCCGCGGGTGCGGGGAACATAATCGTTTGCCCAGTTTCAGGAGTATATCAACCGGTTCATCCCCGCGGGTGCGGGGAACATCTCTTCTGCAACGTCTTCATTGCAAACGGCCACGGTTCATCCCCGCGGGTGCGGGGAACATGACTACCCCTTCTGAAAGGAAAAGCCATGGAACGGTTCATCCCCGCGGGTGCGGGGAACATCCCATTGGGGAGGTTGTTCGCCCCTCCCTCCCCTGGTTCATCCCCGCGGGTGCGGGGAACATTCTAAAGATGTCAGGGGATGAAGCGGCCAGAGCGGTTCATCCCCGCGGGTGCGGGGAACATTGCCCGGATTGCGGTAAAGAACAGATCATGACCGGTTCATCCCCGCGGGTGCGGGGAACATTCCGGTTTCCTCGTTGAACTCCCGAATCATCGCGGTTCATCCCCGCGGGTGCGGGGAACATCTGTTTGGCGTACTTCTGCGCGGTTTCGTAATCGGTTCATCCCCGCGGGTGCGGGGAACATAACAGCCTGTTCATGATCCACAACCCATGGGGCGGTTCATCCCCGCGGGTGCGGGGAACATTCTCCCGTGAAAACCCCCTGGTGCGTCAATACCGGTTCATCCCCGCGGGTGCGGGGAACATCTCAGCCTGTCGCTGTCCGGCCAGAATCAGTGCGGTTCATCCCCGCGGGTGCGGGGAACATGAACGTCAGAGCATACAAGGGTAGCGGATAAATCGGTTCATCCCCGCGGGTGCGGGGAACATTGCTGTCCTTACTCGCATCACGTTTCAATATCCGGTTCATCCCCGCGGGTGCGGGGAACATAACAAAACCACAAAGGAGACGGCCATGACAATCGGTTCATCCCCGCGGGTGCGGGGAACATACTTCCTGTATCTATTCAAAATTACATTCAATTTCCAAAGACCACATTTCTACCGATTTTTTTACCCAAAAATACTCACCTTTTTAAGGCCCCGAAACACCTTGTTCCTTACCGCCCTCCGGCAGAAATGACACCAGCTTGATACCATCCATCTCAACCGGAATTCTCCGATTTGCACCCAGCGTCAGAAAGTCAAAACCTGACTCGTTGTTGGATGTCCAGGCCATGACCACATTGCCATCTTCAATCCCCTGCTCAAGATTTTGCCAGATCATTTCCCGCACCCGACGCGAGACATCACCCACATAGACCCCAGCCCGCACCTCAACCAGCCAGAGGCCTAACCTTCCACGCAGACGGGAGGGCACATTTTCAGTTACGATGACCAGCATCGCCCAGCCCCTCCTTGTTGGGAATAGCAATATCCACCGCCTCTTCATGGGCTTTTGGCCGCTCAACCTCACCTGCCGCCAGCACCTCTTCGATGGTGGGAATGATCTTGTCCAGCAACTTACTCTGCCGGAAGGCATCCCGACAGGCCAGACGCACCTCACGCTCCGGATCACGGGGCTTTTTGGCGGCAACACGGAAGGCTACCGGCACCACGGTTTCAAATTTGAAGATATCGGCAATGTCATACACAAACGACTGCGGCTTGCCAGTATGGATGAACCCAACCGCCGGGGCATAACCTGCCGCCAGGATAGCTGCCTCGCAGATACCGTAAATGCAGGCAGTAGCTGAGGACAGACAGCGATTGGGCAGATCACCGCTCTCCCACTCGGTATGATCGTAATTGCGCCGCTTCCACTCCACCCCGTACTGTTGGGCCAGCAGATCATACATCTTGCGTACCCGCACCCCTTCAATGCCACGCAGTTGCTCTACACTGCGCCGTTCCGGCGGTTCTTCTTTAAAACGCAGGGCGTACATCTTGCGTACCACCTTCAGACGGGCCGAATCATCCAAAGCCAGTTTGGCCTGATACAGCAGCCGATCCGACCGCGCCCCACCAGGCTGACCGGCGGCATACAGCCGCACACCGGCCTCACCTATCCAGACCAGCAGACAGCCTACCCGCGCCGCCAGCACCACCGCCGCGTGGGACACCCGCGCACCAGGCTCAAGCATCAGACAGGCCACCATGCCGATGGGAATATGGGTACGAACGCCGGTGACATCCACCACCACAAAAGCGCCGTCGATAACGTCAAGATTGCCCCGCTCCACATAGACCACCGAAATGCGATCTTTAATGGGCAGGGGCTTCAGAGGAGGCAGGATGGGTACGGTCATGGCTTGCCTTTATCAGCAGATTTGGGTAACGAGTTGTTGTGATTTTTTGATACATATTAATACATTCGGAATTTGCAACTGCCGAGGATTCCTCGGCAGTTCATTTCCAGACGGCACAAGTTGCCCCTATCATTTGCCGGTTGCTTTTTCTTCCACTTCTGGAGCTTAATTCACGCTCAATTGGGCAATAAACTGTTGCACTTTTTGCAACAGTTCGCTGCAAAAATGACCAGAAATCCAGTTGTCCGGGATTCCGGACAACTAAACCAACCCGTGACAAAATGTCACGAACTGGATTACATTCACCACTTGCAAGATCCTCGTTTGCTACACCAGCCTGTTTCGCATCCGATTTCGTAGGGGCGGCCCCATGTGGCCGCCCGTCTTTGATTCATAGCCGCCGGACAAGCATCAAGCCACAGCCGAAGCCTTTTGCCGGGCCGATGCCGTCAAACAACGCTTTGGTAAACAGCTCCGTGTCCATCACCTCAATTTCACCTTCAAAATCGACTGAACTGAATCCAGCATCTTTTCCTTTTCTGGGCAGAGCATGCCATTGATACCCCTCTGCCTGGAACTTCAAACGCCTTTTCAAATCATCCCAAACCATGGCACAACCAAGCCTCTCACACTTCCCGGCAAACCATGTCTCAAGCGCCTTATCCATTTGAGCTTTTAGAGCCCAATCAAGCAGTTCAAACGGTTTCAGGCTAGTTATCGGCACTTCAGCATAACGATCATTTTCAGCTATTATACCCAGCAATCTTTCTTCAGTACCCTGCGAATTGGCAATCTGACGCCATGCCTCAATAATGCTCTTCTTGATCTTTGATTTATCACCGAGGGTTGAAATTGACATATCAGCGGCAATCTCACGTAACAAATGATACTGAGCATCCATCACAACATCATGACGGGAAGAGTTTTTCTTACCCTCTCCCTTGCGGGCAATTGTCGGATTGGCACGCAGCCTGAATGCAAGGCGTTCTCCATTGGCAAGTTTGGGCGCGTATGTTTTAGATTCAACGGCAAATATAGGATGATCGAATATTGGTTGTGATCCCGATACCAGATAAAATACTGGCTCCCCCTTTACACCCTTATGAAACGGCATCTGTTCCCTGGCGACTTCTTCACGGAATATAAATGAACGTTTTTCGTCACCCGGGAAGAGTTTCCACAGCAACTGATGTGCTCCATAGCCGTTTCCACTGACTAACAGATGAAGATCCCGAACATCCGGCCTGATGCGTATTCTGGAAAAATACATCAGCAGTCCCCCTTTCCGATACGCAGGTGTTCAGTACGCTGGGTAAATTGCCACCTGCCGCGGGATAGCGGCTGGTCATACCGGGTTAGAGATTGCTGAGACACAAGGTCATCGGCATTTCCCTCCCAGTAGTAGCGCACCGGCTGTTTGTTATATGCAAAGACAGTTTCGTCTTCCCTCGAAAACTTGGCCAGCGATGGTGCTTCAGCCAGTTTTCCACCTTCTGTAGTTTCTTTTCGTGCTGATGTTATCAGCCAGCGTGAGAGAAACAGGGCACCATAGGGATAGTTGTCCAGCGCATCGCCAAAACCAACCGCATCCCGCACAAGAGGATTCAACGGTGCAGCCACAGGACAGGATTTACGACCAAGATAAAGATGAAAGCATGGTTTCATCAGCGCCTCCCGGATTTCATCCAACGAATACGGCGCATCATCTTCAGCCACGACCGCCACCAGAGAGAACGCATCACAGCGGTATTCACGGCTGGAAAGGATGGTACCAAGTCGTTCCTTGCCTAGCACCAGCTCGTCACGGCGGGTACGATAGACAAATTTTCCGACCGAATCAGGGGCCTGGGCGGTATGGTAATCCCGGAGAGGATGACCGGCGCTGATGACCTTGACAGCAAAACGGTATCCGGTAGCCAGCGCTGACTGCCGCTGTTCCTCGTCTCTGCGAATACCGAGCGCCGCCGCAATCAGCCCCAGAAGGGCAGATTTGCCGGGATAAACTGCGGAATGCCGGGATTCCCCCACCGCAATTTCACCCCAACTGGCCAAGGGGCCATACAGGCGAAACAGAAGATATTTCATGATCGCCCCCTATTCGGCCACAAATTTCAAGAGTTCTGCCAAGGTTCCTTTACCTTCAAACACGTTAATCTCGCAGGATGCATCGGCACATGGGCCATAGACAACGTCCATGTTATTACGCTGAGTGGTCAGGGCATCTACCGCCGCCGTGCCAAAATCAGTGCCTTCAATCCCTTGGCTGGTAACCGGCTTGAGAAACGCCACCGACAGAGAACGTGGCTGCTGATCACCCTTTTCTGCCAAAACGTAACTGGCATAGGCACGGCTTGCAAAACTGTTCTGTTTGCCTTCGGGAGCAACCTTCACCGCCGCCTCAATTAAGGCTTTGATGGACTTTTGTGCCAACTCCTCATCTCCCCCCAGATTTTCCACCAACAGCGCGCGATTGATGCAGATATAGGAATAGAACAATCCAGCTGCAAAACCGGTTTCACCGATGTGGGCCGCCCCGGCGTCTTCGCTGCCGTCATTCAGGTCGTCCACGGCGGTGAAATAATCATCCTCAATCACCACCGGATGTACGCTGATAGCATGGGCCACCTGGCAGGCAGCCTCAACGTTGTATGAAGGTGAAGACGCGAGCATACGACCGAACATGGCGATGTCAGCAGACTGTCCTTGGATACGCAACAGATCAAGCTCTGTATCTTCTGGAGCACGGCCTTGGGACATGAGCGTTCCCAACAGACTTTCAATAGCCTGAATCTCTGAAGGACTCACATGTACGAGTTGCTCAATTTCCAAATCAACCAGCGAGTCCTTCTCTTTGGCTTTTTTCAACGCTCCGAAAACCCCAGCGATTTTTTGCGCCCATTCCTTGGCCTGTTTTTCCTTTACACCACCGGCAACAAGTTTTTCGTATGCCATCACACCCAAAAGCTTTGTTCTTGTTCCAACATGTTTGCTCAGCGCGTGTTGAAATAGATCAGATGTTCTCCAGGCCCGTTTTAAGCTCTGGGACGAAACACGCAGCCGATCATAGCCGCCCATCTTTGCGGTCTTGGGGCGTCCCTGATCGTCACGGTTAAGGTTGGCAGGCGGATATGATGTCAACAGGTGAATTTGTACGAAACGGCTCATAGGATAGTTCCTCCTTTGGAATCTTATTTGGATTGTTTTTTGGGTAATGCCCGGTAGTAGTCAGCTGCCCAGCAAAAGGCGAGACGTTTTTGCGGATTGCGATCGACACCCTTACGGTATTCATGCATCCAGTGCAGGATGTCATCGACAATCGAAAGAATATTTACGTTAGAATCAAGAATCCGTACTGCCCGTAATAATCGCCGATAAAATTCGGTCGGATCATGGCTCTTCTGTAACTGCTGAAAGCGCAGTTCACTCATGCGAGGCTTTTCGCTCCCTTCCTTAGGGGTTGCCAATTGTTCGGCAAAACAGGGCGAGGCAACATTTTCTTTCACCTGGGCAACGATAGCCGCAACCAGCGCTGATGCAGGCAACTGCTCAGGCAGTGACCATTCATCGGGCATTTTAGCAAGAAAATGTAAAAATGCGCTCGTCAACAGCACATCATCAGGGCTCTCCACGCGCCGTAAACGAGCTCGATCACCTCGATTTTCATCAAGCCACTCCCACCATTCCAACAACCTGTCACGAGCTGCGGATTCTTTAAGAAAGCGATACATCGGTTTTTGCATCCGTCCCCTCCTTTTCCGGTAATGCCCTCGCTTTTATTGTTTTCATTGACTTGCAGCCATACACCAATCGTTTCAGTCCATCACGCTCAGCAATAATTCGTTTCATATCCATATCTTCATTGGCCGCTTCCAGCACCCAGACATCGAAGAGTTGCAGAGACAGCGACACCAGCATTTTTTCCCACTGCGAATACACCTCCGGCGGGGGTAACTCCTGTTCACCCGGTACCTTTGCCAATTGATCCAAGAGTTCATAAAAAACCGGTTCGCTCCGCTGCCAGAAATCAAGAGAAACCGTGTTCATATCCCCCTTGGCATCCTCGGGACGTCTGAACCATGCAGCCTTGACCTGTTTGCGCAGGATACTGCTTACGTCGTTGGCAACGGTGATCAGATCATCAGTCCATTGCAGCAACTTTTTGCGCTGTTGCGGGGCAAGATTGAAGAGTGGAAAGGTGTGGTCATACCAGCAACGGGCCTTCATGTTGTCCATGTCGAAACCGAAGCACCAAAGCCGGGCAGTCCGCTGGATTTTCAATTCAGGAGCACGTTGTTCCAAGTAGCGCCTGACGATCTTGGCGGCTGCGTCCCCATTTTCTGTGTCGTCGGCAAGGGTCAATGCGAGCCAATGGCGGTATCCCAGCCCACCCTGCTGCCCTTTCAGCGACAGAGGCGGTTTTTCTTTCTTGGGATCAAAGCGGTAAGGTGTTAGCGGATGCACCCAGTTACCGACATAATTAGCCCCATAATTACGCGTCCGGTACTCCTCCACCAGCGCGACGTTTTTGACATCGCACACATCGCAATCGCCCATGCTAGCCTCTGCGGGAAAGTCCAGCCGAATCCGTCGCGGCATCCCCCAATAGGCCTGAAGCGCATGGACGCTCTCCGGTGAAGTTTCCGCGCCATTTTTCTCCGAGGTACGAGTCGGCCCCATCCAGGGAAGTACCCCCGCTACCCGATCTTGCCTATATTCCGGCATATCTTCGTGATCTAGGACATTCAGCCAGAGCGTCTGCCACAGCGGCATCTGTTCCGGCGGCAGCACAAGGGTTGTCAACGGCCCGCCGCCACGCAAACCGACCCTGTGCCCGACGCCACCCGATGGTGCATTGGTCTGAAGCGTAAAGAGCGCCATAGCCGCACAACTCTTACACACATGCTGCACCGTGTCCCGTTTAACAAAATGATCCAAGTTATCCTTGACCGTCTTGCCGCCCGGAGACTCGATCAACAAAGAGGCTATACCCTTCTTCTCGCCCTCAGGCATCGCGTAATCCTGCATAAATGCGGGGCTATCAGGCTTGTCAAAGTCAAAGGCAGCTGCCAGCGTTTCCAGCCTGGTTTGCAGCAAAGTAGCATCCGGTGGTTTGCTCCAGTATTCCAGCCATTCATCGAAATCTTCCGGTGCAAATCCTGTTTGTAGCAACCCTATCAGCAACTGATACATCGCTCCCTGAAAATCCGGTCTTGGCGCAGCCAGCTCCATAACCGGGTCTTCCAGTTCCGCAATCTGCCAAGGGGCAATCACCCCTCTGCCGCTTTTTGCCCGGACAACCGGTATCCAGGCATCTTTAATCAGATTCATCGGCACCCTCCTCCTTCTGGATTCCCCACCCCATCAGCTTGTCGTACCAGCTCGAAAGCTCCGTTGTTAGCGGAAACAGTTCGATCCATTTTACCGCCTTAACCTCTTCCTTGAACTTCTCCAGCGAGCTCCGTACGTCCGCCGGAATTACCTCTTTGGCTCTGAGCCAGCTGTTTTTAGGCACACTCAACATGCTCATGTCCCAAGCAAAATTTTTAATATCTGCGTATGGTCTCCACATTTCTCCATCCGGCAGCACCAGCGCCACACGCACCGTGTCATCACCAAGTCGCGTCGGAATTTTCGCTTCCTCTTCCCAACCACCTGAATCCTCGGCGCTATCTCTCGAATACCCTTTAGCAAGCTTCAAGGCGTTCATACGGGCAATGCCCAACTTTGCGTAGGCTTCCGCCTCTGCTTTATCACTCAACTTCTGAAGAGAAACAGGGATAGTCGCTTGCGCTTCATCGCTGTAAACGCCCTCAATCAAGCTCCTCGCATCACCCGGCGTGCTCAGCTTCCCTGCCTTCACAAGCAATTGCTGCGTCAGCCACAACTGCCCCACATTCTGGTACACCGCCTGTGTACCCGGCAACACAGCCTTTAGCCAGTTTTCCGCCGGAGTCTCGCTTGCCGATGGCCCAAAGATGTAAAAAACCGGCGCTTCCCGCTTATCAACCGCACCTTCGTGCTTCAATTTGGTTCCATCTGCATCACGTATATGCCGGTGTTCACGCCCAACGCGCTGAATAAGCAGGTCAATGGGGGCAAGGTCGGAGATCATCATATCAAAGTCCAAATCCAGCGACTGCTCCACCACCTGGGTTGCAATCAGCACTCGCCCGCGCCGCATCTCAGCGGTTGATTTCTTGCCAAAGAAACTTAAAGTTTCCGACTCGATCCGTTGCCGGTCAATCATGGCAAAGCGACTGTGAAAAAGGGAAAGGCGCTCCTTGTCCAGCCATTTCTGCGCCGCTAACAGTCGATAGGTTTTTACAGCATCGCCTACAGTGTTGCGCACCCAGCAAACACACTGCCCCCGCTCCACCGCCTGCCTTATACGTTCCAGCACGTCATTGGCATCATCAAGGAGCTTAACGGTTACGGTGCGTTCCAGCTCCAAGCGAGTAGCCAAGGGAGTTTCTAGCTGCGTATGGGAGGGGAAATGGGTCGCCAGCGGATACTGTTCTGTTTTTTCCAATATTGGTACATCTGTGCCAGCCCCCTTACAGAAGGCGTTCAGATACTCAGCCCGCATGCTAAACGGCAGAGTTGCTGAAAGCATAATGACACTACCCCCCTGAGCAGCGTGGCATTCCAGTAATGATTGCAGTAATTTGTTCATATAGGGATCATAGGCATGTACTTCATCAACAATCAGGATCTTTCTTGCCAACCCAAGACAACGCAACGATTGATGCCGTGCAGGGAGAACCGCCAACAACGCCTGGTCAAGCGTACCAACCCCAACTTCAGCCAAGAGCGCCTTTTTACGGCTATCTGCAAGCCAGACACTGCAAACCGCCTCTATGGTTTCTTCGTCATGATCATATTTTCTTGATTCACCAGCCTCTGACAGGAAAAGCGATTTTCTGAACGCTTCGGACAGATGTCTAGCTCCATGCGCCAACACCAGTGATGGCGCATGGTCATCCTCATACAGCCTCCGGTAAACCTTGCCCAGACGCTCGTACATGGCATTGGAGGTAGCCATGGTTGGAAGTGCAACATACAGACCATCGGCAAAGCCGCTTGCCATCAGGCGATGCGCAAGAATCAGCGAGGCTTCGGTCTTACCTGCGCCGGTAACGTCTTCAAGAATGAATAGCTGATTGCCGGAGGCAAGTTCGACATTCTCGGCCCATTGCTGCAAAGGGGTTGGTGTAGTGATGAAATCAAACAGGTGCTGAGTATTCTGGTAGGGTGCGACAGGAGAAGCTGCAAGCTGTGCTTGTTCTACAACCTTTTCGGCAAACGGGAGGGCGTTGTTTCTCCAGTAATCGTCAAGAGGGATTTCCTGATGACAAAACATCTCCGGTTGGCGACTGGAGCCGAGCCAGTCCGCCAGCACCACAAGTCCGGCCAGAATCCATGACGAGCTTTTCAGACGTTTGCAAAAGACCTTATCAGCCAGAACAGCAACCATCTCTTCATCGATAAACATACGAGATATTTCCAGCAGGTACTGCCAAGCAGCTTCCTTGTCTTGTAGATCAAAATAATTGATTAGGGGAAGATCTGATTTTGGCGGTATTCCGTGATGCCCTGTTACAATTTGCATCCATACATCAAGCGCCAACTTTAAATGCCTGGAGTTAGAGCTACTTAAAAAACAACTATCCTCCATCTCAAGTCGATCACGCAGTCCTTCTTCTGCCCTCCACAGGCAATAGCCAAGAGAATCGTGGCGTTCGTCGTACATCTTCCGCCCATTAGGCTTGATCAGCTCGTCGGATAAGCCGGTTACCTGACCTTGAAATACAACGGCAAATTTACCGATGTCATGGAGGCAGAGAAAAAAGGTGATCCAGCGTTGCAAGTGAGCTGGCGCTATCCCCAATTGCTTGGCAAGCCGCTTACAAAGTGGCTTTTCGGGATCAAGCAATAACCACCCTACCGCCGCCACATCCAGACAGTGATAGGGTAGCAGGTGATAATGATCCCCGTCCTTCTCCGCCTTCCCCCAATACCGAAAATATTCCAACATTACCTCCCCCACAAACGGGCGGCCACATGGGGCCGCCCCTACGACAACAGATCAACATCGGGCGCGGCAAGCAGCGCCCCTACGGACAAATCCCAGAACTGGCGAACACAAGATCGCCCCTACGTATCATCTCTATTCACAACCACTCCCCCTGCACCCGCGTCCCGCAAACCGGGCGCAGCAAGCGGCGCCCCTACGACATTGGTGTACTCGCATAATCCGGGTTTTCCTTGTCATCTGCCCATCGCATCGGGTTAAAGACGATGTATTCAGAAACGGCAGACATTTCCTTTTCATCCCGGATAATCCGTTCAAAATAATCCCGTTGCCATAACCGGCCGGGAAACGGCGGCCAATTCGATTGATTCACACCCTGGATATATGCGTTGGTGGTCATGGTTTTGAACCATCCAACCACCCGACCCAACGTAGGGGCGACCCCATGTGGTCGCCCTGGTTTTGAATTTGGTTGCTCTGTATCTGCTATTTCATACACCGATTCAAACGGGGCCAAAGGCGGGCGGCCACATGGGGCCGCCCCTACGATGACGATAATCCCGTGAAAATGGTTGGGCATGATCGCATATGCGTCCAACAGCACGTGTGGGAACCGTTCCGGCAATTTCTGCCACCATTCCCGCACCATCCTTCCAGCCGCATTCAACACCATTTCACCGTTTGTGATTTCTCCCAGCAGGCATTCCCGCCCCTGTGTGCATAGCGTTACAAAATAGGCCCCGTCAGCAGAATAATCGAAACCCCTTAACCGTATGGACTGCCGATGATGGATATCCGGGTTGAACATTTTGGTAACTCCGTTAAAGGCGGGCACACACCGGGCAAAGGCGGGCGGCCACGCGGGGCCGCCCCTACGTTTCCACCAGAAAATTCTCCGAAAGTATACCAGAGATACCGCCCTCAGCCAGTGTGGCGGCCCGAAAACAGATCTCTCGCATCAAACTGCAAGCATCACCAAAAAAACAACCAGACAAGAAACACCGCCAGCCCCACAAGAAAGGTCAGACTTGCAAGACAACCAAGCACCGCCAGACAACCACCCGGTTCATTTTCCCCACCAACAGCTGATAAGGCTTGTTCGTCATTCATATCGTCATGTACGGCCTTTTCCAACTCGGCAAGCCGCCGGGCGTTTTCCCGTGCCAGTCTTTCCTGTCGGTCGAGCTTGGTCAGCAGATAATAACCACCTAACCACCACAACAGATTTGACATATGACCTCCGCCCTACCCTATGTCAACGCCACCCACACCCGCACCGCAAGCCCGGTGGTTTCGGTATCAACAACAATAATTCTGCCCATGCAAACACCCTACTCCCAAGATATGACCAAATATGTCATTTTGAGACTTTGGACGTAAAAAAACCTGCTGACGCTATCGCCAACAGGTTTTCATACGTAGATCTGTTTGTTCCCCTACCCCAGCAACTCCTGAAGTTTGGCGCCGATATCCTCTTCCCGCATCATGGCTTCACCGATCAGGAAGGCTTTTGCTCCGTCAGCCTGCAACCGTTCAATATCAGCCCGGTTGTTGATGCCGCTTTCCGCCACCAGCAGCCGGTCCGGCGGCAGCATCCTTGCCAGCCTGCCGGTGGTTGCCAGATCGGTGACAAAGGTGCGCAGGTTGCGGTTGTTGACCCCGATCAGGCCGATGTCGGTTGTGCAGGCGGCTTCCATCTCCGGTTCGTCATGGACCTCCAGCAGCAGGTCCAGATGCAGCTCGCGGGCAAGGCCCGCCAGATCGACGATCTGCTGCTGTTCCAGTATGGATGCGATCAGCAGAATGGCATCGGCTCCGGCAGCGCGGGCTTCATAGACCTGCCAGGGGTCGATGATGAAGTCTTTGCGCAACAACGGTAGCCCCACCTGCTCCCGGATCAGGGCCAGATACCGCAGATGTCCCAGAAAGAATTTTTCGTCGGTCAGCACCGACAGGCAGGTGGCGCCGTTATTCTGGTAGATTTCAGCAATTTCCAGCGGATCAAAATCATCACGGATCACCCCTTTGCTGGGGGAGCCTTTCTTGACCTCGGCAATAACAGCGGTCCAGTCCGAGGCCACGGCTTCGCGCAGATGCCGTTCAAAGCCACGGGGGATATCTTCCAGATCGGAGATGCGGATTTTCAACTCTTCCGCAGAGGCAGCACGGCGGCCAGCCTCAACCTCGGTCAGTTTGTGGGCAACGATTGTTTTCAGGATGTCAGGGGTATTGTTCATGGCAGGCCTATTCGTTGGTTATGATGACCAGTTGCTTGAGTTGCTCCGCTGCCCTGCCGGTATCAATGGCTTCGGCAGCCATGGTCAGACCGTCCTGCACCGTGGAGCAAGCCCCGACTGCCAGCAGTGCGTAAGCAGCGTTCAAGAGGACGATGTCACGCCGGGGACCGATCTCTCCTTCAAGCACACCACGCACGATGAACGCGTTGGCAGCGGCGTCTCCGCCGCGCAGATCGGCCATTGAACAGCGGGCAAGACCAAGTTCTTCAGGCGTGATGGTGAACAGCCGTACACCGGCGGCAGACACCTCGGCGACAGCGGTCTCAGTAGTCAGGGTAATCTCATCCATGCCGTCCCTGCCATGGACCACAAAGCCGTGTTTGCAACCCAGACGGTGCAGCACCCCGGCCAGTTTTTCCACCAGGTCTTCACGATAGACCCCCATGACCTGACAATCAGCCTTGGCCGGGTTGGTCAGCGGCCCCAGGATGTTGAAGATGGTACGGATGCCGATCTCACGGCGGGGACCGATAGCATGCTTCATGGCGCCGTGCAGGGCCGGGGCAAAGAGAAAACCGATGCCGATTTTATTGATGCAGCGTTCCACCTGTTCCGGAGTAATATCAAGGTTGACCCCCAGCCCCTCCAGTACATCGGCGCTGCCGCAGGCAGAGGAGACTGAACGGTTGCCATGTTTGGCTACCTTGACCCCGCAGGCGGACACCACAAAGGAGACGGTGGTAGAGATGTTGAAGGTGTTGGTGCCGTCACCGCCGGTTCCCACCACATCCAGGATGGTTTCCTGATCAAGGTTGATGTCGTCACGGTCGATGTCCAGCACCCCTTTACCAACCCGGATCGGCGTGGCCCGCTCCCGCATGACCCGGGCAGCGCCGGTGATCTCCTCAACGGTCTCTCCCTTCATACGCAAGGCTGTTATGAAAGAGCCTATCTGGGCCGGTGTGCATTCACCGGACATGATCTGGTTCATCACCTCGATCATCTCCCCTTCGGTCAGATGTTCCTGTTCAACTACCTTGGCAATGGCTTTTCTGATCATATCGCTCTCCTAACAAAAACGGGGATGTCGCCATCCCCGTTTCCCGTCAAATATCTGTAGCGTTATTTGCCGTCGGTGATCTTTCGGATGGCTTCCTTGATCATGGTCTCCGCCAGATCGGGCACCACTTCCCAGACGATCCGCTCGATGGTTTCCCGTGAGGCTGCCATGATCGCCGCCTTCAATTGCTCTTCGGTCAGAACGGGCGCTTCCGCAACCGCTGCGGCAACCGCAACCTCGGTCATGCGCGGCACTTCCGCCACGGTTTCAACCACCGGTTCCACCGCTGCTGTGGGTTCAAAGGCTGCGGGATCAAATGTCGGTGCCGGTTCGGGAAACTGGCCTTCCAGTTCCAGCGGATTACCCAAGGCCACAGACGGCGCCTCGGCAACCTCCTCGCGGAATTCAAAGGTCTGCTCATCCGTGGGAACCCAGGAAGAGCCGATGGCTGACTCCGGCACAGCGGCAGCGACGGAGGAGTTCACATCATCCTGTAGCATTTCCATTACATCCGGGATGGCAAAGCTGCTTTCAAAGGACTCTTCAGCCGGAGTTTCAGGGGGCTGTGCTGCAAAGTGGCTCTCAAAGGGCGAATCATCGGCAGTGGATGGAGCAGCAGGTTCCGGCTGCTGGGTAAAGGCTCCCCATGGATCATCGAGTGATGCGGCAGGAGTCTGCTGGAAGGTTGATTCAAAGGCAAATGGTTCGACCGGTTGGTCCTCCGGCTCGAAAAAGGCAGAAAGAGCGGAAGCGGCAGGAGTTGCATCGGCAAAGGTGGACTCAAATACTGATTCCTGCGGCGTGGACTCACTCTGCAGCGCCTGAGCAGCAGATTCCTCTGCCTGTGCAAGCAGTTCCTGTACCTTGTTGACCAGCTGCTGCGCTTCAAAGGGTTTGACGATATGGTCATTGGCGCCGCATTGACGGGCCTTCTCTTCATCAAAGGGGTCGAAGGAGCCGGTCAGCAGCAGAATCGGTGTAGCAGCCAGCAGCGGTTCGCGGCGCGCCGCCTCGCACACCTCATAGCCGTTCATACCGGGCATGATGACGTCGATCAGCAGGATATCCGGCCTGATCTCCAGCGCTTTTTCAATGGCTGCCGTGCCGCTGTCAACCATAGTGAGGGAGTAGTCATCGCCACCAAAAATGATGCCAACCACTTTGCGGATGGTGATGCTGTCATCGGCCAGAAGAATGTTGATGCTGCCCATCGGTCCCTCCCCACGAGGATTGCTGATGATGCGGACACGTCAGATAAAAAAGCCTGCGAACGGTAACATAGCGACTGGTACCTGTCAAGGTTACGGTTTTTCGGGCCTTTGCGCAGAATAACCGATCCGGCTGTCCCTGAAAACCGCAGCTCCCAAGGTCGAGATGTTGCCGCGCAGCCGGTTGAAACGCTGCTTGTTACTGTAGTTTATCCTGGTGCTGAGCAGTACGACATATAACCCGCTTTCCGGATCGATCCAGATTGAGGAGCCGCTGTATCCGGTATGGCCGAAGGATCTGTCGGAAAACAACGCCCCCTTGGGAGATGAGTAGGGTGACTCCCGGTCCCAGCCCAAACCGCGCACGATCCGGCCATTGCTGGAGAAATAGGGGGCGATCATCTGGCTTACCGTTTCCGGCGAAAGCGTCCTGACCCCCTCCAGCTGTCCACCTCCCAGCAGCATCCGCGCAAACCGCCCCAAATCCCGCGCTGTACTGAACAGCCCGGCATGGCCGGCTACACCGCCAAGCTTACGGGCGTTCTCATCCTGCACAACACCGGTTATGCTTCTGCTTCCCCCCAGCGTCGCAGCTATCTTAAGACCGTAGGAAGGGTTAAAGCCGGTGCTGTGCATCATCAGCGGCTGATACAGGTTTTCCTGACAGTAGCGGTCCAGCGGCAGGCCGCTCACCCGCCGTACCAGCTCTCCCAGCAGGATGAAGTTGATGTCGGCATACTGGAAACGGTGGCCCGCTGGCAGACGTCCTGCCAGCAGCGCCGCATTGCGCACGGCGCTGGCCAGGGGATCGGCGACATCAATGGTCCGGTCATGGAGGCCCGAGGTGTGGGTCAGCAGATGGAGCACGGTGATATCACGTCCTTCAAGCTCGGGAAACCAGGTGGAGAGTGGATCAAGCAGGGAGAGCCGTCCCTCTTCAATGAGACTGACGATGGCCGGGGCAGTGGCAACAACCTTGGTCAGGGAGGCGACGTCAAAACGTGTGTCAACGGTCAGCGGGCGGGCATCCGGCGCAAAACCGTCCTTACCGATGGCGTTTTCATACAGCACACCATGACGGTCGCCGATCAACAGCACAGCGCCGCTGATCAGATGACGACTGATGGCATCCTGCAGCATGAACTCCAGGGCTGCCAACCGCCCGGCTTCAGCAAGGGGATCATGCTCAGCCGCTTTGGCATTTGTTATGAAGAAGCTGCTGAGAAGAAGTGATGCACAGAGCATCAGAACAACTGAGAAGGAAATTCTTGTATCGAGCGGGTTCCTGGTCAATGTACTTTGAACTCCAATGTTTTGATGAGGGTCCCGGACTCATCCAGCAACTCAACCCGCCACTGTCCGACGCTTGCTGCATCAACCGGCAATGCGCTGTAAGCGCGCCACCGCCTGCCCTTGACCGGCAGTTCCGTCTCTTTGATAACCCGGTCAGCATGAATCCAGCGGTGCTTGATGGTTGTTTCTCCGGCGGATTCCAGGACCGTGCGGGTAAAAAAGTAGAGTGCTTTCACCGTGCGGTGAGAGATGCGATGCACCGAATCAACCGGCTTGCCCTTTGAAACCTTGGTGGTGACCGCCGCCTCAGCCACCTTGACCGTCTGGGCAAGCACCGGTGTTGCCAGTACCAGAAGAAGCAGGACGAGAAGCAGCGCGGGAAGCATTTTCATGGCAGTCACCCTCGGGGTTGGCAAAAATCAGGTGCGATAATCGGCATTAATACTCACGTATTCATGGGACAGGTCACAGGTAAAGACGGTGGCGCAGCCGGTTCCCAGCCCCATCTCCACGGTGACGGCAAACTCTTTGCGGCGCAGCGCTTCAGTACCGCGCGCTTCGGCATCACCACCGGCAAACAGACCGTTCTTTGCCATCTGCACCTCATCAAACCACAGCGAGAGCAGATCGGGATTGACCCGTGCGCCGGAGTACCCCACTGCGGCAAAGATCCGGCCCCAATTGGCATCCTGACCGAAAAAAGCGGTTTTGACCAGACTGGAGTTGGCAACAGCCAGGGCCGCCCGCTTGGCATCGGCGTCATCGGCAGCGCCGGTTATGCGGATCTCCACAAACTTGGTGGCCCCCTCGCCGTCCTTCACGATCAGCTTGGCCAGATCAAGCAGGACCCCTTCAAGCAGACGGACAAACTCCTCAGCCTCCGGAGTTCCGCCGGTGATGACCGGGTTACCGGCAACGCCGTTGGCCATCATCAGACAGGTGTCATTGGTGGAGGTATCGCCGTCAATGGTAATGGCGTTAAAGGAGCGGTCAACCGCGGCACGGAAGCAACTGTTCAGAAAACCGGGATCAACAGCGGCATCGGTCATGATATAGGCCAGCATGGTTGCCATGTTGGGCATGATCATACCGGCACCCTTGGACGTTCCGGCAATAATGTAGCCGGGGCCGTTGCGCACCGCTGTTTTGGGAAACGTATCGGTGGTCATGATGGCTGCGGCCAGATCATCAAGGGTTGCATCCCCCCGCCCGGCGGCCAGCGCAGGCAGGGCGGCGGTCAGACGGTCCATGGGCAACGGCACACCAATCACGCCGGTGGAGCTGACCTGCAGCAGTTGCTCTTCAATGCCCAGTTCCAGCGCCAGAATGCGACTGGTCTCACGGGCATCGGCCATGCCTTTCGCCCCGGTACAGGCATTGGCATTGCCACTATTGACCACCAGCGCCTGACAACGGCCACCACGCATCCGCTCCTGAGAAAGCAGTACCGGCGCAGCCTTGACCGCATTGGTGGTAAAAACCGCGCTGGCTATGGCCGGAACATCGGACCAGATCAGGGCCAGATCCTTGCGCCCCGGCTTCTTGATGGCCGCTTCAACGGTTGAAAATTGAAAACCTTTGGGTGTCATGATTATTTCCCGCAGCATTTTTTATACTTTTTGCCGCTCCCGCAGGGACAGGGATCGTTGCGCCCGGCCACCTTGGAACTTTTAGCAGTTGCAGCCGTGGCCTGAGTCTGTTCATCGCTGACTGTCAGCGTCTGCATCAGCTTACGGCTCTTTTCCAACTGCTCCTCTTCCAACTCCTCCACATCCTCTTCATCTTCGATCTGTACCCAGAAGACCCGCTCGACCGTCTCCTCACGGATACGGACGATCATCTCCATGAACAGCTGGTAGGCTTCCTTCTTATACTCCTGCTTGGGGTCCTTCTGGCCGTATCCCCGCAGGCCGATCCCCTCTTTCAGGTGATCGATGTTCAAAAGATGATCTTTCCAGTGGACATCTATAGCCTGCAGCATCACCACCCGGATCAGATGATCGAACAGTTCATCCCCCATATCGGAAGCACGGCGGTCAACGATCGCCTGGGCCTGCTCCTGCAACAGGTGACGAAGACCGTCGGCATTCATCCGCGCAACCATCTCCTTGGTCAGATCAAGTTGCAGAGCGAAGCAGCGCATGACTGTCTCGGACAGGGCTTCCCAGTCCCACTCCAGGGGCGCGTCCTTTTCAAAGGCATAGGCGTTGACGATATCGCCGACTGTCTCGTCCAGCATTTCCAGGAAACTTTCCCGGATATCCTGACCGGCCAGTATTTCGCGGCGCTGGGTGTAGATCACCTCGCGCTGCTTGTTCATGACATCGTCGTAGTCGATCAGATGCTTACGAATCTCGAAGTTGTGAGCTTCCACCTTTTTCTGGGCATTTTCAATGGACTTGGTGATCATGCCGTGGGTAATGGCTTCCCCTTCCTCGATCTTGAGGAAGTCCATGATCTTGGAGACCCGCTCCGAACCGAAGATACGCAGCAGATCATCCTCAAGGGAAAGGTAGAAACGGGAGGAGCCGGGGTCCCCCTGACGACCGGAACGCCCCCGCAACTGATTGTCGATCCGCCGTGACTCATGGCGCTCGGTGCCGATGATATGCAGACCGCCCAGGGAGACAACCTCATCATGTTCAGCCTGACAGCGCAGTTTGAACTCCGCCAGGGTTGCCTCGATCTGCTCTTCGGTAACCTCCGGGTTGGCGTTTTTCCATTGTTTGAGCAGTCCTTCAGGATTTCCACCCAACAGAATGTCCGTACCCCGTCCAGCCATGTTGGTGGCGATGGTGATGGCTGCCTTGCGACCGGCCTGGGCCACGATTTCAGCTTCCATTTCATGCTGTTTGGCGTTCAATACGTAGTGCGGCACCCCCTGCTTGCGCAGCAACTCGGAGAGCACCTCCGACTTCTCGATGGAAATAGTGCCCACCAGACAGGGCTGTCCCAGTTCGTAGTGTTCCTTGATATCCTTGATGACGGCGTCGAACTTCTCAACTTCAGTCTTATAGATCACATCCGGGAAGTCAGGACGCAGCAGAACCCGGTTGGTGGGGATCACCACCACGTCCAGTTTGTAGATCTTGTGGAACTCCTCGGCCTCGGTGTCGGCGGTGCCGGTCATACCGGAGAGCTTGCCGTACATCCGGAAATAGTTCTGGAAGGTGATGGTGGCCAGGGTCTGGTTTTCACTCTCGATCCGCACCCCCTCCTTGGCCTCCACCGCCTGGTGCAAGCCGTCGGACCAGCGTCGGCCCGGCATCAGACGACCGGTGAACTCGTCAACAATGAGCACCTCGCCATCCTTGACCACATACTCAACATCCCGGCGGTACATGGTGTGAGCCCGCAGCGCCTGCTGCACATGGTGCAGCGTCTCGATATTGCGCGGGTCATAGAGGTTATCAAGCTTCAGCAACTGCTCGACTTTGGCTACCCCCTGCTCGGTAAGCGTGGCGTTCTTGGCTTTTTCGTCAATGGTGTAGTCGCCGGTATATATCTTGCGCTTTCCGGAAAGATTGTTGGCCTCTTCTTCCTTAACTTGCCCCTTTTCCAACAGCGGAATGATCCGGTTGACAATATAGTACTTGTCCGTGGAATCTTCCGTGGGGCCGGAGATGATCAGCGGGGTACGGGCCTCGTCGATCAGGATCGAGTCAACCTCGTCAACAATGGAGTAGTTGAAGCCGCGCTGCACATAATCGTCCAGAGAGAACTTCATGTTGTCGCGCAGGTAGTCAAAGCCGAATTCGTTGTTGGTGCCGTAGGTAATATCGGCAGCGTATGCTTCCCGCCGCTCATCATCGTTCAGCCCATGAACAATAACCCCAACCTTAAGTCCCAGGAATCCGTAAAGCCGTCCCATCCAATCCGAGTCCCGCCGGGCCAGGTAGTCGTTGACCGTGACCACATGTACCCCCTTGCCTGAAATGGCGTTCAGGTAGGCAGGCAGGGTGGCCACCAGAGTCTTGCCCTCACCGGTTTTCATTTCGGCGATCTTGCCGGAATGCAGGACCATGCCGCCGATAAGCTGTACGTCGAAGTGGCGCATACCCAACACCCGTCTGCCTGCCTCGCGGCAAACGGCAAAGGCTTCCGGCAGCAGCTTGTCAAGGGATTCCCCCTGGCTGTACCGTTCCTTGAACTCTACGGTTTTAGCCTGCAATTGCTGATCTGAAAGAGCCTGCACAGTGGTTTCAAGACTGTTTATCTGCGCCACAACCGGCCACAGTTTTTTCAAAACCCGGTCGTTTTTGCTACCGATTATTTTTTTCACAAGACTGCTGATCATGTGCATCTCCCGTCTGTATTAAAAAGCGATGAATCCTAGCATGAAATCTGCACAGCCTCAACCCAAAAGGGGTCCGCCAGTGCAAAGCGAACCTGCTGACCATGCATCACAACAGGCACATTAGACGTCCGGCCCTGGCGCATCATCAAGCCACATCTCAAAACCGCGAATCTGCTCAGGCGACCCCAATACAAGCAATTCGTCACCTTCGACAAGGCGCTCCTCCCCTGCCGGGTTAATAATTTTATCCCCTGCCCGGTCAATCCCCACCACCAGCACACCGGTATGGAAGGGAATGCGCAGTTCGGCAAACGATGACCCGACATGGGAGCAGACAGGCACGCTCACCCGTTCCAGACGGGCTTCGTCAAAATCCGCGGACTTCCCGTCCGGCTTGATTCGGCAGAACTCCGCACGCATGGCATCTATCTGTTCAGGTTTTCCCAAGAGAAGCAGACGATCTTCGGGATAAATGATCGTCGACGGATCAGGGGTGACAATAGCGTGTCCCTGGCGCTCAATCTCCACAACAGTACACCCGAAACGTGAACGTATCTGTAATTCTGCGATACTTCGGCCGGCACAGGCCGCATGTTCAGGAATGGCAAATTGCTGTATGTTGATTTCCCAACCCACGGAATCCTGCATCCACAATCGCTGGCGGTGCATTTCAACAGCCTGGTGGTCTGCAAACACATCCTTGAGCGACCCCTGCCACTTGCTGTGCCAGTAAATGAGACGACGGGAAAAGATCACCAGCACCACCGCCAGCACCACAACAATGGTCAGCCAGGACCAGTTGGACAGTGAAGCCACCGGCGCGATGCGAAAGAGCCAGTAAGCAATGACAATGGAGCTGAGTACCTTGAAACTGTTTTCAACAATGGGACCGGGTATGCGGGTACGGCTGTCGGCTAGCTCGGCAAAGATCATGGCCAGCACGGATATGTTGCGCCAGATAGCGAACAGTGGTATCAGCACCAGCAGACCGATCAGGGTAAAGAAGGTCAGCTTCACTGTCAGCGGCGTCAGTGTTGCCGCCAGTGGACTTTTTTGAAAAACCTCCAGCAAGGCTCCGGAAAAAGAAAGCAGTCCAGTGACCAGCAGCGCTTCCAGCAGGATTTGCAGCACCCGCTTCTTGCTCAGTTGCCACCAGGCGTGGCTGCCCTGCAAATTGGCGAACTGGGCCAGCCAGTCATGATAGCCCCCCACAATCCGGCGCATGAAAAGCGGCTCGGCTTTTTCCACAACGCGCAGCACGGTTTCTGCGTGGCGGTTGACAAGGGGCGCAAGAAGGACGGTCAAGAGCGAAACACCCACCGCAACAGGATACCATTGCGGAGGCAACACAGCTTTGCTGACGCCCAGTTGTGCGATAACAAAGGTAAATTCTCCCAGGGGGGTCAAGGCCAGGCCCGCCCGCCGGGCTTCATAGGGAGGGGTGCCAACCAGGATCATCGCAAAGCCGGTGGCAAGCGGCCTGACAATCAGGGTGAAAAGCAGCAGCCCCAGAATCAACGGCCAGACATCAACCATCAGTCGTACGTCAATCATCATGCCGATGGAGACAAAAAAGACGCTGCTGAACATGTCGCGCATGCCGAAAAAAGCCTTTTCCACACTGCCCTTCTGCGGCATCTCGGCAACGATCGCCCCCAGCAAAAATGCTCCCAACGCCAGCGAATAACCGGCCTTTACCGCCATGAGCGCCATCAGAAAGAGGATGCCTGCCACAACAATGGTCTGCAATTCCGGATCAGCTTTCGCCTCAACACGACGCAGCAGTCGGGGAATGAAAAACAGTCCCGTCATTACCAACAGCACCACAAACGCGCTCATACCGGCCAACAGGCTGCCGACCCCGGCTGTTGCCTGGGAACCCAGCACAGCCAGCATGACCACCGCCACCACGTCCTCCAGCACGGTGATTGCCAGCGCCTTCTGTGCATAGCGTTCATGCACCAGATTCAGGTCCTTGAAGACCTTGGCAATGACCGCTGAACTGGAGCACATGAACATTCCGGCAATGAACAGGCTTTGGATCGGCGACCATCCAAGCAGCGTTCCCAGCAGTTGGGTCAGGTTGAGCACGAAAAAGGCGCCTAATCCGGTGGCCACCAGCGTCGAGAGCCCCATTTTCTGCAGCTTGGTGAGGCTCAAACCCAGACCGATGGCGAACATGAGAAATACCAGCCCTATCTGGGAAAGTGTTTCAATGCGCCCCACGTCGAGGATGAATGAAAAAGGCGGAGTATGCGGCCCCAGAATAATGCCGGCCAAAAGGTAGCCGACAATCACCGAAAGTCCGAACCGCTTGCACAGCGCTCCTGCTGCACCGGCTCCCAGAAGAACAATGGCGAGATCCTGTATAAGGTTTATTCCGTCCATGAGATCAACCTTGTACTGTTCTACTTACACGCAGATATTAAGAAGTGGCAAACCTATATCAATTCCCACTGCTTGACAATGGCCCTTGTACGCTTCTACAAAGGGGTGCTTGTCAAGGAAGGCGTCGGCGTGGTAAGAATAGGACCGTGCCCCGCAAGGACTGCGGGGCCTTTTTATCGGAGAGGATGCCCATGACCAGAGAACTTTCCATCGGAGCGGTCAAAATCGGCGGCGGCCGCCCGTTGGCCCTGATTGCCGGACCCTGCGTAATCGAGGACGAATCAGCCACCCTGCGTCACGCCGAGCGGTTGATGACCATTTGTAACGGCTTGGGGATGTCGCTGATCTTCAAGGCATCCTACGACAAAGCCAACCGTACTTCGGTTTCGGCCTTTCGCGGCCCCGGCCTTGACCAGGGGTTGCGCATCCTGGCAAAGGTAAAGGACGCCCTGGGCATCCCGGTCCTGTCTGACATCCACTCCATTGAGCAGGTAGCTCCGGCGGCCCAGGTGCTTGACGTATTGCAGATCCCGGCCTTTCTCTGCCGCCAGACCGACCTGTTGACGGCGGCGGCCCGCACCGGCAAAGTCATCAATGTCAAGAAGGGACAGTTTCTGGCCCCCTGGGACATGCGCAACGTGGCCGGTAAGGTTGCGGCCTGCGACAACGAAAATATTATTCTGACCGAGCGAGGCGCCTCCTTCGGCTACAACAATCTGGTGGTGGACATGCGCTCCCTGCCGGTAATGCGCGCCTTCGGCTATCCGGTGGTTTTTGACGCCACCCACAGCGTGCAGCTGCCCGGCGGACAGGGAGACTGCTCCGGCGGACAGCGTGAATTTGTGGAGTTCCTTGCCCGTGCTGCGGTGGCCACCGGTATCGACGGTATTTTCATGGAAGTGCACGAAGACCCGGAGGTTGCGCTGTGCGACGGTCCCAACTCCATCCCCTTGGCAGAACTGCCGACACTCCTGAAAAAACTGCAAGCCATTGATGCAGTGGCAAGAACTTGAAAAGGCACGGATCAAGCCCATTATGAGCATACGGGAAACAGCAAAAAAAGTAATTCAGGCCGAGGCTCAAGCCGTAGCAGCCCTGTCCGAACGGATTGACGCCTCCTTTGAAAAAGCGGTGGAAATCATTCTCGCCAGCCACGGTCGGGTGGTGGTCAGCGGCATGGGCAAGTCGGGCCTGATCGGCCAGAAGATCGCCTCTACCATGGCTTCAACCGGCACACCGGCATTCTTTCTGCACCCGGCAGAAGGGATTCACGGCGATCTGGGCATGATCATGAAAGGCGATGTGGTTATCGCCATTTCCAACAGCGGCGAAACCGAGGAGCTGCTGCGCATCCTGCCAGTGGTCAAGCGCCTTGGAGCCAGCCTGATTGCCATGAGCGGCAACCCCGACTCGACCCTCTCCCGCATGGCCGATGTCTACCTGGATGTTTCGGTGAGCGAAGAGGCCTGCCCCCTGGGACTGGCCCCCACCTCATCCACCACGGCCACCCTGGCCATGGGTGACGCCCTGGCAGTGGCCCTGCTGGTGCAGCGGGGCTTCAAGGAGGAGGATTTCGCCATATTCCATCCCGGCGGCTCGCTGGGCAAGAAATTGCTGCTGCGGGTCGAAGATCTGATGCACAGCGGAGAGTCAATCCCCCTGGTAACGGAAGAGACCCAGATGCAAGAGGCCTTGTTCGTGATAACCGCCAAAGGTCTGGGCGTAACCGGCGTCACCGACCGGGATGGCAACCTGCTGGGGGTCATCACCGATGGCGACCTGCGCCGTGCCCTGGAGCGGGGTGAAGAGATACTGAAGATAACGGCCGGCAGCCTGATGCGCCGGGGACCGAAGCGGATACTGCGTACTGATCTGGCTGCCGCAGCCCTGCAAACCATGGAACGCTACGCAATTACCTCGCTCTTCGTGTTTGATGACGACGGCAGCCAGCCCCCCTGCGGTGTCATCCACTTGCATGACATTCTGAAGGCAGGTATCGCATGATGGATAAACTGCAACATATCCAACTATTGATCCTTGATGTGGATGGTGTGATGACCGATGGCCGGATCATCTGGGACGCCAACGGCGTTGAAACCAAGTTTTTCAACGTCCGGGACGGACATGGCATCAAACTGATTCAGCGGGCAGGAATCCAGGTCGGCATAATTACCGGACGCACTTCACCGGTGGTTGACTTGCGGGCACGGGAACTGGAGATCGAATTCGTCTACCAGGGGTCGCTGCGCAAGCTGGACAGCTATGATGATATCCGGCAGCGGACCGGCCTTGCCGATCATCAGATCGCCTATATGGGCGACGATGTGATTGACGTGCCGGTGATGCGCAAGGTTGGCTTTTCTGCGGCTCCCTGCGATGCCCTGCCAGAGGTGCGTGCTGTTGCGGACTTCGTATCCGCGCATGGCGGCGGCATGGGTGCAGTACGTGAGCTGTGCGACCTGCTGCTGAAGGGACGCGGGGCATGGGATGAACTGGTTGCCCAGCGCTACGAGCTGTGAAAAGCATTCAAGCTTTGTGCCAAATGCCGTCAACAGAGCAGCTATCTTCTGGACAGGCAACCGCCCCGATGGTATAGTGCCGCCATGTCAATGATGGCCTCAAAGCAAATCAGACAGGTTCTGGCAGCGGCAATAATCGTCGTCAGTGTGGCCATTGCCGGAACAGTTGCCCTGAAGCAGTTCCGCTCGGCACCGCCCGAATCAGCTCCTCGAAACAGTTCCCCTGAAATTGATATGGCCATGTCCGGAGCTTCGTTCTCCGAGATGCGGGGTGATACGAAACTCTGGAATTTGACCGCCGAAAAGGCTGAATACGACAAGGAATCCGGCTCGGTTCGCCTGGAAAAAGTCCGTACCGAGCTTTATGAAGGCAAGGCCGGAGGCATGGTGATCACCTCACAAACCGGCTCCTACAACGAAGGAGCACGAATCGTGCGAATGAACGGCCAGGTACATATCGTCACCAAACGCGGCATGGTAATGGATACCGACTTCCTTGAATACCGGGCCGCTGAAGGAGTGGTGCTGACGGATCGTCCGGTACGGGTTGTTGACGGTCGGCTGACCTTGACCGCACAAGGGATGGACCTGACCATCAAGGATGAGCAGGTCCGTTTTCATCATCAGGTACATGCAGTCATAGAGGGATACCATGCGCAACGCTAACTATCTGGTCTGGCTTCTGGCCGCCGTGTTGATCCTGTTCCACGCGGTGCCATCCACGGCAGCAACACCGTCTGACCGCAAAGATCGCTCCAACAAACCGATCACCGTCAAGGCGGACCATCTCCAGGCGGACAACAAGGGTAAGAAAGCCATTTTCACCGGCCGGGTGGTTTCCCGCCAGGAAGAGATAACCATTTACTCCGACCGGCTTGAAATTTTCTATGGTGAGACCTCCGACGACGTGGACAAGATCATTGCTATCGGCAATGTGCGGATTCTGCAGACTAACCGGGTGGGTACCGGTGGCCATGCGGTCTATGAAAACAAGCTGGGCAAGATCACGCTCACCATCAACCCCAAGGTGACCCAGAACAACGATTCCATTACCGGGAAGATCATAACCTACTTCATCGACGACGAGCTCAGCGTGGTTGACAGTGGCGAGAACACCAGGGTTGAGGCGGTGATTCATCCGAAACCGGGCAGCGGACCAAAGAAGAGTGATGGCAGCAAACAGCGCTGACAGAAGCCTGCGGGCTGAAGGACTGTGTAAAAGCTACGGCAAACGGACCGTGGTATCAGGAGTGGACCTTTCCCTGAACACCGGACAGGTTATCGGCCTGCTTGGCCCCAACGGCGCCGGAAAGACCACCACCTTTTACATGGTTGTGGGACTTACCCGTCCGGAACGGGGCAACGTCTTTCTGGACAATGAAGATATCACCGATTTTCCGATGCATCTGCGTGCCCGCAGGGGGATCAGCTATCTGCCCCAGGAGGCTTCCGTCTTCCGTAAACTTTCCGTACGGGATAACCTCCTGGCCATACTGGAAACCGTGGAAAATGACCGGGAGTTGCAGCAGCATCGGGCGCAGGAACTGCTCGAAGAGTTCGGCATAGCCCACGTTGCCGACACCATGGGGTATGCCCTTTCCGGCGGCGAGCGGCGCAGGGTTGAAATAGCCAGAGCCTTGATCACTTCCCCGGCCTTCATACTGCTGGACGAACCGTTCGCCGGCATCGATCCGATCGCTGTGGCGGACATCCAGAATTTGATCGTATCACTGAAAGCACGCAATATCGGCGTCCTTATCTCTGATCACAATGTGCGCGAGACCCTGGTCGTCTGTGATGCCGCCTACATTGTTAACGCTGGCGAAGTACTGGAATTCGGCACCCCCGAACAGATTGCTGAAAGCAAATTGGCCCGTGAAATCTATCTGGGCGAAACATTCAGACTGTAGCAGAACAGGAGTGAGCCCGTAATGGCGATGGAGATGCGCCAACAGATAAAGATGACGCAGCAGCTGGTGATGACCCCCCAGTTGCAGCAGGCCATCAAACTGCTGCAGATGACCCGGATGGAACTCCAGGATGTTGTCAGTCAGGAGCTTGAGGAAAATCCGATTCTGGAAGAGGTGCCGGAAGCGGAGGAATTTGCCGTCAGCGAGCAGTCTGCAGATCTTTCCGAGGCAGAAGAATCGGAACCCGGGCTTGGCGATGACGCATTTACCGAAGTGACTGCCGGCGAGGAAACGGTCCGGGACTGGGACAGCTATCTGGATGGCTACAACTATTCATCAGGGGAACAGGCTGCTGACGATGAAGACCGGCCCTCCTTTGAAAACCTGCTGACCCAGCGTAGTACCCTGGCTGATCACCTGCTCTGGCAACTGCACATGAGCCGCTTTTCGGACGAAGAAGTCCGGGTTGCGGAAGAGATCATTGGCAATATTGACGATGACGGCTTCTTCTGCTCAACCGTTGCTGAAACCGCCCAATCCTGCGCTGTTGATGAAGCTTTTGTGGAAGCTCTGCTGGCGCGGATTCAGGGGCTTGATCCGGTTGGCGTGGGGGCGCGTTCTTTACAGGAATGTCTGCTGCTGCAGGCCCGTGCCTTGGGCATGGCTGGGAGCGTGGTGGAGTCAATCCTGTTGCATCACCTCAAAGAACTGGAATCCCGCAATTACCGGCAGATCGCCCGGAGTTTGCGGGTTGACATCGACCAAGTGGTAGCGGCAACCAGACTGATTGCCGGCTTTGATCCCCGCCCTGGCAGGATTTACGGCAGCAATGACGCACAGTATATTTCACCTGATATTTTTGTGCAGAAGGTGGGAGATGATTACGTAGTCATGCTCAACGAAGACGGTCTGCCGAACCTGCGTCTGTCTCCCTATTACATGGAAGCCCGCGCCGCAGGCGGTCTTGATTCCAAGACGGATGAATATGTCAGCGACAAGATGCGGGCCGCCCAGTGGCTGATCAAGAGCATCCAGCAGCGACAGCGCACCATCTTCCGGGTAGCCAAGAGCATCGTCAAGTTTCAGTGGGACTTCCTGGAGCGGGGTGTTGAAGGGCTGCATCCCCTGGTGCTGCGTGATGTGGCGGAAGATATCGGCATGCATGAATCCACCATCAGCCGGGTCACCACCAACAAGTACATGCAGACCCCCCAGGGACTGTTTGAACTGAAATATTTTTTCAACAGCGGGCTTTCCACCTCCGGTGGCGGCGAGGATGTCTCCTCGGAGAGCGTCAAGAGTAGAATCAAGGATATTATCGACCGGGAAGATTCCAAAAAACCGCTGTCCGATCAGCGGATAGCCGAGATACTCTCCGGAGAAACGGTGAATATCGCCCGTCGGACCGTTACCAAGTACCGTGAAATGATGCGGATCGGATCGTCGTCTGAACGACGACGGCATTTCTGATATACTCTCAACATAGAGGCAACTACTAACAGGAGGAGCACAACCATGCAAGTAATGACAACCTTTCGGCATATGGAACAAAGCGAGGCGCTGAAAGCCTACGCCGAGGAGAAGCTGGAGCGGGTCACCAAGTACATTGATGAGCCGATCACCGCCCAGGTCTATTTTTCAGTGGAAAAAATTCGCCACATCGTGGAAATCGTGATCACGGGTCGCGGCATAACCACCAAGGCTTCCGAAGCCACCAGCGACATGTATGCCGCCGTGGATATGGTTTTGGACAAGATTGAACGTCAATTGAAACGTTACAAGGAAAAGCTGAAGGACCACAAGCCCGGCTCCTCCGGCAATGGCCGTACAGTATCCAAAAAAATCTTCGAGGCCGAGAGCCTGGAGGCAAGTCCCGAGCCGGTTGTCATTACAACCAGAACCGAAACAGCCAAGCCGATGGCCGTTGAAGAAGCGGTGATGCAGATGGACCTGCTGCACAAGGACTTTCTGGTATTTACCGATGCCGGTTCCGGCGAGATCAACGTTCTGTACCGTCGTAAAGACGGCAACTTTGGCCTGATTGAACCCCACAGGGGGTAGGAAGCATGACGGAGCGGCTGGAAACGGTCGCTCCGTCACCCTTGCCAACATGGATACTATCAGCCTCTCCATACAGGACCTGCTGGACGACAGTGAGTACGGGCTGGACCTGACACTGATCTCCGGGGCCAACGGTCTGGCACAACGGGTGACCTCCCCCCGTCTTCAGAAACCGGGCCTGGCGCTGACCGGCTATACTGAGCATCTGCATCCGGACCGGATTCAGATTCTGGGCAACACAGAAATATCCTATCTTTCACAGCTTGATGCAGAAACCATGCAGGCAAATGCCCGCGCCCTCTGCCAATTCCCCATGGCCTGCTTCATTGTCACCAAAGGACTGACACCACCTCCCTTTTTCCTTGAGACAACTGCGGAACGTGGCATTCCAGTACTACGCACCCACCACCAGTCTTCAACCTTTATCTCGCTGGTCACCAAGTTTTTGGAAGAACGACTGCTGCCCACAACCCATCTGCACGGTGTCCTGGTGGACGTACTGGGCGTCGGGGTGCTTCTGACCGGCAAAAGCGGCATCGGAAAAAGCGAGTGTGCCCTGGAACTGATCATCAGGGGCCATCGCCTGGTGTCCGACGACATGGTCTTCATCAAGAAGAAAATGCCTGCCGCGCTGGTGGGACAGCCACTGGACCAGATCCAGCATCTGATGGAAATCAGAGGGCTGGGGATCATCAACATCAAGGACCTGTACGGGGTTTCCGCCATCCGTGAAAAAAAGATCATTGACCTGATGCTGGAACTGGTGGACTGGAATCCTGATCATGAATATGATCGTTTAGGCATTGATGATCATACCGTCACCATCCTGGGCGTCGATCTGCCGCACCTGACCATCCCGGTACGACCGGGCCGTAACCTGGGGGCAATAATCGAGGTGGCGGCTCGAAATTTCCTGCTGAAGGGCATGGGCTATCATTCGGCAAAGGATTTCCAGGATCGCCTGCTGGCCCGCATGGAGGCTCGCCCCCTTGGCGATGAAGTGGAGTAGATAATGCGCGTTCTAGTCATTACCGGCATGTCAGGCTCAGGAAAGTCCACAGTGGTCAAGGCCCTGGAGGACGAAGGTTTCTACTGCATCGACAACCTGCCGGTGCGGCTTTTCCGGCAGTTTGTAGAACTGATCGAAAAGTCCGGAGAGCAGTTCAGAGGTACGGTACTGGTAACCGATATCCGCGGGCGCGACCTCTCCCAGGGGGTTGTGGAAACATTCAGCGACCTGCGCACAGCGGGACACCAGCTTGACGTGCTGTTTCTCGACACCACGGACGAAGTGCTGATCCGGCGTTTTTCTGAAACCCGGCGCAGACATCCGGCAGATGAACACTGTACCGTGCCGGAAGGGATCAGGATCGAGCGGGAGCGGCTGGCGCTGCTGCGGCAACACGCCACCAGCATAATCGACACCTCCGAGTTCAATGTCCATCAGTTACGGGACCGGGTAATCCGGCTTGTCAGAGGTGAGGAGGGCAGCAGCCGCTTTGCCGTGGAGCTGGTTTCATTCGGTTTTCGCTATGGCGTGCCGCTGGATGCTAATTTGGTCATGGATGTCCGTTTCCTGCCCAATCCCCACTTTGTTCCGGAGCTGCGCCCCCATAGCGGACTGGAGCCACAGGTTCGGGAGTTTGTCTGCAAACAACCGGCAACCGCCGAATTTATCAGCCGTTTTCAGAGCCTGCTGGAGTTCTTGCTGCCTTCCTACCGCCGCGAGGGAAAAAGTTATCTGACCATTGCCATAGGCTGCACCGGCGGACGTCATCGTTCTGTCGCACTTGTGGAACTGTTGGCTGAGTGGCTGGGCAGCACCAATTCCGACGTGCGCATCAGCCATCGTGACCTGGAGAAGGGATAAGGATACGCTATGATAGGACTTGTCGTGGTAACCCATGCAGGGCTGGCACAGGAACTGATTGCATCTGCCAGCATGATAACCGGTGAAATTCCGTTGTGTGAAGCAGTGGGGCTACATCCGGAAGATCCACCGGATGGCTTGGTGCAACGTATCGGCCAGGCGCTTGAACGGGTTGGAACCGAAGGCGCCATCATCATGACCGATATGTTTGGCGGAACCCCCTCCAACACCGCCCTGTCGTTTCTTGCCGAAGGAAAGCTGGAGGTGGTGACCGGCGTCAACCTGCCGATGATGGTAGACTTCTGCTCCCGCCGGGAACGGCAAACGCTTGAGGAATTGACCGCATCGCTGCTCAAGTCAGGACGTGAAAGCATCATAGCCGCCGGAGAGTTCCTGAAGCAGTAGCAGTCCCAAGGACTGCCCTTGTCTGCCTTATCTGATCATGAAAGGGTGTACCGCATGTTGCAGCAGGAATTCGAGATTGTGAACAAGCTGGGGCTCCATGCCCGGGCCTCGGCGCTGTTTGTTAAAACAGCCAGCCGCTTTCGGGCGGAAGTGAAGCTGGCCCGTGAAGGAATCGAAGTAAACGGCAAAAGTATCATGGGAATCATGATGCTGGCCGCTGCAAAGGGAACCAGGGTTCGACTTTCCGTTGATGGTGAGGACGAGGGGGAGGCCATGGTCACCATCGGCGCACTGATTACGGATGGGTTCGGGGAACAGTAGTTATGCCTTCCGTCCCGCTTATGGCAGTGGCTGTATTTGTGCTTGGCGCGGTTACGGGATCATTTCTGAATGTCTGCATCTACCGCATGCCGCTGGAACAGTCGATCATCACACCCGGTTCCCGCTGCATGGCCTGCGGAACAGCAGTTTGCTGGTTCGATAACATTCCCATCATCTCCTGGCTGTTGCTGCGAGGCCGCTGCCGTCACTGCGCAGCCCCTTTTTCCCTGCGCTACCCGCTGGTGGAACTGCTGACCGGGCTGCTCTCCCTGGCGCTCTTCATCAAATTCGGCGCCACGTTACAGTACCTTGTACTGTTTATCTTCGTCGCCGCACTGCTGGTGGTCACCTTTATCGATTTTGACCATCAGATCATTCCGGACGAAATATCCCTGCCCGGCATTGCTATCGGCTTTCTTTGCTCTTTTTTTCTCCCCGAGCCCTCATGGCTCTCCTCACTGCTGGGTATTATTGCCGGATGGGGACTGCTGGCGCTGGTGTTCTACGGCTATCTCTGGCTGACCGGCCGGGAAGGCATGGGGGGCGGCGACGCCAAACTGCTGGCCATGATGGGGGCCTTTCTGGGACTGAAAGCCATTCCCTTCATCATTTTCAGTTCCTCCCTGGTCGGCTCCATTGTCGGATTGAGCATCATGAAAATACAGGGCAAAGACCGTCATCTTGCCATACCGTTCGGCCCCTATCTGGTGCTGGGCGCACTTCTGTACATTTTTTTCGGTCCACAGATCATCTCCTGGTATTTGCAGCTGGGGAGGTAGGCGATGCCTTCCTACCGGCCAAGTCTCACCTTTTGCATTCTGACATCGCTGGCTGGCCTGTTGCTGCTGACCTGGTTGCTGTTCAGCCTCTTCGCCCTGAAAACCGCTGAAAACGATCTTTACTCCCAAAAATCAGAACATGCCCGCATGCTGTTATCCACTTTTGTCAACCAGTTGCCGGATCGCCTGCCGACATTCCCGGAAGGGGTGTTGCCGCTTGATTCCCCGGCAGCCCTCTACGCCGGAAAGCTGTCGGAAGAACGCTCACTGGTACGGATAACCCTGCTGGATGCAGGCGGCAAGGTCATCTATACCGCAGGCAAGGAAGGGAGCGACCTGTACCAGCCTCTGGCCCTGCCCGGACGACAGGCTGAAGAAGCCGACCTGCTGCCGGGAGGCAACGCACTGATCCGTTCGGCCCAGGTGATCAGGGATGGGCAGGTTGTGGGGCGGGCCGGCCTGGTGCTTTCACTGGATGATGAACAAAACCGACTACAACGCACCCGTCGGCTTTTTGCCTCCTATTTTGTCCTTGATTTCATTCTGCTGCTGGGCTTGGGCGCCTCTATCCTCTCCCGCATCGTGGTCAGACCAATCAACCGTTTGCTGGCCGCCACGGAAAAGATTACCGGCGGTGTCTATGGGCACCAGATCGCAGTATCCGGCACCCTGGAACTGGCGCAGCTTACCGAATCCTTCAACGCTATGTCAGCCGCATTACTGCAAAAACAACAGGAAGTAGCAGCCCACGTCACCGCACAGGAACAAGCCAACCAGGAACTGAAACTGGCACGGGAGGAAGCTGTCCGCTCGGAAAAGATGGCTTCCGTTGGCTTGCTGGCAGCAGGCACTGCCCACGAGATCGGCTCTCCGCTGGCATCCATCATGGGCTATGCCGAACTGCTTGCCGCAGAAGCGGGACCTGATGTTCCCCAGGCCGAAGCGCTACGCAGGATTCTGGACAGCTGTGAACGGATCGACCGGATCGTGCGCGGACTTTTGGAGTATGCCCGCCCCCGTCAGCCGACCTGTGAAGAGATTGATCTGGCGGCCCTGACTTCCGGCACCGTTGAGCTGTTGCAGCATCAGGGCCTGTTCAAGCAGTGCCAGGTCACGGTTCAGTGCGAACAAGGACTGCCAATGCTCTTCCTGGACCCCCACCAACTGCAACAGGTACTGATCAACCTGCTCATCAACGCCCATGACGCCATGCCCGACACCGGAGAACTGCAGGTGGCCATAACACAGGAACGATCCGGCTCCGGAGTTCAGGTGGAGATTTGCGATTCCGGGGTTGGTATCCCGGCTGAACTGCTGGAGCGAATATTTGACCCGTTTTTTACCACCAAGGCTCCCGGACACGGCACCGGCCTGGGACTTGCCATATCATCCGGCATCATTGAAGGTCTTGGCGGACGGATCAACGTACGGAGCAATACCGGCAAGGGTAGTTGTTTCACCGTACGGCTGCCCCTGAACCGTCCGGGATCGGCAACACAAGGGCACGGCATATGACACAACCGCATATCCTGATCATTGACGACGAGGAAAACCTGCGGCACATGCTCTCGGTGATGTTGCGCAAGCAGGGTTTTATCACCGACACCGCCGCCAGCGGCGCCGAGGGCCTTGAAAAACTGGGCCACCAGGCCTATGACTTCATTCTGAGTGATATTCGCATGCCCGGCATGGATGGCCGGGAATTTTTGCGGCAGGCACTGGCCCGGGGGATCACGGCGCCGGTCATCATGATGACCGCTTACGGTGCCGTGGATACCGCTGTCGCCTGCATGCAGGCCGGAGCCTACGATTTCATCTCCAAACCGTTCAAACGTGACGAGATTGTCATTGTGCTGAAAAAAGCAGAGGAGCGTGAACGGCTGAAGGAGGAAAACCGCCGACTACGCTCCGAAATCCGGGGCAGCAATTCCTTCTACAGCCTGATCGGACGGAACCCGGCAATGCTTGAACTGTACGACCGCATCCACAGGGTTGCACACCTTAAGACCACCGTGCTGGTGCTGGGAGAATCAGGGACCGGCAAAGAATTGGTGGCCCGGGCAATTCATGCTGATAGTGGCAGGGCGGAGAAGCCGTTTGTGGCGGTCAACTGTGGAGCCCTACCGGAAACACTGCTGGAAAGCGAGCTGTTCGGGCATGTACGCGGGGCATTCACCGGCGCTGTGTCTGAAAAGGCCGGACTCTTTGAACAAGCTGACACCGGCACCTTGTTTCTGGACGAGGTAGGTGAAATGCCTGCATCATTGCAGGTCAAGCTGCTGCGGGTATTGCAGGAGGGGGAAGTGCGGCGGGTTGGCGGCGCAACAACCAGATCAGTGGATGTCCGGGTGGTATCCGCCACATCCAGAAATCTGGAGTTGGATGTTGCAGATGGCCGTTTCAGGGAAGACCTGTTCTTCCGGCTCAATGTTTTTACTTTGACAATCCCGCCCCTGCGCGACCGGCTTGATGACTTGCCGATGCTGACGGAGCATCTGCTCCATGAATGCGCCGCGCGGATCGGCCGCACAACGACACCACACCTGAAGCCGGAAGGACTGCGGCAGCTGATGGCTCACACCTGGCCCGGCAATGTACGCGAACTGGAAAACGTAATTGAACGAGGGCTTGTGTTGTGCGACGGCGAACTGCTGGATGAATCCTGCCTGCCGCTGAGCGGAGATCATGACCTGACGGCCGACGACAGCGATCTTTCCATCAAGAAGGCGGAACGGACTATGGAACATGACCTGATCCGCAAGGCCCTGGCCAGAACCGGCGGCAACCGCACCCACGCAGCCCGCTTGCTGGAAATCAGTCACCGGGCGCTTTTGTACAAACTGAAGGAATACGGATTGGAGTAGCAAAGCGCGCTTCATTCCGTTAATCTGCATGATAAATCTTGAGTAAAGGAGTTCCCATGTTTCAGATTCGCACCCTGTTATTCACCCTTCTGCTGCTTTCCTGCTTCATAGCGCCGGTCGCCGCCAAAATGCCCCCTCCGGCAGAAAACGGCAGCGTTCCGGTCCACGACTGCGTCAAATGCCACACCCTGACCGTCAAGGAGGCCGGAGAACTGCTCTCCTTCGCCAATGTCGGCGTCAAATCAGTTAAACTGGCCCTCAGCCACGGCCTGTACGAGATTCTGTTCGAGCAGGGAGGCAAAACCGGGATTGTCTACATCGATTTCGGAAAAAAACATCTGCTGCAAGGTCAGGTTATCGACCTGAAAACCAAGCAGCCGGTCATTGCCCACGAAAAGGAACTGCCCAGACCGAAAGAACTGCAAAAGATCGATCCGACCACTATACCGACGCAACACTCCTTTATCATGGGTAATCCCAAGGGGAGTAAAAAACTCTTCGTCTTTGACGATCCTGATTGCCCGTACTGCCGCAAACTGCATCTGGAATTGAAAAAACTGGAAAAGATCGCCCCGGATGTCGCCATTCACGTGATGCTGATGCCGCTGCCGATGCATCCAGAAGCGTTTGACAAATCCAGAACCATCCTGGAAACAAAGAACCGTGTAAATTTTGACAAGGCTTTTGAAGGCAAGGCTGTACCGAAACCTGCCAAAGAGAGCAGCAAGGCGGCGGTTGAGGCAATTATCCGCTTTGCCAACACGAACGGCATTACCGGAACACCGACACTGATACTACCCAACGGCAAAGTTGTAGTTGGAGCACGTGATGCGGAAGAGTTGAAAAAGCTGATTGACGGAAAGTAGCGGTTAAGCGTTAGGAGATAGGGGTGCAGAACGTTGCGCCCCTGACCCCTAATCCCAGTTTTAGAACATGAATCGCCGCATGCTGATACTCTGCAAAATGCCGATCCCAACCATTGACGTAATCATTGAAGTTCCTCCGTAGGAAAAGAACGGCAACGGCACCCCCACCACCGGAAAGAGACCGATCACCATGCCGATGTTGATGATCGTATGCCAGAACAACATGGCGGTCACCCCCACTGCCAGCAGACCACCCAGCCGGTCGTTGCAGCGCCGGGCTATGCTCAGGCCCCACATGACCAGACTGATGTAGAGTACTATCAGAATCAATGCCCCCAAAAAACCCCATTCCTCCGCAAAGACCGAAAAAGCAAAGTCGGTGTGCTGCTCGGGCAGAAAACGCAGCTGGGACTGGGTTCCCTTGATAAACCCCTTACCCCAGAAACCGCCGGAACCGACTGCAATCTTGCTTTGGATGATGTGGTAACCACTACCCAGCCGCGCCCGCTCCGGATCAAGAAAGTTCAGGACCCGGCTTTTCTGGTACGGTTTCAACAGGTGGACCCAGCCGACCCAGGCCATGGGAATCGTCACCAGTATAAAGGTAAGCACGGTACTCCAGCGCAATCCCACATAAAAGGCCATGGAAATGGCAATCAGGATCACCAGGATGGCGGTCCCCAGATCCGGCTGTTTCATAATCAAAGCTGCCGGAACAGCCAGCAGCAGCAGCGGGAACGCTAAATCCCGCACGCTGAGTCCGTCATGCACATGGTAATTATTAAAGAACCGCGCAAAGGTGACGATGATGACAATTTTCATCAGTTCCGAAGGCTGCACTGAAAACAGTCCCAGATTCAACCAGCGGGTTGCTCCCATGCTCGTTTTGCCCACCAGCAGCACCGCCAGCAGCAACAGTATCAGGAAGCCATACATCCAGTAGGAAAAGTCTTCCAGAATATGATAGTCAATACTGGCCACCAGTAAGGAAAGCAGCAGCCCGAAGGTCATCCAGTTCAACTGTTTAACATAGAACGGAACCGTTGCCGCACGATAGGACGAAGAGGCGCTGTAGATATTGATGATTCCCAACAGACAGATGGCCGCTGTCAGTCCCACAAGGGTCCAGTCAAAATTGGTTACCAGGCGCCGGTCAATCATTCCTGAACCTCCCGGCCAGACGGTTTTTCTTCTGGAGATTCAATGGCAGCTGGAGCAGCCTGTTCCGGGTCACCGTGGTCACCGTCCTCCTCTGCACGCGGTCGCGGCGGCGCCGGTTTTTTCAGATCAAAATACTGGCGCAGGATTCTGTTGGCAATGGGAGCCGCCACGGCCCCGCCGCCGCCGCCGTGCTCCGCCACCACCGCCACGGCAATTTCCGGCTTGTCAAAGGGGGCAAAAGCCACAAACAACGCATGGTCCTGATACTGGTAGCCCATTTTACGCTTACGGTTCTCATCCAGCTTGACCACTTGTGAGGTACCGGTCTTTCCGGCAACCTTCACATCCCAGAGCCGCGCGTTGGCGCCGGTACCGCCAGCCTCGTTCACCACGGCATACATCCCCTGTCTGACCAGCTTCAGATTTTTCTG
>DIUT01000046.1:22198-22769 GCA_002423105.1 Geobacter sp. UBA6151 | reverse complement strand
CCCTGGCCAATGGCCACCGGCAGCGTCTCGCCGCTGTACCATTTTTTGCCGTAGCGTTTAAACTTCCAGTCAACCGTAGGTATCAAACCGCCCTTTTCCCCGCTAAGGCCGATGCCCATGGGCGCTCCCAGATAAAAACGCTTTGCCATATCGGCGATACGGTCAACCCCCAGCTTTTCTCCCAGATAATAATAATATGTATCGCAGGATTCCTTTAACGATTTTCGAAGGTTGACAACCCCGTGCCCACCGCTCTTCCAGTCACGGAACCGACTTTTCCCCAGTTCGTAATATCCTGGGTCTGAAATAGTAGTCTGTTCGTCAACCACTTGCGCCTCCAGACCGGCCAAAGCGGTAATCATCTTGAAGGTGGAGCCCGGCGGATACTGTCCGGCCAGCGCCTTGTTCTCCAGAGGTCGACGCTTATCCTCCAGATATTCTTTCCAGATATCAGCCGGGATTCTTCCGGCAAACAGCGCCGGATCAAAGGTGGGACTACTGACAAAAGCCAGTATTTCACCGGTCGCAACATCCATCACCACCGCAGCGCCGGCCTGGGTGCCAAAAGCTG
>DIUT01000046.1:0-22152 GCA_002423105.1 Geobacter sp. UBA6151 | reverse complement strand
TTCCAGCTCCCAGGCTTTTTCAATACCGTTTTTTCCCACATAGTCCCCTGGGTTGAACTCTTCATACCCCGTAAGCTCCAGTTCCTTTTCGGAAACTTCACCAATATAGCCCAGCAGATGCGCAGCGGAGTTCTGATAGGTGTATTCACGCACCGGCTTCATGGTCACCTCAACCCCCGGCAACGTCTGACGGTTCTCCTCCACGATTTCAACCTGCTCTCTGCTGATATTGGCGGCAACCACCACCGGATAGTAGCGGGCACGGCCCTTGGATTTTTTCCAGCGCTCCGCCAGTTCTTCCCGATCCAGCAGAAGAAGAGCAGAGAGACGGTCAAGCAAAAGCTCCACATCTTTGACTTCCTGTGGAATGATGGAAAGGCTGAAGGAAGGACGGTTATTTACCAGAATAGCGCCGTTACGGTCCATCAGCGCACCGCGGGATGCAGCTACCGGTAGAAAGCGCAGGCGGTTATTCTCGGACATGGCATGATAATCTTCAACCATGATGATCTGCAGATACCAGAGCCGCAGCAGCAGCAGACCAAACAGGGCGGCAACCACTATGGCAAGCGGTACGGTGCGCCGTCTGGAATGGGCAAGCTCCCTGACATAGCGTTGTTTTATGATCATCGTGAGGTCCAGGAAAGGGAGTAACCGGGGAAAGCTGCTATCAGCGAGGCGATAAAGGCGTTTATCAGCAGATGGGGCACAAGGGCGCCCACCATGGAGGAAAACAGTGCCCCGCCTTGGGAGAATACCGACAGGAGTACCAGATTGATCACCATGACGGACACCGTGGCAACGCCAACAGTCAAGACAAACAGCACGGCACTCCGCACGTACAGGCGATCCGAAAGCGCCTTGAGCACTAGATAGATAACAAGAAAGGAAAAACCGTTCAGCCCCAGATAGAGGCCCCCCAGACTGTCCTTGAACAAACCAAGGCCGTATGCCGCAGGCAAGCTGGTGGAAACAGGCGCCCGCAGGGCAAGGTAGACCATTAACACCAACAACAGATCAGGCTTGTAGGGGGTCGCAAGGTAGTGGGGCAGCACCGACGTCTGGAGTAACGCCAGTACCAGCAAGATCAATGTGCCCTTAACAATACCGTTCATCCGGATACGGTCCTATTCCTGTGTTGTGCGCAGTACCACCAGCACTTCTTCCAGGCGGGCACTGTTGACAGCAGGACGAATGGTAACGGTCTGGAACACGCCATACTCACCTTTTTTCACCATGGTTACTTCGCCAATCAGACTCCCTTTGGGAAAAATACCGCCGACTCCGGAAGTAATCACCTGATCTCCTACCTGGACATCTTCACCACGCATGGCAAATTCCAAAGAACAGAGGTTGTCGCCCTTGCCCTTAACAACCCCTCTGGCTCGCGAACGCTGGATAACCGCCGCAATACCGCTGGCATTGTCGGTTAACAACATTACCCGGCTTGAATTGGCGGTCACTTTAACCGTCTGCCCCACAACACCGCCGACAGCCAGTACCGGCATCCCGTCACGCAGACCATCCTCGCTCCCCCTGTCAATGGTGAGGGTACGAAACCAGGGGGTCACGTCCTCACCGATGACCTGCGCTGTCACAGCCCGCTCCTTGATGGTTCTGCGCAGGTTCATAAGAGCGTTCAGACGCTCATTTTCCAGCCTGGCTTCTTCGGCAGAAGCCAGACGGCTGTTCAATTCCCTGACATCCACCTTCAAACGCTGATTTTCCCGGCGCACATTCACCAAGGCCATATAATTTTCCCAAATCAACAGGGGAAAATATGCACCGCGGGAAACTTCTCCCTGGACAGGCGCCAGAATGCTTCCCACTGATCGTTCCACCATGTTGGCCTGACCGGCCTTGGGAAGATTTAAACTGTAGACAAGCAAGGCCGTCAGCAGGCCGATGCCCACAACAATATGCAAAATATGTTTGCGGATGAAATGTAACATAACGAATACACGAACCAAGCCTGTCAGAGCAGGCCGCAGTGCGCCTCCCGTAAAACCTGCTGCAGATATTCCCGGTAGGGAGAAACCGGTGTCTGCTCGATCACTGCCGCCATGTCGCCGCAGTCAATGAACCCCCTATGCAGGGCGATCTCTTCAAGGCAGGCTATTTTCAAGCCCTGACGGGCTTCAAGAGTTTCAATAAAAGAACTGGCTTCCAGGAGCGATTTGTGGGTGCCGGTATCCAGCCAGGCAATGCCCCTGCCCAGCCGCTCCACCAGCAATCGACCGCGCCGCAGATATTCGAGGTTGACATCGGTTATTTCCAATTCACCGCGGGGAGACGGCTGCATGGTACGGGCAATCTCCACCACCTGCTCATCGTACAGGTACAGGCCCGGCACCGCATAGTGTGATTTTGGCTGCTTCGGCTTCTCTTCCAGAGACAACACCCTTCCCTCTGCATCAAACTCCACCACCCCGTACCGTTCAGGATCGTGAACATAATAGCCGAAAACCCGTGCCCCTCCGTCAAATCCTGACACCTGACGGTCCAGATGCATTTTGCCGTAAAAAATGTTGTCACCCAGAATCAGGCAGACCGGCTTGCCATCAATGAACTGTTCCCCGATCAGAAATGCCTGGGCAATACCTTTCGGCTCCGGCTGGACAGCATAGGTAAGTTTGACTCCCCAACGGGAGCCGTCTCCCAAAAGATCCTGAAAACGGGGGGTATCCTGGGGCGTTGAGATCAGCAGAATATCGCGTATGCCCGCCGCCATCAGTGTCGCCAGAGGATAATAGATCATCGGCTTGTCATACACCGGCTGCAACTGCTTGCTGGCCACCAGGGTCAACGGATAAAGCCGACTGCCAGCGCCACCCGCCAGCACGATTCCTTTGGTGATTGGAGGCATTTGATATCCTTTCAAGTTTCCAATAGGGCCAATAGGTCATATACGACGTATAGGTCCTATTGGCAGTAACATAACTTTCGACTCTCTGTCAAACCGTGGTAATCAGCTTTGCAGCCTCCAGCAGGTCAGCGCAACAGGGCACTCCGGCAGGGACCTGCGCCTGCTCGAAAGCGCCATAGCCGGTAAGCACCAGAAGCGGGCGGCACCCTGCCGCACCGCTTGCTTCAACATCAATCGCCTTATCCCCCACCATCCAGGAACGGGAAAGATCAATACCGTGTTCTGCGGCAGCCTGAAACAACATACCGGGCAGCGGCTTGCGACAATCACAAACATGCCGGTACGGCTCCTGACCTTCAGGGTGGTGGGGACAGTAATACCAGGCATCCACCCGCGCATCAGCAGCAGCCAGCATTGTGTCAATATGACGGTGAAGCTGGTGCAGATCAGCTTCCGAATAGTACCCTCTGGCAATACCGGACTGATTGGTTAGCACCACCACAAAGAGACCGGCACGGTTCAGCATACGAACTGCCTCCGGAGCCCCCGGTATGAATTCGAAATCCTCCGCGCGGTACAGATAGTTCTTTTCCACATTCAGCGTACCGTCGCGGTCCAGAAAAACTGCCGGTTTGATAGCATCAAAACGGTTTGAATTTGACAAGTTACACTCCAATCCAGTAAAAGGAATCTCTTTTCAAGATTCATATACACTGCGAGGAACCTTACATGATCAAGACCAACAACCTTAAAATAACTGCAATAACACCGATCATCGCTCCAGCAGACCTGCGTCAGGTTTTCCCCATGACCGAACAGGCCCGGGAGTTTGTCTCCCGTAGCAGGGAGAGGATCAAGGATATCATTCAGCGGCGCGACCGGCGGCTGATGGTGGTGGTAGGCCCCTGCTCCATCCACGACCCTGACGCTGCCGTTGAATACGCCAGACGGCTGGCAGACCTTTCACGCCGGGTTGATGACCAACTGCTTCTGGTCATGCGGGTCTACTTTGAAAAACCACGGACAACCGTTGGCTGGAAGGGACTGATCAACGATCCGGACATGAACGGCACCCATCAGATTTCCAAAGGTCTGGGGATTGCAAGGGGATTGCTCTGCACCTTGACCTCGCTGGAAATCCCGGTCGCCAACGAGATGCTGGATCCGATCACCCCGGAATATGTTGCTGACCTGATCTCCTGGGGTGCCATCGGAGCCCGCACCACCGAATCTCAAACCCACCGGGAACTGGCCAGTGGCCTCTCCTTCCCGATCGGCTTCAAAAATGGCACCGACGGCAACCTGCAGATAGCCATCGACGCCATGACCTCGGCCAGGGCGCCCCACAATTTTCTTGGCATCAACCGTGAGGGTCGGGCTTCCATCATCCAGACCGCCGGAAATCCTGATGTGCATATCGTACTGCGGGGCGGCACCAGAAAACCCAATTACTTGCCGGAAGATATAACCAACACCGAAGAAATACTGAAGAAGAATAACAGCGCCCCCACCATCATGGTAGATTGCAGCCACGGCAACTCCAACAAGGATTATCGCAAGCAACCGGATGTTCTTGAAAATGTCATCGGGCAGGTGGTTGACGGCAACCAGTCCATCTCCGGGCTTATGATTGAAAGTTACCTTGAGGAAGGCAGCCAGAAGGTTCCTGACGATCATTCACAACTTACATTCGGCGTTTCAATCACCGATGCCTGCCTTGGCTGGCAAACGACGGAGAAAATCCTGTTGGAGGCCCACAAACGCCTACGGGGACGTAAGTAACCAGGGACAAGGATCAATAGAATTTCCTTATTCGTACAGAAGCTGCAACCCTTTTCCGCCAATTCTGTTCATGATTCCGTTGATACTCTGTTCCGGCCCTTCAGTCAGCAGGTCAAGGTAGTTCACTTTCTTTTTGGGCGGCAGAATCACGGACGGTTCTCCCATAATTCCGGCAAGCCGTCCGGCCTCGGCAATGGCTTCCTGCTGGTTGCCCAGTTTGTCCACCAACTTGACCGCTTTGGCCTGTTCACCGGATAGTATCCGGCCATCGGCCAGCGCCCGCACCTGTTCCAGCGGCAATTTACGCCCCTCGGCAACAGCCCGGACAAACTGTTCATGCGTGCTGTCGATCACCGCCTGGAACATCGCCCGCTCTTCCGCGGTCAAGGCACGATTCGGTGAACCGGCATCCTTGAAAACCCCGGTCTTGATGGTGCTGGACTTGATGCCGATCTTGTCCAACAGCCCCTCAATGTTAGAGAATTTTATGAGCACCCCGATGCTGGCGGTGATGGTTCCGGGATTGGCATAAATCACGGTGGCAGGCGCGGCAATATAGTAGCCACCTGAAGCCGCCATGCTCCCCATGGAGACCACCACCTTCTTTTTCTGAGCCAGCTTGCGCACTTCGTCATGGATTTCCTGGGACGGACCCACAACACCACCCGGCGAATCGATACGCAGTACCACTGCCTTGATTTCATCTTTTTTCATGAAGTGGCGCAGCTGGCGGACCGGCTCCCTGGAATCCAGGATCATGCCCCGCACCTCCACCAGACCGACACCGCTGCGATTGGCAGAGTAGCCTTCTTCTCCGTCCCGCAGGACAAAGTGCGCCACCAGTATTGATCCGATCAGCAACAGCAGCAGACCGGCAAAAATACCGCCAATGGCCAGCAGAATTTTTTTCAGTGACATTGCTAACTCCCAAACCGGCTGTCAGCCGTTTTCAAGGTTTGATGTATCATGAGAATTCTTATCGTATCAGATACCCACGGTAATGACACCGGAATCGTTCTGGCATTGCACGCTTTGCAGCCGGTTGATCTGGTGGTGCATTGCGGTGATGGAGAAGCGGATATTCGTCTGCTTGAAAGCATCGATACCACTGCATCTGTCAGGGTAGCAGGTAACTGCGACGTAGGCTCTGCCGCCCCCCGTGAACTTCTGTGTGAATGGAAAGGGGTGAAGGTCTTAATCTGTCACGGTGACCGGTACGGCGTCAAGGCAGGTCTTGCGAAGCTTGAGGCCAGAGGTTGTGAGGCAGGGGTTCAGGCCATACTTTACGGTCATACACACCTGGCCATGATTGAAAAGAGATCAGGAATACTGCTTATTAATCCCGGCACCCTCTTCAGCCAAGCATCGTTCCAGTCCTGCGCCCTCCTGGAGATCGGAGACGATGGTTTTCAGGCGACGATTCACCCCCTCCCGTGCTAGCAGAGGGTTAGTGAGACATGTCTTCATGACCCTTGTGAATCGCTTTTTCCAGACGCCTGCGCCTGGGCCAGGTAATCAAAGCCGTCAACGGTCCTGACAACACATAACAAAGCATAAGCACAAACACCATGACTGCCGGCTCAGCCGCAACAATAATCAACAGCACGATGGCCAGCACCAGAAAACCAAACGGCTGGCGCTTGATGATCTCAGGGTCCTTGAAGGAATAATACCGGATACTGGAAACCATCAGGAAGGCAAGCAGGTAGATCAAGACAATCACAGCAAGGCGTTTATAAGAGCTGGGCCAGCCAAAGTGACTGAAAAGCAGCACCGTTGACGAGACCATGCAGGCTGCTGCGGGGATCGGCAGCCCAACAAAACGGGTCATCTCAACCGTATTAACTTGGACGTTGAAGCGGGCAAGACGTAACGCGCCACAGGCCACAAAGAGAAAGGCGGCCAGCCAGCCCAGACGTCCGAAGGGCTTCAACACCCAAGCGTACATCATAAGACCAGGGGATACGCCAAACGCCACCAGGTCAGCCAAAGAGTCATATTCAACCCCGAACCGGCTGGTGGTGCCGGTCAGCCGGGCAACCTTTCCATCCAATCCATCAAAGATCAAGGCAATGAACACCCAGAGCGCTGCTGTGGAGTAATTGCCGTTCAACGTGGCGACAATGCTGTAGAAGCCGGAGAAGAGCGAACCGGTAGTCAACAAATTGGGCAGTATATAGATACCCCGCCGTATATTTTCTGACTTTTCAACCACGGGCTGCTGTGCGGGATTTCCCATATTCACGAACTCCTTAGCTGCCTATGTCAGGCTGCCTAACGGTGTTTCCCCAGCCACGGTAATCTCTCCGGTCTCCACCAGCGGAGAAAAAGCTGCCGGAAGGTAGAGATCCACCCGTGAACCAAACCGGATCAGACCGTAGCGCCTGCCGCGCTCCAACCGGTCCCCAATCTCCGCGTAGCAGATAATTCTGCGGGCAACCAGTCCGGCAATCTGTACCGCAACCATCCGCTGCCCGCCATCAGTTTCCACAACCAGCCCGAGCTGTTCATTCTCGCTGGACACCCGTGGATCGCGGGCATCGAGAAAACGGCCCTGGCGATAAAAACGGTCGACAACTCTGCCACCAAAAGGAACCCAGTTAATATGCACGTTAAAGACCGACATAAAAATGCTGATCTTGACGCAATCCCCCAGATGCTCCTGTTGTGCCGGACCGACGTACACCACCGTGCCATCCGCAGGCGCCACAACCAGGGAGCTATCGGCAGGGGGAGTCCGCTGTGGGTTACGGAAGAATGAAACAACAAAAACTGATAGCAGCAGAACAATGGCTGCCGGAACTGCTAAGGCTGCAGAAGAAAACAGCACTGCGCCACAGAACAGAAGCAGAAAAAGACCAAAGCTGTATGCGATATAGGGATACCCCTCAGGGGTAATCAATAGATTCGATGGACGCATGATTTCCCGCTACATGACGCACAGGGACCCCGCTTCCATTGGATACGGGGTCCCTGTGTGTCATGCATGTTATCTAGTTTTTCGCCTTGTCGACAATCTTGTTCTTGCCGATCCAGGGCATCATGGCGCGCAGTTTTGCGCCGACCTCTTCAATCTGGTGCTCGGCGCCGCGACGGCGCAGGGCATTGAACGTAGGCTTGTTGGCCTTGTTCTCCAGCATCCATTCCTTGCAGAATTCGCCGGTCTGGATTTCGTCAAGAATCTTCTTCATTTCCCACTTGGTCTCTTCGGTAATGACGCGGGGACCGCGGGTCAGATCACCATACTCGGCAGTATTGGAAACCGAGTAGCGCATGTTGGCGATGCCGCCTTCATAGATCAGGTCAACGATTAGCTTGGTCTCATGCAGACACTCGAAATAGGCCATCTCAGGCGCATATCCGGCCTCAACCAAGGTCTCGAAACCGGCCTGAATCAGGGCCGAGATACCTCCGCACAGCACAGCCTGCTCACCGAACAGATCAGTCTCGGTTTCTTCCTTGAAGGAGGTCTCGATGATGCCGGAACGGCCACCACCAACTGCGGAAGCATAGGCCAGGGCAATTTCCTTGGTTTTCTTGGATGGATCCTGATGAATGGCGATCAGACAAGGAACCCCGCCCCCCTTGGTGTACTCGTGGCGCACCATATGCCCCGGACCTTTGGGAGCCACCATGAAGACATTGATGTCTTCGCGGGGCACAATCTGACCGAAGTGGATGTTAAAACCGTGACCGAAAGCAAGGGAAGCTCCCTTCTTCAGGTTCGGGCCGATCTCTTCACGATAGACGTCGCCCTGCACTTCGTCCGGCAGCAGGATCATGACAACGTCGGCGCCCTTGACCGCCTCGGCAGTAGTTTTGACCGTCAGACCGGCAGCTTTGGCTTTCTTGACAGATGCTGATTCCTTCTGAAGTCCAACCACCACGTCAACACCGGAATCCTTGAGGTTCAGCGCATGGGCATGGCCCTGTGAACCATAGCCGATAACCGCCACTGTTTTCTTCTTCAGAATCCCGTGATCACAATCCTTGTCATAATAAACCTTCATAACAAAACTTCCTCCCTGAAATATCCGGAAAACCGGCAAAATTCTAATAAAAGCGAAGGGTGAAAATAATACATTCCCCACCAACTGTCAATCACTTAGCACGTTACTAACGACCGCGGCGAATGGCCTGCTTGCGGGCCTCGATGGCGTCATCCTTACCAAAACCACGCGGAATCTTCAGAATCTGCCCCGGCCAGAGTTGATAGGGATCCTTGATCTGATCGCGGTTGGCCCGATAGATCAACGGCCAGAGGGCGGCATCATTGTAGATTTCAGCACGGGCCGCCACCTGAGGCAGCGTCTCACCGCGGCGCACTGTATGGCTGGGAGGTTGGCTGTTACGCTCGTCATGCCCGCCTGTCGGCTGCTTTCTGACTGGCATCTGGTCGTTGCGGGCACGGGCCTGCTTATGTTGCAGCTCCTCAGCCTCACGCCTTTGCCGCTCCTGCTCAGCCAACAGGATCTGCCGCAGAATTTCCTGCTGACGCGCCTCTTCTTTCAGTTGGGCACGATGGAACGCCGCCTCCATCTCCAGCACGATCCCCTTCTGGTATGCCAGACGATACTGTTCGTCCGCCTCCTCTTCCTCTTCAGCGATCTTCAGTAACCGTTCTCCATTCTGAAGAACGGAAACAACACTCATAAAATCATCAGGATGAGACTGCGGTACGCCGTCCCTCTCCAATTGCGCCAAGGTCTGCTGCGCTTTCAGCCGCCAGACCGGAACATGGGCTTCACAACCGCTAAGAGCCAATGCTACGGCTGCAAGCAGTATGCAGTGCAGGCCACGATGCATCGGATTCTATTGAGCCGGAGCAGCAGCAGCCAGCCTGATCCCCAGCTCCCGCAACTGCTTGCTATCCACAACAGACGGAGCTTCGGACATCAGACAGGTACCTTTCTGGGTCTTGGGGAAAGCGATAACGTCCCGGATCGAATCCGAACCGGTAAGCAGCATGATCAGGCGGTCCATACCGAAAGCGATGCCGCCATGGGGCGGCGTGCCGAATTCCAGGGCATCCAGCAGAAAGCCGAATTTGCTGCGGGCTGACTCTTCGGACATGCCCAGCATCTTGAACATCAGGGACTGCACCTGCTCCTGATGAATCCTGATGGAGCCGCCGCCGATCTCATTGCCGTTCAAGACCAGGTCGTAGGCCTTGGCGCGGCAGCGACCCGGATCAGATTCAACGAACTCAAGGTCTTCGTCCATCGGTGCGGTAAAGGGATGGTGGACGGCAGCCCAGCGTTTTTCCTCATCATCCCACTCCAAAAGTGGAAAGTCGGTAATCCAGACAAAGCGATAGACCGACGGGTCGGTAAGCTTAAGAGTGGCTGCCAACTGGTTGCGCAGCTTGCCCAGCGAGTCGTTGACCACCTTCGGTTTATCCGCCACAAACAGCAGCAGATCCCCTTCCTCGGCGCCAAAGGCCTCTTTCATGGCAGCGAGCTCGGCCTCATTGAAAAACTTGGTTATGGGCGACTGCCAGCCTTCGGCAGTCACCTTGACGTAAGCCAGCCCCTTGGCGCCGTAGATGGCGACGAAACTGGTAAGATCTTCGATATCCTTACGGGAAAAGCCAGCGCAGCCTTTGGCGTTGATCCCCTTGATGATACCGCCGCTTGCCGCAACTTCAGCAAAAACCTTGAAACCGGAAGCCTTGACAATATCAGTCAGTTCCACCAGCTCCAGACCGAAACGCAGATCGGGGTTATCCACACCGAAACGGCGGATCGCCTCCTGATAGGTCATCCGCTCCACCGGCAACTGAACATCTATTCCCTTGGCCTCTTTGAATATGCGAGCCATTAGCCCTTCCATAACCGTAATGATGTCTTCACGGTCGATAAAGGACATCTCGCAGTCAATCTGGGTAAACTCCGGCTGGCGGTCGGCACGCAGATCTTCATCACGGAAACAGCGCACCACCTGAAAATAACGATCAAATCCGGAAATCATCAGGATCTGCTTGAAAATCTGGGGGGATTGGGGCAGGGCGTAAAACTGCCCCTGGTTGATGCGGGACGGCACCAGAAAGTCACGGGCACCTTCAGGGGTAGACTTGGTCAGAAAGGGGGTTTCCAGTTCAATGAAGCCGTTCTCGGTCAGATACTGACGGGTAACCTGAGCCACCTGATGGCGCAGGATCAGCTTTTGCTGCAACTGGGGACGCCGCATATCCAGATAGCGGTATTTGAGACGGATATTCTCATTGACCTCGCTATGCTCATCCAGCATGAATGGCAACGGTTTGGAGCGATTCAGCAGCTTGCACTCCAGCACCTGGATCTCCACCTCGCCGGTCTTCATGTTGGGATTGACTGTCCCTTCCGGACGGGGGATTACTTTGCCTTTGACCGCCAGCACGTATTCACTGCGCACCGATTCGGCAATGCCGTGGGCAGGGCCGTTCACCTCAGGGTCAAAAACGATCTGGGCAATCCCTTCGCGGTCCCGCAGATCGATGAAGATCAACCCGCCATGATCGCGACGCCGTAGCGCCCAGCCCATCAGAATCACCTCGCGACCTATATCCTTTGCCGTCAGATCTCCGCAATAGTGTGTACGTTTCCAGTTTCCAAGTGTATCCATATAGTTATTCCTCCAGTGGATTAATCGATCAGGCGGCCAATATTACGCCAGCGAATGTTCAGCTTATACCACGGCCCGTCAATGGACCAGTATTTGATGAAGGCCAGCCCCTTCAACTGATCCCGCCGCACAAATTTCCAGAAACGGCTGTCATAGGACCGGTCACGGTTATCCCCCATGGTAAAATAAGAATTTTCAGGAACAACAATCGGTCCGAAGGTATCACGGGGATTCTGCTCTTTGGGAATGATCTCCGTCTCCTTGTTGACAGCGTGGGGATTTTCGTACAGAACGCCATTGACATAGACCTTCTTCTCCTTCCCCTCCACCACATCTCCGGGCACACCGATGATCCGCTTGATGAAATCCTTGCGGGGATCTTCCGGATATTCAAATACCACCACGTCACCACGGCGCGGGTCGCGCAGCTTCAGTACCACCGTATCCGTAAAAGGAATTTTCGTGCCATAGATGAACTTGCTGACCAGCAGGTGATCACCGATCAGCAATGTGTCTTCCATGGATCCGGAGGGAATTTTGAAGGCCTGCACGATGAAGGCCCGGATGAACAAGGCCAGGATAATTGCTATGATAATTGATTCTGCATATTCCCTAAAAAGACTCTTGCCGGTACTGTTCTGCCCTGCTGACCGTTCCGGCGAACTGACCGGTTTTTGTTCGTTTTGTGCAGCCATGAACACCTTTCCTCTCTAATCATCCACTTTCAGAATTGCCAGAAACGCCTCCTGCGGCAGCTCCACGTTACCGACATTCTTCATCCGCTTCTTGCCTTCCTTCTGCTTCTCCAACAGCTTACGCTTACGGGTGATGTCCCCGCCGTAGCACTTGGCCAACACATCCTTGCGCAGCGCCTTGACCGTCTCACGGGCAATCACCTTGTTGCCGATGGCTGCCTGGATGGCCACTTCAAACATCTGACGCGGAATCAGTTCCTTCATCTTGGAGACAAGATCGCGCCCCCGGAAGTATGACTTATCGCGGTGCACGATCAGAGAGAGAGCATCAACCACTTCGCCGTTGATCATGACGTTCATCCGCACCAGATCGCTGGGGCGGAAGTCAAGGTGTTCGTAATCAAGCGACGCGTAGCCCTTGGTTAAAGACTTGAGACGGTCGTAGAAATCCAGCACGATTTCGTTCAGGGGCAACTCATAGATCACCATCACCCGGGTTTGGGTCAGATACTTGATCTCCCGCTGCACTCCGCGCTTCTCCTCGCACAGCGCCAGCACCCCACCCACAAAATCATTGGGCACATGGATATGGGCCAGGATAAACGGCTCTTCAATGACATCAATATACTGCGGTTCCGGCATGCGCGATGCCGACTCAATTTCAATCGTATCGCCATCGGTCTTGTGGATCTTATAGACAACGGTGGGCGCGGTGGTGATCAGATCAAGGGAAAACTCCCGTTCCAGCCGTTCCTGGATGATTTCCATATGCAACAAGCCCAGGAAGCCGCAGCGGAATCCGAATCCAAGGGCAACGGAAGTTTCCGGTTCAAAGGAAAAGGATGAATCGTTCAACTTCAGCTTGGCCAGGGCATCCCGCAACTGTTCGTACTGCGCGGTATCAATGGGGTACAGGCCGGAAAAAACCATCGGCTTGACCTCCTTGAAACCGTCAAGAGGCACCACACACCGGTTGTGAAACAGGGTGATCGTATCGCCCACCTTGGCATCGGCCACATCCTTGATACCGGCGATGACAAAACCCACCTCACCGGCGGACAGTTGTGCCACCTCCAGCATTGCCGGAGAGAACACCCCCACTTTCAGCGCCTCATAACTGCTGCCGGTAGCATGCAGGAACAGTTTGTCCCCTTTTTTGAGGGTGCCATCAAAAATCCGCACCAGAACGATTACTCCCTGGTACTGATCATACCAGGAATCGAACAAGAGCGCCTTCAGCGGGGCAGCTGCATCCCCTGACGGCGAGGGAATTTTCTTGACTATTTCCTCAAGAATTTCGCGGGTTCCGATCCCTTCCTTGGCGCTAGCCAGGACGGCATCGTGGGCATCAATCCCGATGATCTCTTCAATCTCCTGCTTGACCCGTTCCGGCTCGGCAGCGGGCAGGTCGATCTTGTTCAGGACCGGAAACACTTCCAGATCATTATCCAGGGCCAGATACACATTGGCCAGGGTCTGGGCCTCAACCCCCTGGGAGGCGTCAACCACCAGCAGACCGCCTTCACAGGCGGCCAGAGAACGGGAAACCTCATAGGTAAAGTCAACGTGGCCCGGCGTATCAATCAGGTTCAGGATATAGACGTTGCCATCATCGGCCTCATAGTTCAGACGCACGGTCTGGGCCTTGATCGTAATCCCCCGCTCTCGCTCCAGGTCCATCTTATCCAGAAACTGGCTCTGCATCTCACGGGCGGTCAGTGCGCCGGTATACTCCAGCAAACGGTCCGCCAGGGTTGACTTTCCATGATCGATATGGGCAATTATTGAAAAGTTACGGATTTTATTAATGTTCATCGTGATGCGCCAAGCCTGTCTTATGCGAAATTTGAACGTTGAAAGATACTGAATAACAGCTTGAAAGTAAAGTGAAATGGATGCCGACCCACGAGCTGCCAAAACATGCTCTGCACACAAAGCACTTTGTCATGCCATCACTTCATTTCTCAGCCGGAAAACCGCCAAAGTAATACATTTAACGGTTGACGATTCAGTTCTATGGATTATTATGAACGCCATGGAACGGTGTTGATGCTCATGTGAACTGTGCCGCTCCAATATCCAATCATGTAAAGAGGAGGAACAGGCATGGCATTGCGCGTTGCAATCAACGGTTTCGGACGAATCGGCAGGATGGTTCTCAGGGCGGCACTCAAGGATAAGAACTTCGAGTTTGTGGCCATCAACGATCTCACTGATGCAAAGACCCTGGCACACCTCTTCAAATACGACTCAGTCCACGGTATTTTTCCCGGCAAAGTAGAGGCAGGGGATGGACAGTTGATCATTAACGGCAAACCGATCAAGATTCTTGCCGTACGTAATCCGGAAGAACTGCCTTGGAAAAAGGAAAAGGTGGATCTGGTTCTGGAGTGCACCGGTATCTTCACCAGCCGCGAAAAGGCAGAGCTGCATCTCAAGGCGGGTGCAAAAAAGGTGATCATCTCCGCCCCGGCCACCAACGAAGACATCACCATCGTCATGGGGGTCAATCACCAGCTCTATGATCCCAAGAAACACAACATCATCTCCAACGCTTCCTGCACCACCAACTGCCTGGCTCCGGTTGCCAAAGTGCTCCAAGACACTTTTGGCATTGAGAAAGGTCTAGTAACCACAGTCCACTCCTACACCAATGACCAGAACATTCTGGATCTGCCCCACAAGGACCTGCGTCGCGCCCGCGCCGCAGCCATGTCCATGATCCCCACCACCACCGGCGCTGCCAAGGCGGTTTCACTGGTGCTGCCCGAACTGAAGGGCAAACTGGACGGCATGGCCATCCGGGTGCCGACCCCCAACGTCTCCGTGGTTGACCTGGTTGTCACGCTCAAGAAAAAAGCCGATGTGGACAAGGTGAACGCCGCCCTCAAGAAGGCATCCCGTGGTCCCCTGAAGGGTATACTGGGCTTTGAGGAAGCGCCGCTGGTTTCCATAGACTTTAACGGAAACCCACTCTCTTCCATTGTTGACGCCGCCTGCACCAAGGTTATCGGCGACAACATGGTCAAAGTCCTCTCCTGGTACGACAACGAGTGTGGTTTCTCCAACCGGGTCGTTGACCTCATGAACCTGATCGCCACGAAAAAATAGCTGCCGGACACTAACGAACGAGGGGGGATATACTGTCCCCCCCTTTTTTTTGCAAGGAGGGTGACAGCCATGCCGATCCGCTATATCGACCAACTGAAAGACCTGAAAGACAAGAAAGTCTTCATTCGTGTAGACTTCAACATTCCACAGGACGAAAAAGGGAATATCACTGAAGACTCCCGTATTGCCGCTGCCGTCCCGACCATCAAGTACGCCGTTGAACAGGGGGCCAAGGTAGTACTGGCTTCGCATCTCGGGCGGCCCAAAGGTGAAATCAAACCGAAATATTCAATGGCTCCGGCCACAAAACGGCTCTCACAGCTGCTGGGCAAAAAAGTTACCCAGGCCCCGGATTGTTTCGGTCCCGACGTTGACCGCCTGATTGAGGCCATGAAGCCGGGGGACGTGGTAATGCTGGAAAATGTCCGCTTTTACCCAGGTGAAGAAAAGAACGATGCCGGGTTTGCCCAAAAACTGGCAAACGGCTGCGAAATCTACATAAACGACGCCTTTGCCGTTTCTCACCGCGCCCACGCCTCGGTGGAAGCGATCACCAAACTGTTTCCAACCATTGCCGCAGGCTTTCTGCTGAAAAATGAAATGACCTTCTTTGACAAGGCCATGAGCAACCCGGTCCGCCCGCTGGTGGCAATCCTGGGCGGGGCTAAAGTGTCCGGCAAGCTTGAGGTACTGGAAGCACTGGTCAACAAGGTGGACAAGATTGTGATCGGCGGCGGCATGGCCTTCACCTTTCTCAAGGCGATGGGCTATTCCGTCGGCAAATCCCTGGTTGAGGACGAACTGATCAGCACCGCCAAGAAGATCATGGAAAAGGCGAAGAAGAAGGGCGTGACCTTCTTCCTGCCGGTTGACTGCGTTGTGGCCAACGCCTTCGAAGCCGCCGCCACCAACTTCGTCACCACCGTCCAGGAGATTCCGGAAGGCTGGATGGGGCTGGATATCGGCCCTGCTTCCGCTACCCTCTTTGCCGAAACCCTGCGCGACGCCAAGACGGTCATCTGGAACGGTCCCATGGGGGTATTCGAAATGGACGCCTTCTCACGGGGTACCTTTGCCGTGGCCGAAGCGGTTGCCAACTGCTACGCAACCACCGTCATCGGCGGGGGCGACACCGACGCCGCCGTCAACAAAGCCGGGGTTGCCGCCAAGGTCAGCTACATCTCCACCGGCGGCGGCGCATTCCTGGAACTGCTTGAAGGCAAGATTCTGCCCGGCGTCAAGGCGCTGGACACCAAGAAATAGGAGCGATTCCATGCGCACACCGGTCATTGCTGGAAACTGGAAACTGTTCAAAACTCAAGTAGAAACCCGCGATTTCATCCAGGACCTGAAACCCCTGATTGCAGACGTCACCGGCGTTGAAATCATCATCGCCCCGGTCTTTACGGCTCTTGCCACGGCAACTCAGGCAGCGGCGGGCTCTTCCGTGCGGATCGCTGCGCAGGACTGCTTCTGGGAAAAGGAAGGGGCCTTCACCGGCGAGATATCACCCAGCCTGTTATTGGATGCGGGCTGCAGCCACGTCATTATCGGCCACTCTGAACGACGCCAGTACTTCGGGGAAACCGACGGGACCGTCAACCGCAAGACCAAAGCTGCCTGCGCCGCAGGTCTCACCGTACTGCTCTGCGTGGGAGAAACCCTTGACGAACGGGAATCAGGCTCCACCTTCCCGGTCATCGAAGCCCAGCTCCGCGGCGGGCTTGACGGCATTCCGGCTGAAACCCTGGCGCAGATCGTCATCGCCTACGAACCGGTCTGGGCCATCGGCACCGGCAAAACCGCCAGCAACGAGCAAGCCCAGGAAGTACACGCCCATATCCGTTCTCTGATAACTGCCCTCTACGGACAATCTGCTGCAGATGCTATGCGGATTCTTTATGGAGGCAGCGTCAAACCGGATAATATCAAGGGACTGATGGCGCAGCCGGACATAGACGGTGCACTGGTGGGAGGGGCCAGCCTCAAGGCTGACAGCTTTGCACAACTTGTCAGATATCGTGGTTGATTAGGGGCTTTACAGCAGCTATGCCGCTATGCTATAAAGTTTAACTTTGAATCTTTCTACAGGATACGATTTATGACAACCTTTATATCTGTGCTCCACGTTCTCATCTGTCTGTTTATCATCGGCGTCGTTCTTCTCCAGTCAGGTAAAGGGGCAGAAATGGGCGCTTCGTTCGGGGGCGGCGGAAGCCAGTCCGTATTTGGCGCAAGCGGGGGCGGCAATTTTTTGACCAGACTGACAACTGCTGCCGCGATTATTTTCATGCTCACCTCATTGACGCTGGCCTACACCTCAGGTCACAATCAAGGCTCGTCAATCATGTCCGGTAAATCAGCACCCAAGGCAACAGCACCAGCTCAGCCATCCCAACCGGCCATGCCGACAGCGCCTGCTGTACCTGCTCCGCAACCTGCAAAGTAAGATTTTGGGTTGATTTGATCAAGGAAGTCTGATAGAGAAACAAGCCCTGTGCCGAAGTGGTGGAATTGGTAGACACACCATCTTGAGGGGGTGGCGGGCGACAGCCTGTACGAGTTCGAGTCTCGTCTTCGGCACCATTAAATAATCCAAAGTAGTGAAAAAGCTCCTGAAAAATCAGGGGCTTTTTCTTTTTTTCTGTTGTCCAACATAGTCCGGCTTGCTATGCTAAAGCAAAATCTTCCAGGACGTCGGGGTATTCCGGCGCTCTTTCTGTTAGAGATGTTTTTGAGGTGAATATGGGAAGTTATGAAATATATGAACCTGTTGCTTTAGCCTGTGTACTGCCGGACCTGTTTCCGCGTGTGGCGCTGTACACCAAAGCTGACGGGAGATACGTGCTGTACAAGGAAGAATCGCTCCAGTTCACCGAGTTTGATCGTGATCGGTTGCTGAACAGCAAGACCAGCACCTTATACGTCCGAGCCGGTGATTTTGAAGAAGTCTCCAATTTTGCCGAGGAGAATCTGACGGAAATTCTGAAGCAGTGTGATGAAGATCAGCCGGCAAAATGTGCCGCATTGACACAAACCACAACCACCTACCTGAAGAACATATTTGCCGACCCCGAGAAGGCGCAGGATGCAGAGCGCTGCAAAAAACTGACCGGACATCTTGCACACTACATATCCGAATCGCGCAGCATAACAGATTTGATCCAGACCCTGGGATCGACATCACCGTTTGCCATCAAGCACTCCATGCAGGTTGCCGTGATGTCGATGCTGGTCTGGTCAAAACTTTTTCCTGAAAAAACCGAGGAGTTGGTTGATATCGGTGTTGCAGGATTGCTGCATGACATTGGCATGTCCCTGATTTTACAGGATGTACTGGAGGAAAAAGATTACTGGACAACTCCCAGCCTGGAAGAGATCCGGCGCCATCCTTTTGAGGGCTATGTCTTTTTACGGAAAAACGGTTATTACAATGAACTGGTACTTGACGCAGTGCGTCATCACCATGAACGGTATTTTGGCGGCGGCTATCCTGGCGGACTCAAGGGAGATGAAATAAAACTCACCACCCAGATAGTAGGCCTGACAGATATGTACTGCACCTTGACAGCGGAACGACCTGCCCGCAAAGCTTCAACGCAGGACGAAGCATTTAAAATCATTGGTGACGAAACCCACAAATGCTTTTCAACCATATTGTATTATGCCTTTCAAGCTGCCATTAAACAGTAGCCTTCAACGCTGTGCTGCTAACGCCAGCCAATCGGCTGATAGCCCTTCTCCATCAGGCAGTATTCTACAAATCTCATGTACACCGGGGAGGGATCCGATGCCCGGAAGAGACCACTCAACAGTCCAACCGTTCCGCCAACCGCCACACCGACCAGACTACCTCTCCCTACTGAACCGCTTATAGCTCCAGAAACTGCACCAACTGCCCCGCCGATGGCCGCTGATTTTCCGGTTGTCGCAGCTATTTCAAGCCCCTTTTCTCCATCAGCTCCGGCTTTATCGGCAAGCTTGATGCACATCTCAACATCCTGCTGCGCTTTTTCATCTCCCACAACCCGGTAATAGCCATTGGGATACAACACCGGCTGTCTGGCAGCACAGCCGGACAGGGCCAGAAGTGCAATCAACAGCCATACTATCCTTGCTTGTTCCATCACACTATCCTCCCTATTCCGATTATACTGAAACCTGCCGATGTTTCCACTTCACAATGTACTGATAACCTGAAATAATCTCCTGGCCTCTCCACCAGCACTGGATACCCTCATGAAAACGCTTTTTATCCATCCTCACGGCAGCAACTGGATGCCCGGTGTCCGGGATATCACCACCATCTTCAACATCATGCCCCCCCTGGGATTGCTCAGCATCATGGCATGGCTGGAAAAGCACGGCCACGATTCCGAAATCATCGATTGCTACGCCACGCCGATGAGCGAAGTATTCCTGGTGGATGAAGTGCTGTCAAGACAGCCCGATGTTGTCGGCTTTTCCTGTAGCACCTCATCTTTCCTGGAAGGCTACCGTATCGCCACAGCCATCAAGGAACGCTGTCCGCAGATTATCACGGTTTTCGGCGGTCCCCACGCCTGCACCATGGGAGCATCACTTTTGGACCGTTTCCCCGCGATCGACTACCTGGTGATCGGTGAAGGGGAGCAGACAATGCTGGAGCTGCTCCAGAGCCGATTCAAAAAACCTGAAGAGATCCCCGGCGTGGGCTTTCGACTGGACGGCAACGGCAAACTTTCTGCGGTGCGCGATCCACTCCAGAACCTGGATGACCTGCCCTTTCCCGCTTACCACCTGCTGCCCGGTTTTCCCCAGCGCTACAAGCTGCCGCTGTTCAGCTCCCCCACCTTCCCCAACAGCAGCATCATCTCCAGCCGGGGTTGCCCCTACCAGTGTTCCTACTGTGACCGCTCGGTCTTCTCAAAGGGCTTCCGCTTCAACTCCCCCCGCTACATCCTTGAACACGTTGCCATGCTTAAACGAGACTATGGCATCCGCCACGTCTTTTTCTACGACGACCTGTTCACCTTTGACCGTAAACGGGTGGCCGAATTCTGTGAACTGAAGGCGCAGATGGGGCTGGATGTCACGTACAACTGCATCGCCCGGCTGGAACATGTGGATCAGGAACTGTTGACGCTACTGAAGGGTTCAGGCTGCTGGCAGGTCAATTTCGGTATCGAATCAGGAGACCCGGAGATCTTGAAACAGCATCGCAAATTTTACGGACTGGATGAAGTGGGTCGGAAATTGCAAATGGTCAAAGATTGCGGCATACGGGTCAAGGGACTATTCATGGTGGGCTTGCCGGGAGAAGACGAGACTGCCATCCGGCGCACCATCGACTACGCCCTGTCGCTGCCGCTGGATGAGATTAACGTCACAAAATTCACCCCCTTCCCCGGCGCGCCGGTGTACAAAACCCTAAGCGAATTCGGCAGCTTCAATGAGGATTGGAGCCTGATGAACTGCATGAACTTTGTCTTCATCCCCAACGGCATGACCAAAGAACAACTGGAAGGACTTTACAGCGAGTTCATCCGTCGTTTCTACCGCCGCACCCGTATTCACTGGGGTTACACGCAGATGCTCTGGAAATCACCCCACAGCGTACTGGAATTTCTGAAAAACCTGCCTGCCATCCTGAAACTTGAAAGGCAACAGAAATGGTAAAATCCCTTGTCACTGTTTTTTTTCTGCTGGCACTGGCCACTCAACTCCATGCGGAACCGGCTAAAACCACCGTGGCAACCACTGACTACGAGCTGACTCTGCTCTCCGGTTACGGCACTAGCCACCGGGGATTTGGCGAAACCCGCACCCAGGTGCAGACCTTTGATGCCATTGCACGGTTGGGCTGGTTTCTGACTGATGAAATCGGCAAGGGTAGTTGGTATCAGGGCAGGCATCAACTATTGGTGGAACTGCCGTACCATCTGGCGGTTGACCATGGCGGCAGGTCAATGGTGGGGGGATATCTACTGGGAAGCTGGAAATTTACGGCGTTAAACAACATGAAGCCGTACATCTTTGCCGGTGGAGGACCACTCTACGTTGATCTGGGACTGCCGTCCATGGGAGCAAAACTGAACTTCAGCTACCAGGGTGGAACCGGCATACAGGTGCCGATAAACGCTACGATGCTGTTCAACCTTGAGTATCGCTATCATCACATCTCCAACGCCGGTACTGCCAGCCCCAATGAACCACTTAATTCAAGCAAGTTTCTGTTGGGAATAAGCTGGTTGTATTAAACTGACTCAGTTCTGGTCTAACTCCAATAAATAGGATGCACACGGATAAAGGGGCTGAGGCTGACCCGCCCTCCAGGGTCTTGCCGATGGTTGGGCACCCTTCATAACTCTTTACTTTTATAACACGCGTGGTATGTTTGGATCATGGTTTTCCGATTTTCATATTACAATGAAACTGTCGAGGCTGAGCTTGATGCATGGCCTGTTGGCTTACGGGCGAGATTCCGGGCTTTGACCATTCGCATGGAAGAATACGGTCTCAACTTGGGAATGCCGCATACGCGGGCGCTTGGCAGCGGTCTCTTTGAAATTCGCGCCAAAGCTGAGGAGGGAATTGGCAGAGCCTTTTTCTGCACCAGGGTTGGGCGAAAGATTATAATTCTTCACAGCTTCATAAAAAAGACGGATAAGACGCCAAAACGGGAACTTGATATAGCGCTTACTCGTCTTAAGGAGGTAATCAGCCATGAACTATAAACCGGTTTCGTACCATCCCAAGAAAAAACTGGAGCAGGACCTTCAAGACTCTAGCTTTAAACAGGCTTGGGAAGCTTTGGATGATGAATTTGCAGCGTTGGATATCCTGCTTAAGGCGCGTAAAATAGCGGGGCTGACCCAAGAACAGGTTGCCGCTAAAATGGGGGTATCACAGCCTTCGTTGGCAAGGGTTGAAGCATCGCTCGGTTCTCGCCGCCATTCTCCATCTCTTGATATGCTTCGCAAATATGCTGCTGCTGTTAATTGCAAACTTGAGATAAAACTGGTGCCGCAGCATTCGTGACCCTGCCATGTCTTTTGTCAGTGAAAAAACAGGTTAGTCAACTATTCAACAACGTTATATATGACTGAGAGCTGT
>DIUT01000039.1 GCA_002423105.1 Geobacter sp. UBA6151 | reverse complement strand
ATTTCCCCGGCCATTGGCAAAGTACAGCCTCAAGGCTCGATGATGGTAACTCCCGGCGATACCACTTCCTATACCATCGTCTGTACCGGAACAGGCGGGAAGGCAGACAGCGCATCAAACATAGGAGTGACTACACCGGTTCCGATTCCGGTAGTCGTTCCTGCGGCAGTAGAAGCTGCCCAGCCCAAGGCGGCCCCGGCAAGAGCATGCGGCCCGATGGCTGTCAATGTTCAGTTTGACACCAACAAGGCGGTCATCAAACCCAAATATAATGGTGAGTTGAAAAAACTGGCCGATTTTCTCAATGAATTTCCAAAAGCGACCGGCGTTATTGAAGGCCATACCGATAGCGTTGGCAGCAAAGCGGCGAACATCAAGCTTTCCCAACGTCGCGCCGACAGCGTGCGCAGCTATTTGATCAAGAACTTCAAGATAGCTCCCGCACGCCTTACTGCGCAAGGCTTCGGCCCCACAAAGCCGATAGCTGACAACAAGACTGCAGCGGGAAAACAGAAGAATCGCCGTATTGAAGCAAGTTTTAATTGTGAAGGAAACTGAACCTGCAAATAGAGATCTGATCGAACGCCCTCTGGAGGAAAATTCCAGGGGGCGTTTTTTTCTCAGAATATTCGCAAAATAGCGCTTTGAAGCATGATCATAACCTGATCAGGTCTTCATGTTCCTCGTCGTGGGGGTTAACGTGGATCATGACGTCGCCCACATTCTGTATCCGCTGGAAGATCAGCCGTTTTACCTCGGTCACCACATCGTGTGACTGTTTGACGGTCATGGAAGGGTCCATATCCAGCTTCAGGTCGATGATGTAGTATTGTCCTGAGCGCCGTGTGCGGATTTCGTGGACATGTTCCACCTGGTTGACACTTTCAGCCAGATTGATGATCTGCTGATTGAACGATTCTGGAGCTGCGCCATCCATCAGATCGTGGGCGGCGCCGGAAAAAGTCTGCCAACCGATGTGCAGAATGAAGATGGAGGTAAGCCCCGCAGCCAGCGGGTCCAGTATGCCCCAACCCAGCGCAGCTCCCGATACCCCTGCCAGTGTGGCGATGGAGGTGATGGCGTCCTTGCGGTGATCGGCGGCAATGGCCAGCAGCGCAGGACTTTCCAGGCTCTTGCCGGTGCGGATTGAAAAACGGTAGAGCAGTTCCTTGATGACGATGGTCGCCAGGGCCGCTGCAACCGCTATCGGCTGCGGATGGGAAAAACGCCGGTCAATGATGGTATGGACCGCATCCCACAGTATCCAGAGTCCGGTGCCTGCGATCAGCAGGGCAACCAGCATGGCGGCCAGGGATTCCACCCTGCCATGCCCGTAGGGGTGGAGTTCGTCAAAAGGTTTACGGCCTACCTTCAGGGCGTAGAGTGTGGCAAAGATTGCGACAAAGTCGCAGCCGCTTTCAATGCCGTCGGCAAATACGGCGCTGGAATGCCCCCAGTAGCCGGCGGCCAGTTTCATCACCATCAGGACGGCGTTGGCCCAGAAGCCGATCCGGATGATCCGTTCTGCCCGGTTGAAACGATCATCACGTTCCATGGCTGCCCTCGACGGGGCGAATCCCCTTGATCCGCATCTGCAAGCGCTCTGTTCCTCCCCAAGTGTCGATTTCCGGCGTACCGGCCAGATCGATCATTGTTGGAACCGGACCTCCGGCCATTCTCCAGCCAATGGCCGGAATAATCTTTGTATCCTTTTCCAGCCGCATCTTAAGGTGCCCTTCTCCCACGGTGCGGGCCTCCAGCACCCGCAGGTTCCGCATGAGCAGCGTTGGTTCGGCATTGCCGATGCCGAAAGGGGCCAGTCGTTCGATTTCTTTCACGAGGCCAAGCGACAGATCATCCATTGCAAGTTCCGCATCAATCGTAAGCACGGGCGTAAGATCGGCATCAGCAAGCTGTAATGCCGCAATCTGTTCAAAGGCTGTTGTAAATGCTTCCAGTTCATCTGTCTTGACGGTTAGCCCGGCCGCTGCCTTGTGGCCGCCGTAGCGCAGCAGATGAGAAGACGAGGCATGCAGCGCATCCAACAGATGAAAACCGGGTATGCTGCGGCCCGATCCTTTGCCGCCGCCCTCTTCGTTCTGGGCGATCAGGATGGCAGGACGGAAATAGCGTTCCACGAGGCGGGAAGCGACGATCCCCACGACGCCGGGATGCCAGAAGGGGGAGCAAAGTACGATGCTGAAGCGCTGGTCAGACCAGCCATTCAGTTGCATCAGCGCCTCTGCTTCGTCAAAAATGCGCCGTTCCACCTGTTGGCGTTCGATGTTCGCCGTGTCCAGGTCCTGTGCCAGACGTGCGGCTTTGGCAGGATCGTTGGTCAGGAGCAGCTCCACCCCCGGCAGGGCGCTTTCCAGGCGTCCGGCGGCATTCAGCCGGGGAGCCAGACGAAAACCAACCTGGCCGCCGCTGACCGGGCCCTTGATGCCGGAGACGGACTTAAGCGCAGCCAGCCCGGTACGGCAGCCGTCACCCATCCGTTGCAACCCTGCCGAAACCAGCAGACGATTCTGGCCGGTCAGCGGTACCATATCAGCAATGGTGCCCAAAGCAACCAGATCCAGCCATTGGCGAAGGTCCGGTTCGTTTCCATTAAGCAGTCCCAACTCACGCAAGCTCGAACGCAACGCCACCAGCAGGCAGAAGGCCACTCCCACACCAGCCAGCCCTTTGAAAGGATAGGGGCAATCGGGACGGTGCGGGTTCAGCACGGCAACGGCATCCGGCAACTGCTCCAGCGGCTGATGATGGTCGGTGATAATCAGATCAAGGCCAATTTCACGGCAAAGCCTGGCCTCTTCAACGGCAGTAACGCCGCAATCAACGCTGATGACGAGGTGGTATCCCTGGTCGGCAAGCTGCTGCAGCGCCTCCCGGTTCAGGCCATAGCCGTCTTCCATCCGGTGGGGTATATGGTAGTTGGCCCTGATGCCCATGGCTGAGAACGCCGACACCAGCAGCGCCGTGGCGGTGATGCCGTCCACGTCGTAGTCGCCGTAGATGCAGACTGGCTCATCCTGTTGCCGTACACGCACAAGCCGTGTCACTGCCTGTTTCATATCTGCCATCATAAAAGGGTCCAGCATGCCGGAGAGGGAAGGGGCGAGAAAGTTGTTGGCGCTATCCGGGGTTTCAAGGCCACGGGATGCCAGAATTCTGGCAGTGACGGGAGAAATATCCAGAACTTCCGCCAGTGCTGTGGCAGATTCCGGATTGTATGCTTTCAAATGCCAATGTTTTTTCATGGCCATAAACAGCAATCCCCCGCCGGGGCAGGGGATTGGTTCCTGGAACTATTTTGGAAGCTGGTTTAACATCTCTTTGGTTTGCCGTGCCATTTCACTGTTTTGGTCTTTGGCCAGCAGCTTTTCCCAGGCGGCCCTGGCTTTGGCCGGTTGCTTCAGATCAACAGCGTAAACGATTCCCTGGTTAAAAAGGCTCTGAATGTGGTTGGGATTGATCTTGTTGGCTTTTTCAAAATTGGCGATGGCGCGGTCATAGAAGCCCAGCGCCCGGAACATGACCCCCTGGTCGGTCAGCACGTTGGGGTTGTTGGGGTCCAACTCCAGGGCCTTGTCGTACGCCTGTACCGATTTCTGAGGATTGTTGGCATCAAAGTAGTCATTGCCCAGGGCTATCCATGCCTGGACATTTTTTGGATCTTTGGCAACGATTTTCTCAGCCTCAGCAATCCGGGCATTCAGTTGTCCGGGATTGGCAATGGGCGCTGCCGCCTGCTGCACAGCCTGGTTTGCCGGGGCGCTGCCGCCGGTCATTTTGCCTCCTGTCAGAATACCCAGCAAGAGGCCGATGATCAGGCCGGAGACACCAAAGACGATGTTGTTCTTATCCATTGTAGAATCTCCTATGCCTTGGCCGGAGCATGTCCGGCGCCGGTTGTTCCTTCTTTTTTCAAAGCCCGCTCATGCAGCCACATCAACACAGGACTGGCCACAAAGACCGATGAGTATGCGCCCACGACAATACCCACCAGCAATGCCAGGGCAAAGTCATGAATCACCTCGCCGCCGAAGAAAAACAGTGCGGCTGCGGAGAGGAAGGTGGTTATAGAAGTGACGATACTGCGGGAAAGCACCTCATTGACGCTGCGATTGATGATGGTGTGCATGGCCCCTTTCAGGTCCTTGTGCAGGTTCTCCCTGATCCGGTCGAAGATAACCACGGTATCGGTGAGCGAGTAACCGGCGATGGTCAGCACAGCGGTGATGAACAGCAGGTTGATCTCTTTGTTGAACAGATAAAAGACAGCGAACATGGCCATGATGTCGTGCAGGGTAGCCACAATCGCACCGACGCCGAAGTGGAAGTCAAAACGCCAGGCGATGTAGCAGATGATGCCCAGCATGGAGATGGCAACGGCGATCAGGGTGTCCTTGCGCAGTTTGTCCCCTACTGCCGGGCCGATTTCGGTGGTGCTTTCCACGGTTACCATGGTTCCGGGCAGCCCCTTCTGCAGCGCTGCCGGGATGGTCTCGGCAGCCTTGCCCACAGCTCCCTGGTTCTTTCTGGCCAGTTTTACCAGCAGTTTGTTGCCTTCCTTCACCTCCTGCAGTTCAGCTTCGATGCCGACTGTGTGCAGGGCCTTGCGGACATCGGCCATGGCCACTGGTTTGTCGAATTGCACCTGCAAGGAAGTGCCGCCGGTAAAGTCGATCCCCATGTTTGCAGTACTGCGTGCAATGGAGATAACCCCCAGAATGCCGATGATGGTGATGATGGCGGAGATGAAAAAAGTAATTTTGCGCATTCCGATGAAATCTATGTTGGTTTTACCAAGAAGTTCGATCATTGCTGCCCCCTATATGCTCATCTTTTTGACTCTGCCCTTGTGCAGGAACAGGTCAAAAATGGTTTTACTGGCGGTCAGTGCCGTGAACAGGTTGATGATGATCCCCAGTGACAGGGAAACGGCAAAGCCTTTTACCGGTCCGGTGCCGAACTGGAACAGCACCGCAGCGGTGATGAGTCCCGTAACGTGAGAGTCCATGATGGTCAGAAACGCCTTGTCGTATCCGGCATCAAGGGCTGATTTAGGGGATTTGCCGATGCGCAGCTCTTCACGGATCCGTTCAAAGATGATCACGTTGGAGTCAACGGCCATGCCGACCAAGAGCACGATGGCGGCGATGCCAGGCAGGGTCAGGGTTGCCCCCAGGGCGGACAGGGCGCCCATCAGGTAGAGGATGTTCAGCACCATACCAATGTTGGCCACCATGCCGGCCAGTTTGTAATAAATGGCCATGAAGACAATGACCAATGCCACGCCGATGGCTCCGGCCATCAGTCCTTTGTCAATGGAGTCTTTGCCCAGGGAGGCGCCGACGGTGACGTTCTGGATAATCTTGACCGGTGCGGGCAGGGCGCCGGCCCGTAGTACGATGGCCAGATCGGAGGCGGTCTTTTCAGTGAAATTACCGGATATCTGGGCGCTGCCGCCGGAGATCCGTTCCCGGATAACCGGAGCGGAATAGATGGTATTATCCAGCACGATGGCGAAGCGCTTGTTGACATTAGCGGCAGTGACCTGATCGAACAGCCGTGCTCCCAGCGCGTTGAACTCGATTCCCACGTAAGGCTGGTTGAACTGTGAGTCGATGCGTACCTGGGCATCGGTGAGCAGGTCGCCGGTGATCAGGGCTTTTTTCTTTACCACCAGCGGCGTTTCCGTCACAGCGCCGGTGGTCTTGTCAACAAACTTTTCATTTAATACTTCCGCATCTTCGGGAATGGCGCCACCGGTGGGAGAAATACCGTCTTCCACCATTTTGAACTCCAGGCGGGCGGTGCGGCCGATCAACTCAATGGCCCGCTGCGGATCCTTGATGCCGGGCAGCTGTATCACAATCTGGTCTACTCCCTGACGGGTGATGACCGGTTCGGAAACACCGAACTGGTCAATCCGGTTGCGGATGGTTTCAAGGGCCTGGGCAACGGCCTTGTCCTTGCGGTCCTGCATATCCTGCTCGTTCATCCTGAGCTGGACACCTATCATGCCACCTTCTTCAACGGAGTCGTTGATGGTGTAATCCCGATACTTGTCCTTCAGCAGTTTCTGGACCTGGGTTGCGGTGTCCTTTTCATACAGTACCACCGAAACCTTGTCACTGCCGGTGCGGCTGACCCGTTTGAAACGCAGATTTTTTTCAGCAAGCGTATCTTCAAGGTCGGTGGCCACCAGATCCAGGGTTCCCTCAACCGCTTTCTGGGTATCCACTTCCATGACCAGGTGGGTGCCCCCTTGCAGGTCAAGTCCCAGGCTGATCTTGTCCTTGGGCAGTATCCCTTTCCACCATGCAGGAAGATTGGGTGCCAGGGTTGGGATAAGGTAGATACAGGAAAGTGCGATAAACGCGACAATCAGGGTGATGCGCCATCCGGCTCCCTTGGGCATCGGTACGTCTCCTTTAAAATAGGTAGTTTAAACGTGCAGCGTTATGCGTAGTGAAGGCAATCTGAATTACTTCACCACCGTGGTCACAAACGGCTTGTCAATCTTCACCTTGATGCCGGTGGCGATTTCCAGGGTGATCACCTGATCATCCAGGGCAGCTATCTTGCCGTGAATGCCGCTGGCGGTCTTGACGTTATCGCCCATTTTCAAAGCTTCCAGCATCGCCTTGTGCTCCTTGGCTTTCTTTTGCTGCGGACGGATCAACAGAAAGTAGAAAATGGCAAACATGAAGATCAGCGGAAGGAAATTCATCATGGCTGCGGTGCCACCGGCCTGAGCTGCCTGTCCCCCGGCGGGGGCTCCCATTGCAAATGCGATTCCGATCATACGTTACTCCTCCTTGTTAGGTCCAGACACGGTGGTCTGCTGTTGGTAAAATCTGTGCCGAAAGGTTGCAAAACTATTGTTGGAAATGGCTTCTCGTATCTCTGACATCAGGTTCAGGTACCAGGCTATGTTGTGGTGTGTATTCAACATTGAAGCCAGTATCTCTCCGCTTCTGAACAGATGCCGCAGATAGGCCCGGCTAAAGGTGCGGCAAACGTAGCAGCCGCAAGCCGGGTCAATTGGTCCCTGATCCGCTTCGTACTCCTTGCGCTTGATATTTATCCGTCCCTGGCTGCTGAACAACATGCCGTTCCTGGCGTTGCGGGTGGGCATAACGCAGTCGAACATGTCGTAGCCATGCCAGACCGCCTCCACCAGGTCTTCCGGGGTGCCGATCCCCATGATGTAGCGGGGGTGATCCTGCGGCATCTGCCCGGCACAGGTGTCCATCACGTCGTGCATCACCGACTTTTCTTCGCCGACAGACAGGCCGCCCAGGGCATAGCCGTCAAAACCTATTTCGCGCAATTCCTCCAGGCTGCGGCTGCGCAGGTCCGGAAAGCGCCCCCCCTGCACGATGCCGAACAACAGCTGGTCCTGTCTGGTGTGGGCATCCTTGCAGCGCTGTGCCCAGCGGGTGGTCAAGGCCAGTGAGCGCTCCACATATGCCCGGTCAGCTTCAGCCGGGGGACACTCGTCGAAGCACATGATCACATCGGCTCCCAGGGCCTGCTGGATAGCGATGGAAAGTTCCGGGGTCAAAAGGTGCCGGGAACCGTCGATGTGGGAGCGGAAACTGACTCCTTCTTCCGTGATCTTGCGCAGTTCAGCCAGGCTGAATACCTGAAACCCGCCGCTGTCGGTCAGAATCGGACGATCCCAGGCCATGAAGCGGTGTAGTCCCCCCATCTGCTCCACCAGTCGGTGGCCGGGCCGCAGGTAGAGATGGTAGGTGTTGGCCAGGATGATGCGGGCTCCGGCATCCTTCAGGTCTTCCGGACGCATCGCTTTGACCGTGGCGCTGGTTCCCACCGGCATGAAGATCGGGGTAGGAATATCGCCATGGGCGGTTTTCAGCAGACCGCAGCGGGCCCGGCAGCCATTGTCCTGATGCAAAACCTGAAAATGCTGTGCCAACTCCGCTCCTTGAAAGTCCTGTCAGGTTGTTCAAAAATAGTCAGATCGTCGCACCCGCAGCCAGCCCTGCGGAGGCGTAGCAGCGCTACGCCGCACAAAGTGGCTTGCGAGGACGGCGGCGAGATGACTGTTTTTCAGCAACCTGCTAAAGAATCAGCATGGCGTCGCCATAGCTGTAGAATCTGAAGCGTTGCTCCACTGCCCTGCGGTAGGCCCGCATCACAAAATCCTGTCCGGCAAAGGCTGAAACCAGCATCAGCAGGGTGGATTCCGGCAGATGGAAGTTAGTCAGCAGCGCATCAACCACCTTGAAACGATAGCCGGGATAGATAAAAATATCAGCCTCACCCTTGCCCGGCTGAAGAGAACCGTTGTCATCCGCCGCATACTCCAGGGTGCGGGCGGCGGTTGTGCCCACGGCAATGACCCTGCCTCCTGCGGTCTTGGTTGCAGCCACGGCAGCAGCGGTTGCTGCTGGAATCAGGTAGCGCTCACGGTGTATGCGGTGTTCCTGAACCCGTGCAACCCGCAACGGTTGAAAGGTGCCCAACCCCACATGCAGGGTAAGCTGTGCCGTGGCGATGCCGTTACGGCACAGTGTTTCCAGAAGCTGCGGCGTAAAATGCAGACCGGCGGTGGGGGCTGCCACCGCACCCGGTTCTGCGGCGTAGACAGTCTGGTAACGGACCCGGTCAAGCTCTTCTCCGGGCCGTCCCAGGTAGGGCGGAATCGGCATCTCGCCCGCCTGTTGCAGCCAAGCGTCAAAATCATCAATGCCAAAGAAGCGAACCAGCCACTGTTGCTCACCATCCCGGCCAAGAATCTCGGCGGTAACCCCATCTGCCAGTGCAACCTGCTGTCCGATCTTGCATGGCTTGGACGAACGCAGCATACATCGCCAAAGGTTTTCCTGCTCCTTGGCCCTTGACCCTTGACCCTCTACTAAAAAAATCTCAACCCGTCCGCCGGTTTCCTTGGCGCCGAAAAGCCGGGCCGGGATAACCCTGGTGTCGTTCAGTACCAACAGGTCTCCCGGAGAAAGCCAGCTGCCGATCCGGTTGAAGGTACTCTCTTCAATCTGCCCCTGCTGCCGCGTCAGTACCATCAGTCGGGAGCTGTCCCGATGCGGGGCCGGGTAACGGGCGATCAGGTCATCGGGGAGCTCGTAGTGAAAATCACTGACCAACATTGATTCAATACACCCGCAATTCCGATAGCTTGTTCAGCTTGGCTCCGGGGTAGTAATAGGCAAGAATCTCGGTGTAACTGAATCCGTCCAGAGCCCGCTGCCGGGCTCCCCACTGGCAGAGTCCCACGCCATGACCATAACCAGCGCCGCTGAAAAAAGCGGTACCGTTTTCAACCCGTACCGTAAAGTTGGTGCTTTTGATGATGGTGGAGCCCACTGCCATTCTGAATTTGGTGGCAGGCAGGCTGATTGTTCCCCGGTCACCAACCAGCAGCACTGTGGTCAGGCGATCACGATTGTTGCGGGGGCCTGCCTTGATGTCACTCAGACCGCTGACCTTCTGTCCGGCCGCCTTCAGGGCGTTTTCGATGCGAGCCAGGGGAATCGCCTGTTCCCAGGTGCGTGAATTGCCGGTGGCACCGTATTGGCAGTCAACCCCTTGCAAGTAGGGGAGGGCAACGCCCCAGACATTCTGTGATGCTTCGGTCTTACCGCCGCTGTTGGCATGGTAGAAGGCCTGTATGGCTGTTCCCTTGTAGGTCAGTACCTGGCCTTCGGTTTCATGTACTCCCCGTGCAGCCCGGCTGTCCTCCAGCTCACTGCCGTCATATGCTTGATCCATGACCGTTGATTCCAGGTGGAACAAGGCCTTGCTCCGTTCAAGGCGTTTTGCCACCGCATAGGTGCGGGCAATGACCGCCTGAACCTTGATCACCTCCATCGGCCAGGTTGATGATATCTCACTGTTGATGACACCGACAAGGTACTGTTCAAGGGGCAGTTCGTTGATGATCAGCAGCCCGTTGTTCTGGAAAAGCACTTCCAGCAGCCCCCGGTATGACTTGCCGTTAACCTTGATCTGGTCTGCTGCGGAAAAGCGAATCCGGCGGTGGGAAGCGCCGTTCATCAGGATCGAGCCCTTGCCGCTGCGCAGTGTCAGCGGCGCTTCAACCACCAGGGCTGATCCGGAGTCAGGCAGCGCCAGCAGTCCATTTCCGTCAATGGTGACGGAGTCCGCCCCTTTGAGAATCGCAACCCGTATCAGGTCCCGGGACAATGGCTGAGCCTGCAGCTCGGCCGCGCCGGAAAACAGCGTGACGGACAACAGTGCTACTATGAAAAAGATGAGTAGGCGCATGGGTAGTTTTCTGTGTAAAAAACCTGATGATAGAAGCATAAAGCCGCATAGCTGTCAAACACTTTCCCCCCCTGTGCAGCCATTCCTGCGCCTGTTTCGGGGTTTGACAGAGCAGGTTAAGGCGGAGTACACTGCCGCGCCATGAGCCTTCTCGAAATTACCGATCTGACCACCATCATTCCCACCCGGCGCGGGACGGTCCAAGCTGTCAACCGGGTATCGCTTGCCCTTGACCGGGGGGAAACCGTTGCCCTGGTGGGAGAATCCGGTTCCGGAAAGAGCATGACCGCCCGTTCGATCATGGGGTTGATTCCCCAGCCCGGGCGTATCCTGTCCGGCTCCATCCGTTTTGAAGGGCTTGAATTGACCGGTCTTCCGCAGGATGAATTGCGCCGTTTGCGGGGCAACCGTATCGCCATGGTGTTTCAGGAACCGATGACCTCTCTGAATCCGGTGCTGCGCATCGATGAACAGATCATGGAGCCGCTGCTGTTGCACCGGGGGATGACTAAAGTTGAGGCAGCTGTTCAGGCTGCTGAACTGCTGCGGCAGGTGGGCATTCCATCGCCTGAAACCCGGCTGCGGGATTATCCCCATCAGCTTTCCGGCGGCATGCGCCAGCGGGTGATGATTGCCATGGCTCTGGCCTGTGATCCGGAACTACTGATTGCCGACGAGCCGACCACGGCGCTGGATGTAACCATTCAGGCCCAGATACTGGCCTTGATAGATGGTCTGCGGCAGGAAAAGGGGCTGGCCCTGCTGCTGATTACCCATGATCTGGGAATTGTGGCGGAGCGGGCTGATTGGGTGCATGTCATGTATGCCGGCAGGATTATCGAGTCGGCTGCCTCGGCGGAACTCTTCGGCTATCCGTTGCATCCCTACACCCGTGGTCTGCTGGCCTCATTGCCGGAAAACGCTCTGCCAGGGGCACCCCTGGCTGCAATACCGGGACAACCTCCCGATATGACCACCGTTATTGTTGGATGTCCTTTCCGGGACCGGTGCCCCGAAGCCTTTGAACCATGTGCCGTGGCCATGCCGGAACATCTTGAAATCAGGCCAGGACACCAGGTCAGCTGCTGGAGGTGCCAATGAACATGCCGATTCTGGCAACGGACAGGATAACCAAACGCTACCAGCTGAAAGGGATAAGCGGCGCACGTACCTCCCTGACCGCCGTGGACCGGGTCTGTCTGTCAGTTGTTGAAGGAGAAACCTTAGGCATTGCCGGAGAATCCGGCTGCGGCAAATCAACTCTTGCAAAAATCATGGCCGGGTTGCTGACAGCGGAGGAAGGGACGGTCAGCTTTGAAGGAGCGGATATTGCCGTACTCGGCGCTGAACAGCGGCGTCTCTTCCGCCGTTCCGTGCAGATGGTGTTTCAAGACCCGTTTTCGTCACTGAATCCGCGTATGAGAATCGGTGATGCCATTGCCGAACCGGTCATTATTCATGGTCTGGCAGAGCGCCACAAGGTACGGGATGCGGCAATTGCGCTGATGCTTCAGGTGGGACTGAGCGCCGATCAGTACGACCGCTTTCCCCATGAGTTTTCCGGCGGTCAACGTCAGCGAATCGGCATTGCACGTGCCCTGGCGGCCCAGCCCCGGTTGCTTTTGGCCGACGAGCCGGTTTCTTCGCTGGATATTTCCATTCAGGCCCAGATCATCAACCTGCTGCAGGATTTGAAACAGCGGCATGGCCTGACCCTGGTGATGATCAGCCATGACCTGGGGGTGCTGCGCCATATCAGCGACCGGATTGCGGTCATGTACCTGGGCGCGCTGGTGGAACTTGCCCCGGCGGCGGAGCTGTTCAGCCGCAGCCGCCATCCCTATACCCGCTTATTGTTGTCCGCCATTCCCCGGATCAGGCGTGAGGGCGCATCAAGCCCGCCGCCGCCCCATGATCCCCCCTCACTGGCATCATTGCCGCAAGGATGCCGTTTTCATCCCCGTTGTCCACATGCCGTGGAGCGCTGCCGCATTGAGGCGCCATCGCTTGACGAGCGAGCCCCCGGCCACCTTGCCGCTTGCCACGTGGAGCTTGTTGGTAAGTAAACAAGGTTTACTGATTCAGCCACATTTCCAGCAAGGTCAGCAGTTTGGGGAAATCAATCGGTTTGGCGAGATAATCATTCATCCCTGATTCAAGGCAGCGGTCACGATCTTCTTTCATGGCATTGGCGGTCAGGGCGATGACCGGAATGGTATGGTTGCGCACTGCCGAAGCGGGGTCGCGGATAGCCGCGGTTGCTTCATAACCGTTCATCACCGGCATCATGCAGTCCATCAGCACCAGATCGTACTCCTGTTCCGCCAGTGCTTTCAAAGCTTCGCTGCCATTGCCGGCCACATCCACCCGGTATCCCGATCTCTCCAGGATTGATTTGGTGACGTTCTGGTTGGTCAGTTCATCCTCGGCGAGCAACAGCCTGTATGTATTGCCGTGATCAGCTTTTTTTTGTGGCCGGTCAGATTCAGGCGTGACCGTCTTGACACGGTCACTTATTTCCGGGTTGCTGAGTGCTGCGTCGTCGATCTGTTTTTCCAGGGTGATGATAACGTAGAAGGTTGAGCCTGTGCCGACGGTGCTGTCTACGCCGATACTTCCCCCCATCAATTCCACAAGCTGTTTACAAATGGCCAACCCCAGTCCGGTGCCGCCGTAGAGACGGGTGGTGGAGCAGTCGGCCTGGGTGAATGCATCGAAGATAAGCTGCAGCTTGTCAGACGGGATGCCGATACCGGTATCCCGTACCACGAAACGCAGGGTTGCCTGGTGTGCATCTTCGGCGGTTGTGCTGACATGAAGTGTGACGGTTCCTTCTGACGTGAATTTGATGGCGTTTCCCACAAGGTTGATCAGTATCTGGCGCAATCGTCCCGCATCGCCTCGTACGTTTGACCGGACCTCCGGTTCAATCAGCAGGTACAGCTCAAGTCCCTTTTCATGGGCTTGCATAGAGAGCAGGCTGATGGTGTTTCTCAGCATCGAATGCAGTTCAAAATCCGCAATTGCCAGTTCCAGACGGCCTGCCTCTATTCTGGAGATGTCGAGAATATCATCCAGTAACTGCACCAGGTTGTTGGCGGAAATTTGAGCGCACTCGACCGTCGTGCGCTGTTCCCTGTCCAGCGGGGAATCCAGTAACAGATGCAACATGCCCAGCACACCGTTCATCGGTGTACGGATTTCATGGCTCATGTTGGCCAGAAAACGGCTCTTGGTGAAGTTGGCGGCTTCGGCCTCCAGTTTTGCCTGGCTCAAAAAATGTTGTGCAACTTCATACTCGCCAATCTGCACCCGCAGCATCTCTTCAGTGGCTTGCAGTTCTTCATTGCGCCGGTGCAACTCTGAGGTCTTCTGATCAATCAACGCTTCCAGATTGTATTTATGCAGTTCCAGTTCATGGCGCTGACGGTACAGATCAGCGAATACCCTGACCTTGCTTTGCAGAAATGCCGGTTCTATCGGTTTTGCAAGGTAGTCAACCGCTCCGGCGTCATATCCTTTGAATTGAAACTTGAGATCCTTCATGCCTGCGGTAACAAAGATGATCGGGATATGCCTGGTTTTCGGATTGGCCCGCATCAGCTCGGCGGTCTCAAAACCATCCATCTGCGGCATCTGCACGTCCAGCAGCACAAGAGCAAAATCCTGCTTCAGCGTCAGGCGCAGAGCTTCGTTACCGGACAAGGCCTTGACCAGTTCATATCCCTGGCCGGACAACAGCTCTTCCAGTGACAGCAGGTTTTCCGGACGGTCATCCACCAGCAAAACCGGCACGGTGTTTGAAAGTTCAGAGATGTTCATGGTTTCCTCGGTGCCAGCCTCAGCAAAAGGCCGGGAATTTCGTGTAACTCTGTAACATGATCAGCTTTCAGCAATTGCAAGGCACTGCTGGGCATGGCACCCATTTCGGCATCTGCCGGGTTCTGGACGATGGTCAGGCCGCCCTGCTGGTGAATCTTCAGCAATCCCGTGCTGCCATCCGACCCGGCTCCGGTGAGTATTATGCCGATCAGCGCCGGACCATAAACTTCCGCCGCTGACTCGAAGAGCACATCAACTGAAGGACGGGCAAAGTTGACTGGTGGATCGATGGAAAGCGCCAGCGTGCCGCCACGCTCCAGCAGCAGATGATAATTTGCCGGAGCCAGATATACGGTGCCGGGTTTGATCGGTTCCCCTTCATCGGCTTCTTTTACCCGGATGGCGCACAACGTGTTCAGCAATACGGCCAGGCCGTCATCGGCATCCGGTGTAATATGGGCGACAATCAGAATCGGCAGCGGGTAGTCAGCGGGCAGGGCTCCCAGGAGCAGCTTGAGCGCCGAAACCCCGCCGGTTGAAACCCCGATCACCACGGTCTTGAACTGTCTGCCGTTATTTTTTGGCATATTTTTTCCGGTAAATCTGCATCCGCTGGGTTATCGCCTCGTAGCGTCCGGATATTTCACGGTTATCCAGGCTTTCCTTGGTGCCGAGACACAGAAAACCGCCCGGAGCCAGACTGTTGTCAAAGAGTCCCAGTACCCGTTCCTTGAGCGGCTGTTTGAAGTAAATCATGACATTGCGGCACAGAATCAGATTCATTTCGCCAAAATCAGCATCAACGGCCAGATTGTGCGCCGCAAAGACGATATTCTCCCTGAGTTGGGCGTTCAGTATGGCATGGTCGTAACGGGCCGTGTAATAGTCAGAGAACGAGCATCTGCCGCCTGCCTGCTGATAGTTTCTGGTGAAACGCTGCATCTCCTGCAGCGGGTAGATGCCTTCCTGGGCCTTGCGCAGCACTTCTTCGTTGATGTCAGTGGCATAGATGCGAAAACGTCCTTTGAGTCCCTCCTCCAGCAGCAGTATGGCCATTGAATAGGCCTCTTCACCGGAGGCGCAACCGGCGTGCCAGATCTTGACAAAGGGATAGGTCTGAAGATGGGGCACGACCTGCTCTCTCAGTGCTTTGAAAAATGCCGGATCGCGAAACATATCCGAGACATTGACCGTGATGCCGCGCAGCAGGGTGTTGAACAGTGCGCGATCCCGCAGCAGCTGAGACTGGGCCAGCGAAAGCGTTGCAAGTCCGGAGCCGGAGAGCCACTGGGTCAGCCGCCGCCGCAATGAGGCTTCGGAATAATCCCGGAAGTCGTAGCCGTAGACCTGGTAGACCCCTTCCATCAGCAGCTTGATTTCCAGGTCGATGAGTTCATCGTTGGTCATGTCATGTCCGGTGTTGGTCCGTTGTTACATGTTTTCGCTGTTCCGCCAGCATCTGCGCCCGCTCCAGCAGCTCTTCGTTGGTTTGCTGCAATTCCTCCTGCTGGGCCCGCAGTTCTTCAGCCTGGGTTTGGGTCCGCTCAAGCAGGTCATTCACCAGTTGCCTGGAACGGCTGATGTTGAGCACAATGGCCAGAGCCTCCAACGACTGGATCAGGAAGTCCAGATCATCGTCGTTTATCCGCTTGAAGCTGCCCAACTCAAGGACTCCGGCGAGGATGTTGCCATGCATCATCGGCAGAATAAAGATGTTCAGCGGATCAGCCGCCCCCAGTGCGGAGGAAATGGTCAGGTAGCCCGGCGGTGTGGGGGTAAGGCACAGTATCCTCCGTTCCAGCGCCACCTGGCCCACCAATCCCTGGCCAAGACTGAAACCTTTATTTATTCGTTCAGAATCGCTGACAGCATAGGTGGCAAGGGGTTGCAGCATCTCATCGGTGTCGTTGTAGCGGTAGAGAATCCCGATACTGGCCTCAAGAAAGCCGATGATATAGGTCAGCGCCCTGTCTGCCAGTTCATTGACTCCTTGCTCCTCCCGCAGAATTTTGTCAAGTTCATGCAGTCCGCTCTGCACACGATGGCGTCGGGCATCCTCATCCCTGCTTCTGCGGAGCGAGGCAGTCATTCTGGCAAATGCCCCGCACAGGGTTGCCTGTGCCTCATCCATGGCTATAATGGCTTTCAGCACCGTACCCATCTCATCCTTCTTAATCTCGGTGCCATCAATCTGAACAGCTTCTCTGGGTATAATAACCTGATTCAGGTCACCACCGGCGACATTTTCGGCAAGCGTTGCCAGTTCTTTCCCCTGTTCTTGCTGAGCCTGGACGGCATCGAGCACCACACGCAGCGGCAGCAGTATTGTACGGTATATCCAGAAACCAGAGAATATGGCGATAAGGACCGCTACAGAGCCGATCCCCATAATTTGCGCCAAACTTAACTTGACCGTAGTGCTGACTGCGGCAAGTGACTGCATCTGTTCGTCCTGAGTAAGGGCAATACTCTCCTTGCCCTGTATGGTCTGCTGGCGTACCAGATCGCGCAGTCTGTCCGCAGTGCGGTTTGATTGCTCGATTGCGGAAAACTTGTGTTTGAGTGTTATCACAATGCCGTTATCGGAAAAAATCTGGTTGCGTATGGTGGTCAGTGATAAGGCTGACGCACGGAGCATATTCAATTCGTCCCTGGCATGTAGCATGGTGAGGGCGATTTCCATTCCCTGTACCTGCTCGTTGATCCGGTTGAAAATCAACTGGATTTCATGTGCCAGTTTTTGCAACTCCTCAATGGATGCAGCGCTGAAAAGCCGACTGGTCTCTCCTGTTACCGTTAAGCCCAGCGTCATTAGTTCAGAATTGGCCAGTAACATCTCATTGGCACGGGTTGATTGACGGAACTGCTCTCCCTGCTGTGCGGTTTCCAGTTCGAGATGAGTGGCTGCCAGCTCATTTTCCTGGATGAGCGCCAGACGCAGGCGATTCAGTTTTTCATTCATCTCTTTAAAAGACTCAAACGCCAATTCCTTTGCATAGGCATCTTTTTGGGCAAGGGCGTCTGCCTGAAGGTTCAAAAATTCCTCAACGTCGACGGAAAGAGCTTTGAGATCGGCAACAATAAATGTGTCTGAGGTGTTTGCGACGATGCGCCCCATACTGCTCCGGGCTTTTCCTTTTGCAATCAGAAATTCGGTTGTACTGCGGGCGTTCAGTGCGGTTCCCAGTACAACAAGAAGATCTTTCACCTGCTTATGGAGTTCTTCAAGGGTTCGCAGGTTGGCGGATATCCGCTTGTTGCTTTCCATGGATCTGGCAAATGACGCGGCGCTGCTGATCTGCAAACTGCGTATATGGAGTTCCAGTTTTTTCAGCAGTGCCGCGGACTCTTTCATCCGTTGCGAGATACCGGCATGTGCCGAATGTGCGGCGCTGTCACCGTTAATGCGTGCCTCAGCGGTGGCAAAGAGTTCATCGGCAATCTGCTTCAGTTCATCGGACAGCGTTGTCCGTTTGCCCGCGTGCAATTGTTCAAGGGTTTGCTGGGATGTTTTCAGGGTGTTGAGGGAGTTTTCGGCTTCTTTGCGCAAGCTTGCGTACTCGGGCATGGTTTGGGCGCTGTTTACCTTAATCAAATAGGTGATGTAACTCTGGAGCTCCCGTTGAAACTCAACCGTTCCCATCTGCCGCGGAGCGCTCTTCTCCGCAATGTAGACCAGCTTTTCCTGGAGAAAACGCAGGGATGAAAAGCTGGCCAGGAAGATGCCGACAATTATGGCCGTAGTGACCACTATATTCACGATCAGTTTGGATTTAATACTCATTGAATGTACTGTTTACCTTCAGATTTCAGGAAATCCAGCAGTTTCTGCAAACGGGGATTGGGAGTGCCCTTGTAGAGAAGCGTCAATGGCCGTTCAATGGCCGGCGCAACCTCCTTGAGCCCTTTGCCCGCTTTCATGTCAGTAACGATGCCGATCGCTTCCGGTGTTGCCGCGATGGCATCGGGGGTGTCAGCCATTGATTCAACATCATAGATTGTTTTGGTCAGCGGTTCGTTGTCCATGATCTTTGTCTTGACAATGATGACGGCGCCTGAGGAAACGATGGGCCAGACCACCAGTATTGGCGCGTCAGCACCGCCCACTTCGCGCCAGTTGCTTATCCTGCCGGTAAAAATGGCTTTTAACTGCTCCTTTGAAAGCGTCTGTACCCGGTTTTTCGCATTTACCACGATCATGGATTTTTCGGTTGCCGGTACATATGCGGTGTAGCTGCTGCTTTCCTGTACCGGCATCCCGGTATTTCTGGCCAGTTCCAGCCAGTCTTTGCTGGCCAGGCTTGCTCCGGCCACGTCGGCAGCGCCTTTCTCAAGTTCAGCCAAAGCAGGTAGCGGGTCATTGTAAAGAATCTTGATATCAATGCCGGTTTTCTGTCTGAAGGCGCTGCGTATCGGATCAAAAACCCGTTTGATAAAGGTGTAACCGGTGGCAATCTTTATCTCGTCGGCATTGGCTGTGGATACACTGCCCAACGTAATCAAGACGGCAACTGCAGCAAGTGTGTGTTTCATGGCGATCCCCTTTTTGGAACACTGCTGTAGCAGGTTGTTATCCCATATCCACCGAGTCTGACGAAGCAGCCGAATACAGCCAGACCCGCAACAGTGAGAATAGCTTCTCCATATCCACCGGTTTCGGAATGTAGTCGTTGGCTCCCGCATTCAGGCATTGTTCCCGGTCACCCTTCATTGCCTTGGCAGTCAGGGCGATGACCGGCAGTTTCTGAAAACGGGCATCGGCCCGTATGGCGCGCATCGCCTCGTAACCGTCCATTTCCGGCATCATGATATCCATCAGAACCAGATCCATCTCCGGGTGCAGATCAAGTTGCCGTAACGCTTCCCTGCCATTTTCAGCCTCATGGATGATCATGTTCTTTTCGGAGAGCGCACTGGACAATGAGAAGATGTTGCGCATGTCATCATCAACAATCAGGACCTTTTTCCCCTCCAGCATCGCCTCCTTGTCCAGGGCGGAGCGGATCATCCGCTGCTTGTCCGGATCAAGGGAGGTCTCAATCAGGTGCAGGAAAAGTGTGACTTCGTTCAAGAGCCGTTCCGGACTTTTGGCTCCTTTGATGATGATGCTCTCCGCGTAGTGATGCAACCGCCGTTCATCGTCACGGGTCAGTTCGCGTCCGGTGTGGATGATGACCGGAATGCGCCGTTCCGGGTCCAGTTTTTTCATCTCTTCCAACAGTTCGAAAGCGCCCATGTCGGCCAGTCCCAGATCAAGTACGATGCAATCAAACGGTTCGCTGGAAAGCAGTTTGATAGCTTTTTTACCACTATCGGCAACCTTGATGCTTACATTACGCTCTTCCAGCAGGGCAACCATTGCTGTAGCCTGGGCCTCGTCATCTTCGACGATCAGCAGCATTTTCATGGTCTTTTTTATGACGTTTTCCAGCGTACTGAAGACTGTATCCAGTTGTTCGCTGCTGACCGGCTTGGTGACAAAGCCGATGGCGCCCATACCCAGCGCTTTCTGACGTTCTTCCAGGCAGGTGATGAAATGTACCGGAATATGCCGCGTTGCCGAGTTGTCCTTCAGGCTGCGCATGACGCCCCAACCATCGATATGGGGAAGCATGACATCCAGGATGATGGCACTGGGATGATACAGTTCGGCAAGGGCGATACCGCTTTCTCCGTCAGCCGCAACCAGGGCGCAGAAGCCGCGGCCCCGTACCATATCAGCCAGTATGCCGGCAAAGCTTAGGTCATCTTCTATAACCAGAATGCTCTTGGCGCCGTTCTGGATCAGTTCACGGTCATCGGGTATCGGCGCCGGGAGTGGCTCGGCGCTCTTTTCACGGCTTGCCGGACTCTCTACCACCCGGGCTTTGACTTCGTGCCCCTTGACCCTTGCCCCCTGACCCTGCTCTTCTGGCCCTTGTATCTTGGACCCCGGCCCCTGGCCCCTGGCCCCTGCTTCTCCGCCTCTGACCGGAAGATAGAGGGTAAAGGTACTGCCTGCGCCTGTCGTACTGCTTAATAAAATTTCTCCGCCCATGGAGCGTGCAAGCTGGCGGGATATGGACAAGCCCAGGCCGGTGCCGCCGTAAGTACGGCTGGTACTGCCGTCTGCCTGCTGGAAAGCGCTGAATATGAGTTGCTGTTTGTCATCGGGGATGCCGATGCCGGTATCGGTGACGGCGAAAGCCACGGCAACGGTCTTTAACGGGTTTTCATCGGCCGTGGGTTTGTACATGCGCAACGCGACAGCTCCCTGGCTGGTAAATTTGCAGGCATTGGAAAGGAGGTTCTTCAGTATCTGCAAGGTTCTCTGGCTATCGGTAAGCATGGTTTCCGGCGTGGATGCATCCATGCTTGCCGAGAAACTGATCTGTTTGTCTGCTGCAATGGGATTGAAGGTGATTACAAGCTGTTCGCAGATATCGGCAAGCGTCAGCTCCTCAAAGTGGAATTCCATATGTCCCGATTCAATCTTGGACAGGTCAAGAATGTCGTTGATCAGGTTGAGCAGGTCCCTGCCGGCACCGTTGATGGTGGCGGCAAACTCCACCTGTTTTTGGGTCAGGTTGCCTTCACGGTTGTCTTTCAACAGGCTGGAGAGGATCATCAGGCTATTCAGCGGGGTGCGCAGTTCGTGGGACATATTGGCCAGAAACTCGGACTTGTAGGCGCTGACCCGTTCGAGCTCATCAGCTTTCCGTTGCAGCTCAAAGCTGGCTTCCTCGATTTCGCGGTTTTTGGCGCGGATATGCTCACGCTGCTGTTCCAGCATCTGGGCGCGTTCTTCCAGTTCTTCGTTGGTCTGTTGCAACTCCTCCTGCTGGACCCGCAACTCTTCAGTCTGTGCCTGGGTCTGTTCCAGAAGCTCGTTGACCAGTTGCCGGGATTTGTTGACGCTCAGCGCAATGGCGATTGCTTCCTGCGACTGGTTCAGCAATTCCAGCTCATTGTCGCTGAAGGTGTTAAATGAGCCGATCTCCAGTACTCCGAGCAGGGTGTTGTTGTGCAGCAGCGGCAGGACAACGATGCTGATCGGAGCTGCCTCGCCGAGGCCAGAGCTGATATGCAGATAACCCGGAGGAGCTGCGCGCAGGCAGAGCATCTTTCGTTCCAGGGCCGCCTGTCCGGCCAGACCTTCGCCCAAGGCGATCCGCTCCGTTTGGCAGGCATGCCGGTCAACGGCATAGCTGGCTGCCATCTGAAGCACCGTTTCCTTCTCATCATAGAGGTGAAAAACGCCCACTGCTGCGCCAAGATATTCGGCCAGAAACACCAGCACCTGGCCTGTCAGTTCCGTAGCGGTTTTCTCTCCGCGCAGAATGGTATTCAGTTCGTGATGGCCGTTTTTCAGCCAGGTATGCAAGGCTTCCTGGTCGCGGTTGTGGCGCAGGGAGCTGGTCATCTCGGCAAAGGCCTGATCCAGCAGGTACTGAACCTCGCTCATGCCGACAATCGCTTTCAGCAGCATACCTGCTTCATCCCTGTTGACCTGCTGCAGGTCCAGGGTTAACGGCTCGGCGATCAGCACCTCCTGATCCAGGTCGCCCTCGGCTATCGCCTCCACCAGTATCGCCTTGTTCCTGCTGCCCTCCTGTTGTGAGTGAACAGCTTCGAGTACCTGACGTAATGGGGTGGCGATGCTGTGACTGATCAGCAGCGTCATGGTGACCGCAAGCAGGATGGAACAGAAGATCAGAAATGAAAGCCAGAACCGCAGTTGCTGGTAAGAGATGATGGTCTGTTGGTAATGCACGCCTGCTTCATCGGTGTTCAGTTGCGAGAACTGTTTGAGAACAGCTTCCAGCCTGCCGAAGATGGCGTATATAACTTCACTTTCGGTATCAAGCTGTTCGTGGTCGATTCCGGAATGGGCATTCTTTTGCAGCGCTGCTGCGGCATTAAAATACTCCTCACTGATCAGGGTTGCTTCGGCCAGCAGTTTTTTCTCCTGTGCCGTGAGAGGAAAGCTCTCCATTAGCTTAAGCTTCTCTTTTGTCTGCCGTTCTTCTTTTTCAAGGTGGTCAGCCAGACTTTGTCGATGCTCAGGGTGATTATCAAGCAGAAAGTGGAGAGATGTGCGGCGATGGTGTTGGGCATGACGGTCAATTTCGGCAATGGTGGTGATACTGGGGATGAGGTTGTTCTGCATGTCATCTATTCGGGCCTTGATTTCAGACATGCCTTTCATGCTAAAAAAACCGATCAGGCAGCAACAGGCCAACACGATGGCATAGCCGACAATCAGTTTGTATTTGATGGAAAGGTTGGCATAAAAAGTCATGGTTATGTCCTGGTAGTCTATGAATTCAAAAAATTATGGTTGCATGTATCATACTAACGCTCACTAAGCGCAAGCTTCAGGGCCAGAGCCACAAAAACTGCCCCTGCGCTGCGGTTCAAGGCGCGTTGTGCGGCAGGTGAATGGTTGAACAGTTCACCAAGGAAGCTGGCCAACAGGGCGATGCCGCTGAAAACCATGATGGTGGCGGCTATGAAAATTCCTCCCAGTAGTAGTATCTGTAAACTAAAGGAACCTCTGGCCGGGTCGGCGAACTGTGGCAGAAAAGCAAGGAAAAAAATGGAAACCTTGGGGTTGGTGATGTTCATGATAATACCCCGCCGGTAGAGCTGCCACCCGCTCAAGAGGTTTGCTTCAGTGGTCCCGGTTCCGGTGGATGAGGCGCGGAAGGCCTGCCAAGCCAGCCAGAGCAGGTAGGCTGCGCCGCAAAATTTGAGTGCCGTGAAGGCAGCTGGTGATGTGGCCAGCAGGGCTGCAAGTCCCAGTGCCACGGCAGCGGTGTGGCCGATCAGGCCGGTGCAGAGCCCCAGGGTGACGGACAGGCCGGCAACCTTTCCACGCAGGGCAGACTGTGCCAACACAAACAGATTGTCAGGGCCCGGCGCCAATCCCAAAAGGCACGAGGCAACAAAAAAACTAACCAGGGTATCGTTGGAAAGTAGCATCAAATTATAATCCGCCACGGGGTGCTGTGCTGCTTTCCCGCACCATTCTGGCCCGCTGCCGGAATTCCCGACTCTGTTCCGCGTGTCCCTTCATTTCCATCAACTGGGCCAGGGCTTCCAAATCCGCTGCAATCTTGAGCGGACGTTCCTGTTGGCGGTCAAGGGTCAACGCTTCGTTCAGCAGGCGCTCCGCCTCGTCAAAGCGTTTTTCATGGCTTCTGACCTGGCCGATGATCCTCAGGGAGTTGGCCCGTTCTTCAGCCATGCCGAAAGAGTTTGCATTGCCAAGGGCCTGCTCTGCCAGCCGGAGCGCCTCCTGGTTGTTGCCGTTGAGCAAAGCGATGCGCGCCAACAGGTTGAGACGCCGTCCGGACATACTGCCCTGTTCTTCCTTCAGGGCAATTGTGGCCCAGCGCTCAGCCTCCGGCAAGTTGTTTTGAGCAATCTTAAGCAGGGCGGTTTCTTGGGCCAGATCGGCTGCATAACCGGTGACGGCGGCAGTGCGCCGGGCACGGTCAAGCAGCAGTTCCGCCTGCGGTAAACGGCCCAGCCGCCGTTCCAGTCGTGCCAGATTCAGCAGAGTCAGGGTCTGTTGTGGCCCGTCATCCAGGGAGGTTGCCAGGCGTAGCGCCTCATCAAGCACGGTCCGCGCGTCATCGAAACGCTGTCTTTCCACGCTTTGCAGCGCCCGTTCATTCATCTCCTGTATCCGGCGTCCGGTCGGGGAGAGTGCCGGAGCGCCACCGCTGAAACAGCCGACCAGCAGCGTTGTCAGGGCAATCATGGCCAGTGGACGGTAAATGATGGCATTAGTCATGGCTGTCACCAGCCTTCAAGGTGCGCTCCAGGGGGGGCGGTGTCTGGCCTCCCAGCAGCCACGAGCTGTTCAGGGTGTTCATCAGGCGGTCCGTGCTCAGGACCAGCTCTTCACTGCGGGACAAGAGGCCCGGTATCAGCGGAAATGCCTGGCGGGACAGTGTCCGGGTGTCATCGGTGATTTTGGTGATGTTGGCCATGGCAGCATCGGTTTTTTCCAGCAAAGGCGGCAGCCGTTCCAGGGTGGCGTTCAGTTTGACAAGATCCAGACCGTCGATCTTGCGGCTGGTGCTGTCAAGCAGTGAGGTGGTTTTTTGAGCAATCCCTTCCAGGTTGTGGTTGGCGCCCAGCAGCAGGGTGTCAGCGCTGCTTCTGGTCTTCTCCAGATTTCTGGTCAGCGCCTCAAGATTTTTCACGGTTTTTTTCAGGTCGCCGTCAGGGTTGTTGACATAGCTGATGATCTCCTTGACTTCAATCAGCATCGGCTTGACCTTTTCAGCTATTTCGTCCGCCATTTCATCCAGGCCCTTGGTTTTTTCATAGGTGAGGGAATCGCCGTCCTTGATTTCCGGCTTGTCCAGAGAGCCCACAGCCACTTCTACAATGCTGTCTCCCACAAGACCTTCCTTGGCCAGTTTGACGGTTGAATCGCTGCGGATCCATTTGTGGTACTTCCTGGCCACCTCAATGGTGACATCCACCATGGCCTGATCGTTCAAGGTCAGCTCGGTAACTCTGCCGATCCGGAAACCGGACAGTTTTACCGGCATCCCTTTAGCAAAGCCGGTACCCCGGTCCACGGTGAAGTGCAGGGTATACTTGACGCTGAACATGTCTTTTTGCAGGCCCAGCAGGATGACCACCAGTGCTATGCCTGCCAGGGCCACCAGGACAAAGAGTCCGATCTTGCGTTCAAGATGTCTGAATCTGGGATCCTGTTCCATGGTTACCTGTTCCTCGTGATTATGGCCGGATGGTGGCGCAGGTTGCAGTGCAGATCCGGCTCAAGTTGCTCAAGGGATGTCGTGCCGGAGGTGATAAATAGCGAGATCATGCCCGGAGTTTCGGCATGCAGCTTTAACGCATGTTCCAGCAGCAGTATTTTTTCCCGGGATGGCAGGTTGTCAAAGCAACCGGCGTAAAGCATGAAGCGCGGCTTTGTGACTGCTGCGCGGATAAAGCCGACCGCTTTCCGTTCAAACTGATTGAGGTGTCCGGGCAATGTCCAGAGGTTGTTGCCCAGTCCAAATTGTTCCAGATAGGTATGAATCAGCGCACGGGAATTTTCCGGCACGCTTCCACCATGAAACAACAGGGGCAGGGTGATGTTTTCCCAAAGCTTCAGATTGGAAATCAGGCCGCCATTGGCAGAGACAACGCCCGCCGAGCGCCGGAGCTGATGCAGTTGGTTGCGGGAAAATTCCGGCAGCGGTACCCCGTCAAACCGTACACCGCCCTGTTCCAGTAGCTGTTCACCGGTGAATATCCTGCTTAAAAGACGGACTTCATGTTCACCTGATGTGGTAAAAAGCGCTGTCATCCCCGCTTCGAGCTCAATGTGCAGACCCTGGGTCAGGCCTTCCGGCGCGAGGTCTATGAACGAGATGGGGATGGTCATGATGGCGCTACTCTTACCATAAACCCGGCACGAGCACAAACCGGCTTTTTCGTATGGCGCAAGAAGTTCTGCATACATGCAAACGAATTGACAATGCTGCAACGAGGCGTGTATAACAACGTTCTTTATACTGATTACTACCAAGAGCGAGTTAATTCAATGACGAACAAGGAAATTCTGTCCGGCAACGAAGCTTTTGCCCGTGGCGCACATGAGGCGGGGGTCAGGGTTGCCAGCGCTTATCCCGGTACACCATCCACCGAAATACTTGAAAATATCGTCAGATACCCAGAAATTGACGCTTCCTGGGCTCCCAACGAGAAGGTTGCCCTGGAGGTGGCCATCGGGGCCTCTTTCGGCGGCGGGCGTGCCTTGGCCTGTATGAAGCATGTGGGGGTCAATGTGGCGGCTGATCCCCTGTTTACCCTGTCCTATACCGGTGTTGGCGGCGGGCTGGCGCTGATCGTTGCCGACGATCCGGAGATGCATTCTTCCCAGGATGAGCAGGATAGCCGCAACTATGCTCGTTTTGCCAAGGTTCCGATGCTGGAGCCGGCCGACTCGCAGGAGTGTCTGGACTTTACCCGGCTGGCCTTTGAGTTGTCTGAGCAGTTCGATACGCCGGTCATGCTGCGCAGTTGCACCCGCATCTCCCATGGCAAGTCAATCGTACAGCCGGGGGAACCGGTGAGTGGCCTGCCGGAGCCGAAACTGGTGAAGAATCCCGCCAAGCTGGTGATGTTGCCCGGCAATGCCAGGGTCCGGCATCCTCTGGTGGAAGAACGCACCGTCAAGCTGTCGCAGTATGGCGATACCGCCGCCATCAACAGCATGGAGTTGCGTTCAACCGAGATCGGTATCATCTGCGCCGGTGTTACCTGGCAGTATGTGCGCGAGGCGTTGCCAGAAGCGTCTACCCTGAAGCTGGGCATGGTCTGGCCGCTGCCGGAAAAGCTGATCCGCGATTTTGCCGCCAAGATCAAGCGTTTGTTTGTGGTGGAGGAACTGGACCCGTTCATCGAGGAGCAGGTCAAGGCGATGGGCATAGCCGTCACCGGTAAGGAGATTATCTCCCGTTGCGGTGAGTTGTCTCCGGGCCGTATCCGTGAAGCATTTTCCAAAATTGGCCTTGCAGAGGCAATTCATGAGTTGCCTCTGCAACAGACCATGTCGTTACCTCCCCGTCCACCCAACATGTGCCCCGGCTGTCCGCACCGTGGTGTGTTCTATGAACTGAACCGTCTGAAAGCCTACGTCACCGGCGATATCGGCTGTTACACGCTGGGCTTCATGCCGCCGCTCAACGCCATGGACACCTGTGTCTGCATGGGGGCTTCCATCAGCAACGCCAGTGGCATTGTGCGGGTGCTGCCGCCGGAAGAGCAACGCAAGGTGGTGGCGGTGATCGGTGATTCCACCTTCCTGCATACCGGCATTAACAGCCTGATGGAGATGGCCTGGAACAAATCTCCGGCAACGGTGATTATTCTGGATAACCGGATTACCGCCATGACCGGTCGTCAGGAAAACCCGGCCTCGGGTTTTACCCTGAACAGCGACGTGGCACCCGAAGTCAATATTCCGGAACTGTGCCGTACGTTGGGTATCCGTTATGTGCAGGTGCTTGACCCCTACGATCTGGAAGCCACCCATGCCGCGCTCCAGGAAGAGATGAACCGGCCTGAGCCGTCGGTGCTGATTACCAACCGCCCCTGCTGTCTGATCAAGGGAGCGGACCGCTTTGAAAAAGGAGCAGTGCTGGAGGTGGATCAGGGTAACTGCACCGGCTGCAAGGCCTGCTTGCGTATCGGCTGTCCGGCCATTGAGTGGAAGCCGGATAGCGAAAACAAAAAAGGGAAGGCATTCATCGATGCCAATCTCTGTACCGGCTGCACCGTCTGTCAGCAGTTGTGTAAATTCAACGCCATCGGGAGGAAGAAATGAGCAGCGCAATCACCAACATCCTCTTGGTGGGGGTAGGCGGCCAGGGAATATTACTGGCATCGGAGATTTTGTCCGAGGCATTCATGCTGGCCGGGTACGATGTTAAAAAAAGCGAGATTCACGGCATGTCCCAGCGTGGCGGCAGTGTGGTTTCCCATGTCCGTTTCGGTACACAGGTGTTTTCACCGGTGGTTCCGGAGGGGGAGGGGGATATCATGTTCGGTTTTGAGTTACTGGAGACCAGCCGTTACCTATCCCTGCTACGGCCCGGGGCAACGGTTGTGGTCAATGATTTCAAAATCCTGCCTCCCGCGGTGCTGCTTGGTCAGGCCGTCTATCCTGAAGGACTTGCCGACAGCATACGGACAGCGTTTCCCGATACGCTGCTGGTGGATGGCCAGCGTCTGGCCATTGAGGCAGGAGATTTGCGGGCCGCCAACACGGCGCTGTTGGGCGCCGTGTCCAAACGGCTGGCCATTACGGATGATATCTGGCGACAGGCCCTGGAAAAGATGGTCCCCAGGAAGGCGCTGGAGATCAACCTGATGGCGTTCCAGATGGGACGGGATTTGAAGGGATAACGGTTTTCCTGTCCCTTGACTTCTATTGAGGTTTATCCATGGCTACCTATTTCAATGAAGAGTTCGAGACCCTGCCCCGTGCCGTGCTGGAGGCGCTGCAGCTGAAGCGGCTTCAGATGACGCTTGAGCGGGTCTGTCACCATGTTCCCTTCTACAAGCGTTCCTTTGAAACTGCCAATGTCCGGCCTGATCAGCTGCGCTCACTGGATGATGTGCGGCGCCTGCCCTTTACCACCAAGCAGGATATGCGTGATTCCTATCCCTATGGCCTGTTTGCCGCTCCGATGGAGGATATCGTCCGGATTCACGCCTCATCCGGAACCACCGGCAAACCGACGGTGGTGGGCTATACCCGGCCCGACATCGAAACATGGAGTGAGCTTATGGCCCGTTCCTTTGTGACCGCAGGAGTGCACAAGGGAGACATCATCCACAATGCCTACGGGTACGGCCTGTTTACCGGCGGCCTTGGAGCCCACTACGGCGCTGAAAAGCTGGGGGCGTCGGTCATTCCGATCTCCGGCGGCAACACCAAACGCCAGATCATGATCATGCAGGATTTCGGTTCTACGGTCCTCACCTGTACCCCCTCCTATTCTTTGTACCTTGCCGAAGAAGCCCAGGCTGAAGGGCTTGATATGCGCACCGGCAAACTGCGGGTGGGCATATTTGGTGCCGAACCCTGGTCCGAGGCCATGCGGAGCGAGATCGAGGCCAACCTCGGGCTGGATGCCATCGATATTTACGGCCTCTCTGAGATCATGGGGCCTGGTGTGGCCATTGAGTGCATCGAAGCCAAGCAGGGCCTGCATATCTGGGAAGATCACTTCATTCCGGAGATCATCAACCCCGAAACCGGGGAGTGGGTAGCGGATGGCGAAAAAGGTGAACTGGTCATCACCACCATTACTAAACAGGGGATACCGCTGATCCGCTACCGCACACGGGATATCACCAGCATCACCAGAGAGCAGTGTGTCTGCGGACGTACCCATGCCCGCATTGCCCGGATGAGCGGTCGCTCTGACGACATGCTGATTATCCGTGGCGTGAATGTCTTCCCCTCCCAGATCGAATCGATTCTGGTGCGGGTTGAAGGGGTGGAACCGCACTATCTGCTGATCGTTGATCGCAAGGATAATCTGGATACCCTTGAGGTGCAGGTTGAGGTAAACGAGGGCATTTTCTCGGACGAGATCAAGGTGCTGCAGGCCCTGTCCCGGCAGATTGAAAAAGAGATCAAGGACATGTTGGGCGTGACCTGCACGGTCAAGCTGGTTGAGCCCAAGACGATCCAGAGAAGCGAAGGCAAGGCCAAGCGAGTGCAGGACAACCGGAAGTTGTAGGGGCGCTGCTTGCTGCGCCCGGTTTTGTTGGGGCAGACTCTGTCTGCCCGAATCAGGGCGATCACACAGGATCGCCCCTACGGGAGGTTTTTCATGAAAGTCGAACAGATTTCCATCTTCATAGAAAACAAGTCCGGCCGTTTGGCGGAAATTACCCGTATTCTGGGGGAGGCCGCTATCAATATCCGGGCCTTGTCCCTGGCAGATACCTCTGATTTCGGTATCCTGCGCCTGATCGTCAATGAGGCGGAGCAGGCCAAGCTGGTGCTGAAAGAAAAAGGCTTTACCGTTAACAAGACCGAAGTGGTGGCGGTGGAGGTACCTGACCAGCCGGGCGGCCTGTCCGCCATTTTGCAGGTGCTGGACCGTGAACAGATAAACGTCGAATACATGTACGCTTTTGTTGAACGCTGTGGCGGCAATGCAGTGATAATCTTCCGCTTTGACGAGATAGACAAAGCCATAGCGGCATTGACATCCAATGGTATCAAGATATTGGAAGGTGAGCGGCTGTATGGTATGTGATTGCACACACAGGAGGTGGAAAATGAAAAGACTGGTGTTGGTCTGTAGCACGTTGGGCTTGCTGTTGTTGTCAGCCACCTGGGCTGCGGCCTCCGGTACCATCAAGATCGGCGGTCTGTTTGCCGTAACCGGACCGGCCTCGTTCCTTGGCGAGCCGGAGAAGCGCACCCTTGAGATGCTGGTGGCTGAAACAAATGCCAAGGGGGGTATTAACGGCCAGAAGCTGGAGGCGGTGATCTATGATACCGGCGGGGATGCCACCAAGGCGGTACAACTGGCCACCAAACTGATCAAAAACGATAAGGTGGTGGCCATCATCGGTCCTAGTACCACCGGTGAAAGCATGGCGCTGGTCCCCATTGCTGAAAAAGAAAAGATTCCGCTGGTTTCGTGCGCAGCCGGTATCAAGATCACTGAACCGGCCAAGGATCGTAAATGGGTTTTTAAAACTCCGGCCAATGACCATGTTGCCGCAGAAAAAATTCTCAACTACATGGCTTCAAAGAGCCAGAAGTCCATCGCACTGTTGACGGTAACTGACGGATTTGGCTCCTCCGGTCGGGAACAACTGAAAACACTGGCTGCTCAAAAAGGATTCAAGATTGTTGCTGATGAGACCTATGGCCCCAAAGATACGGACATGACTCCGCAGTTGACCAAAATCCGCGCCAGCAAGGCCGATGCGGTCATCTGCTGGGGAACTAATCCAGGACCGGCTATCATCACAAAGAATATCAAGCAGTTGGGTATCAAAATACCGCTGTACATGAGTCACGGTGTGGCCTCCAAGAAATATATCGAACTGGCCGGCGCCGACGCTGCCGAAGGGGTGATGTTGCCTGCCGGAAAACTGGCCATATTTGATGCGATATCCAAGAATGATCCCCAGTACAAGCTGTTGAAGGAGTATGACGCGGCCTATCGCAAGGCGTTTGGCGCCGAGGCATCAACCTTTGGCGGCTACGCCTACGACGGTTTCCTGCTGGTGGCCAATGCCATCAAGACCAAAGGCGTAACCCCGGACAAGATTCGTGACGGTATCGAACAGGCCAAAAAACTGGTCAGCGTGTCCGGTGTCTTCACCATGTCCCCCACTGACCATAACGGTCTTGACCTGTCGGCTTTTGAAATGGTGAAGGTTACCAAGGGCGATTGGGCTCTTCTGAAATAAGGGAGGTTCTCAAAATGATTTCCAAACTCTTTACCGTGTTGTCAGTAACATGTCTTATCTGTCTGACCTCATCTCTGGCCCTGGCCTCTGCCACTATCAAGATTGGCGGCCTGTTCGCCGTGACCGGACCTGCCGCATTTCTGGGAGAGCCGGAGCGTAATGCTGCACAGATGGTGGTTGACGGAATCAATCGTGCTGGTGGAATCAAGGGGCAGAAGCTGGAACTGGTGGCCTACGATACTGCCGGTGATGCCACCAAGGCGGTGCAACTGGCCACCAAACTGATCAAGAATGACAAGGTGGTGGCCATTGTCGGTCCCAGTACCACCGGAGAAAGCATGGCTGTGGTTCCGGTTGCCGAAAAAGAGAAAATCACGCTGATTTCCTGCGCTTCGAGCACCAAATTAATCGATCCGGTCAAGCAGTATGTTTTCAAGACCGCCCAGAACGATGGACTTGCAGTTACCAGAATTTATGAGTATCTGCAAAAGCAGAAGGTGAACAAGGTTGCAATACTGACCGTTTCCGACGGTTTCGGCGCTTCCGGGCGTGAGCAGCTGAAGGCTTTGGCTGGTAAGCATGGTATCCAGATTGTGGTGGATGACACCTATGGCCCCAAGGATACGGATATGACCTCGCAGTTGACCAAAATCCGTGCTTCACAGGCCCAGGCCGTGATCTGCTGGGGTACCAATCCTGGTCCGGCGGTGGTGGCCAAAAATGCCAAGCAGTTGGGTGTTAAACTGCCTCTGTACATGAGCCATGGGGTTTCATCCAAGAAATTCATTGAGCTTGCCGGTGATGCAGCCGAAGGAATTCGTCTGCCTTCGGGGCGGGTGATCGTCTCCGACGTATTGCCTGCATCCGACCCCCAGAAAAAGTCGTTGCTGGCTTTTGTCAAGGAGTACCAGCGCCTGTACAAGGTGGAGGGTGACCACTTCGCCGGCCATGCCTGGGATGGCATCATGCTGCTGAAAGGCGCTATCGAGCGGGGTGGCGCAACTGCGGAAGGTATCCGGGATGCTCTTGAAAAGACAAAGGATTTTCACGGTATCGGTGGAACCTTTACGTTTTCTCCAACCGATCACGCCGGACTCACCAAGGATGCCTTTGTGATGGTGGAGATCAAAAATAGGGATTGGGCATTGCTGAAGTAGAAACGGTCTACCCCCCCCTAGTCCCCCTTAGTCAGAGGAGGCGGGGGAGGGGTTTAAAAAAATCATATACTAACGTCTGAAAGGCAGGCATCCGCCTGTCTTTCAGTCTGTAAAGGGTGGTCAGTACACACGTTATGGAACTTGGCAATCAATTATTGCAATACCTGCTGTCCGGCCTCTCAACGGGGGCGATCTACGCCCTGATCGGCATCGGCTTCTCCATTATTTACAATGCCACCGGCATCATCAACTTTGCCCAGGGAGAGTTTGTGATGCTGGGCGGGATGCTGACGCTGTTTCTCATCTCCGCGCTGCAGCTTCCCCTGTGGGCTGCGGTACCGCTGGCCGTGCTGCTGGCCACCCTCTGCGGACTGCTGTTCGAGCGGCTTGCTATCAGGCCACTGAAAAAAGCTTCGCCCATCAGTCTGGTGATCATCACCATCGGCGGCGCGATCCTTATCCGTGGTCTGGCAATGTTGCTCTGGGGCAAGGATACCCACGCCATTCCTCCCTTCTCCGGTGAGGAGCCGATCCTGATCGGCGGTGCCACGCTGCTGCCGCAGCATCTCTGGATTTTCGGCATTACCATCGTTTTGATCTCAATCAACAAATGGTTCTTCAACCACACCATCAGCGGCAAGGCGATGCGGGCCTGCTCGTACAATGCCCGTGCAGCAGGGCTGGTGGGGATCGACGTGCGGCGGATGGTGCTGCTCTCATTCATGATCAGCGCGGCCATGGGCTCCCTGGCTGGCATTATTGTTGCGCCGCTTACCATGACCGCCTACGACGTGGGGATCATGCTGGGTTTGAAAGGATTCTGCGCTGCTATTATCGGCGGCATGTCCAGCGGCCTTTCAACGGTGATCGGCGGTTTGATTCTGGGGGTGCTGGAGTCCATGGGCGCAGGCCTCATCTCGTCAGGCTACAAAGACGCCATTGCATTCATCATCCTGTTGTTGATCCTGTTTCTGCGGCCACAGGGGCTGTTCGGCAAGCCGGAATCGGAGAGGGTGTAAGGCGCGTGAAGAAAGAGTTAATCAAATTTGGACTGTTTGCCCTGTGCGTGCTGCTGGCACCGTACTTTTTCAAAGGCGGCTACCTGCTGAACGTGTTGGTGTTTGTCGGCATTCATACCTTGTTGGCTATAGGCCTGAACCTGCTGCTGGGCTATGCAGGACAGATTTCCCTGGGACATGCCGGTTTTTTCGGTCTGGGCGCTTATCTGTCCGGTGTGCTGACCGCCACCTATGGCTGGAACCCTTGGGTTACGATGCTTGTCGCAGCGCTTGTGGTTGGCGCCGTGGCTTTTCTGATCGGCTTCCCGGTCCTGAAGCTGAAAGGGCATTATCTGGCCATGGCTACTTTGGGGTTGGGGATTATTATCTATATCGTTTTCCAGGAATGGGTTGCAGTCACCGGAGGGCCGTCCGGCCTGTCCGGTATACCGAGCCTGACCCTCGGATCAGTTGTGTTTGACAGTGATCTGAATAACTACTATCTGGTCTGGACCTTTGTGCTGCTCTTTGTGCTGCTTTCCGTTAATCTGGCCAATTCCAGAATTGGCCGTGCCTTCCGGGCTATCCATGATTCGGAGATAGCGGCCCGTGTTATGGGCGTGAACGCCCGTATGCTGAAGGTGCAGGTCTTTGCTCTTTCAGCCCTGATCTGCTCCGTGGCCGGTTCACTCTATGCCCATGTGATGACGTTTGTGGCCCCGTCCTCCTTTGGCTTCAATATTTCGGTGGAACTGCTGACCATGGTGGTGATCGGCGGTTTGGGCAGTATCTACGGTTCATTTCTGGGGGCGTTGCTTTTGACTTTGCTTCCTGAATTCCTGCGATTTCTGCATGATTATGACATCGTCTTTTATGGTGGTCTGCTGATGGTCATGACCATCTTCATGCCCGGCGGTCTGGTGCGGGGAATTCCGGCGCTGTTCCGCAGGATCAGGCGATCCGGAACGGGGAAGGGGGACGTCCATGCTTGAGCTTAAGGGAATAACCCAGATATTTGGCGGGGTAACCGCTCTTGATGATGTCTCGTTCGATATTGCAGCGGATTGCGTTACCGGGATCATCGGTCCAAACGGCGCCGGCAAGACCACCCTGTTCAATATTGTGACCGGTATCTATCAACAAACCAGTGGTACGGTTTTGTTTGAGGGCCGGGACATCAGCGGTTTTCCGGCCGAGCGACTGGCCAGCCTGGGCATGGTGCGCACCTTTCAGAATGTGGAGTTGTTCGGCCAGATGAGCGTGCTGGAAAATGTGATGGTTGGGCTGCATAGCCGCACCAACAGCGGTATTTTAGCCTGCTCTTTGAAGATGCCCTGGGCGGTGTCTGAAGAACGGCGGATTCATGATGAGGCTCTTACCTGGCTGCAATTTGCCGGTATTGATGATCTGGCTGATGTTCAGGCAGCCAACCTGCCGTTCGGCAAGGGACGTTTGCTGGAAATTGCCCGGGCCATGGCCTGCAAGCCCCGTATGATCCTGATGGACGAACCGGCTGCAGGCTTGAATAGCCAGGAGACCGTTGGTCTGGCCACCCTGATTCGCCGGATTCGTGATGCCGGTGTGACGGTGGTGCTGGTGGAGCATGACATGGAACTGGTCATGGATATCTGTGACCGGATCGTTGTGCTGAATCTGGGACGAAAACTGGCTGAAGGAACCCCCCGTGAAATTCAGGATAACCATGAGGTGATCGCAGCCTATCTGGGGGATGACGACTGATGCTGCGTCTGAAAAATATCAACACCTATTATGGCAAGGTACATGCTCTGAAGAACGTTTCCCTGCATCTGGCAGGGGGAGAGATTGTTACCCTGATCGGCGCCAACGGAGCCGGCAAGACCACCATTCTCAACACCATTTCCGGGGTGACGCCGGCGGGCAGCGGTGATGTGCTCTTCCTGAAAGAGCCGATCCAGGCGCTGGCTCCGGACCGGGTTGTCCGGCTGGGGGTTTCGCAGGTTCCTGAAGGGCGGCAGGTGTTCAAGCCGATGACGGTGGAGGATAACCTGGAGCTGGGAGCATACCTGCGCTACCGGGCCGGTGATCCCAAGTCAGATATTCAGCGGGACAAGCAGGAGATATTCTCCCTGTTTCCCCGTCTTGAAGAGCGCCGTACCCAGGCTGCTGGAACCATGTCCGGCGGAGAACAGCAGATGCTGGCCATCGGGCGTGCCCTGATGGCGCGCCCCAAGCTGCTGCTCTTGGATGAACCATCCATGGGGCTGGCGCCGCTGGTGGTGCAGGAGATCTTCCGGGTGCTGCGTCAATTGAGGGATGAACGCGGGGTCACCATTTTACTGGTGGAGCAGAACGCCAAGGCGGCGCTCAAACTGGCCGACCGGGGCTATGTGTTGGAAACCGGCAAGGTGATCCTTGAAGGAGAAGCTGCCGAACTGCTGGAAAATGCCGAGGTCAAACGGGCCTATCTGGGCAAGGACAAGAAAGAAATCTGGGAACGCTAAAAGAGGAGTAATAAAGGTGGCCGGTTGGCTGGTGTCACTAACCAACTGAAAATGCTCGTTGCTGACCATGAAGGGAGTTTGGAAAGGAAAAACGAATGAGCAAGCCCGACAACAGCCTCGTTCTCTATCAGGATGAAAATGGCATTATCAAGGTTTCTGTCCGATTTTCAGATGAAGATCTGTGGCTGACGCAAAACCAGATTGCAGAGATTTACGACACGACCAAACAGAACATCGGGCAGCACATCAAAAATATCCTGGCCGACGGCGAATTGAGCGAAGTTTCAGTGGTAAAGGATTTCTTTACAACTGCCGCCGACGGAAAAAACTACAATACCCGCCACTATAACCTGGACATGATCATTGCGATCGGCTACCGGGTTCAATCGCAGGTTGCCACGCGGTTTCGCCGGTGGGCTACCGAGCGGCTGCACGAATACATTCAAAAAGGCTTTGCAATGGACGACGAGCGGCTCAAGCAGGGCGGCTCGCGGTATTTTCGGGAACTGCTTCAGCGCATCCGCGACATTCGTTCATCGGAGCGCAATTTCTATCAGCAGGTCACAGACATCTACGCCACCGCCACTGACTACGACCCACGTTCGGACATGACCAAAAAGTTCTTCGCCACGGTGCAGAACAAGCTGCATTTCGCGGTGCATGAACACACCGCGGCAGAGTTGATTCATGATCGCGTGGACAACGAAAAACCGTTGATCGGGATGACCAATTTCAGGGGGGACTACATCACCAAAGACGATGTGAAGATTGCCAAGAACTACCTTTCAGAAGTCGAACTGACGCGGCTTAATCTGCTGGTATCACAGTTTTTGGACTTCGCCGAATTTCAGGCGTTGGAACAGACCCCCATGAGCATGACCGACTGGATAGCCGCGCTCGACCAGCAGATCATCAACTTGAAACGGCAGGTGCTGCGTGGTAGCGGCAGGATTTCTCACCAGCAGGCCATGGAGAAGGCCGAAAAGGAGTTCGAGGTTTACCGCGCCCGAGAGATGAGGCAACTGGAAAGCGACTTTGACCGCGCCGTGAAGCGGTTGGCCACCAAGGACAGCGATGCAGGCAGGGAGGATGACGCATGACCTGTCCTGTCAATAGTGG
>DIUT01000001.1 GCA_002423105.1 Geobacter sp. UBA6151 | reverse complement strand
TGGAGACCAACATCAAGGCCAAGGCTGATGGTACGGTTGCCGAAGTCAAGTTTAAAGAAGGCGAGAAGGTGGAGAAAGAGGATCTGGTATTTGTGATGGGGTAATCCCGCCGCTGACGCTCCCTTGCCAGCAAGGGAGCTATCAAAAAAACGCCCCGCCGCGGATATTCCGGGCGGGGCGTTTTCATCAGTATAATCAGGTAGAAATAAAATCACCTACTTCTTCTTTGCGCCATCCTTTACCTCTATGCTGGCGGCCTTCATGGTGTAGGTAACCGTCACTTTGGCCCCCACCTTCAGATCACCGGTCACCTTGCTGTCCTTGTCTCTGGCTATTTCCCACTTCTCTTTCCCCTTCTGCACCACCACGATGTCGTCCTTGACCTCCAGTACCGGTCCGGTTACCTGGTAGGTTTTCGGTCCGGCAGCAAACGCCGTGGTGGCAATCAATAACGCCATTCCTGCCAAGCCTGCTGTCATCTTCATGATGCTTTTCTCCTTGCCGGATGAAGTAAAAAACTGTGAATAAATTTTAGCACAGATTTGCATCAATTCAAGACACACACATCTTGAAAGCTGCCCGTAAAAGTAGCCAGCTACTCTCACTTGCCGTAAACATTGATTGTGGTAAAGTTGTACGTCACCCTTAAAAGGAGCCACCATGAGTTCAACACTTACAATCGCCCAAAATGACCAGACAGAGTTGTGTCTCCTGCCGCAGATGGCCAATCGCCACGGCTTGATTACCGGAGCCACCGGCACCGGCAAGACCGTCACCCTGCAGACCCTTGCCGAGCAGTTTTCCGCACTTGGCGTTCCCTGTTTCATGTCTGACATCAAGGGAGATCTTTCCGGTATTGCACTGCCGGGAGGGACAAACCCCAAGGTTGCCGAACGGGTTGCCCAGTTGCAATTGAACGATCACCGCCACCAGGGATATCCGGTCACTTTCTGGGATCCGTTTGGCGAATCAGGACACCCGCTGCGGGCCACGATATCGGATATGGGGCCGCTTTTGCTGTCACGGATGCTGGCGCTGAACGACACGCAGAGCGGTGTGTTGAACCTGGTGTTCAAGGTGGCTGACGACAACGGCCTGCTGCTGCTTGATCTGAAGGATCTGCGGTCCATGCTGCAATATGTGGGGGACAACACCAAGTCTCTGACCACTGACTACGGCAACGTATCCGCTGCAAGCGTAGGAGCGATCCAGCGTGGTCTGCTGACCCTTGAAAGCCAGGGTGGCTCATTGCTTTTCGGCGAACCGATGCTGGATATCAACGACCTGATCCAGACCGATGGCGGCAAAGGTGTGGTAAATATCCTTGCGGCTGATCGCCTGATGCAATCACCGAAGATGTACGCCACCCTGCTGCTCTGGCTGTTGTCGGAACTGTTTGAGAACCTGCCGGAGGCTGGCGACCTGGATAAACCCAAACTTGTTTTCTTCTTTGATGAAGCCCATCTGCTGTTTAGCGATGCTCCGGCTGCCCTGGTGGACAAGATCGAACAGGTGGTGCGCCTGATCCGCTCCAAGGGGGTAGGAATCTATTTTGTCACCCAGAACCCGGCTGATGTGCCGGACAAGGTGCTTTCACAACTAGGCAACCGGGTGCAACATGCCCTGCGGGCCTTCAGCCCCCGTGACCAGAAAGCGGTAAAAGCTGCGGCTGAAACCATGCGGGACAACCCCTTGCTTGATGAGGCATCGGTTATTACTGAACTGGGAGTTGGTGAGGCATTAATTTCCTGTCTGGATGAAAAGGGAAGACCGGCTGTGGTTGAACGGGCCTTTATCATCCCGCCCCAGGGACAGGTCGGGCCGATTGACCAGGCAGAGCGGCAGCGGCTGATGAAATCATCGCTGGTGTCAGGTGTCTATGACACCACGGTCGATCGGGAATCAGCCCATGAACTGCTCAAAAGCCGCGCCGCGCAGACGCAGGCTCCGCCTCAACCGCCGACACAGGAAAGCGCCGCAGGCGGCGGACTCGGAGGCATGCTGGGTGATATGCTTGGGGGTGGCAGCAAAAGCAGACAGCGTGAAGGGGTGGTGGAGGCAATGGCCAAGAGCGCCGCACGCTCCATAGGCAGCCAGTTGGGACGCGCCATTATCCGTGGTGTGATGGGTTCAATTTTTGGCGGAAGGCGATAGCAAGATACTACCCAAGGGGGCGCATATTAACACCAGAATTACCAGCGAGATTACCCGCTTTGTCCGTGAAGATACCGGCAACCGCTTCCCGGACGGCAGCGTTCCCTACTTCGACAAGCCACTGGTGGCATTTGCCACTGCAAGCGACCCGCTTTTCCCGCAGCTCCCAAACCGGCTGCGGACTCTGCCAGACCAAGGTACCCTGCGAGGAGCGGATACCGGCTGGTGTTTAGCCAAATCAAAGTTGATTTTATTGGCTTTTTTCTTGACAGCCCCGGCTTTGAAGGCGTAATCATTGCACTATGTCCGTTCTTAGAGATGACGCCTTCACACTCCAGGTCTGCCACCCCCATCCTCCGTGATACCCCGCCCTGTCCGGTATTTGTTGACCGCTCTTTGTCTTCACCACCCGTGGTGAAGCGTTTCATCTGACGTTTTCCAGCACAAGGTATTGCCATGACTACCCGCTTCGCCCGTCTGCTCGCAAACTGGCTGCCCAAATCGGTCACCAGTCTTAAAGGTTATTCCAAGCAGGATTTTTCCGCCGACCTGGTGGCCGGTATTACCGTGGGACTGGTGGCGTTGCCCCTGGCCATGGCCTTCGGCATCTCCTCCGGCGTCACGCCACAAGCCGGTATCTACACCGCTGTCGTGGCCGGTTTTCTGATCTCGGCCCTGGGCGGCTCCCGGACCCAGATTGGCGGCCCCACCGGCGCTTTTGTGGTGGTAATTGCCGCCATCATCGCCAAACACGGACTTTCCGGACTGCTTATGGTGACCATGATGGCCGGGATCATTCTGTTGTTTCTGGGCATTACCGGCCTGGGCAACGCCGTCAAATTCATTCCCCGCCCGGTTGTGATCGGCTTCACCAACGGTATTGCGCTCTTGATCGCCTCCACCCAGATCAAGGATTTCATGGGGATTAGCGCAAGCACACCGGCGCCCAGTGAATTTTTGGAGCGGATGACCTGGATCGGCGAACACCTGCCATCCATCAGCCTGCCCACCGTCATGCTGGGGCTTGTGTCGTTGCTGGTGATCATCATGTTCGGTCGCATCACCAAAAAGGTGCCGGGCACCATCATCGCCCTGCTGCTGGCCACTGCCGCAACCGCCGCCTTCAACCTGCCGGTGGCCACCATCGGCAGCACCTTTGGCGGCATCCCCACCGGTCTGCCGGAGATCCGGATGCCAGAGTTCCGCACCGACTTGATCATTCCGCTTTTGCCTGCCGCCCTCACCGTGGCGCTCCTGGCTGCCATCGAAAGCCTGTTGTCCGCCGTGGTGGCTGACTCCATGAGCGGCGACCGCCACAACTCAAACGTGGAACTGGTAGCCCAGGGGGTGGCTAACCTGGCCGTGCCGTTTTTCGGCGGCATCCCGGTTACCGGCGCCATCGCCCGCACCGCAACCAATATCCGCTCCGGCGCCAAAAGCCCCATATCCGGCATAATTCATGCCCTGACCCTGCTCTGCATCCTGCTCTTTGCCGCTCCCCTGGCCCGCTTCATTCCGCTGGCCACCTTGGCGTCAGTACTGTTCGTGGTGGCCTACAACATGGGAGAATGGCATGAAATCCCCCATATCATCCGTCTGGACGCCAAGGATATAGCCGTCTGGATTCTGACCTTCCTGCTGACGGTGGTGGCCGACCTGACCATTGCGGTGGAGGTAGGGATGACCCTGGCCGCCCTGCTGTACATCTATCAGGTGACCAAGACCACCAGGGTAGCGGTGATCACGCCGGAAGCAGTGGAAGAGGCGCGCCCGCACATTGTGCAGAACTATGCCATCCCCCATTATGTGAGCATGATCCATATTCAGGGACCGCTCTTGTTCGGCGCTGCCGAAAAGGTTAACGAGGTGCTGCACACCATTGACGAACTGAATCAGATCGTAATCCTGCGGCTGCGCCACATGACTGCCATCGACGCCACCGGACTGCATGCCATTGAGCGATTACACGAGCAGATTACCGCAACCGGGCGCTCACTCTTGATTTGTGGCGCCAGAAAGCAGCCGAAACGCTTGATCTACACATCAAGTCTGCCCCGCGTGATCGGCGCCCGTAACATTTTGCCCAACATAGGATCTGCACTGCATCGTGCACAGGATGTGTATGCCCGTTTCAGCGGACTTGAGGATGAGATGGCGGGACAACTCTCTGAAATGACTATCTAGCAGGTTGTTGAAAACGAAGTTTCAGCGCAGCTAAAAACAGCCATCTCGTCACCGTCCTCGAAACCCGCCTTGTGACTTCGGCCTGCGGCCTCACCCTTCGGGCGCCTTCGCGGTCCAATTTCGCAAGCGAAATTGTGCGGCGTAGCGCTGCTACACCTCCGCGGGGGTTTCTGCGGGTGCGACGATCTGACTATTTTTGAACAACCTGGTGCTTATTGCATTTATTGCACCGGCTTCTTTTCGCCCGGCTGTTTGATTTCAACCTTGCCGCCCGGCGCAACTCGCAGATGACCGTCGATCACAACCTGTTCTCCCGCCGCCAGCCCCCGTTCAATGGCGCTCAGTCCCTGGTGGGCGGGACCAACAACAACCGGACGGACCTCGGCGGTCATATCCTGCTTTATGACAAAGACAAAGGTGCCCTGCTGGCCGGTCTGAATCGCCTGCGCCGGAACAGCGACAAACCCTTTGCGTTCGGCAAGCTTCACCGTAACCTGCACAAACTGGCCTGGCCAGAGTGTACGCTGCGTATTGGTAAAGGCCGCCTTCAGACGTATGGCGCCGGTGGTGGTGTCAACCGTATTGTCCAGAAAAGCGACCACCCCTCGCTCTGTCTGCCCTTCCCTGACTTCAGCCTCAACGTTCAGCCGTCCTTGTGCAAGACGGGTTTTTACTTCGGCAAGATCACGCTCCGGCAGGCTGAAGCTGACATTGACCGGAGAGATGGTGTTGATGGTCAAAAGCGCCGTCTCGTTTGCCTTGAGCACATTGCCGCGATCCACCATCAGGCTACCCAGCCGTCCGGTTATGGGGGCGACAATCGTGCAATAGGCAAGCTCAAGCCTGGCATTTTCCACCATGGCACGATCAGCTTCCAGGTCGGCTGCGGCGGATTCAGCTTTGGTGCGATAGGCGTCGGCCTGTTCCTGGGTGACGATACCATCCTTCACCAGCCCGGCGTACCGCTCATGGTCACGCCTGGCATTCTCCAGAATCACCCGGTTGCGGTTAAGGGACGCCTCAGCCTTTTTCAAGGCAGCCTGCCAGGGACGGGGATCAATAAGGAACAAACGCTGTCCCTTGACCACATCCTGCCCCTCGGCAACGTACACCGCCGCCAGTTCGCCGGAAATCTGCGGACGGATGGTGACCGTCTCGCTGGCTTCAACCGTACCCACTGCCTGGGCAGTCCGGGGAATATCCGCTGTGGCGGCGGTCGCCACCATCACCGGCGCAGGCGGCCTGGAGCGTTGCGTGGTTTCCTGTTTCGAACAACCTGTTGCAAGCGCCAGACAGACCAGCAGAACCTGCAACCAGATACTGAACTTCAGGCCTTGATTTCCTGACAAGCGTCTACTCCCTGACAAAGGTATTCATGTCGCTTTCATGGACCATTTTCATCACCCGGGCATATTCAGCTTCAATCATCAGATAATGGTTACGGGTTTCATTGGCATTCTGCTCAAACACTGCCCGCGCTTCGGGATCCTGCACACTGCTGGCAATTTCCCGCAGCACCTCTTCAAGCTGCTGTTCCTTTTCCATAGCCAGTTCCATGGCTCTTTTTTCGGTAAAAGAATCATCAATCAGAGTTTTCAGCGCTGCCGCCCACCCGGCGTCCGATGCTGCAGAATCATTGATGAATGCCTCGAAATCAGGAATATCGTCACCACGGTAAATTTTGAAGAAATGTGCCGCATGCCCGATTTCTTCCTGTGCCAACAGTTCAAAGATTCGTTTGGCTTCTGGATTTTTGAGGTTCCGCGCCCCCATACGGTAAAAGTCCATTGCGCTTTTTTCAGTATAGAGAGAACTTTTGATTGCTTCTTGAAGATTGACAGTCATGACGTTCCTCCCAAATTTTTCTGAGTACCAAGTATTTATCATTAACAAACCGGAGAAACCAAGGTCAAGCTGATTTCAGGCGCTTCGCTGATATATACATCAGCAGCTCCAATCCTCATACGTTCCGTAACCGCGCAAAACTCTGGAAGGATTGACGTACTGCCCCTAATCGGTATATTGTTGTCACTTACATTTTACCGGGGGTTCCATGGCAGCGGAAAAATTTGAAACATCCCTGAAAAAACTGGAAGAAATCGTCAGAAAACTTGAAAACGGAACGCTTCCGCTGGAGGAATCCATCAAAGCCTTTGAAGAAGGGGTGCGGCACGCTTCGCTGTGCGCAGCCAAACTGGATGAGGCCGAACGCAAGGTGGAACTGCTGATCAAACAGCGCAACGGCTCGTTCCGCAGGGAACCATTTGCGCCGGATACGGATGAAACGGGTACGGAAAGGTAGCACACATGGATTTAAAAACCTATTTGAAAGAGCGGATCGCCCTGGTTGACCAGGCGCTTGAGCAGTATCTTCCCCGTGAAGACAAACGTCCTCAAAGCATACACAAGGCGATGCGCTACTCCATCTTTGCCGGTGGCAAGCGGGTACGCCCCATCCTGATGCTGGCAGCGTGCGAAACCGTGGGCGGTCCGGTCAAGCAGGCGCTTCCGGCGGCATGCGCCATGGAGATGATCCACACCTACTCCTTGATCCACGACGATCTTCCGGCCATGGACGACGACGATTTCCGACGTGGCCGCCCCACCAACCACAAGGTGTTTGGCGAAGCCATCGCCATCCTGGCCGGTGACGGCCTGCTGACCGAGGCGTTCAAACTGATGAGCGATCCCCGGTTTTTTGCTGATGTTACTCCTGCGGCACATCTTGCCGTTATCCACGAAATTGCCACCTGTGCCGGAACCTTCGGCATGGTGGGCGGTCAGGTGGTGGATATGGAAAGCGAAGGCAAAGCGGATATCGACCTGCCTACGGTGCAGTATATCCACACCCACAAGACCGGCGCGTTGATCAAGGCCTCGGTGGTGGCCGGGGCACTGCTGGGAGGGGCTGACGACGCGCAACTGGCTGCCATCCGCCGTTATGGCGAAGCTGCCGGTCTGGCCTTTCAGATTGCGGACGACATTCTGGATATTGAGGGCACCACCGAAGAGATCGGCAAGGATGCCGGTAGCGACGAAGCCCGCGGCAAGGCCACCTATCCGGCAGTAATGGGACTGGCTGCCGCCAAGCAGGAGGCGCAAGCCATGATGGATGCCGCATTTTCCGCACTGGAGCCGTTCGGTGAAACCGCCGAACCGCTGCGGGCGATCGCCAGGTACATCGTGGAACGGAAGAACTGACCAATGCCAATTTTGCCAACGGTAAACGGTCCCGGCGACCTGAAAAAACTCCCCGAAGCAGCTCTTGCCGGGCTGGCTCAGGAGATTCGCCGCCTGATCATTGAAACCTGCGCTGCAAACGGCGGACATGTCGCTCCTTCCCTTGGAGTAGTGGAGTTGACCATAGCCCTGCATCGTGTCTTCAACTCCCCCCAAGACAAACTGATCTGGGATGTGGGACATCAAGCATACGCCCACAAGATTCTCACCGGCCGCCGGGACAGCTTCCCTACCCTGCGCACCTTAAACGGCATCAGCGGTTTTCCCAAACGGCACGAGTCGGAACATGACGTCTGGGAAGTGGGGCACTCCTCCACCTCCCTGTCAGCTGCGACCGGCTTCGCCGTATCCCGTGACCTGAAACAGAACGGCAGCAAAGTGGTGGCCGTGATCGGTGACGGCTCCATGACCGGCGGTATCGCCTTTGAGGCCCTGAACCACGCTGGCCACTTAAATCGCGATCTGATCGTGATCCTGAACGACAATGAAATGTCCATCGCCGAAAATGTCGGGGCCTTGTCCGGTTTCCTCTCCCGCACCTCTTCCAGTGAATTCATTCATCGAATCAAGCGGGAAACCGAGGATTTCATCAAGGGGATCGGCAGTGATGTGGGACAAAGCGCCCTGAGGGTCGCCAGCAAAATCGAAAAATCATTCAAGGGGTTGTTTACACCGGCCATGCTGTTCCAGGCCTTCGGCTTTGAATACGTCGGCCCCATTGACGGCCACGATCTGCCGCTGTTGATGGAAACCATGGAACGGGTCAAAAAGCTGGACGGTGCCGTGCTGGTGCACGTTCTGACCACGAAGGGCAAAGGCTACAAGCCTGCCGAGCAGAACCCGTCGCTGTTTCACGGTGTGGGACCGTTTGACATCGAGACCGGCAAGGTCTTAAAAGGGAAAGGCGGCGCAGCCTCCTACACCGCCATCTTCGGCAGCACCATCGCCCGTCTGGCCGAGGACGACGAACGGATTGTTGCCATCACCGCAGCCATGCCGGACGGCACCGGCCTCACCCCGTTTTCAAAACAGTTTCCGGACCGCTTCTTTGACGTGGGCATTGCCGAACAGCATGGGGTCACCTTTGCCGCCGGTCTTGCGGCAGAAGGCAAACGGCCGGTTTTCGCCGTCTACTCCAGCTTTCTGCAACGGGCCTACGACGAAGTGCTGCATGACGTCTGCCTGCAAAACCTGCCGGTGGTCTTCGCCCTGGATCGCGGCGGCGTGGTCGGCAGCGACGGCCCCACCCATCATGGTGTTTTCGACCTCTCCTACCTGCGTCATATTCCCAACATGACCCTCATGGCCCCCAAGGACGAAAATGAACTACAGCACATGCTGAAAACCGCGGTGCAGCACGATGGGCCGGTCGCCCTGCGCTACCCCCGCGGCAACGGTTACGGTATTCCGCTGGACCAGGAGCTGCGGACACTGCCCATGGGTAAAGCTGAACTGCTGCGCAGCGGCAATGACGGCGTCATCATCGCCCTGGGCTCCACGGTCATGCCAGCACTGGAAGCAGCCACGGCACTTGCTGCCGAAGGGCTTGAGCTGACGGTGGTCAATGCGCGCTTTGTGAAACCACTGGATGAAGAACTGATTATCAAACTGGCCAATCTCAATCACAAAATCATCACCGTTGAAGAAAACGTCCTGCAGGGAGGGTTCGGCAGCGCCGTGCTGGAACTGCTTGCGGACCGCACCATGTCCGCCGTTTCCGTACTGCGGCTCGGCTATCCCGACGCCTACATCGTACAGGGAGAGCAGCCTGAACTGCGGGCCATGCACAAGCTGGACAGCCACGGCATTGCCGCCTCGGCGCGCAGCTTCTTCGCCGGATGAACGTCTCATGACCTACGACGAACTGCTGCAAGCGCTTCACCTGTTCGGTTTTCATGAAAGCGACCAGCTCACCATACGGCGTATCAAGGAGCGGCATCGCGCGCTTCTCAAAAACGTCCACCCTGACCTGCATGGCGATGCAACCACCGGACAGATCAGGGCGGTAAATGAAGCGGCCCAGCAGATCATGGACTATGTCAACTCCTACCGGTTTTCTTTCAACCAGGAAGAGTTTTACCGGCAAAGACCCGATGAATACCTTCGCCGCCAATTTGCCGCAGACCCGATCTGGGGCGGCGGCAGCATTCAGGAAAAAACCTGATCAGGCGGCAATCAGTCACACAGATACGCTTGCAAAGCTTGAACATTGACAGCAACAGCAGACCATGACATATAAAACTTCTTTCACTCCCAGGAGGCTTCGGCATGAGTGTTGACGATAAAAAAATCATCTACAGTATGATGCGAGTATCAAAATATTACGATAAAAAGCCGGTCATAAAGGACATATCCCTCTCTTATTTCTATGGCGCAAAAATCGGCGTGCTGGGCCTGAACGGCTCCGGCAAGTCTACCCTGCTCAGAATCATGGCCGGGGTAGACACCGAGTTCAACGGCCAGGCCGTACTTTCTCCCGGCTATACCATCGGCTACCTGGAACAGGAACCAAAGCTGGATGACGCGCTGACCGTCCGTCAGGTTGTTGAACAGGGCGTGCAGGAGATCGTGGATTTGCTGGCCGAATTCAACGGCATCACCGACAAGTTTTCCGAACCGGACGCCGATTTCGAAAAGCTATGCGACCGTCAGGCTGTGCTTCAAGAGAAACTGGATCACCTTGATGCCTGGGACCTGGACAGCCGCCTGGAACTGGCCATGGAGGCCCTGCGCTGCCCTGACGGCGACACCCAAATAAAGGTGCTCTCCGGCGGTGAAAAGCGCCGGGTGGCACTCTGCCGCCTGCTGCTGCAAAAACCGGACATCCTGCTTTTGGACGAACCCACCAACCATTTAGACGCAGAAACCATCGCCTGGCTGGAAAAACACCTGCACAGCTATTCCGGCACCGTCATCGCCGTCACCCACGACCGCTATTTTCTGGACAACGTGGCTGGCTGGATACTGGAGCTTGACCGGGGGGAAGGGATTCCCTGGAAAGGTAACTACTCCTCCTGGCTGGAACAGAAACAGGACCGGCTTGCTACCGAGGAAAAACAGGAAAGCGACCGGCGCAAGACCCTGCAGCGGGAACTGGAATGGATCAGGATGTCCCCCAAAGGCCGCCATGCCAAATCCCAGGCCCGCATCAGCGCTTACGAGGAACTGGCTTCCCAGGAGGGTGACAAGCGCTCCAAAGACCTGGAACTGTTCATCCCGGCGGGACCACGCCTGGGGGATATCGTCATCGAAGCGGACAATGTGTCCAAAGGCTATGGTGAGCGGCTGCTGTTCGAGGGGATGAACTTCAAGCTGCCCCGCGGCGGCATCGTCGGCATCATCGGCCCCAACGGCGCCGGCAAGACCACCCTTTTCCGCATGATCACCGGCTCCGAAAAGCCGGACAGCGGCGCCATCCGCATCGGCGACACCGTGCAGGTGGCCTATGTTGACCAGAGCCGCGACACCCTGAACCCCGACCGCCTGCTCTGGGAAGAGATCGCCGATGGACAGGAAATGATCCAGCTGGGCAAACAGACCGTCAACGCCCGGAATTACGTGGCCCGCTTTAACTTCACCGGCGGCGATCAGCAAAAAAAGGTGGGGATGCTCTCCGGCGGTGAACGCAACCGGGTCCACCTGGCCAAGGTGCTGAAGAGCGGCGCCAATGTCCTGCTGCTGGACGAACCGACCAACGACCTGGATGTGAACACCATGCGGGCGCTGGAAGAAGGGTTGGAAAACTTCGGGGGCTGCGCCGTGGTCATTTCCCACGACCGCTGGTTTCTGGACCGGATCGCCACCCATATCCTGGCCTTTGAGGGGGACTCCGCGGTTGTCTGGTTTGAAGGAAATTATTCAGAGTACGAAGAAGACCGCCGCAAGCGCCTGGGAGCCGTGGCGGACCGTCCGCACCGGATCAGCTACCGCAAGCTTACACGGGCCTGATAAATATGATCAGCGCCGGAGTTGCTGATGCACTATGACAAGTATTTCGGGAGAGGCCAGAAGGTCTTCCTGATCAACATATCTGACGAGCGCGACCCAGATGCCTACAATTCATTCACCGGGCAGGTGGTTTCCTGCCTTGACGACCGGCTGACGCTCAAAACCCTTTACCGCCTGTTCTCCGGTGATACCGGCACTTTCAAGCACAACATGCAGTTCAAACTCACCACCGAATCTCTGGGCATGGGTATCCAGTTGCGTGCCGAACTGCTGGAACCGCCAACGCCTGAATCCATCATCCTGCGTCCGGTGGGAGAACTTTCGGTCTACCAGCGCCGTCAGGCACCGCGCACCGACACCACCCTGCCCATGCTGCATGTATCGCAGAAATCATCCTTGGAAGCATTCCGCAAAGAGTGGAAACGAATATCCAGCGACCTGCGTCAACCCAATCCGCCCCGCCTGAAAATGCTGCAAACGGAACTCAACCTGAGCGTTGGCGGTATCCGCTTTGACACCTCCAGCGAACCAACCAGCCTTTCCCTGATCGTTATTGACCTGCAGGACGGCAATCCGCCGGTCAACGCCGTTGCCGAACTGATCTGGCAGAAGCGCTCCCCGGAAAACGATCTGTTTCAATGTGGACACCGCTTCATCGATATCCTGAAAGAGGACCAGAACAGAATATCCCAGTTCATCGAGCGGCTTACCGGCTCCAAAAATCAATTGCGACAAAAAGAACTTATTGACAGCATGTAGCATCAACCACCCTCAACCATTTCATGGGCTTTTCTGCCATGGACCCGCTCATACGCCTTACAAAACGGACAGACATCCCCCTCAATACTTTTGACAAACGAGAAAGCAATCCCCTGCTGGCTTTTCCGTGCATGGCGGCAGACCGGGCACAGTTCACAGAGGCGGGCCAGACTTCGGTCCAGTTGACTGGGTTCTTTATCACTCATTGTTTTCCTTCCCATGTAGACCTCCCTACCATCCAGCCCATTATGACCGGCACGCCGGACACCAAAAAGCCCATGAGCCGATCCAGTATATACCAGACCGCCCATGGGCTGTCATTCAAGAAATCATCAATGATTTCAAATTGGTGGAGGCGGTGGGAGTCGAACCCACGTCCGAAAGACCTACGTCCAGAGCTACTACACCGTTAGTCCGTTGATCGATTTAGCCGGTATGCTGTACAGCGGACAAGACAGCAAACCGGCGATCCCTTGATTTCGGACTGCGCATCGGGCCTGCGCGATCCAATCCGGTAGTGAATGACGTTCCCTTCCTACAACCGGCATCTCAGTCGGGAACGCCTGTTAAGCAGCTAGTGCAACAGGTTGGGTATAATAGTTGTCGGCGTTTAATTGCCGTGCAGGTTTTTTAAGGTCGGCCACCTGCCCCGACCCGGTGCAACCCAGGAGTTCATTCCCCCGTCGAAACCTTTACGCCCCCAATTTTCAAAGATCAGATGTACAGTATAGCCTATCGCGCCTTGATTTTGAAATCTTTTGCATGCTCCCGCTTCAGATCCTTCTTTTTCAAGTCTTCACGCTTGTCATGCAGCTTCTTGCCCTTGGCCACACCGATCTCGACCTTGACCTTGCCATCCTTGAAGTACAGTTTCAGCGGAATCGCGGTGCAGCCATCCTGACGGATACGGATATGCAGCCTGTTGATCTCTTTTGCATGCAACAGCAGCTTGCGTTGCCGCTCGGGATCATGATTCTGGCGATTGCCGAAATCATAGGGAGCGATATGCAGGTTATGCAGCCAGGCCTCGCCGTCCCGGATCAGCACAAAGGCGTCGGTCAGGTTGGACTTTCCGGCGCGCAGTGATTTCACTTCGGTGCCAACCAGAACAATACCGGCTTCAAGCCGTTCTTCAACATGATATTCGTGGAAAGCACGCTTGTTTGCGCAGATCAGTTTCTCAGACATGGTTGTGCAACTGTAGCAGAGCGGACTGAAAAATGGAATGGCGGAAACGTTGCCGAATTGTCACACAGGCTTGCTCCTCTGCGGTTGACAAGCCATTCTCCTGAGTCTATACAGGTTTGATGCAGTCGTTTGGATATTTTCCAGGGCCTTGAAACGCGCATTACCCTGTTCAGGAAGGACCACAGGCCATGATCAGAGTTTTCTACAACGCCAATGGCACGATCTCGAGCCACCTGATAAACAGCGACGAAATCGACCTTATTGAGGCCATAAACCTGATCTGGGTGGATATGCTCTCCCCCAGCATGGCCGAGATTTCCGAAATGGACAAAAAGCTGGGCCTTGATCTGCCCAGCCGCCAGGAGACTGAAGAGATCGAGTTCAGCGCCCGCTACTGGGAAGATGAGTTCGGCATCACCATTAATACCTACTTTCTGGCAAAGCAGGACACCACCACCACCAACGAGACCGTCTCCTTTACCCTGAAGGACAACTTCGTGGTCACCATCCGTTTTCTGGAGCTGCCGGTGTTCGGCGATTTCATCCGCAAGCTGACGCTGAACCCCAGCCATTACACCAGTGGTTCCTGGGTGATGGGCGGTATCCTGGAGATGCGCATTGAGGATGATGCCGACACCCTGGAGGCGGTTTCCCGCGAGATCGCCACCATTGCCCGGCTCAATCCGAGCAACTTCGACGATACCAAGAAGTTTCTTTCCTATATCGCTGATTTCGAGGCCACCAACATCACCATCCGGGAAAACCTCACCGACAAGCAGCGGGTACTTTCCTCACTGCTGAAGACCGGCAAAATCCCGGGCGCACTCAAAAACGATTTCAGCATCATGATCAAGGACGTCAACTCGCTCATTATTTCGGCAAACTTCAACTTTGAACGGCTGGACTATCTGCAGAACCTGTTCCTCAACTTTCTGAGCATCGAGCAGAACAAGGTGATCAAGATTTTCACCGTCATGTCGGTGATTTTCCTGCCACCTACCCTGATCGCCAGCATCTACGGCATGAACTTTCAATATATGCCGGAACTGAGCCAGAGCTTCGGCTACCCGATGGCACTGGGCATGATTGTTATCTCGGCAGTACTGCCACTGTACATTTTCAAGAAAAAAGGATGGCTCTAAGGAGGCTGGCCTCCTAACCTTCCAGCACCTGATAAGGACGTAAACCAGCATGGATTTCTCACACACCGCACCGGTTCACCTGTTCCCCCCCCAACATGGGCACCCCTTTGATGATCGCCGCCCCCTGATCCTTGCCGCTTGCAAGCAGTTTATCAACGACGGCAGACAGGCGATACGTGAGCGCCACGATGCAGGCGCAACCGGCACCGATGTCGTGCACTGGCTTTCGCTGATGATGGACACCATGGTCACCGATCTGTTCAGTGATATTCTGGCTGATGTCGCATCGCCGACGCCCCTCGAAGGTCACCTGACCCTGGTGGCGGTGGGTGGGTACGGTCGGGGAGAACTGAACCCTTTTTCTGACGTGGACATCATGTTTCTGCACGATGGTTCCATCCCGCAGGAAGCTGTGGAAGCCTTTGCCCAGAAACTGCTCTATTTTCTCTGGGATTTGCGCCTGGATGTGGGCTACTCCGTTCGCACGCCATCTGACTGCGTCGAGATGGCCGCTTCCGACGCCACCATCAAGACCGCCCTGATCGACTGCCGCTTTCTGGCAGGTCACCGTCCTCTTTTCGACACCCTGCACAAGACCGTTTTCAAGCAGATCCTGCCCAAGTCCAGCGGCAGCTTTATCAAGGAAAAGATTGCCGAGATGAAGCGGCGCAGGGGCAAGTACGGCTCCACCATCTACCTGCTTGAACCGAACATCAAGGAGGGGGAAGGCGGCCTGCGCGACCTGCAGACCGCCCTCTGGATCGCCAGGGTCAAGTACAAGTTTGACAACATTCACGAGCTGGTCATCAAAGGGGTGCTTTCCGAAGAGGAACTGGAGGTCTATCACAACGCCCTGGACCACCTCTGGCGGATGCGCAACGAGATTCATTTCCACACCGGTCGCAAAAGCGACCAGTTGAACTTCGACTTGCAGGTACATATGGCCCGCCATCTGGGTTACACGGACCGGGGCCGCGTGCTGGCGGTGGAAGATTTCATGCGGGACTTCTACCGCCACGCGGCCAGGGTTGAACATTTTTCCTCAAGCCTTGTTTCCCGCTGCATCTGGCGGGATGAAGGGTCGTTGAAGATACTGGGCTACTTCGTCCGGCGCCAGGTGGGAGAAGGCTGTTTTGTGCTGAAGGGCGAACTGATCGTTCCCGATGAGTCGGTGGTGGATAAGAACCCTGCCGTGCTGATGCAGATCTTCGAGCTTGCCCAGAAGCATGGCGTCAAACTCAATATCCGGGTCAAATGGCTGGTCAGGCGTTCACTGCACATGGTCAACGATAAATTCCGGCGCAACCGGGCCGTCAATCAGGCGTTTATGAACATCCTGCGCTGCGACAAGGAGGTGGCGGAAACCCTGCGCCTGATGCATCACCTGGAGTTCCTCAACGAATACATCCCGGAATTCGAGCATATTTACTGCAAGGTACAGCACGACCTGTATCACATCTACACTGTCGATATTCACACCCTGTTCGCCGTGGAACAGATCGAAAAAATCCTGAACGGGCAACTGGCGGAAGAGCTGACGATGCCCTGCAAGGTGGCCCGGCAGATCGGCAAGCGGGAACTGCTGATCCTGGCCGTGATGTTCCACGACATAGGCAAAGGCGAAGGAGGAGGTCATGCGGAGAAAGGCGCAGCCATGATCCCCACCATCGCCCGCCGCATGGGACTTTCCAAGGAAGACTCCGAACGACTGGAATTCCTGGTGCGAAGTCACCTGCTGTTCGCCCATATTGCCCAGCGGCGCGACCTCTCCGACGAAAAGATGATCATGCAGTTTGCCCGCCAGATGGAGACCAGCGAAAACCTGAAAATGCTCTATCTGCTGACCGTGGCCGATGTACGGGCCGTGGGCTCGGATGTCTGGAGCACCTGGAAGGCATCGCTCATGAATGAACTGTACGAAAAGGTCTTTAACATCCTTGAGCGCGGCGACTTCAAGCTGGAACGCAGCAGCGAACGGGCTCGCAGCATCCGCCGCACGGTACGGGAGATGGTTGAATACGATATTCCCGCGGCTGTGGCACGGGAGGAGTTGCGGGCCATGCCGGTACGCTATCTGCTTTCCACGCCGCTTGCGGTCATTGCCGATCATCTGCGACTGCTGGTAAAGCTTGAAAGCCAGGATCTGGTGCTCACGGTGCGCCACGAACCTGAATTCGGCTATTCCACCATCACCATCTGCACTTTTGATGTCTATGGCCTGTTTGCCATGATCACCGGCGTCATGGCGGCCAACGGCCTAAACATCCTGGGGGCGCAGATCAACACCAGCAAAAAAGGCAAGGTACTGGACATACTGCAGGTAAACTCGCCGCAGGGGTTCCTGATTACGGACGAAAACCGCTGGAACAAGGCCGAGGATGACCTGCGCCAGGTGCTGCACGGCACCCTCTCCGTCTCGGAAATGGTGGAAAGCCGCCACCGCCCGACCCTGCTCACCGCCAAGGTGGCCCCCAAAGTGCCAACCAGGGTGGAGATCGACAACGAAGTCTCGGAAGACTACACCGTCATTGATATCTATGCCCACGACAAGGTGGGGCTCCTGTACCTGATCACCAGCACCCTGAACCGCATGGGGCTCTACATCGGCGTCTCCAAAATATCCACCAAGGTGGACCAGGTGGCCGACGTCTTCTATATCAAGGACATCTTCGGGCACAAGATCACCGCTGAAGACAAACTGGACGACATCAAGACCACCTTGACCACCGCCATTGACGACTGGACATGAACCGCCGCAATCCTCCGTTTTTTGTTAGCCTTGACTTAAAGGCACACAACTAGGCACAATGCCACACTTTTTGAGTACGCATTACATTCATGCCTCCCGTGCCGTAAAGCATGTCAAGAAGGAGGTTTAATGGCCCGGCAGAAGAAAGTAACAGGTGCAGCCAAGGCACCCGGTGGCAAAGCAAGCCAGATCATCTCCAACGTCTGGTGCATCCCGGCCTGTTCGAGGTCCCCTTTGAGAGTCTGCCGATGACCGCGGTATTGAGAGTTTGAAGATTATTCCGTTGGAGGGTTAAAATGACACCCACAAAAATTGCAGTTAGCAATATTGGGCAGATCAAGAATGCAGATGTTTGCTTCGGTGATCTTACAGTGTTTGTTGGACCACAGGCCACCGGAAAAAGTATTTTTCTTCAGTTGTTAAAGTTGATTGTCGATGCACCTTCAATCCAGAGCGAATTCAAGCGATTTGGAATTGATTGGGAAGGTAAACTGAGTAACCTTTTGGAACTCTATTTTGGTGAAGGCATGTCCGGTGTCTGGCAAGAAGGAGTGAGCCAGCTTAAAGTGGATGGTAAGGAAGTTAACCTCGATGTTTATGCTAAAGGCTTAAAGAGGAAAGAAAAAGATGAACGCCTCTTTTTTATACCTGCTCAGAGGGTTATGAGTTTAAGAGATGGTTTGACCCAGCCTTTTAGTGTTTACCGTTCTGGCGATCCGTTTGTTCTTCGGGAGTTTAGCGAAAAACTGCATCAGCTTGTCCAAAATGAATTTGGTCGTAACCCAGAGCTCTTTCCACAGGCAAATCGCTTGAAAAAGGCAGAACGAGATCTAATCGCAGAGCATATCTTTGGCGGTTTCGGCTTAAAAACATCATCTGAAAAGTTTCAAAAACAGTTTGTATTGAATAAACCGGGGCAAGAGAAAGGGTTGCCATACTTGGTCTGGTCTGCCGGACAAAGAGAGTTTGTACCCCTCTTATTAGGTCTTTACTGGCTGATGCCGCCATCTGCGATTGCCAAAAGAAACAAGCTTGATTGGGTCGTTATTGAAGAAATGGAAATGGGTTTGCATCCCAAAGCTATCACGACAGTCCTTTTGCTGGTACTTGATTTGATGTCCCGCGGTTACCGGGTCTGCCTGTCTACCCATTCCCCCCATGTGCTTGATCTTGTCTGGGCACTTCAATTTATGAAGACACGAAAAGGCACCATAAAAGATGTCCTTAATATTTTCAGTATTAAGTCGGATGCGAGCACAAAATCCCTTGCAGAGTCTGCCCTCAGTAAAAAGATGAATGTTTACTATTTCGGACGAGACGGCGAAGTTCGGGATATATCAAACCTCGATCCAGGAGCGGAGAGTGATATCGAGTCTGGCTGGGGGGGACTGACAGAGTTCTCCGGTCATGTTGGAAATATTGTAGCAAGTGTAGCAAATAGGTATGAGTCAAGTCAGATAAAGCGCAGAAAAGGTTTTACGAAAACAATTGCTAGTGTGGTGGAACTGGGATGACATTTAAAAAAGCAATTGAGAACTCAAAACAACCCCTCAACCAAGCGTATCAGCCCGGTTTGAAGGCCATGGGAAAACATTCAAATAAAGTATGGTGTGCCAGACCAGAGAGCAGAACTCTTACCGGGAGTGTTAATCTGGATGCTGCCCTTGCCCGAATCCCTGAATATGGCAGCGTTAACCGTTGGGATTACGGTATTGGCTACAAGCCGGTAACAGGTAGCGAATGTGCGGTATGGATTGAAGTTCATGGTGCAAAAGACAAGGAAGTCGGCACAATTGCACGTAAGGCAAAGTGGTTACAAGAATATCTCAAGCAAAATTCACCTGAGTTATGGCAACTTACACTTGCAAGCCCTCATAATCTCCGGTTTGTATGGCTTGGCACCAAAAGTGTTCATCTCCCTAAAAATTCTCCAGAGTATAAACGGGCAGCAATGGTTGGGGTTACTCTCCACGGAACGGATTTAAAACTCCCATGACCCAGCCTAAATCCCTCATCATCAACTCCCCTTATGATACCTGGCTGCAGGCCCGTGACGACGATGCCATTGAGGCCGGTCTGGTCAAAACACCACGTGTCGTTATCCGTGATGATGCGCTGCCGGATGCCAAAACCTACCGTTCCAAGCTCTATCATATACGGGCAGTCAACGAGCGCGGCGGCTTTGGCGTCTGGTGCTGGGATGTGGCCTTTGTCCCAGCGCAGATGCAGGATATTCTGGCTAAACACAGATGAACCTCTATCTTGACCTGTTCCTGGCCTGGCTCAGCGCAGAACGGGGCTTGTCCCGCAACACCCGCTCGGCCTACGCCGCTGACTTGGCCCGCTATCTGGACTATCTGGAGCACAACGAACGGCAGCAACCGGATCAGGTACAGTCCTCCGACATCGCCGCTTTTCTGGGCCGGGAACGGGAACGGGGACTTTCACCCCGCAGCCGGGCGCGGCTGTTGTCATCCATCCGCATGTTTCACCGTTTTCTGCTGGTGGAACGGTACGCAACCGCTAATCCCGCATCGATCATCGAAGCACCCCGCACCCAGCACAAACTGCCGGTTTTTTTAAGCTCCGTCGAAGTTGAAGCACTCTTGAACGCTCCCGCGGGCAACCGCGGGGAAGAGGTCCGGGATCGCGCCATGCTTGAACTGCTGTATGCCACCGGACTGCGGGTATCGGAGCTGGTCAACCTGAAACTACGGGAACTGAATCTGGCGGTGGGCTATCTGATGACCGTGGGCAAGGGCAACAAGGAGCGACTGGTGCCGGTGGGTGAAGCGGCCTGCAAACGGGTTGCGGAGTACCTGGAGCAGGTGCGCAGCAGGCAGGACCCGGAAGGGACCAGACCAGCGTTGTTTCTCTCCCGGCTGGGAGAAGCGATGACCCGCCAGGCGTTCTGGAACATCATCAAAAAACGGGCGTACCAGGCAGGCATTCAGAGAAACATCTCACCCCACACCCTGCGTCACTCCTTTGCCACTCATCTGCTGGGAGGCGGCGCCGATTTGCGCAGCGTCCAGATGATGCTGGGCCATGCCGATCTTTCAAGCACCCAGATTTACACCCATGTCACCCGTGAACGATTGAAGATACTGCATCAGAGCATCCATCCGCGGGGCTAGACGCATGGCGTGCGCACACTGAATTCAGCCCCGCCCTCGACATTCCTGACGGTGAGACTCCCCCCGAAATGCTCATGGATGATCATTTTTGACATGTACAGCCCGATTCCGCTGCCCTTGCCCTCTTCCTTGGTGGTGAAGTAGGGGTCAAAAATCAAGCCGATAATGTCGTCCGGAATACCACCGGCGTTATCCTGCACCTTCACCACTGCAGTGCCGTTTTCACGCAGGATACTGACCGTGATGACCGGCTTTTCAACTGCACGTTCAATCAGTATGTCCTTGGCATTATTCAACAGATTGAGCAGAACCTGATTATACTCGCTGCAATACCCCTCAACCATAACCTCATCCTGCGGCTCAATGCGCAGGTTGATGCCTTGAATAAACAGGGTGGCCTCCATCATGGCCACGACCTTTTTCAGCCCCTTGCAGATACTGAAGGTTGTCTTGTTCCGGTCAGGACTGAAGAATCGGTTAAAATCGTTGATGGTCTGTGACATGAACATGATGGTTTTCATTATCTTGTCAACGTCTTCGTTCATCTGCTCAGCAGTCAGCGCCCCTGCATCGTAATCAAGCTTCATGCCCTGCACGATCAACCCCAGATTGTTGATCGGCTGCCGCCACTGGTGGGCAATGTTGTTGATCATCTCCCCCATTGCCGCCTGACGGCCCTGCAGCATCATCACCTTGTCCTTCAGGCGTAATTCATTGACCGCCTTGCTGACCCGCTCTTCCAGAACGCGGTTGAGGGTTTCCAGCTGCTGCTGCTTGAAGGCCAGTTGCTGTTGCGCCTCCTGACGCTCGGCGATTTCGTCTTCCAGCGTGCTGGCCTGCATCCGCAGTTCATGTTCCGTCTTCATCTGCTCTGCGGTCAGCTCCCGCAACTGGCGGATCATGGTGTTGTAGGCGTGTGACAACTCCCCCACTTCATCATTGGTTACTTCTTCAATTTCACCATCAAACTCCCCGGCGCCGACCTTGCGTACATTTTCCGACAAATGGGCCAGCGGCCCGGTAATTTTTTCGGCAAACCACCAGGCAGCACCGATGCCGACAAGCAGAATCAGGACAATGAACGGCAATCCCTTGAGAAGTATCTGATGCAGTTCCCGGCTGATGAAGTTTTCAGAAAAGCCCACATGTACCCGGCCAAAATCCCCGGCATGAATCGGGATACTGACATCAAGAATCAGGCCGTCTTCGGTCTGGATCGTTATGATGTGCGGAGTTCCCGAACCTCCTTCAGGAGCATGGAGTTTTAGCAGGTCTGCCGGAAAGGCCTGTTCAAAGGTGTGGGCCAGCACCTTGCCCTGCTGGTCAAGCAGATAGATGTAGCGTATATCCGCTTCATTTCGCTTGGTTTCGTAGACCAGCAGTTGCAAGGCAATGGTGTTTTCAGTGAGAATCGGCGTAAGCGACTGGACGGCCAGGTTACGGGCAATTGAAGCGCCTCGCTTGTGCAGTTCGTTTTCCAGCTGACGGTCAAACTCCCGGTACATATAGGCCAGCAGCAGCCCCACAACCGACAGGATCAGACAACAGACACCAATAATATATTTGGTTTTGAGTGAGGTATATCTCATTTGACCTTTTTCTGTTGTCCTGCAATCCAGTTGTTCATGACGCGGATGGTATCGTAGTTGCTATCGTCAGCCTTGGCAAAACCGTCAATCATCATGCCGGCCAGGATTTCCTTCCCTTCCGGGTCATTGGCGGCAGCAAGCAGAATATCCTTCAGCTGTTTTTTCAGGGCGGGATCGATGCCGGGACGCACCACCACCGGCGGAATGCCGTAGGGGGGCGATTTTTCAATGACCCTGGTCTGACCGGTCAGTTCCGGGTTCTTCAGCGCGGCATACTCCCAGATCAGGCTGTCCACAGCAGCGCCATCAACCAGTTTTTCCGCCACGGCACGGATCGATTTGTCATGGCCGTAGGTGTACTCAAGACGGGAAAAATAACGTTCCGGTGTTTCGTTCATTCTGGCCAGCAGATAGGTGGGTGCCAGTTTGCCGGTATTGGATTTCGGGTCAGTGAAAGCGAAGCTCTTGCCGCGCAGTCCCTTCAAATCTTTGATGGAGCTCCCCCGGTGTACGATGATGTAGGAGTGATAGACCGGCTTTCCCTTGACCAACGGCATGGCCAAAAGCTCCATGCCAAATTTATCTTTTCCCTCCACATAGGGACCAGCGCAGACAAAGGCGGCATCCACATTGCCGGACTCAAGCAACCGGTTCATTTCCTCATAATTCTCGCGATCCACCAAATGAACCGGACGTCCCAGTTTTTTCTCGATATATTTATGCAGACGCTGATAGTACACATAGCCATCACGGGGCGTTATCATTGCCCCCATGCCGATGCGCAGCGGAGTCTGTGACGGGAGTCGCGCCGGTTCCGGTGCAGCAACGCCGGACTTCAGGCTGACCTGCACCACCTCCTTGCGCTCACAGGCACTGCACAGCAGCAGGCCAATGGCCATCAGGATGCATGATGTCATGACAGCGTTTTTTTTCACAGCAAGCCTCCATGAATACATCTGTTAAACTCACATAATACAGTTCAATCGTAAAAGCAACCATACCACACAATGGCAGCGGTTAGCCTGTAACTTCCCACAAAATGTTGCGTCAAAACCTCGACATTGACACCACATCTTGTCATGAGGCATAATTTCCCCCACTGATTTTCAGGAAGGTAGCCTCCCCTATGGAACCACCGGTTATTGCTGCACATACCCCGCCCTTTGTCCATCTGCACCTGCACAGCCAGTACTCGCTGCTGGACGGCGCCATCCGCATTGAAGACCTGGTGGCCAAGGCCAAGGAATATAGCATGTCGGCCCTGGCCATCACCGACCACGGCAACATGTTCGGCGCGGTGGAGTTCTACCTGAAGTGCAGGAAAGCCGGGATCAAGCCGCTGATCGGCTGCGAGCTGTACATCGCCCCGGACTCCCGTTTTTCAAAGGACTCCAAGGGAATCTCCGATGCCGCCTATCACCTGATCCTGCTGTGCGAAAACATGGAGGGCTACCGCAATCTCTCCTATCTCACCTCCGCCGGTTTCAAGGAAGGATTCTACTACCGCCCCCGCATCGACCGGGAACTGCTGGAACAGCATGCCGGGGGGTTGATCGCCCTGTCCGCCTGCCTGAAGGGGGAAGTGGCCATGCAGTGCGGTCGGGGCCGGATGGACGAAGCCCGGGAAACTGCCCGCTGGTACGCCAATCTTTTCCCGGACCGCTATTACATCGAATTGCAGGAAAACACCCTGCCGGAGCAGGATACGGTCAACAAGCGGCTGATGGAGGTGGCACAGGAACTGAACCTGCCGCTGGTGGCCACCAACGACTGCCACTACCTGAACCGGGAGGATGCCCGGGCTCACGAAGTGCTGCTCTGCATCCAGACCGGCAAGACCATCGCCGATCCCACCCACATGAAGTTCTCGGCGGACGAATTTTACGTCAAGACCCCGCAGGAGATGGCCCAGGCCTTCCACTACGCCCCGGAGGCGGTTGCAAACACGGTAAAGATTGCGGAGCGCTGCAACCTGGAACTGCCGCTGGACACCGGCGACTACCACTTCCCGCACTTTGACCCGCCAGCCGACAAAAATCATGACGACATGCTGGCCGAACAGGCCCGCACGGGGCTTAGCGAACGTCTGGTCACCATTCGGGCCAAATACCCGGATATGACGAAGGACGAGGAGCAGGCCTACCACGACCGCCTGCAGATAGAGCTGGATTGTATCCGTACCATGAAGTTCCCCGCCTACTTCCTGATCGTGGCCGACTTCATCAACTGGGCCAAGGAGCAGGGTATTCCGGTGGGGCCGGGCCGGGGCTCGGCCGCCGGTTCACTGGTGGCCTACGCCATCCGCATCACCGACCTTGATCCCCTGCCCTACAACCTGCTGTTCGAGCGTTTCCTCAACCCGGAACGGATCTCCATGCCTGATATCGACGTGGACTTCTGCCAGGACAAGCGGGAGAAGGTGATTGACTACGTGGTGGACAAATATGGCCGGGAGCAGGTCTGCCAGATCATTACCTTCGGCACCATGAAAGCCAAAGCGGTGGTGCGGGACGTGGGACGGGCACTGGACATGCCCTACGGCGATGTGGACAAAATCGCCAAGCTGATTCCCGACGACCTGAACATGACCCTGCAGAAGGCGCTCAAGCAGGAACCGCAACTGCGGGAACTGGGCGAGACCGATCCCAAGGTAAAGGAGCTGCTGGAAACCGCCATCTGCCTTGAGGGACTGACTCGCCACGCCTCAACCCATGCCGCCGGCGTCGTGGTGGCTCCGCAGCGGATGGAGGAATACCTGCCGGTCTACAAGGACCAGAAGACCGGCTCCATTAACACCCAGTACTCCATGAAATACGTGGAGATGGTGGGCCTGGTGAAGTTCGACTTCCTGGGACTGAAAAACCTGACGGTGATCCAGAACGCGGTGCGGCTGGTGCGCGAGGGAAAAGACCCGGACTTTGATATCACACGACTTCGGGACGACGACAAAGCCAGCTATGAGCTGATCTCCAGCGGCAACACCACCGGCATCTTCCAGCTTGAATCCAGCGGCATGAAGGAGATGCTGGTCAAACTGAAGCCCTCCTGCTTCGAGGATGTCATCGCCGCCTGCGCCCTGTACCGGCCAGGGCCACTGGGCTGCGGCATGGTGGACGACTTCATCGAGCGCAAGCACGGCCGCCAGAAAGTGGTCTACGATCTTCCGGAGCTTGAACCGATCCTGAAGGACACCTACGGCGTCATCGTCTACCAGGAGCAGGTCATGCAGATCTCCCGGACCCTGGCCGGGTACTCCCTGGGACGGGCCGACCTCTTGCGCCGGGCCATGGGCAAGAAAGACCCGGTGGTCATGGCCAAGGAGAAGGAACCGTTCCTGGCCGGGGCCAAGGCACAGGGGATCGACCCCAAAAAAGCCGAGGCGATCTTCGACCAGATGGCCAAGTTTGCTGAATACGGTTTCAACAAATCCCACTCAGCAGCCTATGCCCTGATCGCCTACCAGACCGCCTTTCTCAAGGCCCACTATCCGGTGGAATTCATGGCCGCCCTGCTCTCCTGCGACATGGACAGCACCGACAAGGTCTTGAAAAACATCAGCGACTGCCGGGAACAGGGAATTGAAGTACTGCCGCCGGACATCAACAGCTCCGGCCAGTCCTTCACCGTTGTGGGCAAGTCGATGCGCTTCGGCCTGGGAGCCATCAAAGGGGTTGGCGGCGGCGCCATTGAATCGATCATCGAGGCCCGCGCCGAGGGGCCGTTCACCGACCTGTACGATTTCTGCGAACGGGTGGACCTGCGACGGGTCAACAAGCGGGTCTTTGAAGCGTTGATCAAATGCGGGGCCTTTGATTCCCTGCACAAATACCGTGCGCCGCTGATGACCGCCCTGGATGATGCGGTGAACGCCGGGCAGAAATTCCAGGAAGAACGGGACAGCGCCCAGGTATCACTGTTCGGCGACATGCCTGCAATCACCAAGCACGGCAGCAGCCGCGCCATACCGGACAACCACGAGTGGCACGACAAGGAGAAGCTGGGCTTTGAAAAGGAGGCCCTGGGCTTTCTGATCACCGGTCATCCGCTTGACCGCTATGTAGCGGATATCAAACGCCTGTCAAACGCCACGGTTGCCGGACTGTCCGAGCTGGCCGACGGCAGCGAAGTGCGCCTGTGCGGCATCGTCACCGCCTGCAAGGAGATCACCACCAAAAAAGGGGACCGGATGGGCTTTGTCACCCTGGAAGACCTGACCGGTTCGGTGGAGATCACCGTCTTTTCCGACATGTACGCTATTACCTCCGGCCTGCTCAAATCCGACGACCCGCTGCTGGTGACCGGCAAGCTGGAAAAAGGGGAAAAGGGCTGCAAACTGCTGGTGATGAAGCCCCAGGAGAGTAATGGCCGCAAATTCCAACAGGTGGCTTTCGGAGACATCCGGCTGCTGCAGGACGCCCAGGAACAGAGCACCACCCGGGTCCGCCTCAGCTTGCGTCTGCCGGAACTGTCCACAGAACTGCTGCTGCCGATCAGGGAACTACTGGAGCAGCATCCGGGAAACCTGCCGGTGCAGTTGCAGTTTGAAATCCCCAACCGCAGCCGCACCATCATCAAGCTTCCGGACAGCCTGAAAGTAGCAGCCAATGATGAATTTAGGGTAGCGGTAGAACGCTGTGTCGGCTATAATGCCGCAATTTTCGAGTAATGGAATGGTCTTTTTCCGCCCTGGCCGAGTCGCGCTGCGGCCTCACTTGTGCGGCGTACCACACGGGTACGCCTCCGCGTAAGTCCTTGCGCACCTCAACCAGAACGAAAAAATCCGCATTCCTTCACCTGTAGCGTATGTCGAACATATCTTATCATGAGGTGCTTACATGGCAGCCACTGTGTACATGGAGTTTGAGAAACCGATAGCGGAGCTGGAAAAGAAGATCGAGGAACTGCGGGGCCTGACCAGCGGCGGCATGGATTTTTCCGGAGAACTGGAAGCACTGGAAAAGAAAGTGGAGACCGAGCGGATCGACATCTTCAACAACCTCACCCGCTGGCAAAAGGCCCAGGTGGCCCGCCACATCAACCGCCCCTTTACCCTGGATTACATCAAGTACCTCTTCACCGACTTCTCCGAACTGCATGGTGACCGCAACTTCGGCGACGACCATGCCATCGTGGGCGGTCTGGCCCGTTTTGACGGCCAGCCGGTGATGGTGGTGGGGCATCAAAAGGGGCGTGACACCAAGGAAAAGGTCTACCGCAACTTCGGCATGCCCAACCCGGAAGGCTACCGCAAGGCACTGCGCCTGTTTCAGATGGCGGAGCAGTTCAATCTGCCGATCATAACCTTTGTGGACACCCCCGGCGCTTACCCCGGCATCGGCGCTGAAGAGCGCGGCCAGGCCGAAGCCATTGCCCGCAACCTGCGGGAGATGGCCAGCCTCACCGTGCCGATCATCGTCTGCGTCACCGGTGAAGGCGGCTCCGGCGGCGCACTGGCCGTTGCCGTGGGCAACCGGGTGCTGATGCTGGAGCACTCCGTGTACGCCGTCATCTCGCCGGAAGGCTGCGCCGCCATCCTCTGGTCTGATGGCACCAAGGGCCAGCAGGCTGCCGAGGCGCTGAAGCCGTCGGCCCAGGATATCATCCAGTTGGGCGTCATCGACGAAATCGTCCACGAGCCGGTGGGGGGCGCCCACCGCGACCACGAAGCAACCGCCATGGCCATGGGTTCCTCCATCCGCCGCCACCTGGCCGAATTGCAGCAGATGACGCCGGAACAACTGGTGGAAGACCGTTATCAGAAGTTCCGGGCCATGTCCCGCTTCACCGAATAATTCGCCTTTATTCAAGATTATACCAAACGTAGGGCGATCCCTTGTGGTCGCCCAATCGTCACAAGAGCCGGACAATTTCCGGCTCTTTTTTTGTGCAGTTAGGCACTCAGCAACAAATAAACATCCCAACTTGCATCTCATCTTCGGGCCATATTTCGCCGTGCCTCAATCACAAAATCCTCGACGTAGAACAACTACGTCTGCGGTTTTGCTCAATCAGCACAGCAAAATCTGACCCAAATCTGAGCGCTATTTGGCACATTTATTTATTGCCAAGTACCTTACAAACAACGATCCTTGAAAAATGTGCGCTCAATGATTACAATGCAATCAATGACAGCACCAAAAGGAGTAGCTTATGGCATCGCTGACCATCCGCAACCTTGATGATAACCTGAAAACCCAACTGCGGCTGCGCGCTGCCCGCAACGGCTGCTCCATGGAGGCCGAGGTACGAGCCATACTGTTTCAAACCCTTAATCTGAAAACAGCAGACCAGAACTTCGCCGACACCATCCACAAACGTTTTGCATCCCTTCAGGCCGACTCCCTGCCGGTTCCCCCGCGCCAGACCGTCCGAACCCTGCCGGACTTCAGTGAATAGCGTGGAACAGATCATCCTTGACACCAACGTACTGTCGGAACTGATGCGCCCCCAACCGGAACCGTCAGTCATGAATTGGTTTGCGGCACATCCCGGCGCCGTTTTCTACACCACGGCAATCGTTCAGGCAGAAATCATGCTGGGCATTGCGCTGTTGCCTGCCGGTAAACGCAGAGATGCCTTGGCTACAGCAGCATTGGAGATGTTCACTGAACAGTTTGGCGGACGTTGTCTTCCCTTTGACGCAACCTGCGCTGCACAGTTCGCTGCCATTGTCTCCACCAGGCGCAGGACCGGTTTTGCCATAACCACGGAAGACGCGCAGATTGCCGCCATCGCCCTGTGTTGCGGCTATCCACTTGCCACTCGAAATACCAAAGACTTTATGCACATAGATGGACTATCCCTCTATAATCCATGGCTTGCTGGCGGCAACGTCGGCCCCTGATCCCACAGAACCATCACAAGCAGATGAGAGGAACTTACCATGACACCATCATCCTGGACCCCGACCGATCTGCTCCAGCTTTCCGGCAGCTACTGGGCCACCTGCGCGCTGCATGCAGGCGTCAAACTGGAGCTGTTTACCCCTTTGGCGGACAGCGCGCGTTCCGCAAAAGAGCTGGCTGCCATGCGCCAGGCCGACCCGCGGGGTCTGGCAATGCTGCTGGATGCCCTCACCGCCCTGGCCCTGCTGGAAAAACAGGATGACCTCTACCGGGCCGTGCCCTTTGCCGCCCAGTATCTTTCCCGGAGTTCGGCTGATTATCTAGGCCATATCATCATGCATCACCACCACCTGATGTCCGGCTGGTCCCGTCTGGACCAGGCCGTGGCAAGCGGCGCTCCGGTGGTCCGCAAACAGGTATCCAGAACAGATGATGCAACCCAGCGGGAAAGCTTCCTGATGGGCATGTTCAACCTGGCCTCACTGATGGCGCCCAAAATCGTGCCGCAGATCGACCTGAACGGCAGGAAACGGCTGCTTGACTTAGGGGGCGGTCCCGGCACCTACGCCATCCATTTCTGCAAGCAGAACCCGCAGCTGGACGGCGTGGTCTACGACCTGCCCACCACCCGCGGTTTTGCCGAAAAAACCATCAGCCGTTTCGAGCTGGAGAGCCGCATCGGTTTCCATGAAGGAGACTATCACCAGGACCCGGTACCCACCGGCTTTGACGTTGCCTGGCTTTCCCACGTGCTCCACGCCGACGGTCCGCAAGCCTGCGCGGTCATCCTGCGCAAGGCTGTGGAAGCCCTGGAGCCGGGCGGCCTGCTGCTGGTACAGGAATTTATTCTGGATGACCGCAAGGACGGCCCGCTGTTTCCGGCCCTGTTCTCGCTCAACATGCTGATCGGCACCGAGTACGGACAGGCCTACGCTGAAGGCGAACTGGCGGCCATGATGACGGAAGCCGGTCTGCGTGATATCAAGCGGCTGGCCGTTGACTTGCCCAACGGCGCCGGGATTATGGTTGGAACAGTTTAAGCAGGTTGTTGAAAAACAGCCATCTCGCCGCCGTCCTCGAAACCCGCCTTGTGCGGCGTAGCGCTGCTACGCCTCCGCGGGGCTTTCTCCGGGTGCGACGATCTGACTATTTTTGAACAACCTGGGTTTTTCAACAGCCTGTAAGAAGACATTGCAACAGAATCAGGAGAGCGGCTTGTAAAAATCTCACCGGAGGTATGCTCATGAAGATGCGGTTACCGATGAAACTGTGGATGGTGATGCTTCTGGTATCGGTTTTCTTTGCCCGCCCCGGCTTTAGTGAAGAGTGCACGAGCGCCAACGCAAAGCTCAAGCCGTCGGTTAACGAACTGAAACAGCTTATTGCAGCAGACCCGGTCGTACGCATGCACTTTACGCAGATGATCGATCAGGTACCGGCGTACTACCGGCAAAAACCCAATATCAACCTCACCAGTATTGATCAGATGCTGTGCCTGATGAACAAGGCCATGGACCAAGCGCCGCTGTATGATGAAACCGATCTGGTCGGTTTTCCGATAAATGCGCTGTTGAACTGGAGCATGGGGGTTCCTGCCGGTTTCCAGGCCTATCGTAATGACAAGGTAAATACGGTGTTCAGGAAGATTCTGGATGAATACGGCGCCTTCCTGAACAGTCCGGCATCGCTTGCCGTTTTCAACGACAGTCCGCAGGGATGGAAGTCAAAAGCGGCCAGGGCCAAGCTGGGCATGGAACAGTATCAATACGCCCCGCAGGACCGTCACTGGGGCTTCAAATCCTGGAACGACTTTTTCACCAGAAAGCTGAAGTCCGGCATGCGTCCTGTTGCGGAACCGGACAACAACAAGGTGATCGTCAGCGCCGCTGATTCAAGCGTGTACACCATTCAAAGCAACGTCAAGAAGAGCGACTGGTTCTGGATCAAATCCCAGCCCTACTCTCTTAACGACATGCTCAACAACGACCAGGCAGTGGCAGACCTGTTTGTTGGCGGCGACGTATATCAGGCTTTTCTGTCCGCAACCAAGTATCACCGCTGGCACAGCCCGATATCCGGCACCATCAGGAAGGCCTACATCAAACAGGGCAGCTACTACTCTGCAACAGAGGCCCAGACCATGGACGAGGCCAGCCCCAATGATTCACAGGGGTACATAGCCCATGTGGCAACCAGGGCCATCATCTACATTGAGGCCGATGACCCGGCTATCGGTCTGGTCGTCATGATGCCCATCGGCATGGCCGAGGTATCCTCCTGCGTGCTGTTGGACAAGATCAAGGCAGGGTACAAGGTCAAAAAAGGCGAGGAGTTGGGGTATTTCCAGTATGGCGGTTCAACTTACTGCCTCATCTTCAGGCCCGGCGTCATCAAGAAGTTTCTTGTGAAGAAAGACAGTGAACTGAAGATGGGACAGGCAATCGCCATAGCACATTAAACCGGCGGGGATGTACCATGTGGAAGTGCCGGTGACAATGACTGAGGCTTGGGTTACAGACGGTCAAAGGGTTCAGGCTCTACATTTGGAACCTTTGTCATTGCATGAAGAAACTTTTCCCTGGAACCATGTCGTGCACGTTCTTCAAGATAGCTCTCTGTTGTCAGAGCTGAAATCTTCTCTGCAACAGCGGAAGCAATGAACTGGTTCAACGAAATATGGTCCTGCATGGCAACGTTTTTTGCCATTTGGTGCAAAGAGTCGGGAAGTCTCAGATTTATGGCGCTCATGGTAGTTCTCCTATTTGTTGCAGAAACTCTCGCGGTGTCAGTACTGATACGCCAAAAATGGCGGCCTTCTTAAAATCCCTAATGTTCCAGGTTATAATTGTTGCGCTGCATTTTACCGCTAATTCCAGAATAAAATCATCGTCCGGGTCTTTCAGAACAGGTCTCCACAGATAAAATATCTTATGACGGTTTGCTACGACGCACAGGTAGTCAATGATATCGGTTCCGTTGATATTTGGCATTTCTCTCCGTAGTACTTCCTCATATTCTGCAACCAGTGGTGTTGAAATATTCAGCTGGAACCTGCCGCTATCAACCAGTGTCAACAAACGGTAAGAAGAACCGCGTGAGGACTTGAGGGCGGTAAGAAGCACGTTCGTGTCTAAAATTATCTGCGGAATCATAGTGGTATTATATATGGTGCTACTTTGCTGTCAAATGGAATTTTGAGCAGGTAATCATCTTCCAGCTTGGCCTCAAGCAGGCGGTTGCTCTGGCCAAGTTTCCGGAACTAGTGCTGGCGGCTTGCTCCAGGGCTGCTCAACCAATGCCTCCTGAAACCACTGATCACGAAGGTTCGCGTGCTCGGTCACAATGAGCTGGAATCCCGGAACATCTTCTTGCGTGAACTTTAACAGCAACTCGAACAAACGGCGGACCGCAGCCAGATCAGCGTCTGCTTCCGTTTTTTGAACAGAGCCATCCGCCTCGTGGTAGACCTTTTCGGAGGGGAAGTAAACCTGGGTGGGTTGATCAATAAGCAAGAACTGAGGAATCGGGCGGTTGTTCTTCGCAGCGAACAGATGCAGCGCCAACAGGGCTGAGAGGTGGTAGGCCAGATGATTCTCACCGCCGCCGGTCCGGCTCATCGGCACTGGCCGATCTAGGCGATCAAATATGATGGTCAGGTGGTTAAGGTCAAAGCGAACTGGAAATGCGCTGAACTCGGCATCAAAGGTGCGGATGTATAGCGAAACCTGTGCTGAGATGTTGTTCAGGATTGACGCCAGTCGTTCGTTACTGTCGTCGGTGCCGATCTTCTTTTCCAGTTCATCAACCTTGAGTTTGAGACGACGGTGCTCAGCCTCACGGGAAACAAGCTCCTCATTTGGAAGAAGATTTTCCATAAACAGGCTGATGCGTCCAACGACACGCGCCGCCGCGTTGTTGCGCGTGCCCATTTGCGCTATGATTTCGTTCGCCGTGATCGCCGAAGAGAGCTCGGCTTCCTTGTCTTTGATCGCACTCACGATTTCCTGCACTCTGCCATCCAGTTCGGTCAAGTATGCCACCAGCTTGGGGCGCTGACCGGCAACGATACTCATCTCCGCATCCAGTGTTGCTAACTCGTTAAGCAGAACTACAGCGATGGGGGACTCTAAGGCTAGGTTCGCCTCGCAGAATGGCCATTGCCATTCGCCGGTCTGGGGGTCCTTGGGGAGAGCCTTAATTGAGGCCAGTCGATCCTTTTGCTCGGCAGCTTCGCTCTCAAAACCGCCTGCTTTTTTCGAGAACTGCCGGGCCGCATCAATCTTGGATTGAATCTCACGCCGGGCTTTGCGTAACTGGCTCAAGTCCTCTTCGAGGCCAGATATCCTTTGACCATCATCTTCTGGAGTCGCCTCAGGCTTCCACTGCAATGCAGCACGCAAGGCGTCGATCACGCCTCCCGCCCCTGCCTGTTGATGCGCTGAATTAATTATGCCAACCGCCCTGGCCTCCGAGAAAAGGCCGATACCTTTCTGCTGGGACGTATCGATGGCATCCCGGGCCTGTTCGAGAAGCTTCGCGTTGAGCTTCAGCTCCCGCTGTGTTGCACGGAGCTTGGCTTTGAGTTCGTATCGATCATTGGAAGAGATTCCGAGAAGGATAGGCAGCGTGTCGCGGATTGCTTGCGGTTGAAAGGGTTCGTTCTGGCGATAAAGGAGTTGGTCCTTGTTGGCAACGAGTCCTTGCTTCTGAAAAAGGTAATAGTACGTATGCTTGACGTTCGCGTCGTAGCTATCTCGGCTGTGTTCGGTCGCGACATCGGTCCGGTTGTCCGGAATTCCCAGTAACCGCGACAGGAGGGCAACAACTGCGTCGTCATCCGTGTTGACAGCCAGCTCTTTAAAGTCTGGGGCCGCCAGCTGAGCCCCGCGTCGCTGCATGGCCGTACTACAGCTCGTACCTCCGGCGGCTGGAGTGGGTTTTGCGATCAGCACCTGCTCGCCAGGAAACTGATAGATCACGGCGAACCATGCCACCTTGTCGCGGATAACCCCTTCAGGAACGTTGAAACTCGATCGCCCCATACAGTATTCGATTATCTCAGATAACGCGGATTTCCCGGTCGATGATCGCCCTGTAATCACATTGAGACCGTCTACCCTGAACTGAATATCCCGGCGCTGGCCATCGTGGCTGTAGATATGAATAGATTTGATTTTCATGGACGTACTCCGAAGGTAGTGTATATAGTCACGCGGTCTGCTATGCGGGCAAACTCTTTACCAATGACGCGTGCGACACGTTGGCAAGAAATGGATTCATTCGTACCAGTGACGGATTTGCGCACCTTGTCTGGCACGGTCTTCAACCGACCGTCGTGCGATACGACAAAACAGCCCCTCTCCAACAGCAGGCCAAATGCCTCAAATGCAAACGGCATCAGGTCTCTTGCGCGGTTGGCAAATCCGACCAGCAACTGGGGATTTTTTTCAACCGTCTTCAAAAGATAGCTCCGGGGACTGTCTGCAATCACCTGACGTGAGTCTTTATGCAAACAGAGGGGCAAAACGATCAGCGCGAGGGAGAACGGCATGCCGTTCGGGTTTTCTTCTTCATATCCCTGCAATGCCCTGAACAGGATCAATCCGCAGAAAGCTGGGTTGAACAGATTTCTTACTTCAAATGGCCGTTGGTCCCATCGCTTCATGCAGTCACCCCCAACAACCCGCCGATGCGGCTCAGGAAACGAGGATGCCAATATACCCGTGGCAACGGACGGGCATTCGCGAGAATATGAAAACCGCCGCGAAGTACGTACGGCTCAGTAACCCGTTCCCTTATGCGAAGCGCACTGATATTGCCGCTTTCCAGGTCGGCCCACTTGTAAAGCGCTTTGCCAGCTTCCAAAAGAACTGTGTCGGCGCTTTCCTCATCGAGGTCTTCAAAGATCACGTCCCTGTAGCGGCTCCATTCATCGACCAAACGATCTTCGTATTCTTCCAACTCACCGGAGACCAGAAGGTTCTCTCGTGCCCAAGCTGAGCGCTGCTCGAAGGCTCTGTAGTAGTCAAGGATCGCATTGCGGATTCTGTTCGATGCAATGCCGATCTCTCGCAATTGCACCACAAAAAGCCGAGCGTCGTTTTCTGCATCTATTTCATTGGGAGGTGCCTTTCCACGGAACGTGATGGGCAGGTTGTCTGACTTATACTCCTCAGCAAATGCGGATAGCTTGTCCGAGACCTCATATCCGTAGATCGGCTCTGTGCGTTCGCCGGTGAGAAGTCTCACTACGATGTCATCCCACCATCCTTCGAGGCGCTCGAAGACGGCCTCCCTGAACTCGCGTCGAACGCTACGCATGTGTTGATCCTTTATGATCGAAGGCACATCGGAGATTCGCGGGCCGCCGTCGAATATGGTGATACGCCCTAGAAAATCTTGCTTCTCATTTTCGTTGAGTTTATGGAATTCATTGGCGATTGCACTGATGATCTTCGATTCGGTCTTCGTGAGTGCATCAGCTGCAAGTTGCGACAACGTCGCCGTTTCGCCTTCGTCAGAATGGGGATCATCGAGAAAATACCGCAAAAAAGACGTCTTCGAGACAGCTCCAGTCGTAAACAAGAAGAAGCGGAGGCTGGCTTCGCTACGTCCATCGCGGGAGTAGCGTGCCAGCCAGATGCGGACCGACTTCCAGAAATCGATAGATAAATCGGTTAGACGATCACCTATGGCCTTGTGTTTCAGAGAGGCCAGAGTTTTGACACCGCCTTTATCAACGAAGTCAAGATCATCGTCCTTCTCAATCAGTATCGACGTGCTTTCCGGAAGCTGCAAGAGCCTGAGCAAAGCGAAGCGTGGCTGATAGATATACCCTAGACCTTGCTCGCCAGCAGAATATTGATTATTGTTGGTATCTGTCATTATGCACCCTGTATTAAAATTCCGTTCAGCACTCAGATAAGTGCCGCAGCTCTATGGACACAGCAATATTTGGCACAATCAAGGGAACATCCGAAAGTTCTGAAATTTCGGGGATATGATACGCGACCTAAAGTCAATGTATTCCCAGTTTGTCTGTTCTCTCACGCACCCATCACGAGTGTTTTCGGAGCGTGCCGATTTAATTCCACTCTTCACCAACCCTTGAACCACACTTGTACTCGGCCGTTAATATCAGTGGTTATGCGCCTCAACATATTTGCGCAATACAGCATTGATCATGGATTGATACCCTTTTCCCTGTTTTTTGAAGAATTCAATCACATCGGGATCAATGCGGAGTGTGACCTGCTGCTTCTTCTCAGGCCAGCGGATATGGGCTTCCTTGAAAAAATCACCCCGGAGCGGCGGTATATCGGAATAGTCGATCTCTTTGTCCGTCATGTTTGTAACTCGCTCCCAATCAGTGCGCGAGGTCTTTGAAGTACGCTTCTCTTTCATATCGGTCACCTTTTCTGAACGAAATAATCCGTGTCGTGTCACTACCCGCTTCGACATACACCAGAACAACACACAGGATGTTCCGCAGCAATCCGATGGCTATCCAGCGTTCTTCACCATAATCCTGGCGGCCATCAAGTTTTTCCAGTACCGGCCCGTCAAAAACCTCATGGGCATCGGCAAAGTCAAGCCCGTGCTTGCGGATGTTGATCTCGTTCTTTGCCGTATCCCAAGTGAATTTCATGCTAACACACCTCATGTGTAGTTACAATTGTCGTTACAATTGGATAGTCCTCGTTTTGCCGCAACCCGCCCAAAATCCCCTGACTTTATGATTTTTTCCCGTGCCCCAAAAACCGATTGAAAGAAACTTTACATGGACTTAACACTCTGATATCAAACAGGAAAACACCACTTTCATACACTCTGACCAACTATTGTAAAGAAACTTTACGCAAATTTTTCCCCACTAATTTCAGCCTGTTGCACGCTATTGAAAGAAACTTTACACACTCTGTGGATAACTAAAAAACCCGCCTTTTGGGCGGGTTTTTTTAAATGGTACGACTGACTTGTCGGTATGTCTGTGTCGCATGGCTTAAGTCCTGTCACGACGAATATGATGCTTCTCTGTACCGTAGCTGACCAATCCTGTCCACTGTTTTTCAATCTGACGGCAAGTAGATTACAAATCTGCCCTTTTCGGCATCCTGCCCTCTCTACCCTATTTAGAGCGATTCCCGCGCTGCACCGTCACAAACCCCTTGACCTGTACTCCCTGAAAAGACGATAGTAGGGGCTCTTAACCACACCCGCAGGAGTTCCCATGTACCGCGAAGAAACCGCAATGCTCGACGACCTGACCGGTCGTATCTCCTCTCTCCGGAGGTCACTTTGACCTCGACAGCAAGCGGGAGGAGTTGCAGGAGCTTGATGCCCGTATCTCTGCCCCGGATTTCTGGGATGACCCTTCCGGCTCCCAGGAAATTCTCAAAAAACGGACCGTGCTGGAAAAACTGATCAGCGGCTGGGATTCCCTGAACCGCCAGGCCGGGGATATCCGCGTCATGATCGAACTGGGGGAAGAGGCCGGCGACGAAGAGACCCTGGCCGAAGTTCACGGCATGAACGAACAGCTGCGGCTGGGGGTGGAGGCCACCGAGTTCCAGCGGATGCTATCCGGAACCCATGACCGTAATGGCTGCTTCGTGTCCGTCAACCCCGGCGCAGGCGGCACCGAGTCCCAGGATTGGGCCGGGATGCTGCTCAGGATGCTGCTGCGCTACTGCGAGAAAAAAGGCTGGAAAACAGTTATCACCGACTATCAGGATGGTGAAGAGGCCGGCCTTAAATCCGCAACCTTCAGCGTTTCCGGCGAGTTCGCCTATGGCCACCTCAAGGCCGAGGCAGGCGTGCATCGCCTGGTGCGGCTTTCTCCCTTTGACAGCAATAACCGCCGCCATACCTCCTTTGCCTCGGTATATGTCTTTCCCGAGATCGAGGAGGCGGAGATCGACATCAAGGTATCTGACTCGGACCTGCGTATAGATACCTACCGTTCCAGCGGGTCAGGCGGCCAGCATGTTAATACCACCGACTCGGCAGTGCGGATTACCCATATTCCCACCGGTATTGTTTGTGCTTGCCAGTCTGAAAGAAGTCAGATATCCAACCGGGCAACAGCCATGAAGGTGTTGATCTCCAAACTGTATGAACGGGAGCTGGAGGAACGCAACGCCAGGGCGTCAGACCTTGCCGCCGACAAGAAGGAGATCGGCTGGGGTAGCCAGATCCGTTCCTATGTGCTGCACCCGTACAAGATGGTGAAGGATCTGCGCACCGGGGTGGAATCATCAACCCCGGACGTGGTGCTGGATGGTGAACTGGAGCAGTTTGTTATTCCGTTCCTGATGGGGGTTCGCCGGGACGTGAAAGACGAGGAGTAATGCCTATGCAACGATCCGTACAGACAGGTGTCATTACCGTAATGATCATGGTTTTCGCAGCCTCTCCGGGCTGCGCGAAGCCCGCCGGAATCCGCGCCCTTGAGCAAAAAACCGGCAGCAGCGTCAAATATGCCAAGGGGGTCAGCAGCCTGGGATTCGCCATCCAGATGGGGGCCTTTTCCGATGTGAAGAACGCCGAACGCTTTACCAATCAGCTGCAATCCAAGGGGATTGAAGCGTTTTACTACCGCAAGGACAACGGCATCTACGCCGTCCGCTTCGGTGACTTTCCCAGCAAGGAAAAGGCGCGGGCCACCGCCAACCGGCTGGTGGCGCAAAAGCTGATCAGCAGCTACTACATCGCCCCGCCCAACGAGGTGGTATTCACCAGCCCCAAATCTTTTGCGCCGCCGCGCACATCAACGGACACCAGATTGCCCGGCTACAAGCCCCCGCAAACGGCACGCACCAACGAACTGGGCTTGCCGGTGGATGAGCCGGGAACGGCAAAGCCGCCCGCAACCAGGCCGGGAGAACGGGATATGGGCTTCATTGCCGCCCGCACCGCCGAGCGCTTCATCGGCATACCGTACCAGTGGGGCGGCAATACCGTGGTGGACGGCATGGATTGCAGCGGCTTCACCCGCGCCGTGTACAACCTGTGCGGCATCAGCATCCCCCGCACCTCCCGCGAACAGTTCAAGGTCGGCAACCCGGTTGAAAAAGACAGCCTGCGCGACGGCGATCTGGTCTTCTTCGGCGCTTCGGAGTCCTCCATCAACCATGTGGGGATTTACGTGGGCAACGGCAAGTTCGTCCATGCGCCAAAACGGGGCGAGGACATCAAGACCGCTTCCATTGACGAATCATACTTTGAGCGCCGCTTCGTGGGCGCCAGACGTTACATCCAGTAAACAGGAGAGTTAGAAACTATGGCTCGTATCAGACCGTTCATGGCGCTTCGCCCGCCGATCCATCTGGCTGCCAAGGTAGCCTCGCTGCCCTATGATGTCATGGATGTCGAGGAGGCCCGCAAAATGGCGGCGGGCAGCCCCGATTCATTCCTGCATGTGTCCCGTCCGGAAATCGACCTGCCCGCTTCCGTGGACCCGTACGATGATCTGGTGCACCAGCAGGGCCGGACCAATCTGCTGGATTTCATCAACCGGCGGGTGCTGATCCAGGACCCGGCCCCCTGCTATTACATTTACCGGCAACGGATGGGAGCGGTAACCCAGACCGGTCTGGTGGCCTGTTCGGCGGTGGATGACTATCAGTCCGGAGTAATCAAGAAACATGAGCAGACCAGGGCCGACAAGGAAGAGGACCGGGTGAAGCATGTGGACACCCTGGATGCCAACGACGAGCCGGTGTTCTACATTTTTCGCTCCAACCCCGAGGTGGAGGGGATTCTGGCCAGCGCCGCATTTGAGCAGCCGGATTACCATTTTGTCACGGCCGACGGAGTCTCCCACACGCTGTGGGTGGTGCCTGACCAGGAGGTGATTGATCGCCTGACTGCGCTGTTTGCCGCCATCCCCTGCCTGTATGTGGCCGACGGCCATCATCGTAGCGCCGCCGCTTCACGGGTGCGCGACCTGCGCAAGGCCGCCAATGCGGGCCATACCGGAGATGAGGAGTACAATCACTTCCTCACAGTTATCTTCCCGGAAAGTCAGTTGAACATCATGCCTTACAACCGGGTGGTCAAGGATTTGAACGGACTGGCCCCGCAGGCGTTTCTGGAGCGACTTGGCGCCGGTTTTGACCTAGAACCGGTTGAAACGGCGTTTGCCCCGCAACAGCGCCACCAGTTCGGCATGTATCTGGCAGGCGCCTGGTATTGCCTGACACCGAAAGCGGCACTGATTGACGAACGCGACACCGTTGGGCGTCTGGATGTCTCCATCCTGCAGAACAACCTGCTGGCTCCGGTGCTGGGCATCGAGAACCCCCGCACCGACAAGCGGATCAACTTTGTGGGCGGTATCCGCGGTGTTGAGGAGCTGGTGCGGCTGGTGGACAGCGGTGAATACAGCGTGGCTTTCTCCATGCACCCCACCTCCATCACCGAACTGATGGAGCTGTCCGACGAGGACCGGATCATGCCCCCGAAATCCACCTGGTTTGAACCGAAGCTGAGAAGCGGTCTGTTCGTGCATTTGCTGTCGTAAGGAACGGTCTTTTTCCGCGATATCTGCGTAAGTCTTCAGTCGCGCTTGTGCGGCGTACCTGCCAGTACGCCTCCGCGCACTCCTTCGACAGCCTTGATCTCGCGAAAAAATCCTCGTTCTTACAGGGGAGTTGTTTTTTATGCGTTACTGGCTTTTCAAATCCGAACCTTCCTGTTTCTCCTTCAGCGACCTGCAATCCCGTCCCCATGCCGTTGAGCACTGGGACGGGGTGCGCAACTTTCAGGCTCGCAATTTTCTGCGCGACGACATCCAGAGCGGAGACCGGGTTCTGTTCTACCACAGCTCCATCCCGGAACCGGCCGTGGTGGGACTCTGCACCGTTGTGCGGGCGGGCTACCCGGACCACACGGCCCTCGATCCGTCCAGCGATCACTTTGATCCCAAGTCAACGCCTGATAATCCGATCTGGTACATGGTTGATGTGAAAGCTGATCGGGCTATTGTTCCTGCCGTCACCCTTGCCGCCATCCGCTCCAATCCGCTGCTTTCCGGCATGCCGCTTTTGAATCGCAGCCGTTTGTCAGTCCAGCCGGTAACTGAAGAGCAGTTCCACATCATTCTGCAGATGGGAGGCATCTGATGAGGCCGGATATCCTGCTTTTTGTTCTGACTTTTTTTGTCGCAACACCTGCTGTTTTTGCTGCGCAGCGTGAGGTGACGGCGTTCAGTGATGGCCTGCTGGTCGAGATTGAAGCAACGGCACGCAAGGGAGTGGCGGAGGTGACGCTGCCTGCGCCGATCAGAGAGAACAGTCTGAGGGTTAAACCGCTTGATACTGGCAGGGTGGAGCGGGTTGAGCTGTTGCCATACCGGGTTCCTGATCGCCAGCAGAAAGAGCTTGATAACCTGATCGAGCAGAAAAACCGCCTTGAAGACCGGATGAAAGCGCTTGATACCCGTGAAGATATTTTTGCGGCAGCAGCCAAATCCCAGAGTTCAAAGGCGCCACGCAAGACAAAGACCAATCCTGATCCTCTGACTTCGGTCCGCCAGGGCACTGAGTTCGCCATTGCCCAATTGGAGGCGGTTTTTACGGCCCGCCGTCGTACAGTTCAGGATTTGAAGCGGGTTGAGACAAAGCTTGCCCAGGTACAAAAGTCTGTCACCAACGGTCCAACGGCCCGGATCATGACATCGGCCCCAACGACACGTATCAAGGTTGCAGCGGTGCTGGCTGATGGTGGCTGGAAGCCCCGTTACGAGATCCGCCTGCAGAGTGACAAAACGGCCCAGTTGATACTGCTGGCCCAGACCACCGCTGTGCCGGAGGGGTTTGTTACAAAAGTCGCTTCCACTTCCCTGGCAGGCGGGCAACCACAACAACTGTTGCCGCTGCCGACAGGCACGTTGCCGCGTATTGCTGAATGGCGTCTGCCGGTGGAGCAGGAGCAGGTTGCAAGCAGCCCTCTGCCGGTTTTTTCTTTCACCATCAAAAACAGTACCGGTGCTCATCTTATGGCTGGTGAAGCGGTTGTCTACAGCAGGGAAGAGTATCTGGGAACCGTGATCCTGCCCGCGCTTGCCCTGGACGCTGCCGCAAACGTCAAGTCCCCCTGATGCCGCATCCGGCAAGAACGGCATGGTATGACTGAACAGTCCGGCGGCACGGCACAACAGGGTAGCGGCGCGGAGCGCGGCTTGCTGGCGGAAGCGCGAAACATCCGCGGCTTGCTGCTGGTTGTCGTGTTACTGTCCATTGGCATCGGACTGATTGTGGTGTTTCAGGCACGGCTGCTGGCAACCGCCTGTGACCGTGTGGTCATGCACGTTGAAGGGCTGGCGGCAGTGCTGCCCCTTGCCGCGCTGCTGGTGCTGCTGGCAACGGGGCGTGGCTTTTGCTCATACCTCCTGGAACATACCTCGGCGGCAGCCGCAGCCAGGGTCAAACAGTCCATCCGCAGCAGGCTCTACCGTAAAATCCAGGCCCTGGGACCGGCCGGTCTGGTCGGCGATGAAACCGCTCCGCTGATTGAAACCGTCACCAAAGGGGTTGACGAGCTTGAACACTATTTCACCCGTTTTCTCCCCCAGCTATGTCTGGCGGCGATCCTGCCGCTCCTGTTCCTGATCATCATTGTCCCTTCCGAGTGGCGCTCGGGCCTTGTCCTGCTGTTTTCCGCCCCCTGCATCCCCCTGTTCATGATCCTCATCGGCCGCGGTTCCGAGAAGCTGCATCGCCGCCAGTGGAGCCGTCTTTCCCGCATGGCCGGGCATTTGCTGGATCTGGTGCAGGGCTTGCCGGATCTGATCATTTTTGGCGCGGCAAAACGGGAAGCCGAGGCGGTTGCCAGGGTGTCGGAGGAGTACCGCAGTGCCACCATGTCCGTGTTGCGGGTGGCTTTTCTCTCGGCATTCGCCCTGGAGTTTTTCGCAACGGTGGGCACAGCGCTGGTGGCGGTCATTATCGGTTTCAGGCTGCTGTGGGGCATCCTTTCGTTGCAGGAAGGGCTCTTCATTCTGCTTATGGCGCCGGAATTCTATCTGCCGCTGCGTAACCTGGGACTCTCCTATCACTCCCGCATGCAGGGAGTGGCTGCCGCTGAACGGATCATGCCCCTGCTGGCCAGACCGCTGCCCCAAGGGTTTGCGGGAAACCTGGTACCTCCTGCAACGCCTCCCGCCGTGCGCTTTGAAGGGGTTTCGTTCCGCTATGGCGGCAACCGGGGAGGCGTAAGCAATGTAAATCTTGAACTTCCGGCAGGCAGTATCACCGCCCTGGCCGGTGTCAGCGGAGCAGGCAAGACCACCCTGGCCCGGTTGCTGGTGGGCATGATCAGACCTGAGGCAGGACGCATCCTGATCAATGGCCAGGACCTGACCCTGCTTGACCCGGACGCCTGGCGGTCCCGGCTGGCCTGGGTACCCCAGGCTCCGTATTTTACTGCGGGAACGGTGCGTGAAAACCTTCTGCTGGGGCGACCTGACGCCTCGGAGCAGGAGATCCATAACGCCCTTGAAGCTGCCGCCGCTGAGCAGATCGTCCGCCAGCTGCCCCACGGCCTTGAGACGCTGCTCGGCGACCGGGGCGCCGGTCTGTCCGGTGGCGAGCTAAAACGCCTGGCCCTGGCGCGGTCATACATCCGCAAGGCTACGCTTATCGTGCTGGACGAGCCGACGGCAGGGCTTGATCCGGAAAACGAGCGTCTGGTCTGCCTGGCACTGCGACGGCTGGCGCGGGACAAGACCGTACTGGTCATCAGCCATCGGGAGCAGACCATTGCCGCGACTGAGCGGGTGGCGGAGATGATCGACGGCCGCATTGAACGGGTGCTTTCGACAGCGGAGTTCCTGGCAGCCGGGGAGGCTTTCCGATGACCTTCGTTGGCCGCTTCCTGAACCTATCCCGCAAACAGTGGCCCTGGATGGCGGCGGGCGTCATCCTGGGGGTACTGGTGATCGCCGCCAATTCCCTGCTGATGGCGATTTCCGGCTGGTTTATCGCCTCCATGGCCGTTGCAGGCCAGAGCGGCACGGCCTTTAACTACTTCTTCCCTTCGGCAGCCATCCGTTTTCTGGCCATTGCCAGAACCGTGGGCCGCTACGGGGAACGGCTGGTCACCCACTCGGCAACCTTCAGAATTCTTGCGGAACTGCGGGTCTGGCTGTTCAAACGGCTTGAGCCGCTGGCCCCGGCCGGCCTGGAGCGCCATGCGGGCGGCGATGTGGCCGGAAGACTCAGGGCCGATGTCGATGCCCTGGAAACCCTTTACCTGAAAATCCTTGCGCCCCTTGCCGTGGGAACCGTTTCCATTGCTGCGGCACTGCTGTTCCTGCTCTGGTTCAGCCCCCCGTCCGCCCTGGTCATGCTGCTTTTTCTCTCCCTTGCCGGAGCTGGTCTGCCCATACTGATCCGCCGCTTCTCCGAGGAGCCGGGCCGAAAATCCGCAGCGCTGGCTGCCGCACTTCGCAACAAGGTGACCGAGGGGGCACAGGGGATCGAAGAGTTGATACTGCTGGGGGCGGTTGATCGCCAGGCAGCGGTTGTGGATGGATTGTCTGAACTGCTTGTTGCGGAGCAGAAGCGTTTGGGCCGCATCAACGGCCTTGCAACTGGCGGTATGGCCCTGCTCGCCGGGTGCGGTGGTGCCTTTGTGCTGCTGATCGGCAGCATGCAGGTACATTCCCAGCAGCTAACCGGCCCCCATCTGGTGATGCTGCTGCTGTTCTGCGCAGCCATATTCGAAGCGGCCGGCCAGCTTCCGGCGGCACTGCACCTGATGCCTGCTGCACAGGAATCAGCCCGCCGCATCTTTAAACTGGCCGATACTCCCCTACCTGTTCCGGCCACTCCCCTTGTCCACCAGCAGCCACACCACAACGGCATCTGCTTCAGGAACGTCTCCGCTGCCTATCTTCAGGGGATACCGGTTCTCCGTGATGTTTCCTTCGATCTGCCCCAGGGTGGAAGCCTTGTACTGACCGGCCCCAGCGGCACCGGCAAAAGCCTGCTGCTTGAACTGCTGCTTCGTTTCCGCGACTACGCGGGAAGCATTACTGTGGGCGGCATCGAGCTGCGCGATTTGTCCAGGGAAACCGTGCTTGCCATGATTGCGGCGGTTCCGCAGCGCCCCCACCTGTTTAACGGCACCTTCCGCGACAATCTGCTGCTGGGAAACCCGGCGGCCGATGATGAGCAGTTACGGGCTGCACTTGAGGACAGCGCCCTGGACCTCTGGGTGGCCGGACTGCCACAGGGGCTGGATACACTGATAGGCAGTAATGCCTCAGCGGTTTCCGGCGGAGAAGCCCGACGTATTGCCCTTGCCCGTGCCCTGCTGAAACAGGCTCCTATCCTGCTTTTGGACGAGCCCACCGAAGGCCTGGACGCCGCAACGGAGCGCGACGTGGTTTCGCGCCTCATACAACGCAAGAAACGTTCTTCCGGGGGGCTGACCATGCTGGTTGTCAGCCACCGCCCTGCCTGTCTAAAGCTCGCTGATGCTGTAATCCCTCTTTGATTTGTCTGACATAAGCCTGCCTGTAATTTTTTGTTGACAATAGCGCCGCACAGGATTAAAGACAAAATCTGTCTTATTTATCTTTTTATGTAATCCCCGTTTTCTAAAATCGTTTATAAAAAATAACCTCTTAAAATCAAACGGTTACCGCCAAGCCACAATTTACCTGTATTTTAGCAGAATTGACTCTTCGAAAAATAGCGATAAAATTGTCAAAAATCAGCCTTGCCGCATGTCCATATATGTGGTGTAAATTCAGCGCGGGGAGGAAGTATGAACGTAGTCACCCTCAGTCAGTTGCAGTTTGCAGCAACATGCATGTTTCACTGGATATTTGTCCCTCTTACCCTGGGTTTGTCCATACTGACAGCCTGGATGCAGACCAGGTACGTGATGACCGGCGACGAAACCTGGTTACGTATGACCAAATTCTGGGGCAAACTGTTTCTGATCAACTTTGCCCTGGGCGTTGTCACCGGCATTACCATGGAGTTCCAGTTCGGCATGAACTGGTCGGAGTATGCCCGTTATGTGGGTGACATCTTCGGCGCGCCTTTGGCTATTGAAGCGACCCTGGCCTTCTTTCTGGAATCTGTATTCATCGGCGTCTGGATTTTCGGCTGGAATAAAATCTCCAAAAAAGCCCACCTGGCAAGTATCTGGCTGGCTGCCATCGCCACCAACATATCCGCGCTGATTATCCTGCTGGCCAACGCCTGGATGCAGAACCCGGTGGGCTATGTCATCCGCAACAACCGGGCCGAGATGGATGACTTTCTGGCGGTGTTGACCAACCCCTACGGCTGGATCAAATTCGGCCACACCCTGCTTTCCGGCTATGCACTGGCAGCTTTTGTGATTATGGGGGTTTCCGCCTGGCACCTGCTGAGAAATAACGAAAATGATTTTTTCAAGCGTTCATTCAAACTGGCTGCAACGTGGGCCTTTGTTTCTTCGCTGGGCGTAGCCCTGACTGGCGACTTCCATGCCGTTGAAATTGCCAGAACACAGCCTGCCAAGTTCGCCGCCATGGAAGCGCAATGGGAAACCCAGCGCGGCGTGGGGATGAACCTGCTGCTTTTTCCTGATCCGGCCAATGAGCGCAATGCCGTAGAAGGAGTCTGTGTTCCCAATGCCCTCAGTTTCCTGGCTTTCAAAGACCCCAACTCCGAGATAAAGGGATTGAAGGACTTTCCCAAAGAGCTGCGTCCTCCGGTCACTCCCACCTTCCTCAGCTTCCGCCTGATGGTCGGCATCGGCACCTTCATGATCATTGCCAGCCTGCTGGGGATGATTCTCATCCGCAAACAGAATTTTGAACAGTATCGCTGGTTTCTGACCATCATGGTCTTCGCCATCCCCGCACCCTACCTGGCTCAGCAATTTGGCTGGCTGGTGGCTGAACTGGGACGACAACCCTGGATTGTGTACGGTGTGCTGAAAACCGCCGATGCTGTTTCCAAATCCATCACTGCCACACAGGTAGCCCTGTCTCTGCTGGGCTTTACCGTGCTCTATGGCATCCTTGGCGTCATTGATATCTACCTGCTGGTCAAATATGCTAAAAAAGGACCGGACAAAGATCTTTCCGCTATCGTTAACGTTGAAGGGAGGGGATAACTCATGGATATTTCTGCATTCCAGATCATCTGGTTCGTACTGTGGGGCGTATTGTGGGCAGTCTATTTCATGCTGGACGGTTTTGTGCTGGGCACCGGCTTTCTGTCCGGAATGCTGGCTAAAAATGACACTGAAAAACGGGTGCTGATCAACACGCTGGGGCCGGTCTGGGACGGCAACGAAGTCTGGCTGATCACTGCCGGCGGCGCCACCTTTGCCGCCTTTCCCACCACCTACGCCC
>DIUT01000068.1 GCA_002423105.1 Geobacter sp. UBA6151 | reverse complement strand
GGGAAAAGCGCCTTGTTGATATGAACGTCCGTCAGCTTGCTGATGAGGATCTGTTATGGGCGGATTATGTCTTTATCAGCGCCATGACCATCCAACGGCAATCAGCACAGGAGGTGATTGCCCGTTGTCGGCACCTTGGGGTGAAGACCGTTGCCGGCGGGCCGCTTTTTACCACCTACCACAAGGATTTTCCCGAGGTGGACCATCTGGTTCTGGGGGAAGGAGAAATCACCGTGCCCCGCTTCCTGACGGATCTGGACAATGGCGAGGCCCGACATCTGTATGCCGATGAGCATCGGGCCGCTCTGAAGGACAGCCCCATCCCCCTCTGGGAATTGATCGATGTGGGCAACTATGCCGCCATGAATATCCAGTATTCCAGGGGCTGTCCCTTTGACTGCGAATTCTGCGATATCACGGTGCTGTTCGGCCGCACCCCGCGTACCAAGGAGTTTGAACAACTGATCGCGGAGTTGGAGAGTCTGTATGCTCACGGGTGGCGTGGCGCAATCTTTTTTGTGGATGATAACTTCATCGGCGACCGCGGAAAGCTGAAGCGGGAGATTCTTCCCGGTATTACCCAGTGGATGGAGCAACGGCAGCGCCCCTTCTATTTTTACACTGAGGCCTCCATTGATCTGGCCGATGATGCCGGGCTCATGGAATTGATGGTCAGAGCAGGGTTCGAGGAGGTCTTTATCGGTATTGAGACCCCCTGCGAAGAGGGCCACACCGAGAGTGGCAAGGTGCAGAACAAAAATCGTGACCTGCTGGCATCGGTCAAGCGCATCCAGCAGGCAGGACTGCAAGTGCATGGGGGGTTCATCGTTGGGTTTGACAGCGATCCTCCGGCTATTTTCGACAAGCAGATCCGCTTTATCCAGGAAAGCGGCATTGTTACCGCCATGGTCGGTGTGCTCTCGGCCATGCGCGGTACACGCCTTTATCAGCGTCTGGAACGGGAGGGGAGGTTGCTTGGAGAAGGGTCCGGCAACAATATGGACAATGACCTCAACTTCATCCCGCGGATGCAGCCAAAGGCGCTCATCAGCGGGTACCGCACCATTCTGGATACCATCTATTCGCCTAAAAACTACTACCAACGGGTGATCAGTCTTCTCAGGGAATACCGGCCGATGCCTCTGGGGAAATTTCGCCTTCAGCCGGGGTATGTGGGAGCGCTTTTCAAGTCAATGCTGTTTTTAGGGGTTTTCGGCAGGGAACGCCTGCATTTCTGGAAGCTTTTCTTCTGGTCGCTGATCAGGTGTCCACGGCTGTTCCCGCTGGCCATAACCTATGCGGTCTACGGATTTCATTTCAGAACGGTTGCAGAAAAGATCAACTGGAACGGAATGTTTGATGATGACCACGACGGGGTGGCATGAATAGAGTCTGACGCTACGCCATCAGTATGGTGAGCTCCGTCATATCCGGTGGCTAAATCATGCATGACGGGATGTGGCTGACGGCTTTCAGATTAGTCGCCGTACACCACCTTTCCAGTTTGTTCAACATAATCAGCCTGTTGAAGTGTCTGAATTTGCTGATCTGCTCTGGCGCGCTTGTTGCAATTAAGCTTGTTTGGCTGAACAGGCATGCACGCCCATCGGTTGTGCGCATGTTCAGACAGATTCATCGCAAAGGAGGTGCGTTCTGCAACAGATCAGGATGAGGCTGGTTAAAGAAACGGGAAACATTATGCAGCAAACAAGCTGCTCTACCAAGGAGGACGTATGAAGAAGACAACTGTTCTGTCCATGGCTCTCGCCGTTGCGTTAATGGGTGCTGTTTCTCAGGCATCGGCAGCGGATATGGCCGCCACAGCTGAGAACCCCGCGAACTACGTGCTGCTGAAGGCAGGAATTTACTCGCCAAGCGAGAATTTTGATCTTGATAATTTCAATGGTGGCAACAGGAGCCGTCTGGACAGCAAGTCAGGATTTGCAGGCGAAGTTGCCATGGGCCATTACTTTACGCCCATGATTGCCGTTGAACTGGGTGCCGGTTACTTCGAAAGCGACGGTTCTCCGGCAGCACAGCCAGGCAGTACGAAGGTGCGGGTTGTGCCGCTGCTTGCCACCGGGAAGCTCTTGATTCCGATAGGGATGTTTGAGCCGTACGGTTTGGCAGGAATCGGAGCGTACATCAGCGATCTTGACGTAAGCGGCACCAGCGGCAACTTCCGCGGTTCTACTGAAATCACGTACGGATTTCACGCCGGAGCTGGCTTCAATGTGAATTTCCACAGACATATGTTTGCTGGCCTGGAGGGTAAATACCTCTGGGCAGAACCTTCCTTTGGCGGGCAGGATCTACCTCTGGATGGTTTTGTTACGACAGCAACCTTAGGTTTCAGATTCTGATACATCAGGAAACAATAGGAGAAATGCCATGAAGAAAATATATATCGTATCCATGCTGGTGGTGGCCATGGCTTTGCTGGCGCTCAGTTCTCCTGTATCCGCTTCAAAAATGGATAGCCGCATCGAACTGTCAGCCAGACAGTCCCATGTGTTCAAAACCTATCTCAAGGATGACGAAATCAAAATCAAATCTGAGGATGGCGTTGTCACCCTGACCGGAATTGTCTTGGAAAACTTCCATAAATCATTGGCTGAAGAAACGGTGGCAGGCCTTCCGGGCGTAAAGTATGTTGACAATCGCTTGGTGACAAAGGGCGCTGACCCCACCGCAAATTCTGATGCGTGGCTCCGTGAAAAGGTGAAGGCCACGCTGCTGTTCAATCGCAGCATGAATGCCAGAAGCACTGAGGTTGATGTCAAAGACGGTGTGGTAACCCTGCGGGGCGATGCGGGCAGTTTGGCGCAAAAGGAACTGGCCACTGAGTATGCCGGGGATGTGGCCGGGGTAAAAGATGTAAATAATGAGATGACGGTCACCGATGGCAAGAAAGAAGCGCAAACCATGGGGCAGAAGATCGATGATGCTTCCATTACTGCCCAGGTAAAGATGATGTTGCTTTATCACCGTGCCACCAGCGCCATCAACACCAAAGTTGAAACAACTCGTGGTGTGGTTTCATTGTACGGTAAGGCCAGCAGTTTGACGGAAGTGAACCTGGCCACCAAGCTGGCCAATGATGTAAACGGTGTTAAAAGTATACGAAACCGCATGACAATCGAGTAGAAGAACTAACCATAAAGGAGCAGTAATGCGTAGTGTTTTTTCCATCTGTACAATGACCGTAGGTGCCATCCTGTTCAGTCTGAATACGGCCAGTGCCGGTTTTCCGGCGCCACCTGGCCTGCCCGGCGCTCCCAATGTAAGTGTCCGGATCAATGGCTTCCTGCCGCCTCCACCCCATGTACAGCTCCATGTAGACTCAGGCCGTCCGTACTACGTGGAGCGGTCACGCCGGGTTTATCTTGAAAGAGAACGACCGGCCAAGTATTATAAACACAAGAAAAATCGCCATGATAATCGTGGCCGCAACAAGCATGATCGACGCGGTCACTAAGGAAACCGGTTTCCGTCAAAGGAGGACAGAAATGCAGAAAGCACGTCAAGGGCTGGTGGTTGTATCCATGCTGTTGTGCATGGCCGGTGCCGCCACAGCCGATGTAACCATGAGTGTCGGTATGCCGGGCCTGAATATCGGCATCAACCTGCCGCTGTTCCCGCATCTGGTGCCGGTGCCGGGCTATCCGGTCTATTATGCGCCGGAAGTGGATGCCAACTATTTCTTTTATGACGGCATGTACTGGGTCTACCATAGTGATACCTGGCATGCCAGCTCCTGGTATAATGGTCCGTGGGAGGTTGTGAGCCCGGAATATGTGCCGCTCTTTGTCCTGCGTATCCCGGTGCGCTATTACCGCCAACCTCCGGTGTACTTCCGTGGGTGGCAGGCAAATGCGCCGCCCCGCTGGGGGCAGCACTGGGGGCGTAACTGGGAACAAAGCCGCAGAGGGTGGGACAAATGGAAGCGTGGGTCCACTCCGCGACCAGCGCCGCTGCCTCTGTATCAGCGGCAGTATTCGGGAGACAGGTATCCCCACGGGGAGCAGCAAAAGCCGCTACGCAACCAGCATTATCGGTACCAGTCCCGTGATAAGGCGGTGCGCCAGCAGATTCAGCAACAGGACAGAAAACATGCACCGCCGCGCCAGCAGGTTGGCCCGTCTGAATCACGGCCACAACCGCCGCAGCAGGCTCCTGCACAGCAGCGAGGCCCGTCATTCCGGGATCAACGGCAGCAACCAGAGGCGGTGCAGCAGCCTCAACGTAGAGAACCGCGGGCACAGGAGCGAGACGAACGGTCCCGTGACGACAGGGGGCAACAGGAACGCAAGGACGGCCACGGACAAGGGCAAAGAAGAGATGATGACAGAAGGCCGGGACGTTAGATCGTTTCACTGCCAGACAAAGATAGGCAAAAAGGCCCCCGGATTGGTATCCGGGGGCCTTTTGACGCTGATGTTATCGGTTGTATGGTGGGGCTAGGCGCATTCTGAGTAGCCGCAGACGCGGCAGACCATGCAGCCGCCTTCATGTTCCACAATTCCGCCGCATTCAGGACAGGCGCCACGTTCGGGCTTGCTGGTTTCGGCGTTCAGGTCGTAGCCGTTGGCCAGCATATGTTCCTGAATAGCCTTGGCGACGGCGTCGGCGCAGGAGTGAATCCGGTTTTCGCCGTAGCCGGACGGGCAGTGGCAGGAGATGCCAAGCAGCTGTTTGATAACCTGCCGGGCCTGTACACCGCTACGCCATGCCAGTGAAACCATCCTGCCGATCGCCTCTGACTGGGATGCGGCGCAGCCGCCGGCCTTGCCCATGGTGGTGAACAGCTCGAACAGGCCATTTGCGTCTTCGTTGACGGTGATGTAGAGCGGACCGCAGCCGGTCTGCATCTGGTAGGTCCACCCTTTGAGCGCCTTGGGGCGTTCGCGTTTGACGGCATGCTTCTCTTCTTCCATCGGAATTGCCGCAACAGCGGTTTTTTCATCCTTCTTGCCGGTGGAAAGCACCTGTTCGTCGCGGGAACCGTCACGATAGATGGTAACACCCTTGCAGCCGGTCTTGTAGGCCAGCATGTACACGTTTTCCACGTCTTCAACCGTTGCCGTGTTGGGGAAGTTGACGGTCTTTGACACGGCGTTGTCCGTATGGGACTGGAACGCTGCCTGCATCTGGATATGGTCTTCGGGAGTTATGTCGTGGGCGGTGACGAAGATGCGGCGGACGTCTGCCGGTACCTCGTCGATATCATGGAGGCTGCCGTGTTCCGCAATCGTTTCCATGAGATCCTGTGAGTAAAAGCCGCGCTCTTTGGCGATCTTTTCAAAAATGGGATTTACTTCCACCAGTTTTGTGCCATCCATGACCGTTTTGACATAGGAGACTGCAAAGAGTGGTTCTACGCCCGATGATGCATTGGCAATCATGGAGATGGTGCCGGTGGGGGCGATGGTGGTGACCGTGGCGTTCCGCTGGGGCAAGGCCCCTTTTTTGTCAAATACGGAGCCGCTGAAGTTGGGGAATGAACCACGTTTTTTCCCCAGTTCTCTGGAGGCGGCGTGTCCTTCGTCGTTGATGAATTTCATCACCTTTTTGCCCAGCTTGACCGCATCGGCAGAGTTGTACGGGATGCCCAGCAGGATCAGCATGTCGGCCCAGCCCATGACTCCCAGGCCGATCTTGCGGTTTGCGTGGGTCATGTCATGAATTTGCTGGAGTGGATATTTATTGGCTTCGATCACGTTGTCCAGGAAGTGAACTGCATGATGCACGACCTCTTTCAGACGACTCCAGTCTATGGCCCCCTCGGTAACGAAATTCCCCAGGTTCAATGAGCCAAGGTTACAGGATTCGTAAGGCAAAAGCGGCTGCTCGCCACAGGGGTTGGTGGATTCTATCTCGCCTATGTGGGGAGTGGGGTTATCGCGGTTCAGCCGATCCAGAAAGATAATGCCCGGCTCACCGTTTTCCCACGCCTGATTGACAATCCGGTGAAACACCTTGCGGGCGTTCAGGGTGCCCATCTTCTTTTTGTCGCGCGGATTGAAAAGATCATACTCTTCATCATTTTCAACGGCCTGCATGAACGCTTCCGTTAACCCGACAGAAATGTTGAAGTTGTTGAACAATTTCTGGTCGGCCTTGCACATGATGAAATCCATGATGTTGGGGTGGTCAACGCGCAGAATTCCCATGTTTGCGCCGCGCCGGGTGCCGCCCTGTTTGATGGTTTCGGTAGCGGTGTCAAAGACCCGCATGAAGGAGATCGGGCCGCTGGAGATGCCGGTGGTGGTCAGGACCACGTCATTGGCTGGACGCAGCCGTGAAAAGGAAAAGCCGGTACCACCGCCGGATTTGTGGATCATGGCGGTAAACTTGACGGCGTCGAAAATTTCCTCGATGGAGTCACCCACCGGCAGGACGAANNTTGGGAAGGAAGTCGAATGAAGCCATCATGCTGTAAAAATTGTCTGCCAGCGCACCGGTATCGGCGGTCTTTTCAAAGGTACGGTCAGGCGCGGCAATGGTGCGGGCTACGCGCTGCAACATGTCCACCGGCGTTTCCAGTACGTTGCCGGTTGTATCACGGCGCAGGTAACGCTTCTCAAGAACTGTCCGGGCATTTGGCGTCAGTGCAGGTTCCGCGGCAGAGTGGGTTTTTTTTGCCATTGGTGTTCGCTCCTTCTGGTGCTGGTGATGTATGTCAGGTTGTAGAGCAGGTTTTGTTGGTCTTACGGGGGATAGCGCACAACATTTAGTGATGCTGGCGAATAAGACCACAACATCTATGGTGTGTCAATTGAAAAGTTTGAGTGCTGAAATGGACAAATGCGTGCGGTGGGGCTATTTGAAATTTACACACTGGGCGTAATATGCTAAATACAATCTTTGTTCGTATATTCAGTAATTTATATTCTGCCAACAGGAAAATATCATGAAGCATATATGTGGCCGTCTATCAATCAAAGGAGTATGTTCTGTGCTGCTGCTGGCCTGTTTGTTGATGGTCGGCACCGGTTGCCAGAAACTCTTTCTTGATCAGGACGCTCTGTTAAAAAATCAGCCGGTTACCTTTTCACTCAAGGTCAACGAAACGCTTCCCCCTGCTGCTCCTCCTGCCATGATACCGGTTACGCCTCGGCCAACAGGGACAATCTCCCCGCCAGCGACAGCCCTTGACAGCAGATTGGTACCGCGTAAAGAAACGGTGGTTGCCGGTACACCGTCTCAGGGACCGGTAACACTACGGGAACAGCGGGAGTCCCGGACAATGCTTACCCGTGCTGAATCGGTACTTGCTGGCCGGACCATATCCGAAGATCTGACCCTGCGTGGAACCGTGTTGGTGCGCGGGTCACTGGTGGTGGCGCCCCAGGCGACGCTTCGCCTGGAGGCGGGTACGCAGGTCCGCTTTGCGTCGGCAGCCGGTTCAGGCGCGAAACCATCACTGGTGGTGCTGGGCAGGCTTATGGCACAGGGAACGGCGCAAAAACCGGTGGTTCTGGGAGCTGCGTTTGAACAACCGGCAGTGGGCGACTGGGGAGGGGTTGTGCTGATCTCCACCGAAAAGAAGAACAGTCTCGATCATTGCCGGATAGAAGGGGCGCAAACAGGTATTACAGCGCGTTACTCCCAGTTTTCAGGGGCCGGTCTGGCGATCATGCAGAGTCATGTGGGAATTGCCCTGTACGATTCCGTGGTGTCATTAACGAAAACAGAAATACAGCGATGTGATGTGGGGCTGACCCTGTCTGATAGTGAGATGGAGTTGAAGGACAGCCTGGTGAAGGAAAACCGCCTTGGACTGGTTGCCCTGCGTTCGGCTTTGGTTGTGGGCGGGTTGAAACTCAGAAATAACAGCCAGGAAGGGATGGTGCTTGACCAGGCCCGTTTCCGTATCAGCGGTAGTGCCGTGACCGAGAACAGAAGCGGTGTTCGCGCAACGGGCGGTGAAGGGCAGATACTGTTCAGCCGCTTTGCCATGAACCGTGAGGATGGTGTCGCGCTGCAGGAAACCAGGATACGGATCAGCGATTCCTCGTTTATACGTAATGGCCGTGCCGGTCTGGCGCTGGAAAATGCCAGAGGCAGCGCTGTTGGTTCCACCTTTGCGGACAACGCTCAAGCTCAGCTGTTGCATGCAGGAGATGAGCCCTTTTCAGCACTGCTCAACTGGTGGGGCGCTGCGGACGAACAGCGGATTGTGTCCGGAATTCAGGATTCCGGCAGAATATCGGGACAGGGCAAGGTTCAGTATGTTCCGTTTCTGGTGCAGTCTCCTGCCAACGTACCATGATGGATCACCGGATGGGGGTCTACCTTGATAATGCCGCCACCTCGTTTCCCAAGCCGGAAGCCGTCCATGAAGCGGTTGTGGCTGCGATGCGGGACATTGGCGCTTCTCCCGGACGTGGCGGCTACGGTCAGGCTCTTGCAGCCTCACGCCTGCTGATGACGGTGCGTGAGTCGCTGGCTGCGCTGATCAATGCTCCGGACCCTGCGCGTTTGATCTTTACCCACAATGCCACCGCTGCACTCAATCAGGCTGTTTTTGGTGTGCTTTCCCCCGGGGATCATGTTGTTACCAGCGCCATGGAACACAATTCGCTGCTGCGCCCTTTGCGGCTGCTTGAAAAGAGCGGCGTGACTATCAGCATGATTCCTGCGGACTCCCAGGGCCTGCTGGATCCGCAAGCGATCCGACAGGCTATTCGCTCCAATACCCGTATGATCGCCATATCCCATGTTTCCAATGTGACCGGCGGCATTCAGCCGGTTGCCGCCATTGCCGACCTTGCCAAAGCAGCGGGATGTCTGCTGTTGCTGGATGCGGCCCAATCCGTGGGCGTTATTCCGCTGGATATGCAGGAAACCGGGGTTGACCTGCTGGCTGCGCCGGGACATAAAGGGCTTATGGGACCCCAGGGCACCGGCTTTCTTGCCCTTGCCCCCGGTGTCATGATCAAGCCTCTGCTGGCAGGTGGTACCGGCAGCAGTAGTGACCAGGATTTACAACCGGATGATTTCCCCGAGGGGTTTGAGGCCGGAACCCATAACCTGCCGGGGATTGCCGGTCTTGGCGCTGCCGTTGCTTTTGTGAAGGAAACCGGCGTAGCGCGGATAGGCAGGCATGAACACGATCTGGCGCAGTATCTGCGGGAAAAGCTGGCGCAATTGCCGGGCCTGCATCTGTATGGTCCTGTTGACCCGTTGCAGCGAACCGGTGTACTGTCCCTGACCATTGAGGGAATGGATCCCTCCGAACTGGCATTTTTTCTGGACAAAAGCTATGGTATTGCGGTCCGGTCCGGGTTGCACTGCGCTCCCCATGCCCACCGCACAATCGGCACCTATCCGGCCGGGACCCTGCGCGTCAGCCCCGGCTGGTTTTCCACCATGCAGGAGATGGATTATCTGTACGAAGCACTGACTGCCATTATTCAGAAAGGTCATTCATGAAACAATTTATTCTGGACACCAATGTTTTGCTTTACGATCCCCAGGCGCTTTTCAAGTTCCAGGACAATGCCCTCGTGATTCCGATCACGGTTATTGAGGAGATTGATAAGTTCAAAAAAGACATGAACGAAACGGGTAGAAACGCCCGGACTATTTCGAGAATTCTTGACACATTGCGGGAAAAAGGCTCGCTGGCTGAGGGGGTGTCGCTCTCCGGTGGCGGTACGTTGCGGGTGGAGCTGAGCGAAGACCATGCTCTGAATGACATGCCGCGGGATCTGCGGGACGACAAGGCAGATAACCGTATTCTTGCCGTGGCGGTGGCCACCAAGCGGCGCTTTCCTGATATGCCGGTCATCTTTGTCTCCAAAGATACCAACCTGAGGATCAAGGCAGATGCCATTGGTCTGGTTGCCGAGACCTTTGAATCAGACAATGTGGATATTCAGGAACTGTACGCTGGCGCCCGTACCATTGATATCGACCCTGAGGCGATTGACCGTTTTTATGGACAAAACTGGCTGGAAGCGCCTTCAGGGCTGCTGCCCAACGAGTTCGCCACCCTGGTGGATACGCAGAATGCCGGTCATACGGCGCTGTGCCGTTTTGATGCGGTTCAGGGCAAGGTGGTCCCGGTCAGGAAAATTCCGAAGGAGGGGATCTGGAGCATCCATGCCCGCAACCGGGAACAGCAGTTTGCCCTTGACGCCCTGATGGACGATAATGTCAAGCTGGTTTCTCTGGTGGGAAAGGCCGGTACCGGCAAAACCCTGTTGGCCATTGCTGCCGGTCTGCACAAGGTGGCGGAGGAAAATGTCTACAACCGGCTGCTGGTTTCCCGCCCGGTGTTTCCGTTGGGCAAGGATCTGGGATTTCTGCCGGGGGATATTGAAGAAAAACTATCCCCCTGGATGCAGCCGATTTTCGATAATGTGGAGTTGTTGATTTCCGGGCATGAAGCGGAGAAACGGCACAGCAAGGGGTACAAGGAGTTGATCGCCATGGGTTTGTTGGACATTGAGCCGCTGACCTATATCCGGGGCCGCTCCATTCCCAACCAGTACCTGATCGTTGACGAGGCCCAGAACCTGACCCCCCACGAGATCAAGACCATTGTCACCAGGGCAGGGGAGGGGACCAAGATCGTGCTCACCGGCGACCCCTACCAGATCGACAACCCCTATGTGGATTCTTCCAGCAACGGCCTTTCCTATCTGGTGGAGCGGATGAAGCAGGAGCGGATTTCGGCTCATGTTACCCTGACCAAGGGGGAGCGGTCGGAGCTGGCGGAACTGGCGGCCAATCTGCTGTAGGACTCATAAAATGCCGTTGCTTTGTGTCCACAAAAAGTGCTATTTTGTGGACACAAATGTTTTTGGAGGTTAATCATCATGCAAGCAGTGGGGATCAGAGATCTTAAGGCTCATTTAAGTACGTATGTCGGCTATGCCAGTCAGGGAGAGGAAATTATTGTTACTGACCGTGGCAGGGAAGTGGCGCTACTGGTGCCGATTACCCCTGAACGCAGGGCTGTGTTGGGTATGGTAGCGGAGGGAACGGCCTCTTGGAGCGGCGGCAAGCCGGTTGGTCTTCGAGGCGTTGAAATTGACGGTGAACCGTTATCAGATACGGTGATTGCGGAACGCCGATGATTCTGTATTGCGATACCAGCAGCCTGGTAAAGCTGTATATTGAAGAGTACCACTCTGCTGATGTTCACATCTTGGTGCGTGAGGCAGATATTGTTGCCACCTGCTGTGTGGCGTTGCCGGAGATGGTTTCTGCGCTGACGCGGCGGTTTAATAACCGGCAACTAAATCAACAGGGATATCAGGCGCTTCTTCAGTCAGTTCGTAATGATTGGCGTCACATTGTGTCCCTGGATTTTGATGAACTACTGGCGGCAAACTTGGCTGAACGTCATGGTTTGCGTGGTTTTGATGCCGTGCATCTTGCCAGTGCGTTGAAACTTGCTGCCAGAGAACAAGTCAGCGTGCAATTCAGTGCGTTTGATGAACAACTGGTACGGGTAGCCTCAGCCGAAGGGTTGACAGTGGTAGCGGTGTAAATGATGAGTGCGTTTGACTTGATTTGCCCGGATTTTCCGGTTCAGGAACCTTGATGCTAATTCTTTCAATTGAAACATCTTGCGATGAGACGGCCGCCGCAGTGGTTCGCGACGGTCGTACCATTTTGTCCAGTGTGGTTTCCTCCCAGATTGCCATTCATGCCGAATATGGCGGGGTTGTGCCGGAGATCGCTTCCCGCAGGCATCTTGAGCTGATTACGCCGGTGATCCGTCAGGCGCTGCAAGAGGCTGACGTTACCCTGGAGCAGATTGAGGGGATTGCCGTCACCCGTGGTCCCGGTCTGCTCGGGGCGTTGCTGGTGGGGGTCTCCGTGGCCAAATCCCTGGCTTTGGCCCGCTCTCTGCCGTTGGTTGGCATCCATCACATTGAAGGACATCTGCTGGCTCCGACCCTTGAGGAACCGCTTGCATTTCCTTTCCTGGGGCTGGTGGTGTCCGGCGGGCATACCCATCTGTATCTGGTGGAAGGGGTTGGTCGTTACCGAACCTTGGGGCGCACCATTGATGATGCGGTGGGGGAGGCCTATGACAAGTCCGCTACCCTGCTGGGGTTAGGCTATCCTGGCGGGGCACTGATTGACCGGCTGGCCCGTGAAGGAGATGCGACGGCCATAAAATTCCCCCGGCCCATGCTCCATGATGGAACCCTCAACTTCAGTTTCAGCGGCCTTAAGACGGCGGTGCTGACCCACCTGAAAAAACAGCCTGCCGCACCGGATGATCGGGAACTGCGTCATCTGTGCGCATCGTTTCAGGCCGCGGTATGCGAGGTGCTGGTCAAGAAAACCGAAGCAGCCCTTGTGCAGAGCGGTGTAGAACGGCTGGTGGTGGCCGGTGGCGTTGCTTGCAACAGCGGTTTGCGAGCTGCCATGGGAGAGATGGCAGTCCGCCGAGGTATTGATCTTCGTTTTCCGTCACCTGCACTCTGTGGCGACAACGCCGCCATGCTGGCCGTGGCGGCGGATGCCTACCTTACGGCAGGCTGTTGTGACGGTCTGGACATGGATGCTGTGGCTACTTGGCCTATGGATCAGGTGGCACGCTGGGACAGGTTGCCATGAGTGAATATTATCCGCGTCCCCGCAAGGCATTGGGACAGAATTTTCTGACAGACGGCAATATTATTTCCAAAATTCTGCGGTCCGCTGCCATCGGACCGGACGACTGCGTGCTGGAGGTTGGGCCTGGACGGGGGGCCCTGACCGATCTGCTGGCACAGCGTGCCGGGCGGGTTGTGGCTGTTGAATTTGACCGGGATCTGGCCGAAATTCTGCGCCAGCGTTTCAATGATAATCCGCAGGTTGTCATCCATGAACAGGACATCCTGAAGGTTGATTTTGCCGGATTGCTGGGAGACGGGCGCTACAAGGTCGTGGCAAATTTGCCCTATAATATCTCCACCCCGGTCCTGTTCCGCTTTCTGGAAGAACGGCAGCGTTTTTCACGGCTGGTGCTGATGTTGCAGAAAGAGGTGGGAGAGCGTCTCGCAGCGAAAGCTGATTGTGCCGACTACGGCATTGTCACGGTCTTGCTGGGATTGTGGTTTGATATTCGGCGGGAATTTCTGGTGGCTCCCGGCTGTTTTTATCCAGCCCCCAAGGTTGATTCGGTGGTTATCAGTCTGACGCCCCGTCCGGAACCGCTGGCTGCGGTTAATGACTATCGTCTTTTTGAGCGGGTGGTGCGGGCGGCTTTTGGGCAACGCCGCAAGACCCTGTCCAACTGTCTCAAGGCAGCTGAACTTACCGATTATGACACGGTTGCCCACGCGCTTGCACACAATGCCATTGATGGCAAGCGGCGCGGTGAAACCCTTACAATCCAGGAGTTTGCCGGTCTTGCCAATTCCCTGGCGTCATTGCTGGAGCGTTAAACTGTGAAAGCATATATTGCCGACCTGCATATTCACTCGCCGTTTTCCCGTGCCACCAGCAGGGACAGCATGCCTGCCATGCTGGCAGCCTGGGCGCGCATCAAGGGGATTCAGGTTGTCGGTAGCGGTGATTTCACCCATCCGGGCTGGTTCAAACTGCTGCAGGAGCTGTTGCAACCGGCTGAGCCCGGTTTTTACCGGCTCAAAGATGAACGGCAGATCCCCGTGGCGCTGCCGGGATTGCCACCGTCCGATGCACCGGTCCGTTTCATGCTTTCGGCTGAGATCAGTTGCATCTACAAGCGTGACGGAGCGGTCAGGAAGGTGCATAACCTGCTGTATGTCCCTGATTTTGAGGCTGCCGCCAGGATTAACCGGCGTTTAGGCGCTGTGGGCAATATCGTTTCCGATGGCCGTCCCATTCTGGGGCTGGACAGCAGAAATCTGCTGGAGATACTGTTGGAAGAGGTGCCTGACGGCTTCATGGTGCCCGCCCATATCTGGACACCGTGGTTTTCGCTGTTCGGTTCAAAATCCGGTTTTGACAGCATTGAGGCCTGTTTTGGTGATCTGACGGAGCATATCTTTGCCTTGGAAACCGGACTCTCATCCGATCCGGACATGAACCGCCGGATATCCGCCCTTGATCGCTATGCGCTGATTTCCAATTCCGACTGTCATTCTCCGGCGAAGCTGGGACGGGAAGCCAACCTCTTCACCACCGGTTTTGACTATTACTCACTGCGCGATGCTTTACGGCGCAACCATCGCGATACCTTTGCCGGTACCATTGAATTTTTTCCTGAAGAAGGGAAATATCATTGTGATGGCCACCGTGACTGTGGCGTCTGCTGTGATCCTGGGGAAACCCGCGCTTGTGCGGGTATTTGCCCGGTGTGCGGCAAGCCGCTGACCATCGGTGTTCTGCACCGGGTACAGGAGCTGGCTGACCGGGAGCAGCCGCTGTATCGTGAGGGAATGCCCGGATTCCGGTCCTTGGTGCCGCTGCCGGAACTGCTGGCAGAGCTGTTGGGGGTGGGGGCAGCTTCAAAAAAAGTTGCCTCGTATTACGCTGCCGTCATGGCACGTTTCGGTTCGGAGTTCGGGCTGTTGTTGCATACCGCCCTGGACGAGATCAGCGGTTTTGATCCAATGCTGGGGGAAGCGGTGGACAGGATGCGCCGGGGAAAGGTACAGCGTATTCCGGGATATGATGGCCGCTTTGGCGTGATCCGGGTTATGGCTGACCAGTGATCTGCCGTGATGGATGGATAGTAAGATAAAAGGGCCTGCTTTTCAGCAGGCCCTTTCAGTTAATTGGGGTGGCCAGAGGGGATCGAACCCTCGAATGTATGAGTCACAGTCATATGTGTTAACCGCTTCACCATGGCCACCATACAGCGGTATGTAAAAAGCCGACCTTACGCCGGCTTTCAGATAATTTATGGTGGAGCTGAGCGGGATCGAACCGCTGACCTCTTGAATGCCATTCAAGCGCTCTCCCAACTGAGCTACAGCCCCACATCAAAAGGACTTTCTTACTACCAAACAGTAGTGGAACTGTCAACCTTTTTTTATGCCTTTCTGCTTGACGTGTATCGCTCCATTGAGTATAGTCTGCGGACTGTGCCAGTCTGGTGAAATGGTAGACACAGCAGACTCAAAATCTGCCGCTCGCAAGGGCATTCCGGTTCGAGTCCGGAGACTGGTACCAATAGCTAATCCAATGAAGTCCAAATAAGTGTAAGAAAGCCCCGAAAATACGGGGCTTTTTCTTTTTGTGTTGTCCGGCCTGGTATGCTTGAGTCTGAGCTGTTTGGCGTTATATATTGTGGTGTAGCTCCATAAAGACATTTTTGGATAGCTCCAAAAGGAGAAGAGTCCATGCCAAAGCGGATTGTCCCTCTCTCAGACCTCCAGGTAAGCAGAGCCAAACCTCAAACGAAAGATTACAAGCTGGCAGATGGATACGGCCTTTTTTTGTTGGTGACCCCTACCGGCGGAAAGCTCTGGCGCTTTGACTACCGGATAGGCGCATCAAGTCCCAGACCGTCTCGGCCGGGCCTATAACCGGACGCAGTTTCTTGATGAGAGACGGAGAATGATGCAGCAGTGGGCAGATTATCTGGATGGCTTAAAGATAGGAGCAAAGGTGATACCCATAAAAAGAGTGGCATAACGAGGTGCCCGGTTGACCGGCCTCAAGGCCGTGTCCAACCGGTTGGTTGGTCACTTGATTGGATTACTTAGCACGTGCCTTAGCAGCCTGACAGTATTCATAGAAGGAGTCTGTGTGGTTCCATTTCATCCCCTGTACTGGTCCATTTGCATGCACTACAGAACTTGTGCTTAAAACGAAAAAATTTCGACTTATCAGTTCAACTGCCTCGTTATAGAGATCATGAAAGTGACCCTCGCCATCTTTCTGAACTTTTAATACTAAGTAATTCCGATCAGTTGGGATTGATTCATGCAAGGAGATGAATGCATCTATAGTTTTATCACTTATCTGAGAAAAAGCACGCGTAGCCGCCATTAGATAGGCTCCGTCGTCCCAGTGATCTTTATAGATTAGTGCTAGCGCAATAATTCCTACTTTTGAATGAGTCTGGCGAATAGTTTCCAACGCTGCGTATAAGTAGTTTGAGTAGTTCTCGTCCTCACAAATCCTGTGCATCATTTCACCATCAATTTCAGAGTCAGACAAAAACTTTTCGAATCGCTTCTGAAGATGTTTGTCATAAAAAACTTGGACAAATTTAGCGAGCAATCCAATACCGGGTATGCCTGAATCATTGGCTAGGCTGGCTACATCACTACCGGCCTGAATAATTTCTTTTCCCCACTCGATTTTCTTGTCTTGCACTTCTGACTCCTCTCAACTTGACCAACGTCACAAGGTGCACCGGCGAGCGCAGCGAAGACCGTGTGCCGCCGCGAGTTAGCTGAAGTTTTCTTCCTCCAACCTTACAAGGAGAAGAATGTTTGCAGCTGACAGGTTCAAAGCGTAGCTTGCCAAAGATTCTGACACTGTAATGTTTGCAGTGCCTTGACCATGCCCGCCAAGTTTATTTCGCACTGTAGGGACACCACTTTCAAGTAGAGTTCTTAGGCTCGTAAACTGCGCTTGCATGTATGTTGGCACCAAGTTGTTTTGAAATAGGATTTCAATCAATTTTTTTGCAGTATCTGTTTGGCTATAAGTCCACTTTTGATTGTGGCAAATGGTTTTCATGACACTTTCAAATGCCTTTAGCGCTTCTACGAGTGATTCTTTATATCGCCTGTGTCGGTAATGTTCATGCGCTTTAAGAAATTCTTCGTTTGCACCTTTATATGTTTTTTTGCTTCCTAGCAGCGTCAAGGTTGGCTTAACAGCTTCTGAATGTATAAACTGAGAGTCTACTCTAATGATTTCATTTGATTCAAACTGGTAACCAACTCCGTGTTCCTTGAATCTAGCGTTTAACTCTTCAATTGCATTGTCAGGGTCTATTTTTCTGTTTTGAGTTGAATTCTGATAATCATACTCCCTGACCAGTATATTAATAACCTTAAAAGATATTTCTACGACATCCAGCACTCTTTCGTAATCAGGACATTTTAAGAAGTGATTATAGACAGCTTCAAAATCAGAGTTTGCATTCTTTTCTAATGTAAATACTCCGTACTCACGACATAGAGACTGATGAATTAATTCATGGGTCTTGGCAACTTTGTTGCCGCCGTAATAATCGCTTCCCAAGGCATCTCTCACGATATGAACTATTTGAACCCGAAGTGCATCGGGGATGTCGTCATATTGGTAGACATCTGAGACTTGCCCACGAAGCTTTTTTTGACGTTTGGAAAACAATTCCATAACACCCATTTCTTTTCTCCTCTTTACTCAGATAATTACTTAATCACCACCCCAGAGTGGCATCTAATATTATATTCCGGTATATAGTATTAGATACATTTTGGCTCTCTCGAAGCATCTGATATCATATGCTTCTCTGGGTTTTTCTTGCCCCAGCCCATTTTCAACCTGTTTGTTCTTTACTTGCAACACGCTGCTTGGAAATGCGTTTGCAGACGTATATCATGAATCCGCAACTTATCAACCTGTATGCCCCAAGGAGTTCTCATGCTTGCTGTCAGGCAATGGGCCAAGAACAGACCGCCACTTGTTGCAACTCTGGCAATTCAGCTTGTTTCATTCTCCGATGACCTGTATGAGGCCCTTCCCCAGGCAAAAGACCGCCGTCTGTTTGCCCGTCAATTTCTAACTGAACCATTCACGTGCCTGCCTCTCCGCGAGGTGAGCACAAGGAAGAATGACCTGGTGCCGGAATGTGCCTGATCGCTTTTGCCATTGATTGTCATCCCCTGTACCGCCTGGTACTGGCTGCTAACCGGGACGAATACAGACGTCGGCCAACAGTGCCCGCCGGATTTTGGACTGATGCGCCTCACGTTCTGGCTGGACGCGACCACCAGGCCGGAGGCACCTGGATAGGTGTGACCACCGCTGGTAAGTTCGCAGCAGTCACCAACTACCGTGACGCACGGCAACAGGTGGCTGATCCCCCATCACGCGGATTGCTCGTTGCTGACTATCTGCGTGACCCCTGCATGACGACGTCAGAACTTCGGCAGCATCTGCTTCAAAATGCCGACCGCTATGACGGCTTCAACCTGTTATACGGCACCGTTACTGATATCCACTATTTCACCAACCGTGGCGGTTCCTCCGGCGCGGTTCAGCCTGGTATCCACGGCCTCTCCAATCACCTGCTCGACACCGACTGGCCGAAATCAGTCGTTGCGCGGGAGCGACTGACACAGATTCTCCGGCAGCCCGAGCCTTCAGCAGCAGAGTTGATAAAGGCGATGGCTGATCAGACATCATATGAAGACAGCATGCTGCCTGAAACCGGTATCGGTCTTGACAGGGAGCGATTTCTGTCTCCGATCTTTATCAATGGCGATACGTACGGCACCCGCTCAACCACCGTAATCCTTGCCAGACACAACGGCACTATCGAATTTATCGAACAGGGTTACGATACCCCGCACTCCCCTGTGCAGCAGTTCAGCATTCGGATTAATCCATGAACTTTCTGGTGCATATGCTTCTGTCCGGAGATGACGAACAGCTCATGACCGGAAACTTCATGGGTGATTTCGTCAAAGGGCCGCTGCATGATCGTTTCCCTGTACGCATCCGGCACGGGGTAACCCTGCACCGCAGGATTGATTCATTTGCCAGCCGAAACGAAATATTTCAGAATAGCCGTAGGCGCATAGCTCCCCATTATGGACTGTATCGCGGGGTTATGGTTGATCTGTTTTACGATCACATCCTGGTAAAAGAGTGGTCCCGCTGGTCTGATCGTTCATTTGAGTGCTACATTGGCTGGGGCAGGGCGGCCATATCAAGGCACCATAACGACCTGCCGGAACGCTTGCAAAGTCTCGTACCATACATATTTGACGAGCTGCTTCCTTCATACGCTGAAATACAGGGGATAGGTACGGCATTGGCGCGAATGTCACGCAGGGTTACGCGGGATAATCCGCTGGCCGGTGGAGAGCAGGAGCTGCTGCAGAATTACGATGACTTTCGTGCCGATTTTCAGGAGTTCATGCCACAGGTAAAAGCCTTTGCAGCAGAGTTCGACTTTTCCCACCCATCATAGCCATGGCAATGGAAGCAGTTCTTCAAGAGAATCAATACGTATCGTAGCGCGCTTCAGTTCCCCTGCTTCACCATAGCCGAACGTACACCCTATCGATCTGACTCCGGCTGCGGCAGCCGCATCAAAGTCATTGATGCTGTCTCCTATCATGACCGCTGTTGTCGCTTGTGCCCCTGATCTTTGTATCGCTTCCATCAGGGGGTCGGGGGCAGGTTTGCAGTTTTTTACCGCATCCCCTCCCAGAATTGTTTGAAAGTATTCGACAATCCCAAGCGATTGTAAGAGCAGTTCGCTATGAGCCGTGTTTTTGTTGGAGACGAGAGCAATCGGGATTCCTGCGAGATGGAGGGATTTTAAGAGTTCCCTGACGCATGGGTAGAGCCTGGAGTGAACAGCCAGGGTTCTTCCATTGTGGCCAAGAAAAAGCTGCAGAGCCTCATCAATACGCCCATCATTAGGGGGCATGGTTTTGGAGACAAGATCCCTCGCCCCTTTGCCTATGCCACGCTTGACATCATCAAGACCGATTGGCTCCAATCCAAATTCAGCTCGCATGAAATTAACTGACACAGCAAGGTCTGCCAGAGAGTCAACCAATGTGCCGTCAAGATCAAAGATTACCAGAGAGGGGGGCGTAGCCAGCCCCCAAATATCGATCGGTTCTTGCATGTCTTGAGCCTTCCAGGGTCTATTTGCCATAAAAGAACTGTGAATATCTGAACGACAGGAATATTAGCATGAGAAAGCACCAGTGAATCTGCTATATTTAAACCATGTAAATAGAGCAACCACATAACCCGCTGCACGGGGTGACACTGGAGATGATCCTGAATTATCTGGTGGACCGCCATGGGTGGGACGAGTTGGGAAGCATGATAGATATCAGGTGTTTCAAGAACAATCCTTCCATAAAGTCATGCCTGAAATTCCTGAGAAGAACACCGTGAGCACGGGACAAAGTGGAATCCCTCTACCTTCTTTCCGTTTTGAACTATGAAAACTGAGACCTGCCGGATACGTGAAACAGTCCTGATTCTGTCAGTCTTCTTGTCATGGCAATTTCAGGATGTGCCCCAAAAGACTGGCGCACGGCAAGCCGTGAATCAGCAGGGATTGCCCCTGATCCAACCGTAACCAGAGAGGCGGTAATCCAGGTATATGCTGCTCGGACATGGGGGTGGCATGGTTGGTTTGCAGTTCACACCTGGGTTGCCGTGAAACCTTCCCATGCAAGCTCCTACACGGTCTACGAGGTTGTGGGCCGGCGACAGCGGCGGGGCCTTCCGGTGGTGAGGATAGAACAGGATCTGCCTGACCGTCACTGGTATGGGGAACGTCCTCGTTTGATCAAGGAGTTTCGGAGCAACGACACCGACAGACTGATAGCTGCTGTTGACAAGGCAGCCAAAAACTATCCCTGGCCGGAGACCTACAAGGCCTTTCCGGGACCGAACAGCAACACCTTTGTTGCCTGGATTGCCAGACAGGTTCCTGAACTTGATCTTTATCTCCCACTTTCAGCCATAGGGAGCGGGTATGCAAACTAATACCGCTGAAAGGAACAGCCATGTCAATCCGCAAAATAGCCACATCATCAGTCAGTACCCCGACAATTGAAGGGGCCGGTGTCCACCTCAAGCGAGCTTTCGGCTACCATCAGGCTCCTCAGTTCGACCCGTTCCTGATGCTGGATGACTTCCACACCTCCAACCCCGACGAGTATCTGGCCGGGTTTCCCTGGCACCCTCATCGAGGGATCGAGACCATCACCTATATCCTTGAGGGGCTTGTGGAGCATGGTGACAGCATGGGCAACAGAGGGGTGATCGGCGCAGGCGATGTACAGTGGATGACCGCCGGTAGCGGCGTCATCCACCAGGAGATGCCGAAGGAGAGTCCCACCGGCAGCATGTGGGGTGTTCAGTTCTGGGCAAACCTGCCGGCAGCCCAAAAGATGATGGCGCCGCGCTACCGTGATCTGAAAGCAGCCGACATACCGGAAGTAAGACAGGATGACGGTGTAACAATCAAGATAATCGCCGGAACGGTCGGCGGTATACAGGAACCGGTCAGGGATATCGTGATTGAACCTGAACTGCTTGATATATGCATTCCCGCAACCACCTCCTATTATCACAACATCCCGGAAGGCCATACGGCTATTGTGTATATCCTTGCTGGAGAAGGCACCTTCGACGAAAGCAGCGTTGTGCACCGGCCGGAAACCGTGCTGCTGTTCGAGCGTACAGGAAGCCAGGTGCGGGTGGAGACAAAGGAAACTCCTGTCCGTTTTCTGTTCGTTGCAGGAAAACCGCTCGGAGAGCCTGTTGCCTGGCGGGGACCAATTGTGATGAATACCAGAGCAGAGCTGGATATTGCCTTTGAGGAATACAAGAACGGGACGTTTGTCAGGTAAGATCAAGGCCATGCATCGAACAGAAAAGGATGAGCTGATTTTAAGCTGTTGCGACAGATAGGCTTTCATTGTGTGCGTCTTTATGTGGTGGAATTGCATTTGCAAATGTCTGAAATTCATGGTACCCAGCACCCTGCAACGAGTCAGTTTACTATGAACAGGTTCAAAGGAAAGGGGTACTCTCTCCATGAGGCGCGTTTATTCGAACACACGCGGATTTACCCTTGTTGAACTCATTGTGGTGGTGGGCATACTGGGTATTTTGGCGCTGATGGCGCTCCAGACGTTCAACCGGTACGTGGTGACGGTCAGGATCAACCGGACCATTGCCGACCTGCGCACGCTGGATAAGGCAATACTGGCCTACTATATCGACAAGAATGCGTTGCCGACAACCTTGCAGGAAGCAGGTATGGGTGGACAGCTTGATGCCTGGACACGACCGTATGAATATCAGCTGCTTGGCGGGGGTGCGCCGGCTTTGGAAGACTCCTTGGGGCTCCCGTTAAACGAGTTGTATGATCTGTATTCAAAAGGAATTGATGGGGGCACTGCGGTATCTGCCGCCGACGCTTCGGCAGCGGATGATATTGTCCGCAGTAATGATGGCCAGTATGTTGGTCCGAGGGCCGGGTTATGACAGAAAAAGACAAGTCATTGTTTTCTGAGTCCGTCGAATCTGCTGGTCAGTCGGTGATGCCTGTTGCCGATGGTAAGCCGGAGCTTGTGGATTTCTCGTTTTTCGATGAACAGCCGTCATCCGCGCCAGCCGCTGTCCTGGACAGCGACAGCAAAACGGACATGGATTTTTCATTTTTCGATGATCCGGCGCCGGCTTTTGTCAATGATACAACTACGGTTGAGAACCAGACAGATTCCTTTAATCCATTTGCTGATCAACCTGAGCCAGCTGCCTCTTCAGGCGAACAGAATAGTTTTGACAACGGCCTTGCCTTTTTTGGGGATATTGCTCCTGCTGCGTCCGCGCCCTTGCCGGATGTGGATGCCGGCGATAGCGGTGTGTTCAGCTTTAACGATGAACACCGTGCTGAAGGTTCTGTCGTATCACGTGAGTTGCCGCAGCCGGAGGAGGGCAGTGCTGTTGGGAATGGCGATGCCCCGATACAACCGCAGTCCATGCTGTTTACCTGTGTCAAGTGCTCTGCCGGGGTGGCGGTTGACTTTCCTGAAGCGGCCGCTCTGCGGCTTACGGAAAAGTGTCGGGCCTGTTCAACGCAGCTTGCTATTACCAGGGAATCAAGTGCGCAACGTGCCCACCGTAAAACCCGTGAACTGTATTGCTGCTCGTGCAGTCATCAGCTTGGGCATTATGTATACTGCCCCACTTGCGGACAATTCTGCCCCGACTACTTTCTGGTTGAGGATCCCAAGGAGGCCCAGCGCAAGGCGCAGGAGAACCGTTCAAATAATGTAAGGATTATGCTGGCCAACCTGAAGGCTTCTCTGGCGCGCCGCCCTGCTAAGCGCGAAGAGGAAGCGTACCAGAGCCATGCTCCAAAAGCTGCCGGTTCATGGCGATCCAACAAAAAACTGCTTACGGCTTTTGCGGTAAGCGTCGTACTGTTGATCGTTCTCGCAGTTGGAGCGTTCTTCTATCTGAAACACAAAGAAGAACAACAGTATGTTGCCGTCTATATCAAAGCTGTTTATGCGCTGCATGCCGGTTCTGAGTCAGTGCTTGCGTCAATGGCGAAGACCTCGACGGAGTGGAATTCGGCTGTGGCAAGCGGCAAAAACTATATTCCGCGACCGGACGGCGATACAGGAATCAAGCTGGTCAAAATCAACAGCGAAGCAGCAAAGCTACTGCAACAACTGCAAAATACGCCCAAAAAATATGATCAGGCCTATGCCAGGTTATTGGCCTTCAATGCTGAATGTACGTCGTTGCAAAATGGTTTGGCGACATCTCCGGCCAGCTTGGAGCAGTTGAACCGGCAGATTGAAACGGCAGAAAAATCTGTCCGGCAGAAAAAGCAAGAGATGAAGGCAGGTTTTACCGAAGAAATTAGAGCGGAACTTGAGTTGGCAAAAATGCGGTATCGGGGGCTGGCAACTTTTTAGGCCGCGTTGAACGACAAAAACAATTTTTACTGGCATATGCTTTTTGCTTTACATGCAGCAGCATTTGACATATTATTTTTCGGTTATTAACGGAGCGTAGCGCAGCCTGGCAGCGCACCTGCCTTGGGAGCAGGGGGTCGGACGTTCGAATCGTCTCGCTCCGACCAAATATCAACGGGTTACAAGATTGTTCTTGTAACCCGTTTTGATTTTTAACGACATTTAGCAACGTGGTATTTTTCACGCCACCAACTTCTGATTCATCATTCTCTCCCCCTCTCTCACAAGGAGAGTTCGATTAAGCGCGGCGGAGGGGGTTGGGGGGAGGTGCCAACTGCATAATCTGGTTGAGCCGGGCGCAGCATTCGGCAAACAGGTGGTCATCAAGGCGTTTGAGCGGGTGCGGCGCTCCATTGCGGATGCGCCAGTCAAAGGACTTGGGTTGGTGACAGAGGACATAGCTCGTTTTGCCGGTTTTCTTCCCTTTTGCAAGACCGATGGCAACAGCAAAGGGGTTGTCGGCGTTATAGTCCGCAGTTGTCATGGGAAGGCCGATAACCAGAGATGTTCGTTCGTTAAAAGCCTTTGGGGAGATAACCAAAAACGGGTGAATGTCCCGCATTTCGTTGCCTGCCTGCGGGTTGCAGTTTATCCAGATAATATCCTGCCGACCCGGAATCCACGGCTGCTTACAGCCTGAGACCGTTGTGAGCGGCCTTACCATTTTTCTGCCCCCAAAGGTTCAACACTCATTGCTTCGCCGGCATGTTTTGCCGGATCAAACAGGGCAAGCCGCTGTTCAAGGGTCAACTCCAACCCATCAACCGGAGTGATGGTTACGCGGCCTTCATCAACGGAAACACGGACCATCTGATCGGGATGCAGATGCGCAGCCTTTGCCACATTGGTCGGCAAACGAACCCCCAGGTTGTTGCCCCACTTTTTTATGCCAAGGACGGCTTCAACATGTGCCATGATGTAATCCTTCCGTTTGAGTTTAAACATAGTATAAACATGCGGCGGTCATCCGTCAATTGGATCTTACCTCTTCAAATAAGGAAAGAAAGCTTGAACTGCCGGATTATGGCATAGCTGACGGTTTTTGACCTGCAAGCTGGGGACTGGAAAGGGTGCCGCTGATCGGCAGCCGGTAGTGCCCCGGAGCCGTCAGATAGGGAAACATCATCAGAAAGACTGATTTCTGACGCTCAAGCAGTTCTGCGGATGGCATCAGTTCCAGGGTAAGATTGAGAGGGGCGGCGGGGGTAAGGGGCAGTTTTCCGGAAAGCCGCAGGTAGATACCGTCTGCCTGCATGGCCAGATTCGTAATGTCAATGGTGGGGCCATTCAGTTTCAGCAGCCCGCGGGTTTCAGGAACACTCAGGTCAGGCAGGGGCATGGCGGAGACTTTTGCACCGGACAGGGCCAGGGAGTTGATTCTCAGCTTGGCCTCGCCGGTTACACTGCCGGCGGTTTGCCGGAAAGCGGTTTCAAGGTTCAGTGTGCCTTTAATGGAACCTTCAATGGCATTGGTTGCTGCCGGTATGGACGCGATGTCCAGATTGTTTATGAACAGTGTGCCTTGTGTGCGGGGGTACAGAGTTACCGCTGCCGATGCTGTTCCTGTGCCGATGCGGCTTTCCAGGTTGACGGCAAGTTTACCGGTAAGAAGTGGCAGCAGCCGCAGCTGCACGGTTACCCGGTCCATTGCCAGATAGGAGGTGACGCCATCGCCAATGGTAAGCCCGGTGGCTTTCAGACCAATCGGGAAGGTTGTGCCGAGCTGTTTGGATTGCAGGCTCAATCCCTGGGATGCGAGGGTGCGGGTAAGAAATTGCCGGATAGCCTGGTCCGGGATCATCTGCCACACCAAAAGCGGCAGCAGCAGGCAGCCGACCACGAGTGCAGCGCAGGTTGTCAGCAGGTTGGTGCGGGTCATTTAGGAACAGCGCCGCTTGCGGCCGGTCTCAACAGGGCCAGTGCAATAACCACATCCAGTTTTGCCGGGTCGTTGAAACGGGTTTTGGCGGTAAATTTACGTACGGCAACCGGTTTGGGGTGCTGTTCAAAGCGATGGAGCAGGTTGACCAGTTCGTTTGCACTCAGGCCGGAAATGGTTATTTCCGAGCTTTCTTCCAAAACTCCGTTGGATTCACGGCGTGGCAGCGGTTTTGCCTGAATGCCGCCCCGGGGGATAATGCCGCTCTGTTCAAGCAGCAGTACCGGGTTGTCTTCAGCGGTAACTGCGGCCAGCCGGTTGGTCAGACGCTGGGCACCGATGGCAGCCTCCCGGTGCCGTTGTTGCAGTATCAGCAGTTCCGCCAGGGATTTTTCGCGGGAAGCTCTCTTGATCTCCATGCTGCTCAGATGACCAAGAATCAGGCCATAGGCGGTTGCCAGAATTACTACTATACCGGTCAGTATGGCGAGGATGCGGCGGTTTGCCTGATCCAGACCATTATAGCGTTCCTTGATGGTATCTAAGACGGTCATGGCTTGCTCCCTCCCCGGCTTCCCCGCAGGGTAAACAGAACTGTGCCATTGGGCCGGGTTGTCAATTCCGGTTGGTCCACGCCCCAATCCTTGTCAATAAGTCGTTGCCTGAATGCAGTTATAGCGCTGGATGAACGCGCGTCGCCTTTCAGCAGAAAACGGTTGGTGTCCAGATCCATCTCACTGATGGCGGTGATACCGTCTCCTTTGGTCTCTGCCAGCAGTTTCAGGAATGCCAATACCTGTAATGAGGCTCCAGCCCCTTCCAAACGGCGAATCTCCGCTTTCAGTTCAGCGCTTTCATCCACAGCCTTTTTCCTTGTTGGAAATACTTCTTTATAGATCCTGGCTATGGATTGGTTCAGTGAGGCAAGGTCGGTGGAGAGCAGGTACCAGCGCACCCCCAGTTCGGTAAACAGCAGCAGTAGCAGTATGGCGGCAAGAATAAGGGGAATCCGGAACGAACGGAGCAGGCGGCTGCGACGACCGGTCCAGGTGAGCTGGCCGCTACGCAGGTTAAAGATCGTGTCGCCTGAACAGAGCGCCAGAGCGACCGCCAGGGGCGAAGCCAGCGCTGCGGGCGCCAGATCGCCGCTGACGTTGCCTGCAAGTAACAGAGGATGAACCGGTATCTGTTTGGAGCGTGCGGAGGTCTGAGTATCGGACTGTTCAAGGTGATACAAGCGGTTGACCTGCAGGTTGTGCGTCAATTCCACAGCGGCAAGTGTCTGATCAAGTGCGGCTCCGCTTGTGCCAAGATGACGGCAGTAGGCCGGTTTTCCTGCCTGGGATACCATGACGGCGCTTGCGTCGTGGATAGCTGTGGGCTGTTCATCCTGTGCCGGAAGCAGATAATGCCAGTTAAAACAGGCAACGGTCACAACTTCCGGCTCCATGCCTGCTTCCTTAAGCAGTTCAATCAGCGGTTCCACGGTTTCCCTGGAGAGCCATCCGGCCAGCAGGTTGCCGTTTGCCAGGGGAAAAGCGTCACAGATCAGTGAAGAGCTTTCTGCAGCAGTTTCTCCGGCAAGCTCCAAGGGCAGGACCGCCCTGATTTTGCGTGGGTCGCTAATCGGGAGGTTCATCTCCCGCAGCATGACAAGGTCAGGCGGAATGACAAGAACAGTGCGTACCTCTTCAGATTCCGGAGGACACTGCTCTTTGAGTATCATTCCCAGCTCATCGTGGGTGTTCCATGTCAGGCGGAACCCACTGATTGGCGCCGGTTCTTTCCCGTTACGTCTGAACCGGGCACAGGTAACCTCATGTGCGGCAAGCTGAATAACCTGGATAATCATGGTTTTTGCTTCTCCATGGCACGTAGTGGCATGCGGTCAATATTCACGCCAGTACAGAATGACCGGCTTTCCAATGCCCAGACGGGCAACAGCTTCAATGGTGCGAATGGTTCCGTTGACGGTGGCCTCGGCGGCTATGCGGTACACCGTTCCTTTGGTGCTGATGTTGGTCAGCAACGATGGCGCGATACTCTGCATGCCTGCTACCTGGATCAGGTCGGCAGGGTTGCTGAACGGCGTTGTCTTACGGTGTTCAATGATCCGGTCCGCCAGCGAAAGACTCATCCGCTCATCAAGTACGGCGAGCACTTCCCGTGGCGCAGTGTTGATATTCACCGGTGCCGCAGGGGCTCCGGCAGGAGCATCACTGTACACGGTAATGAACGGGCGCAGCTTCTCCAGCGGCTCACCGGCAAACCCCTTGATTTTGGCCAGTTCTTCAAGGGTCAGCAGATACCCGTTACGTGGCCGGTACGGCTGTTTTTGTGCCAGATACCACTCGGCTTCGGCGCCGCCGGGATTGGGAGTATCGCCTTGATCGATCCAGTCAGCCAGGGCATCCACCAGATCAGCCGAAAGTTTCTGCTGTTGCAGCAGGCGGCGCGCCATGCCGTCATACGCTTCGTTCGGCGTGCCGTTGGGTAGCGCAACCATGTTCAGGTTCAGCTTGCTGCTTTCATCGGTTATGGCAATCCGCAGCAGCCCCCGTTCTTCGTCCAGCACAATCGGCTTGGCCCATGGATCGTTCAGCGAGTTGTACGGTTTGCTGCCCAGGCTGTAGTTCAGCAACTCCAAGGCTCCCTTAACCCCTCCTTCGGCAAACAGACTGCCCTGGGCGCTGTCTACGGCGTGGCGGTTTGATCCCGCTTCAAGGTAAACCTCATTGATAAAAAGCACGGTCACACCGGTCAGTAGCGCGATCACCACCAGCACGATTACCAGGGCAAACCCGTTGTGTGTTCTCATTGCCCTGTCACCTTGGGTGTTGCGGTAATCCGGTGTGAAACGGCGCGACCATTGTCATATATGGTGAAGGTGATGCGTATGGCCTTTGGTAGCATTGGCGTCAGAGCTGTGTCCCAGTTTTTCAGCCATTTTGAGCCGTCATAACATTCAACCAGAAAACCGTCCAGTTCTTCCAGTACCGGATAGGTGGTCCGCTCCTTCTCATCCAGAAAATAGTCCTTGGCGCTACGGGTAAGCACCAGCCGTTCTCCGGACTCCAGAGTCTGATAGCGGAGCACAGTCTGGTCGGATACCGCGCCCTCCAGAGGCGGTGCTATGGAGGCGAAGCTCAAGCTTGATGCAGGCTTGCCGAAAACATCACGGTCTTCAACCAGAAAACGGAGCTGTTTGTCATTGGCGCGGAAAAGAATTGACGACAGTTCACGCCGCAGCAGATCAAGCAGAGCCCGTTGCGAGCGCCGTTGCGCCATGTCATTGCCCGCAACCTGTTGCGCACGATTCAGCGAGAAAAATGTGCCATATGCCGCAACAATAATCAGGCTGGCTATGGCAAGCGCCACCAGCAGTTCAAGCAGGGTGAACCCGTTACGCCGTTTATGGGCGGCCATAGGTCACCAGGGACAGGGAACGCTTTTCCTGTTGCCATGAAATCGTCAGCACATAGCGCTGTAATCCCGGAAACTGCGCGGGTGTCGTCCGGCGCGTCCAGGTGGTGTCCGGATAATCCGGGGCAAAGGTGCCTTCCGAGGCCGAACTGCCCAGAAAAGTCGGTTCATCCAGCAATGCCCGTCCCAGCAGCAGGGCGGTTGTTTCTTCCTTGTCCTTGAGCGAAACGGAAAGGTGGTAGTTGAATGAAACCACCAATGTGGTTATTGATCCTGCCAGAAGCGCCAAGGCCACCAGAACTTCCAGCAGGGTGAATCCCCTTGGGCTCGATGACCGCTTCATCGAATCTCCTCCAGATATCCCTCAGCGATTCTGACAATGCCACTGACCGGCAGCGCCTGCACGGTAATGTTTGAACCGCCGGGAATGGCCAGATGAATCAGCAGCGATTCCGAAAGTCCGCCCGGACCGTAGCTGATGCTGACCGTCCCGCTTGAAATGGTTCCCAACCGTTCGGTCCGCAGATCACGTACGATAATCCCTTCCTGCAAAGGGGAACGCAGCAGGAAGGGGTCCTCGGGCAGCACTTCCTCGCCGATAGCGTTTTTTCGCACCACATCGATCTTCTGCTCGTCCAGATTGACTCGCAGGCGATAAGGAATTTTTCCAGCTACGGCACGTTCGTCAAGATAGCGCAGTTGTGCTGAAAGCTGGCGGGCCGAAGCGCGTAGTCTGGATTCCTGCATGGAAGGTAGCCGGGGCACAACAAGCGCCGCCGCAAGCGCCAGCAGGGCCAGCACAACCACCAGTTCCAGCAGGGTAAAACCGCCAGGGTGGTAGCGCCGGTTCACGCTACTGGATGTTCCAGTTGCAGATATCGGCGCCTTTACCCTCACCGCCCTTGACTCCGTCGGTACCCAGAGAACAAAGATCGTAATCGCCATGCTCGCCGGGAGCCAGATAGATGTAGTCGCCACCCCAGGGATCCTTGGGCAGTTTTTTGCCCTCCAGATATCCTTCCTGACGGTAGTTGCGGGGGATCTGCCCGACAGTCGGTTTGGTAAACAGGGATTCCAGGCTCTGTTCGGTGCTGGGATAGATGCCGTTATCAAGCTTGTACAGTTTCAGGGCGGTTTCCAGATTGCGGATCTGTAGTTTGGCATCCGCCAGTTTTGCATCATCGGAGCGCCCGATGATCTTTGGTCCCACCAGGGCTGCCAGCATGGCCAGAATAACGATGACCACCATGATTTCGATCAGGGTGAAGCCTTTGCGGTTGTTGAAGCGATGTTGCATATTGTTTTCCTCCTGAAATATAGGGGCCAGGGTCCAGGGGCCGGGGGCCAGAAATACTGTCATCGTATGAGCTGGTTCAGTTCAAAGATCGGAAGTAGTACCGCAACCACCACCAGTCCGACCATCAGACCCATGGCCAGTACCAGCAGCGGTTCCAGAAGTCCCATGACACGGCTGGTGCTGGCTTCAAACTCCCGCTCAAAACTGCGGCCCGCTGTTTCAAGGCTCTCCTCAAGGGTGCCGCTTCGTTCGCCAACGGAAATCAGGTGGGTGAGCAGCGGCGGAAACAGGGGAGAGCGTTCCAGGGTGGCGGAGAGGCTGCCGCCTTCAGAAACAGTTATGCGGGCTTCATCAAGCACCTGACGGTAGCTGCGGTTCACCACTGCTTCAGAGCTGATATCGAGGCTGCGCAAGAGTGGCACACCACTTCCCAGCAGCAGGCCAAGCACGCGGGAAAATCGTGCTAACGCCAGGGTCTGCAACAGTTTTCCGACAATGGGAAGGCGAAGCAGCCAGCGGTCGCGGGCAGCCAGAAACGATGGGCGGAGCGCCAGACGGCGATAGCCGAAAACAACGCCGGCGCCGAGTATGGGCAGCAGCCACCAGCCTTTGCGCAACAATGAGCTGACGGTGAGCAGCGCTATGGTCAGGAAGGGCAGGGTGGCCTTATTGTCGGCAAAAACGCCGGTGATCTTGGGAATGACGAAGGTCAGCAGAAAGATCATGACGCCGCTGCCCACAAAAGCCATCAGTATCGGATAGGCCAGGGCGGAGCTGACGGTGCGCCGCACCTCTTCCTGACGTTCCTTGAAATCAGCCAGCCGTTGCAGAATCCGGTCAAGGGCGCCTCCGGCCTCACCGGCAGAGACCATGGCGATATAGCCGGGGTCAAAAACCTGCGGTTCGTCGGCCATGGCCCGCGCCAACGGAGAACCTTCGGCCAAACGCTCCCGTATCCTGCTCAGCACTGCCCGCAGCTGTTCATGGCGTTCCTGCTGATACAGAGCCGACAATGCCTCGTGTATCGGTACTGAGGCTGCTGTCAGGGTGGCAAGTCTGCGGGTGAAAAGAGCCAGCGCCGCCACCGGTATCCCGCGCTGCCACAGACGTAACCTGCCCTGCGGCGCATCGGATTCTTCCTGGGCCAGTTCCGAGGGGATGATCTGCTGCTGCCGCAGCAATTCCCGTGCGCCCCGCAGCGAGTCTGCCTCAACTGAACCGGAGAGTTCCCGGCCATCTGCGCGGTATCCCTTATACCGAAAGATCGGCATACTCTTCCTGCGTTACCCGCAGAACCTCCTCCAGTGTAGTGATACCGGCAGCCACCTTGGCCATGCCATCGTCGCGGATGGTTTTCATTCCTTTACGGATCGCGTACTCCTTGATTTCGCCGGATGTGGTGCGGCGGGTGATCATGCCGCATAATTCAGCATCAATCGGCAACAGTTCGTAGATGCCGGTTCTGCCCATGGTACCCTGGCCATAGCATTGATCGCAGCCTTTACCGCGATAGAGGGTATCCGGCAGTCCGGGAATCGGTTGTTCGTTGTGGTAGGCTTCGCGGCAGTGGGGACAGATGGTCCGCACCAGACGCTGGGCCAGAATACCGGCCAGTGATGAGGCCACCATGAACGGTTCGATGCCCATGTCGATCAAGCGGGTGATGGCGGTTGCCGCGTCGTTGGTGTGCAGGGTGGAGAGCACCAGGTGACCGGTGAGTGACGCTTGCATGGCGATCTCCGCGGTTTCCGCATCACGAATCTCGCCAACCATGATGATGTCCGGATCCTGACGCAGTATGGAACGCAAGCCTGCGGCAAAGGTGAGGTCAATGCGTGAGTTTACCTGAATCTGGCCAACACCGGACAGTTGGTACTCGATGGGGTCTTCAATGGTGATGATGTTACGTTCCTGGCGGTTCAAACGGGAGAGGGCGGCGTAGAGGGTGGTGGTCTTGCCGCTGCCGGTGGGGCCGGTGACCAGGATGATACCGCTGGTCCGTGCAATCAAGCGTTCCATGACGGTCACGTCACGGGGGGAAAAACCGATTTCACTCAAGGAACGTACTCCCTGCTTGCGATCCAGCAGACGCAGCACCGTACGCTCACCAAAGAAGGTGGGCACCAGGGAGACCCGAATATCCACCTCATGACCGGCCACCAGCACCTTGAAACGACCGTCCTGGGGAAGGCGCTTTTCAGCAATATTGAGCGATGCCATGATCTTGACCCGTGAGGTCAGCGCATCCTGCAACATCTTGGGTGGTTCCAGCTTAAGGTGCAGGATACCGTCAATTCTGAAACGGACCTCCAGGGTCCGTTCGTAGGGTTCGATATGGATGTCGCTGGCCCGCTCTTTTACGGCCTGAAAAAGAATGGCGTTCAAAAGCCGGATCACCGGGGCCTCATCGGTCAGGTCCAGCAGATCCTTGGGATGGGCCAATTCTGTGGCTATGGTTGACAGATCGTCAGCCACCAGATTTTCCACCACCTCACGGGCCGACCCGGCGGTGCGGGTGTAAAGGCGGTTGATCGCCCCCAATACCTCATCTTTTGGGGCCACAATGCCGGATATCGGTAGACTGTAGAGCTGTGCCACCTCGTCCTGGGCAAGCAGATCCAGCGGATTGCCCAGCGCCAGGACCAGTTTTCCCTCCTGCTCATACAACGGAAGAAGACAACGGGAACGGGCAAAGACCAGCGGTAGACGCGACAGGAGCGACGCATCGGCCAGATTATCGTCGATCTGCTCCACAAAGGGCAGTCCCAGACGGTCCGCGACCGTTTTCAGTTCATCAGCACTCTGACCGGCACTCATTTGCCGTTCGTTTCTTTTGGAGCAACGGTGGACGTGGCCCCTGTGCCGGTAATTATCTTTTGTGCATCCACCGGTCCAAGATCTTTTGCCGCGTCACCAAACAGTACCCGCTGCTCTCCGGAGATGGTGTTGAGATCTGCTGCATCTCTGACGATCTTTGGGGTCAGCAGGATAATCAGGTTGGTTTTCTTACGTGTTTTTGAACTGGTTTTGAAGAGCCAGCCCAAGCCGGGAATATCGCCCAGGAACGGCACCTTGCTGATGGTGGTATCCTCAGTGTCCTGGATCAGGCCGCCGATGACGATGGTCTCCTTGTCCTTTACCACCACGCTGGTCTTGGCCGAACGCTTGGTGGTCACCAGGTCGATGGCCTGTCCCTTGTCGTTTTTGACTGCTGATATCTCCTGATAGAGATCCATGCGGATATAATCGCCTTCGCTGACCTGCGGCTTGATCTTCAGGTTGATGCCGATATCCTTGCGCTCCACCGATTCGGTGGCGCCAAAGGTGCTCTGGGTGCTGGCCCCTTTGAACGGCACGTTCTCGCCTACATTAATTTCGGCTTCCTTGTTGTCCGTGGTCAGGATGTTGGGTGTTGAGAGGATGTTCAACATGCCGTTGTTCTCAAGAGCCTGGATCAGGGCCACGCCGGTTACCGGTCGTGTTGAATCCTTCAGTTTGTCCTGAATCAAGGTGCCGATTCCGGATGAGCCGGTGCTGGAGGAATCCCCAAGAATCTTGCCAAAGGTGCCGAACGGATCGTAGAGACCGCCGCCTTGCAAATATTTACCCAGCGCTCCGGCGGCAACGGCGCCTGCCTGGACACCGAATGAGCGGGATTTTTCCGGAGAAATCTCGGCAATCAGCACCTGGACGAAGACCTGTTTGCTGCGCCGGTCCAGCTTCTTGATCACCTGCATCAGGTTGTTGTAATCGGTGGGGGAGGCCATGATAACCAGCGAGTTGCTGGCCTTGTCCGGGGTAACGGTGATCTTGCCGCTGTCAAAGGGAGAGGCTTGCGGGGTAACGGCGCCGGGCTGGGCCGCCACCTGGGCGGTAATCCCTTTTACCACGCCGTCCAGTACCTTGGCCATTTCCGTGGCGTCAGTATGTTCCAGATAGTAGACGTTAACCTTGCTGCTGGCACTGGGCGGCTCTATATCCAGTTGTCCCACCAGACTGCGGATCTCTTTTTTGTCCTGCTCGGAGCCGAAAACCAGCAGGGCGTTCAGGCGCTGGTCAGGAAAAACCTGTACTCCGGCAGTGCTGATCGGCTGCTGGGCTCCGGTTCCAACGCCGGGAGTGGTGCGTATTCCCTTGCCCCCCAGCCACTCACGCAGGATTGCTGAAACTGCATCGGCGCTGCTGTGTTTCAGGTAGATCAGCTCTCCGCCGGTACGACGCTGGGGAGTGTCAATGGTGGCCAGCAGTTCGGCGATTTTATGGATGTTTGACGCGGCGTCAACCACCAGCAGCATGTTGCCGGGACCAAAGGAGGCGATATGGCCATCCTTGGAAATCAGCGGTTGCAGAAAAATAAGGGCATCCTGGGAGGTAATCTGTGTAAGGGGGAAGACTCGTGCCAGAAAGGCGTCACTTACCGGTGTGCGCTCGCTGCCTTCAATAAGCCGCATACCGGACTGCTTGGCGCTGGTAAGCGGCACTATCTTGTAAACTTTGCCGGACTGAACCAGGGTGAAGCCTTTCAGTTCCAACACTGAGGTAAACAAGGAGAACGCCTCGTCAATAGTCAGTTTGGAAGGGGAGAAGATGGATATTTTTCCCTTTACCCGTTCGTCAAGTACAAAGTTCTTGCCGGTCAGTTCGCTGATGAATTTCACCATGGTGGAGATATCCACATCGGAAAAATTCATAACCACTCCCTGGCTTGCCGCCTGCGCCGGCATGACCTGCAGGGCTGAGGACAGCATGAGAGCAGCATATACGATAATCAGAAAACGTTTCACGCAGACCTCCGGAGGTTAGCGAATTTCATATGAGAGCGACGTTGGAGCGCCATCCCGTATCAGATCCAGCTTGATGCGGGTCTGGCCTTTCAGGGTCATGAATGATTGAATCGCCTTTTCAGGCGAATCAATGGGGTAGTCGTTGATCTTTTGCAGTACATCACCGTTTTTAAGGCCGATGGCACCAAAAACTCCCTGGGGTTTCACTTCGGAGACTTTGAACCCTTCAACCTTGCCGTCTTTGACGCTGGGCAGCAGTCGGGCATCGGTCATGGCCTGACCGATATTATCCAGGGCGGCATTGAGCGCCCGCTGTTCAATGATGCCGCCAGCACTTCCTGTTGCAGGTATCACGCCGAGAGCAGGCTGGCCTGGAGCAGCAGCTGCCGCAGGTTTTGGCGCTTCGGCAGGAGCGTTGGGGGTGCGCAGGGTGATTATCTGGGTACCGGATTTCAGATCAGCGGATTCCTTGCGCACTGCGGTGAGGAACCCCAGGTCAAAGACCCGTTCTCCCATCTTGAATACCCGCTCTTCATTGCTGCTGGTGCGCTTTATCAGTACAAAGCTTTGCCGTGGAGAACCGGCGGCAGTGCCCAGCAGTACCAGATCCGATTGTGCAACCGCCGGAGCGGTGGCTGTCGATTGCGCCGTTGGTGCAGCGATGGGGGTCAGTATACCTTTGGTGGCTGCTCCGAATAGTCCCTTTTCAAGGATGGCTGTATAGCTGTTCAGGGCTGTTGCCTGGTGTGATGCCGTGGATATTGCCGATGCTGCTGGTTTTTTGGGGGTGAACGAACCGAGTCTGTAGGCTGCAAAATCGGCAATGATCCGTGCCGATATCAGAAGGATCAGGACGGCAAGGATGATATTAAATGGAAGTACGCTACGTTGCATGGTGGATACCGTATATACCTTATTAATCGAACCGGTACAAGGTTTCATTCAACGCCTTGCGTCCGGCAGGCGGCTAGCCAGACGATCAGAATCGCTTGGCCAGCCCCATATGAAAATTCACATCCGGCGCTGTGCCCACCGCAATATCCTCGCCAACCCCCAGGTCAAGCAGATAGCCATCCGGCAGCTTCAATGTGCCACCAAAAGTAATCAGTGCAGAATTATTGCCGATTTCGCTCAAACCGCTGTTAAAAAGCGGGGTGTGCAGGTTGCATTGTACCTTGAAGGCGATCCATGAAGCGGGCGCCCACCCCAGTCCGGCGGTTCCCAGGGCTGCCAGATTTTCCCGCTGACCGGCAAGAATGGAACCGTCACTGGAAACCATACCTCCTACTGAGCCGAAAACTCCCAGCATACCCCATTCAGTGCTGCGGTTCATGGAACCGGTCAAAAACAGGGCCGTATCGATACTGCCGCTGCCCATCAGGTTGCCGGTGTCGCCGCTTGGCAGCTTTACCTGGGCACGCACGGCAACGGCATCAAGATCTTGATCTGTTTTTTGCTCAAAAAGCCGGTAGCCGGCCAGCAGACTTATGTCACCAATGCCGCTACTTGAACGGGTTACGTTCAGCAGTTGTCTGCCATCTTTTGAGTACTGATAGCGCAAGCGGTTTTTGGGTGCTGTGTCCCGTCCCCCCTGGGGTAATCCGAAAGTTTTATGCCAGTCGATGATGAAGCTGTCCAGAAAGCCGCCTCCCTGCACGATAAACGGCAGTTCCAGACCCAACTCAAGATTGTCACTCACACCATATCTGGCGCTCAGGTTCCAGCGGTACAGTTCGCCATCTAGCAGAATATGCTCTGAGGAGGAGTCACTTGTGGAGTAGATGCTGGCGATATCCTGGGTCAGGTTGAAGTGCCATCTGCCGGAATCGGTCAGGACAGCCGACGTTTCGGCGGGCAAACCGTATATCTGGGCCAGAGGATTGTTGTTGATGGTGCGGAACGGCGTGATTTCAAGAGGTTCGGCTTCGGCTCCCGCAACTGTCAGCAACAACAGCAGGGATAGAACCAGCGTTTTCAGGCATGCGGAACAACTCTGCGTCATAGATAGTCTCCTATTCCTCCGGTTTGATCCGCACCACCTGGTGCACATCGGGCAGAGCGGCAATCCGGTCATCATCAAGGGTATTCGTGTCGCCGATAACACCAATGATGGTGCGGTTGGCACCGGTGGACTGATGGATATCGAAGTTGCGGCTGATCAGGTACTCCTTGACATGATCCAGGGAGTCTTCGGGGCTGTTTTTCTTCATGATAATGATCATGGCTGTGATCCGTCCTCCTGTTCCGGTTGTGTCATGATCCGCTCCAGTCGGCGTGATTCATCGATCACCCGTTCGAACAGCCTGACGATGGCGCCATCATCCAAGGGGCCGGGATTGTCGGATTTCATGCGGATAAAGATATTTTTCTCGCGGGACGGGTCAAACACCGGGAGCCCCAAATCCTTTTTGCAGTGGCCGATTTCCAGGGCCAGACGTGCTCGTTCGTTGAAAATGCGGAGCAGGACGTCGTCCAGCAGGTCTATCCGTTTGCGTAGGTCTGCAATATCCATGGTGGCCTCTAGGAAAACGATTTCCTGATAATGGTATCCCGTTTGAAGTTGGCGTCATCCCGCTCCGGGTAGTCGATAGTGTAGTGCAGTCCTCTGGATTCCTTGCGTTTTTGGGCGCAACGCACGATCAGTTTGGCAACGGTGACCAGGTTGCGCAGTTCGATCAGGTCCGAGGTGATGATAAAGTTCCAGTAATATTCCTCGATCTCATCCTGAATCAACTGGATGCGGCGCAGTGCCCGCTCCAGGCGTTTGGTGGAGCGGACGATGCCCACATAGTTCCACATGAAGCGCCGGATTTCATCCCAGTTCTGAGAAACCACCACCATCTCGTCACTGTTGGTGGCGGTGCCGGAATCCCATTCGCAGATACTGCTTCTGTCAGCAGGGGGACGCAACGGCAGGACGGCAATAGCGTGCTTTGCCGCCCGTCCGGCATAGACCGCTGCTTCCAGCAGCGAATTGCTGGCCAGGCGGTTGCCGCCGTGCAGGCCGGTAAAGGCCGCTTCTCCAATGGCGTAGAGCCCGGACAGATCGGTTTGGGCGTCGCTGTTTACCTGAATGCCACCACAGAGATAATGGGCGGCAGGAACAACCGGCAGCCACTCCTTGGTCATGTCCAGGCCGTATTCCATGCAAGTCTGATAGATGTTGGGGAATCGGCTGCGCACAAAGTCTGCCGGTTCATGGGTGATGTCCAGGTAGACGCAGTCATCGCCGTAAGTCTTCATCTCGTTATCAATGGCACGGGCCACAATATCGCGGGGGGCCAGATCCTTCAAGTGGTGGTACTTTTCCATGAAGGCGGTTCCGTCGCGGCGACGCAGGATCGCCCCTTCGCCCCGCACTGCTTCGGAGATCAGGAACGATTTGGCGTTGGGGTGGAACAGCGTGGTGGGGTGGAACTGCATGAACTCCATATTAGCGATGGTGGCCCCTGCCCGGTAGGCCATGGCCACGCCGTCGCCGGAGGCGACATCAGGGTTGCAGGTGTACAGATACACCTTGCCGGCTCCACCGCTGGCCAGTACCGTGGCCCCTGTCGCAAAGGTCAGCACCCTGTCTCCGCGAATGTCCAGCACGTAGGCCCCCAGACAACTGTTGTCCGACAGCGGCTGGCGGGCCAGTTTGGCGCTGGTGATCAGATCAATGGCAATGTGGTGTTCAAACAGCTGGATATTGGGATTCTGGCGCGCCGCTTCCACTAGCGCACGCTCGATTTCCCGGCCGGTAATATCCTCGGCGTGCAGGATTCTGCGGGCGCTGTGTCCACCTTCGCGGGTCAGGTCGTAGGCATCGCCCGCCGTGGTGGTGGTGAACTTTACCCCCCATTCGATCAGGTTGCGGATGGTCTGGGGGCCTTCCTCCACCACCATGCGCACCACATCTTCATGACAGATTCCGGCGCCGGCGGTCAGGGTGTCTTCAATATGCGCGTCAAAGGAATCCTCGGCGGAAAAGACCGAGGCGATGCCGCCCTGGGCGTAGCGGGTGGCAGATTCGGCAACCTCCCGCTTGGTGACAATGGCGACACGGCCATGGGCTGCCGCCTGCAAGGCAAAGGAAAGACCGGCAATACCGCTGCCGATTACCAGAAAATCACTTTCAACGGTCATGGGAAACTCCAGGCGGGACCTTTTTATTGCAGTCCGACGGGTGATTATCAATCCCGCTCAGGAGTTTGTCAAGGGATGAAGGGTTGTGTGTAACAAGAATTTATGCCATATAAGCTGGCCATGCAGACCGTAATCACCGATGATTTCAGCCGATCCATTGTCAGCCGCTCCGTGGTGACCATCGGCAATTTTGACGGCGTCCACCGGGGGCACCGCGAGGTTTTTGCCCAGGTGCGGCGTCAGGCAGACCTGTTGTCGGTGCCTGCCGTTGTGCTTACTTTTGATCCCCACCCCCTGAAAATTCTTGATCCAGACCGTGCACCGCGGCTGATCACCACCCAAAGGCAGAAACGGGCTCTGATTGCCGAAAGTGACATAGACCTGCTGCTGGTCATTCCCTTTACCCGTTCCTTTGCCACAACCTCGGCTGAGGAGTTTGTACGTACGGTCCTCTGTCGCTGCCTGGGAGTGCGCTCACTGGTGATCGGCCACGATTACGCCTTTGGCAGGGGGCGTGAAGGCAATGAGGCGCTACTTGGTCGCCTGGGCAGAGAACTGGGTTTTGATCTGATCGCCCTTGACCCGGTGGGGGATGCCGAGCTGCTCTTCAGCAGCAGCGCAGTGCGGCGTCTGATCGGGCAGGGGGCCGTGGCCGACGTGATTGCGATGCTCGGCCGTTGCCACCGGATTGTGGGACAGGTGGTCAAAGGCAGGATGATTGGCCGCTCGCTCGGCTTTCCTACAGCCAATATGATGACGGACAACGAACTGATACCTGCTGACGGCGTCTATGCCGTCTGGGTTGAGGCAAAGGGAGAGTTGCATCAGGGGGCGTGCAGTATCGGCACCAACCCCACCTTTGAAGGGGGTGAACATACCATTGAAGCATTCCTCTTCGATTTTTTTGACGATCTGTATGCTCAAGAGATTGTGGTGCACTTTGCGGAGCGGCTGCGCGATATTGCCCGCTTCTCCGATGCCGGGCAGCTGATGGCGCAAATAACACGTGATGTTGAGCAGTGCCGCAGCATACTGTCAGCCGGTTTGCCGGTGAGGACCAGCCTTTGAAGCACTCCCGTCTCATGCTCTGGGTTGGTATGGCGGTTAGTCTGCTGTTTCTGGTGCTGGTGCTGCGCAAGATTGACGGCCGCCAGTTGCTTGATTCTCTTGCCGGAGTACATCCCGGCTATCTGGTGGCGGCCATACTTTCGACGTTCGCCAGCTTCTGGCTGCGGGCAGTGCGCTGGCGCTATCTGCTGATCCATGAGCGTCCCCTGGCGCTTGGTTCGCTGTATCCGGCGGTTATCATCGGCTATATGGCCAACAATCTCTTTCCGGCCCGCCTTGGTGAATTCATCCGGGCCTGGGTGCTGGCGGAGCGGGAACGTTTGAAGGTGGCGTCAGTCTTTGCTTCGCTGGTGATTGACCGGCTCTTTGATGGCTTCAGCGTCATGGTGATACTGGTTCTGGTATTGCTCACCCTGCGGCTGCCGCCCGGCATGGAGCAGACCACAGCGCTTCTGAAAGGGGGCGGCGCAACAATGGTGCTGGTATATGCTTTGGCCATAGTTTTTTTGCTGCTGCTGAAGCGACGGCCGGTGGCAACCCTGTCGCTGATGGGCAGAGTGCTGAAGCCGTTTCCGGCAATCCTTTCCGAAAAGGCGATCACCCTGTCCGGTTCCTTTCTGCATGGCCTGCATCTGCCGAAAAGACCGGAACATCTGCTGATGCTGGTTGTCAGTTCCTGTTGTATCTGGCTGACCGCCACCCTGCCGATTCATCTGGTGTTGCTGGGGTTCGGCATTCATCTGCCCCTGAGCGCTTCCTTTTTCATCATGGTGCTCCTGGTGTTTGCCGTGATGGTGCCGGCAGCTCCCGGCTATATCGGCACCTATCACCTTGCCTGCTATACCGGGCTTGCCGCTTTCGGTATCCAGCCCACCCAGGCGGCGGCCATCGCCCTGGTGATTCACGGCATCGGTTTCTTTCCGGTTATCCTGGCCGGGCTGTACCATCTTTGGGCCGGTGGCATCTCGTTGGCGAGGGTGCGGCAGCAGGCTGAAACGGAGCAGTTGGCGCCATGAAATTTTCATTGAAAGAATACCTTGATCCCTGGGCAGTTGCCGCGTTTGTCCTGCCCTGTACGTTGTATCTGATGACCTTGGCGCCGTCAGTTACCTTTTACGATAGCGGCGAGTTCGTTACCGCCACCTGGTATCTGGGGTCAGCCCACTCTCCAGGCTATCCGTTATATTTACTCTACCTGAAGCCGTTTACCTGGCTGCCCTTCGGCAACGTGGCCTTCAGGGTCAACCTGGGCACCGCTGTTTCAGCCGCCCTTGCCTGTCTTGGTTGCTATTACCTGCTCCATACCCTGCTGAAGGAGATGGTGTTTTGTGCCGATGAGGCATTTTCTGCCTTTGCGGTCCGTATGGCTGCCCTGTCCGGTAGTCTTATTCTTGCAACCACGCCACGGCTCTGGCTACAGACCAATCACGACAAGCCTTACCCGCTGCTGGCCTTCATGACAGCGGTTATTTTTTTGCTGCTGCTCAAATGGCGTGAGCGTGTCCGTCAGGGCGCAGAGGAGCCTGCATGGTGGTATGCCGCTGCTTTTCTGTCTGGTCTGGCCACTGGCGCCCACCAGACAATCGTGCTGCTACTGCCGGGATTGCTGGTTTTTATCCTGATCACAGCACCGGGATCGATCCGTCAGGTCCGGGAGTGGTTGCTGGCAGCTGCCTGTATGGTGGTCGGGGGGGCCGTGCAGCTGTATCTGCCGTTACGCGCCGCTGCCGGCGCCATGCAAAGTTGGGGGGACACCAGCGCCTTGTCCCGCTTTCTCTGGCATCTGTTGCGGCGCGGATATCCTGAGGAGCCCCACAGCCGTGATATGATGTTGTGGCTGAAGCAGTTGGGCGCTTTTGATATCATCCACGAATTCGGCTGGGTCGGTCTGGTGTTGCTGGGAGCCGGTATCTGGGCCTGTCGGCGGGCAGAGAAAGGGTTTCTGGCGGCTTTTCTGGTGTCGGTGCTCTGTTTCTGGCTGGTAATAGCCGGGTATTTTAATCCACTGCCGGAATTCATCTTTCTGACGGAAGAGTTTTACACACCGCTTTATCTCCTGTCGGCGGTCGTGATTGCCATGGGGCTTTTTGCGCTGGCTGTGGAAGGGGCAAAAAAAGCAGCACAGCAGGAATCCTACGGTGTGCAGCATCGTCTGCTGCTGGCGGTCTTGTTCCTGTTGATTCCGCTGTTTCAATTGGCGTTGCATTTTTCAGATCAGGACCAGCACGATAACTATCTTGCCCATGACTATGCCCTGAATACCTTGCGTACCCTGCCGGAGGGGGGGGTGCTGTTTACCTGGGGAGACAGCGGGGCATTTCCCCTCTGGTACCTGCACGGCGTGGAGCGGATGCGGGAAGACCTTGATCTGCCCCATATCCCCCACCTGACCTTTGCCTGGCATAGGCGGGAACTGCCGCGTCTGAAAAGTTTTCTTGATGCCGGTCCCACTCCAGGTGCCCCTGCCGAGAAGGTCTTCAGGTCCCTGGCCGTCAACCTTGCCAATGAGCGTCCGATTCTGGTGGATTTTTCCAGTCGCTATTCCCTGGATTGGCCCGGAGCGCAGCCGGTACAGCAGGGAATCGTCTTTGGACTGTCCAGCTCGGACCTGGTGTCTAACCTCGAAGAGCCAGCCATCTGGGAGTACTACATTCTGCACCGTTTGCATCCGAAACGCTGGCAGCCGGATCAGGACTCCCACAAGGCATTGATCATTCATGCGTACTGTCTGATGCAGTCTGCTGAAGATCTGGCGCGGCGCGGGCATGTCTCGGAAACAGCCAGCCTGTTGCGCCGTGCCGAGTTGATCATGCCGGCCTGGCGGGATAACCTGCAGCAGCTTGCGGCACGCTACGGAATTAAGGAAAAGGGGAGCAAACAAAAATGATCTGCGAACAAGCCCCGGTTACCGGTGCAAGCAGGGTGTACGGTATTATTGGTTGGCCGGTGTGCCATTCCCTGTCGCCGGTGATGCAGAATGCGGCCTTTTCTGCCGCCGGAATTGACGCCAGATACGTGCCGTTTCCGGTTGCGCCGGAACAATTGCCGCAGGCTGTGGAAGGGGTCCGGGCGTTGCAGGTGGCAGGTGTCAACGTTACCATCCCTTATAAAACCGCGATCATGCCGTTGCTTGATGAACTTGACCCAAACGCCCGGGCCGCCGGGGCGGTCAATGTGGTGCTGAACCGTAACGGCAAGCTGGTGGGCTACAACACCGACGGCGACGGTCTGATCAGCTCCCTGAAAAAAGATCTGGGGTGCAATCCGGCGGGATGCAGGGTTGTGCTGGTGGGGGCCGGAGGCGCCGCTCGCGGTGCGCTGGCCGCTCTCTGCCGTGCCGGGGTTGCTTCGGTTGCTGTCCTGAATCGCACCGCTCACGCAGCGCGGGAAATGATTGCCCTGTTTCAGCGGGACTATCCCCTGGTTGATTGCGCTGTCATCGAAACGGATGCAGTGGATTCGGCATTCTGGAGCAGGCAGGAGCTGGTGATAAACGCCACGTCGCTGGGGATGCATGGTGAGAACATTACCGGGCTTGCCCTTACATCCTTGCCCAGTGCTGCCAAGGTATACGATATGGTGTATGCGCCGCCGGAAACGCCTTTGCTCAGTGCTGCACGTGCTTTAGGGTTTCAGGCTGAAAATGGTCTGGGCATGCTGGCCGCCCAGGGCGAACTGGCGTTTGCCCTCTGGAACGGGACGCCGTCTCCGGAGAATGTCATGCGGGATGCGCTGATCCGCCATCTTGATAGGACTTGACACTGGCGGAAGCTGACCGTTACTATCGAGCAATTGTGGTATAAAATCGCCGCTAAAACGGTTTTACAGGAGCCTGCATGCAGACAAGCCGTCTGGGAGACATACTGGTCAACAACAACCTGATCACCAGGGAACAGTTGGCTGCGGCTCTTCAGGATCAGAAAATGTCCGGAGGGCAGACCAAGCTCGGCGCCATCCTGATCAAGCAGGGTATCATCAGCGAGCAGGATCTGATCTCCTTCCTTTCCCGGCAGTACGGTATCCCCACGATAAATCTGAACGAATACGAAATCGAAGCCGCTGTTACCAAGGTCATACCGGCTGAAGTGGCTCAGAAATATCACCTGGTGCCGATCAACCGGGCCGGTGCCACGCTGATCGTCGCGGTCTGCGACCCCTCCAATCTCTTTGCCATCGAAGATATCAAGTTCATGACCGGCTACAATGTCGAGATGGTTGTGACTTCTGAAGCCGATATCAAAGCGGCCATTGATAAATATTATGACCAGTCCGCCACCCTGGCCGATGTGATGGATAACCTGGATATGGAGGATCTGGAGCTGGTGGATACCGATGATGAGGTGGATGTCTCATCACTGGAACGGGCCACCGAGGAAGCTCCGGTCGTCAAGCTGGTTAACCTGATTCTGATGGATGCCATCAAGAAAAAAGCCAGCGATATCCATATCGAGCCCTACGAAAAGACCTTCCGGGTCCGCTACCGGATTGATGGCGTGTTGTATGAGGTGATGAAGCCTCCCATGAAACTGAAAAACGCCATCACCTCGCGGATCAAGATCATGGCGGAACTGGATATTGCCGAACGCAGGCTGCCCCAGGATGGCCGGATCAAGATCAAGCTAGGTGGCGGTAAGGATATGGATTATCGGGTGTCGGTCCTGCCGACGCTGTTTGGTGAAAAAATCGTGCTTCGTCTGCTGGACAAGAGCAACTTGCAACTGGACATGACCAAGCTGGGCTACGAGGTGGAGGCGCTGTCCCACTTCAAGCGGGAAATTCACAAGCCGTTCGGCATGGTGCTGGTCACTGGCCCCACCGGTTCCGGCAAAACGGTCTCACTCTATTCAGCCCTGTCGGAACTGAACAAGGTAACGGAAAACATCTCCACCGCCGAAGACCCGGTCGAGTTCAACTTTGCCGGTATCAACCAGGTGCAGATGCATGAGGATATCGGCCTGAACTTTGCCGCGGCCCTGCGTTCTTTTCTCCGCCAGGACCCGGATATCATCATGATCGGCGAGATCCGGGATTTTGAGACGGCCGAAATTGCGGTCAAGGCGGCGCTGACCGGCCATATGGTGCTTTCCACCCTGCATACCAACGATGCTCCGGCCACCATCAACCGTCTGTTGAACATGGGGATCGAGCCGTTCCTGGTGGCATCAGCGGTTAACCTTATCACGGCCCAGCGGCTGGGGCGCCGGGTCTGCGGTGAGTGCAAAGAGAAGGAGGATATTCCGGTCCAGGCCCTGATTGACGCCGGTGTTTCTCCTGAGGAAGCAGGCGACTATGTCTGTTACAAGGGTAGAGGATGTTCTGTCTGCAATAATACCGGCTACAAGGGGCGGGTCGGCTTTTACCAGGTCATGCCGATGCTGGAGCCGATTCGGGAACTGATTCTGAACGGCGCCAATACAGCTGAAATCAAGCGTGAAACCATGCGTCTGGGTATCAAGAGCATGCGCCAGTCAGCCCTTACCAAGCTGCAAGAAGGGGTTACTTCGCTGGAGGAAGTCTTACGTATTACCGTTGCTGACGACTAAAGGAGCGTATCCATGGCAAACCTGCATGAATTGCTGAAAATTCTGGTGGAGGCAAATGGCTCGGACCTGCATATCACCACCAACTCCGCGCCCCAGATCAGGGTGGACGGCAAGCTGAAGGCGCTGGATTTTCCGCAGTTGAGCGCGGTGGATACCAAGCAGCTCTGCTATTCGGTGCTGACCGATACCCAGAAACACAAGTTTGAGGAGGAAAACGAGTTGGACCTCTCCTTTGGGGTCAAGGGACTTTCCCGTTTCCGGGGTAATGTTTTCGTGCAGCGCGGGGCAGTTGCCGGTGTTTTCCGGGTGATTCCCTACAAGATTTTGACGTTTGAGGATCTGGGGTTGCCACCGGTTGTCAAGGAGTTGTCTGAAAAACCGCGGGGTCTGATTCTGGTTACCGGGCCCACCGGCAGCGGTAAATCAACCACCCTGGCTTCCATCATCGACTTCATCAACGTAAACCGCAGAGATCATATTGTAACTATTGAAGATCCCATAGAATACCTGCATCCCCACAAGGGCTGTCTGGTGAACCAGCGGGAGGTGGGGGCCGACACAAAAGGGTTCAAGAACGCGCTCAAATATGTGTTGCGTCAGGACCCGGACGTTGTCCTGGTGGGCGAATTGCGTGACCTGGAAACCATTGAGGCGGCCCTGACCCTTTCCGAGACCGGTCACCTCTGTCTGGCCACTCTACATACCAACTCTTGCGCCCAGACCATCAACCGGATTGTCGATGTTTTTCCCCCCTATCAGCAAACCCAGATTCGCGCACAGCTTTCTTTTGTGTTGGAAGGGGTCATTTCCCAGGCATTGATTCCCAAAATCGGTGGCGGGCGGACACTTTCCATGGAAATCATGGTTCCTAACCCGGCCATCAGAAACCTGATCCGTGAAGACAAGGTCCACCAGATTTACTCGCAGATGCAGGTTGGACAAGATAAATTCGGCATGCAGACCATGAACCAGTCGTTGTACTCCCTGTTTTCACGTAGGATCATCTCTTTGGAGGATGCATTGAGCCGTTCGTCTGACCAGGACGAGCTGAAGCAGATGATCAACAACCCCAGCCTGGGGATGCGCCAACCGTTGCGCCGCTGAATGTATTGACCTGCAAGGAGGATGAACCATGCCAAAATTTGTCTGGGAAGCTAAAACACGTACCGGTGCTGTCCAGAAGGGGATCACCGATGCGCCTGATGCCGCTTCTGTTGAAGCCCAGCTCAAGAAAGCCGGCATGCAGGGAATTACGGTCAAGGAGGAAAGCAAGGGGTTCAAGTTGCCTTCCTTCGGTGGCGGCAAGATCGATACCAAGGATCTGGTTATCTTTACCCGGCAGTTTGCCACTATGATCGACTCGGGCCTGCCGCTTGTGCAGTGTCTGGATATTCTTTCATCCCAGCAGGAAAAACCGGCGTTCAAGGAGATTTTGCTGAAGGTCAAGGAGAGCGTTGAAAGCGGGTCTACCTTTGCCGATGCGCTGGGTAAGCATCCCAAGGCATTTGACGCATTGTACGTCAACCTGGTGGCGGCAGGTGAAATTGGCGGTATCCTTGACACCATTCTCAACCGTCTGGCCGCCTATATTGAAAAGGCGATGAAGCTCAAAAAACAGATCAAGGGGGCCATGGTCTATCCAACCACCATCATGTCCATTGCCGTGATTGTTGTGGGCGTGATTCTGGTCTTTGTCATTCCTACCTTTGCCAAGATGTTTGCCGAGTTTGGAGGAGAGTTGCCAGCACCGACCAAATTCGTCATCGCCCTTTCCAATTTTTTGACCAAGTACATCATTGTCATCATCGCCCTGTTTTTTATTATTTCAGCGGCTATAAAAAAATATTATGCCACCCCGACCGGCCGTAAGCAGATTGACCGGCTTGCCCTCAAGCTGCCCATTGCCGGGCCGCTGATCCGTAAAGTTTCTGTGGCCAAGTTTACTCGTACCCTGGGCACCATGATCAGTTCGGGCGTGCCGATCATGGATGGTCTGGAGATTGTGGCCAAGACCGCAGGCAACGTGATAGTGGAGGAAGCGATTTACGGTGTGCGCCAGGCTATTTCCGAAGGTAAGACCATGGCGGAGCCTCTTCAGGAATGCGGGATATTTCCGCCCATGGTGGTGCAGATGATTGCGGTGGGTGAAGCCACCGGCGCCATGGACGCGATGCTGAACAAAATAGCTGATTTTTACGATGATGAGGTCGATGATGCCGTTTCGGCAATGACGGCCATGATGGAGCCGCTGCTGATGGTATTTCTCGGTACGGTCGTAGGTGGCCTGGTTGTTGCCATGTATCTGCCCATATTCAAGATGGCAAGCGCCGTTGGTGGATAATCAATGACCTCTGAACGCCGTCTGCGGCTGTTCATTATTGCCAGAGTCGTGGTTACGATCCTGTTTCTGGCATCAACCATCATCCTCAAATTACAGGACCCTGATGCGCTGAGCGATACTCATTTCAGGGGTATCGTGCAGTTGATGGTCTTTTCCTGCATTTTTTCAGCCATTTCCCTGGCTGCCCTTCGCCGTCTGCAGTGGCGGAAATCCCTGACGCGTCTGCAGGTGGTCTGGGATATCCTGTTTGTCACCATGCTGCTGATTCTTACGGACGGCATCGCAAGCCCCTATTCCTTCCTCTATCTGCTGGCGATTATGAGCGCCGGCATGTTGATTTCCCGCCGTGATGCGCTTTATACCGCCGCACTCTGCATCATATTGTACGGCGCCATGGTTGACATGCAGTATTACGGCATGCTCAAAGGATTGGGGCTCACGCCTGATGCCGCATACCAGAAAGGTGAAGTGGTTGTTTTTTACACGCTGTTCCTGCATCTGACCGGTTTTGTGCTGGCGGCGTTGGCCAGTGGCTATGTCAGTGAACTGGCCAGGGTTTCCGAAGATGCCCTGCGGGTTACTGCGGTTAACTACGAAGAACTGAACCGTCTGCACACAACCATTGTGGAACATCTGGAGAGTGGCTTGTTGACGGTCACCCCTCGCTGGGAAATCAGGGTGTTCAACCCCTATATCCAGCGCTTGACCGGCCTGTCGCAGGAGGCAGCCTACAACTGCTTGCTGACCGCCATCTTTCCGCACATTGTCCTTGAAGGTGATAGCCTGGCCAAGCCCCAGCGTGGGGAGTTTTATTACGGAACGCCCGCAGGCCTTTCCTGTACCATTGGCTATACCAGCACTCCGTACAGTGATAGCCATGGGGTACCCGCAGGTTTGATCATTACCCTGAAAGACCTGACCGAACTGAAGCGGATGGAGTCGGCGCTGAAGCGCTCCGACCGTCTGGCGGCCTTGGGAGAGCTTTCCGCACGGATGGCCCATGAAATCAGAAATCCCCTGGCGGCCATCAGTGGTTCTGTGCAGTTGCTGGCAGAACAGGGGGGACTGCGAGATCATGAAAGCAGGCTATTAAATATTGTTACCAGGGAATCGGACCGCCTGAACGGTCTGATAACCGAGTTTCTGGCATATGCCCGTCCGCGGCCACCCCGGCGGGAGCGGTTTGACCTGCGTCAGATGCTGTTTGACCTGCGTGAGCTTCTGTCCCTTGATCAGCGTTTCCACGGTATCAGTATCGAGCTTGCTGCGGTTGGGGAGCATTCGTCAATTCATGCAGACCGGGGACAGTTACAGCAGGTGCTGTTGAACCTCTTGCACAATGCTGCCGACGCAATGCCGGATGGGGGTATCATAACCATTGAAACGCGCATTCGGCCACCAGGGACTGAAGCGGACGGCAACAGGTCGGCAGAGCTGACGATTATGGTAAGCGACCAGGGCAGCGGCATTGAGGATGAGGCGCTGCGGAACCTTTTTGAACCATTCTGGACCACCAAAGCTTCCGGAACCGGCTTGGGTCTGGCGACGGTCTATCGCATCATGGAAGGACATGGCGGTACAATCAGGGCATCTAAACTGGAAGAGGGCGGTACCCGCTTTACCATTACCTTGCCGTTGTTGGAGGAATTCAAAGGATGAAGACCCGGATTCTGATCGTCGATGATGAATTGAGCATGCGGGAGTTCCTGTCAATCCTGCTGGAGCGGGAAGGATACGAGGTGCTCACGGCGGCAGATGCCGCACTGGCCCAGGAACGACTTGCATCCAACAGGATAGACCTGGTCATTTCCGATGTGCAGATGCCGGGCTTAAGCGGCCTTGAGCTGTTGGCCCGCATCAAGAAAGAGACCCCGGATACGGCGGTGCTGCTGATAACGGCCTTTTCCACTGCTGAACAGGCTGTGGAGGCGATGAAGCTGGGAGCATACGACTATCTGGCAAAGCCCTTCAAGGTGGAAGAGATCAAGATACTGGTCCGTAATGCCCTTGAAAAACGGGATTTACGGCGTGAAAACCGGATATTGCGTGAAAAGGCCAGCGAGTGTGATGGTTTTGCCGGTATTATCGGCAGGTCGCCACGTATGCGGGAGCTGTTCGGCTTACTGCACAAGGTTACGGAAACATCCAGCACCGTATTCATCACCGGTGAAAGTGGTACGGGCAAAGAGCTGGCCGCCCGTGCAATACACAACGGCAGCGCTCGAAAAAACAAGCCCTTCGTTGCGGTCAACTGCGGAGCCATTCCTGAAAATCTGATTGAAAGTGAGCTGTTCGGTCATGTACGGGGAGCATTTACCGGAGCAGTTGGTGATCACCCCGGCCTGTTTGAGCAGGCCAACGGCGGCACCGTTTTCCTGGATGAGATCGGCGAATTACCCCTGTCCATGCAAACCAGGTTGCTGCGGGTGCTTCAGGAACGCGAAGTACGCAGGGTAGGCGGCAATTGCACAAAAAAGGTGGATGTGCGTGTCGTGGCAGCTTCCAATCGTGATATGGCCGATCAGGTCAAGGCCGGGAATTTCCGGGAAGATCTGTATTACCGGATCAATGTCTTTCAGATCGTCATGCCGCCGCTCAGGGAGCGGATAGAAGATATTCCGCTGTTGGTGGAACATCTGTTATGCAAGCATGCCCTGTCCGCACAGGTAACAATCTCCTCCGATGCCTTGAAGGCGCTGATGACCTATGGTTTTCCGGGCAATGTCAGGGAGTTGGAAAATATTATAGAGCGGGCGCTGGTTCTGAACAACGAATGTATTGCCGTTGATTCGCTGCCGCAATCGGTGCGGGGTGGAACCCACCGTTTTGATCTGTATGGCGGTGTCAATATTCCCGATGACGGCATGGACCTTGAGGCTGCCATGGAAAGCCTTGAAAAACAATACCTGCTAAAATCATTGGAAAAAGCAGGAGGCAGTAAAACCAGGGCGGCTGAGTTGCTGGGTATGTCCTTCCGGTCGTTCCGCTACAAGCTTTCCAAATATGAATTGTTGCCAGCGGACGGGATGTCATGATTGTTATTGCATTGAAAAATGCTTGACAACCCTACAAAGGGGCTGCTATGACATTAAAACTTTGCTGGAGGCGCGTAGCTCAGGGGGAGAGCGCTACCTTGACACGGTAGAGGTCGGCGGTTCGAGACCGCCCGCGCCTACCATTTAAACGCGAAAGCGGCATCGGTATTCGATGCCTTTTTCGTTTGTGGACTTTGAGAGTGCAATTATGATCCAGATAACCTTGCCTGATAACTCAACGCGAGAGCTGCAGGACGGAGCGACGGTTGCCGACCTGGCTGCATCCATTGGCGCAGGCCTGGCAAAGGCGGCGCTTGCCGGTCAGATTAACGGAGAGCTTGTTGATCTTGCCGCACAACTGTCTGACGGTGCGTCGGTTGCCATTATCACCGACAAAAGTCCCGAAGCGTTGGACATTATCCGTCATTCCACGTCGCACCTGATGGCCCAGGCAGTCAAAGAGCTGTTTCCGGCTGCAAAGGTGACCATCGGTCCGGCCATTGATAATGGCTTCTACTATGATTTTGATGTAGATACTCCGTTCACCCCTGAAGATCTGGAGCGGATCGAAAAGCGGATGGTTGAATTGGCCGCAGGCGGGCAGGCGGTTGAACGGAAAGTGCTGTCAGCTCCTGAGGCCATCGCCTTTTTTGAACAGATGGGGGAGCCATACAAGAAAGAGCTGATCCAGGATATCGGTGCAGAGTCTGTTTCCATCTATTCCCAGGGCGGTTTTGCCGATCTCTGCCGTGGTCCCCATGTTCCCAATACCAACAAGCTGAAGGCGTTCAAACTGCTTTCCATTGCCGGCGCTTACTGGCGTGGTGATGAAAAGAACCGGATGCTGCAACGGATTTACGGCACGGCTTTTGTGGACAAAAAAGAACTGGATGCCTATCTGCACCGTCTTGAAGAAGCCAAGCGCCGCGACCACCGCAAGCTGGGACGGGATCTGGACCTGTTTTCCTTTTCCGACGAAGTGGGCGCAGGTTTCCCCATCTGGCATCCAAAAGGGGCCTTGTTGCGTACCTTGCTGGAGGATTTCGAGCGCAAGGAGCATCTCCGGCGGGGCTATGATATCGTTGTCGGTCCCCAGATTCTGAAAACTGAATTGTGGCAGCGTTCCGGCCATTACGACAATTATCGCGAGAATATGTATTTTACCGAGGTGGATGAGCAGAGTTTTGGCGTCAAGCCGATGAACTGTCTTGCCCACATGATGATCTACAAGTCCCATCTGCGCAGTTATCGCGACCTGCCGCAACGCTACTTTGAACTTGGCACGGTCCATCGTCACGAGCGGGCCGGAGTGTTGCACGGTCTGATGCGGGTACGCTGCTTTACCCAGGACGATGCCCACATACTGTGTACGCCGGAGCAGTTGGACGCCGAGATTAAGGGAGTACTTGGTTTCGTCGCTGAAGTGATGGGTATCTTCGGCTTTGAGTACGAGATGGAGCTGTCAACCCGCCCGGAAAAGTCCATCGGCAGCGATGATGACTGGGAGCGGGCCACCAACGCCCTGCTGGGTGCGCTGAAGGATACCGGTCGTCCCTTTGAAGTGAATGAGGGGGATGGCGCCTTCTATGGCCCCAAGATAGATATCAAGCTGCGCGATTGTCTTGACAGGCGGTGGCAGTGTGCTACTATCCAGTGCGATTTTACCCTGCCCGAGCGGTTCGATCTGACCTATATCGCCAGTAACGGAGAGAAAAAGCGCCCCGTAATGGTGCATCGGGTTATCCTTGGTTCCATTGAGCGGTTCATCGGTGTCCTGATCGAGCACTTTGCCGGCAACTTCCCGTTGTGGCTCTCGCCCGTGCAGGCGATTGTACTGACGGTAACCGACAACCAGATTGCATACGCCCAGGAAGTATTCAAGCAGTTGCGCAACGCCGGAATCAGGGTTCAGGAAGATCTGCGGAACGAAAAGCTGAATTTCAAGATACGCGAAGCCCAGTTGCAGAAGATACCGTATATGCTGGTGATCGGCGACAAAGAGGTTGAGCAGGGCACGGTTACTCCCCGGTTCCGCGACGGCAAAAACCTGCAGGCCATGACGCCGGATCAGTTTGTTGCCTTTATTGAGTCCGAAACAAAACAGTACAAATAAACAGTATCAAGCTCTCATGTACCAGGAGGTGCCGCCATAGCCGCTCCAAAGCCTGCAACGGTTAACATCAATAACGCCATTCGCGCCCACGAAGTCAGGGTTGTTGCCAATGATGGCGAACAGCTCGGTATTCTGACACTCCGTGAGGCCCTGGAGGCTGCGGAAGCCCGTCAGCTGGATCTGGTGGAAGTTTCTCCGACGGCTCAACCCCCGGTTTGCCGGATCATGGATTACGGCAAATTCAAGTATCAACAGAGCAAGAAGCAACAGGAAGCCAAGAAAAAGCAGGTGCAGGTGCAGGTCAAGGAGGTGAAGATTCGCCCCAAGACCGACGACCATGACCTGGATTTCAAGGTAAAACATGTGCGCCGTTTCCTTGAAGAGGGAAACAAAGCCAAGGTGACGCTGGTATTCCGTGGCCGTGAGATTACTCATCAGGACATAGGACGCGCAGTCATCGACCGGTTTGCCAGTGAACTTGCCGATGTTGGAGTGGTGGAAGTACAGCCTCGTGTTGATGGACGACAGTTGTTCATGATCATTGCCCCAAAACCTAAAAAACCCTGAAATCAGGAATAGACAAAAGGAGACGGAAATGCCCAAGATCAAAACCAATCGCGCTGCTGCCAAGCGCTTTAAAAAGACCGGAACCGGCAAAGTGAAGCGCGCCAGCGCCTTTACCAGCCACATTCTTACCAGCAAGACCCGCAAGCGCAAGCGTAACCTGCGTCACGGCGGNNTGCGTCATCCCTGAATCGCGAGGAACGGCCCCTTGCGCATCGGGCAAATTAAAACTGAAGGAGTTCAAAGATGCCGAGAGTAAAAGGTGGATTCAAGACGCGGCAACGCCGCAACAAGGTTCTGAAGCTTGCCAAGGGCTACCGTGGCGCACGGAGCAAA